>CAYWPG010000025.1:0-54347 GCA_964460035.1 uncultured Alkalilimnicola sp.
CAGGTCCGCTCCATGCCGTGACCATTGCCCGTAACCGTGCGCTAGCGGCTGTCATCGGACGGTCATAATTCTGACATTTTTCTGTCAACCCTCTCCCGGATACTCCTGCCGACAGCGACTAGTACCGCTAGGCTGCGTGACATTTTCCTCAATGCGGTATGCGTCGTTGTAACGGAATTGTCATAAACCGCACTTACACTGCGCGGCAAGCAACAGGAGTCCATCCATGTTCAAGACCATCAAGGCGGCGGCCATAGGCCTTACGCTCGCTACGACCGCCGGCAGCGCACTGGCGCAGACCGTAGACGGTGCCGGCGCCAGCTTCCCTTATCCGATCTACGCTAAGTGGGCCGAAGCCTATCATCAGGCGACTGGAGTTCAGGTGAATTACCAGTCTATCGGTTCCGGCGGCGGTATTCGTCAGATCAAAGCTCGCACCATAGTGTTCGGCGCTACCGATGCACCGTTGCCCCCCGAGGAGTTGGAAGAGGCCGGTCTGGTGCAATGGCCCATGGTCATGGGCGGGGTGGTGCCGGTAGTCAATATTCAGGGCGTGCAGCCGGGCCAGCTGCGTCTGTCCAATGAGGTCCTGGCCGATATCTTCCTGGGCAAGATCACGACCTGGAACGATCCGGCCATTCAGCGACTGAACCCGAATCTGCAGCTGCCGTCGCAGCGGATTACCACCGTATACCGCTCGGACGGTTCGGGAACTACTTTCGTGTTCACCGACTTCCTCTCCAAGGTCAGCAGCGAGTTCAGGGAGCAGGTGGGTAAAGGCACGGCGGTCTCTTGGCCAACGGGCGTCAGCGGCCGCGGTAACGAGGGCGTCTCCTCGTATGTCTCGCGCGTGAACGGCGGCATAGGCTACGTCGAGTACGCTTATGCGCTGCAGAACAAGCTCTCGCATGTGCAGCTGCGTAACCGCGAGGGCCAGTGGGTGCAGCCGGATTCGGAATACTTCCAGGCCGCGGCGCAGGGAGCCGACTGGCAGAACGCGCCGGGCATGTCGCTGCTGCTGACCGACCAGCCGGGCGAGAAGAGCTGGCCGATCACTGCGGCCACTTTCATTCTGATGCACAAGCAGCCGCAGAATCCGGACGCTGCCCGGGAGGCGCTGAAGTTCTTCTCTTGGGCCTTCGATAACGGTGGCCGGATGGCCGAGGAGCTGCACTACGTGCCGATGCCCAAGGAAACCATCGATTACATCAAGACGATGTGGCGCCAGCAGATCACTGGCCCCAACGGCCAGCCCCTGCTCTGAGGGCGGCCAAGCGAAGGGCCGGTTCCAATGAGCCGGCCCCTGGATTTGTGAGTTATAGCCCATGAGGTGCTCGTGAACACGGTCGTGCAGGAATCCATTTCCATTGGCCAGCCAGTAGAAGCGGCGACCGTAGAGCAGCCGCGTCGGTCCGGATGGGCCGATTTTCTTTTTGCGAACGCGACCCGGCTGGCGGCCTGGCTGGTGCTGGCCATATTGCTGGGTGTGATCGGCTCGCTGGTTATCGGCGCGTGGCCGGCGCTGCAGCATTTCGGGCTGAGCTTCCTGTTCACCGAAATGTGGAACCCGGTCACGCAGCAGTTCGGCGCGTTGGGGCCGCTTTATGGCACTGTCGTGACCTCCCTCATCGCGCTGGTAATCGCAGTACCGGTGAGTTTCGGGATCGCCGTGTTCATTACCGAGCTTTCGCCACGGCTGCTGCGCCGCCCGCTGGGAATAGCCATCGAATTGCTGGCCGGTATTCCCAGCATTATCTACGGAATGTGGGGTTTATTCGTCTTCGCACCCTGGTTCGGCGATAACGTGCAGCCTTGGCTGATCGATAACTTGAGCGGCTTGCCCGGGATCGGTTTCTTGTTCGAGGGGGCGCCGCTGGGCATCGGCATGTTCACGGCGGGCCTGATCCTGGCGATCATGGTGATTCCTTTCATCACCGCGGTGATGCGCGACGTGTTCGAGATCGTGCCGCCGGTGCTGAAAGAATCCTCCTACGCGCTTGGCGCCACTACCTGGGAGGTGGTGCGACACATTGTGCTGCCGTACACCAAGGTCGGCGTGATCGGCGGCATCATGTTGGGGCTTGGCAGGGCGCTAGGCGAGACCATGGCGGTGACATTCGTGATCGGCAATGCGCACCGCATCGATCCCTCGTTGTTCATGCCCGGCACGACGATCTCGGCCACGCTGGCCAACGAGTTCGCCGAGTCCGATAGCCCGATGCACATCGCCTCCTTGATGTCGCTGGGTCTGATTCTTTTCCTGCTTACCTTTACCGTTCTGGTGCTGGCGCGGCTGCTGCTGTTGCGCCTCAAGCGCCGCGAGGGGGTTAACGCATGAACATGTCGCTGTACCGGCGCCGGCGCCTGGTCAACGCCTTCAATCTGAGCATGGCGGTACTGACCATGGGATTCGGGCTGTTCTGGCTGGGCTGGATTCTGGTCACGCTGTTTCAACAAGGCTTCGCCGCGTTGGACTGGAGTGTATTCACCGAGCGCACGCCGCCTCCGGGCGGCAGCGGGGGGCTGGCCAATGCGATTATCGGCAGTCTGCTGCTGACGGGGGCCGGGATAGCCATAGGCACACCGATCGGCATTCTGGCCGGTACCTACCTGGCCGAGTACGGCCGCTACAGCAAGATCACGCACTTCATTCGCTTCATTAACGACGTCTTGCTGAGCGCGCCTTCCATCATCATCGGGCTGTTCGTTTTCGGAGTGATGGTGATCAGCATGGGCCGCTTCTCCGGCTGGGCTGGGGCTGTGGCGCTGGCCGTGATCGCGCTGCCGGTGGTGGTGCGTACTACCGAGAACATTCTGGGGCTGGTGCCCAGCCGCATGCGCGAGGCGGCGGTAGCGCTGGGCGCGCCGCAGTGGGTGGTTATCGTCAAGGTCAGCTACCGCGCGGCCCGCGCCGGTATCGTTACCGGCGTGCTGCTGGCAATCGCGCGCATCTCCGGCGAGACGGCGCCGTTGCTGTTCACTGCCTTGAATAACCAGTTTTGGAGCACGGACATGGCGCGGCCAATGGCCAACCTGCCGGTAACGATCTACCAGTTCGCGATGAGTCCGTATTCGGATTGGCAGGAGCTTGCCTGGGCCGGCGCGTTGCTGATCACCTTCAGCGTGCTCGTGCTCAGCATCATTGCGCGGGTATTGTCGCGACAAAAAGGGGTTAACTGATCATGAGTAATGCGAGCGCGAATGTTCCGAGCAGCGACTACGGTCGTGGCGTTTCGCTCAGTGGCCTGCGCAGCGCGCGCCTGGGTCGGGACGAGCCTGTGATGCCCAAGCTGGACGTGCGCAATCTCAGTTTCTATTACGGGAAGACCCGCGCCCTGAACGCTATCAACCTGCAAATTCCGAAGGGAAAGGTTACTGCGTTCATCGGTCCGTCCGGGTGCGGGAAGTCGACGCTGTTGCGCACCTTCAACCGCATTTTCGAGCTGTATCCCGGTCAGCGCGCGGAAGGCCAGATCATGGTCGACGGGGAGGACATCCTTTCCAATAAGGTGGATCCGAATCTGCTGCGCAAGCGTATCGGCATGGTGTTTCAGCAGCCGACCCCGTTCCCTATGTCGATCTACGACAATATCGCTTTCGGTGTAAAGCTGTACGAGCGGCTTAGCCGCCGGGAGATGGACGAGCGGGTGGAATGGGCGCTGACCAAGGCCGCGTTGTGGAAAGAGGTCAAGGATAAGCTGCGCCAGAGTGGTACCGGATTGTCCGGTGGTCAGCAGCAGCGGCTGTGCATCGCCCGGGCCATAGCCGTGAAGCCCGAGGTGCTGCTGCTCGACGAGCCGACCTCGGCGCTGGACCCCATCTCCACAGGGTTCATCGAAGAGCTCATCCACGAGCTGAAGAAGGATTACACGATCGCTATCGTTACCCACAACATGCAGCAGGCGGCGCGCGTCTCGGATTACACGGCCTTTATGTACTTGGGCGAGCTGGTCGAATTCGGCGACACCGATACGGTGTTCACCAGACCGGCGAAGAAACAAACCGAAGACTACATCACGGGCCGTTACGGCTAAGCGCGAGAGCTCCGATGATAGACAAATCGCACTTTACGCAGCATATCTCCAAGCAGTTCAACGCCGAGCTGGAAGACATCGTCAATCGCGTGATGGCCATGGGAGGGCTCATCGAGCGGCAATTGGCCGATGCGCTGGCGGGGCTGGTCGAGGGCGACATCGAACGTGCCGAGCGTGCTGTGATGGCCGATGTGGACGTCAATACGGCCGAGGTGGCGCTGGACAACGATTGTGTGCATATCATCGCGCGCCGGCATCCGGCGGCCAGCGACCTGCGTCTGGTGATCGCCGTGATCAAGGCCATCACCGATATGGAGCGCATCGGCGACGAGGCTAAGCGCATCGGACGCATGGCATTGCGCCTGTCCACCGACGCCCGCCCGGATACCGTGATAACGGAGCTCGAGTACTTGGGCAATCACGTGCGGGTGATGTTGCGCGGGGCGCTGGATGCGTTTGCGCGTATGAACGCCGAACATGCCTTGATCGTCGCCAAGGAGGACATTCAGGCCGACCGTCAATACGAGATCGTGATGCGCGGGCTGAACGAAGAGATGATGCGCGACCCGCAGTCCATCCCGCAGCTGATGAGCCTGATCTGGGCGGCGCGCTCGCTGGAGCGTATTGGCGATCGCGCCCGCAACATCTGCGAGTACGTCATCTATTTTGTCAAAGGGAAGGATGTGCGCCACATCTCCTACGAGCAGATGGAAGAGCAGGTAGGGGTGAGCAAGCCGCAAGAAAATCCGTAGCCGTGCGGGGGGGCCGCGTCCCCGCTTCCGTTGTCGGCGAGGGGGCACTATGCTACGAAGTCCGTTGGACGGAGGATTTCATGGCAACTGTTCCTGCGCATGTCGCTGCCATCGCTCACGATCATGTGCGCCTGGGCGGTTCGCTGAGCGCGCTGCTGCCGGCGCTGCGGGAGGCATTCGCCGAGGATGTGTTCCGAGACGACAGGCTGCGGTTGTGCCTGCGATTCGCCGTGGACGGGCCCTCGCCGTTCGACAATCCCTTTCTTATCGAACGTCTTGCATGGCTGGCCGAGCGCGACGCTGCTTTTCTGGAACTGTACGGCGAACCTTACGGTCCGGCCGAGTTCATGCGTGCGTTGCAGGCTGCCGGCCAGATTCGGCGCGAATTCAAAAGCTTGCTGATGCGCGCTCCCGACGATTGGGAGCTGGTGCCGCATCCGATCTAGCCGCATTGGCTCCACAATCTTCGCTTATTGCTTCGCGCTTACTCGAGATCACAGCCTATGTCATCGCCCAAACGTCTGGTCTTGTTCGCCACCGGCGGCACCATCTCCATGCGTCCCGATGCCACCGGAGCGGCGGTGCCGGTGCTACGCGGCGCCGATCTGTTGCGGCAGTACCTGCAGCTGGAGAACGTGGCAACGGTGGATGTGGTGGAGTTCTCATTGGTGGGCGGTCCCCAGCTAACGCCTTCCATGGTGTTCGAGCTCGCCCGGCAGGTGGAAGCTGCGCTGGACGAGGGCGGTTACGATGGTGCAGTCGTCACGCAGGGAACGGATACTCTGGAGGAAGCGAGCTTCATGCTCGATCTGCTGCTGCGTACCGATAAGCCCGTGGTGTACACGGCGGCCATGCGCGACAATGCCGACTTGAGCGCGGATGGACCGCGCAACCTGTTCGGCGCCTTGATCACGGCTGCGGCCGAACAAGCGCGCGGTATGGGCGTATTGGTAGTGGCCGGCGATCGGATCTTCGCCGCGGTAGACGTGATGAAGACGCATACGTTGGATGCGGCAACGTTCCAGGCGCCAGGGCGTGGCCCGCTGGGTTGTGTGCTGCCGGCCAGAAAGCGCGTAGTGTTCTTCCATCGCCCGTTGCTGCGACAAACGCTGCCCGCATCCGGGGTGTGCGACAACGTGCCTATCGTCACCGCGGCGCTGGGGCTTGGCCCTGAATTGCTGCACGCGGCGGTGGCGGGTGGCGCGTCGGGGATTGTCATAGAAGCGCTGGGTGCCGGTAATCTCCCGCCGCAGTGGCAGTCCGCTGTGGCCGAAACCGTGGCCGCCGGAGTGCCGGTGGTGCTGGCCTCGCGCTGTCCGGCCGGTACGGCGCTGGATCTATACGGCTATCCAGGCGGTGGGAGGCGGCTGGTGGAGGCGGGCGCTATCCTCGCTCAGGGGCTGTCGCCTGCCAAGGCACGCATAAAGCTGATGCTGGCGCTGAGCGTGTCCCGTGAACTCGATTACTTGCGTACGGTGTTCGAGTATCTGTTCTAGCGCTCTGCGGCGTGCGCCATGCCGTTATGAGATAGGCTGGCGAGCGGCCGCTACTGCGACAACGCGAGTGCCGTTGTGGTGACCGCGTAGAGAAGCGCTTAAGCCTGCTGCCGCGGGAAAGCGATCAGGTGCTTGGCGTCGATGGCGATGCCGACTTCCTCGCCAGGCGGGAAATCCATGTGACTGGGGAACAGCGCCAGGATCTCCGTTCCGCTGGCGAGCTGCAGCGTGTAGAGAATCTGCGGGCCGTTGAAGGCTTTCTTCACGATGCGCGCACGCAAGTTGGAGTCGGGATCCGGTTGCACGTCGTCCGGCCGCAGTAGCACGTCTACCATCGTCCCGGCCTCCCAGCCATAGGTGCGGTTACCTTTGATCATCCCTACGTCGGTATCCAAGGTGTCGTGATCGACAAGACGTCCGAGGATGAAACGGCCCTGGCCGATGAAGTCGGCTACGAAACGATCCACGGGCTCGTGATACAGGTTGTAGGGCGTATCCCATTGAATAATGCGCCCGCCCCGCATGATGCCGATTTCATCTGCCATGGCGAAGGCTTCGCGCTGATCGTGAGTGACCAGCACGCCGGTGATGCCTTGGCTCTTGAGGATTTCGTGCATCTGTATGCCCAGCCGCTCGCGCAGCTCTACATCCAGGCTGGAGAACGGCTCGTCCAGCAGGATCAGCTCCGGGCGCGGTGCCAACGCGCGCGCCAGGGCTACGCGCTGCTGCTGGCCGCCCGACAACTCATGGGGGAAACGTTCGCCCAGGCCGGCCAAATCCACCAGCTCGAGCAGCTCGTCGGCGCGCCGTCGCCGGTCGCGTGCCGACAGGCTGCGCAGCCCGAAGCAAATGTTGTCGTATACGTTCAGGTGGGGGAACAGCGCATAGTCCTGGAAGACCATGCCCAACCGGCGCCGTTCCGGCGGCACGGTATGGCCGGGGGCGGACATCAGCGCACCGCGCAACAGAATTTCACCGCTGTACACCGGCTCGAAACCGGCGATGGCCCTGAGTACGGTCGTTTTGCCGCAACCGCTGGGGCCTAGCAAGCAAACTAGGCTTCCCCGGCGTACGCGCATGCTCAGCGCACGTACCGCCGGCACATTGTCATGGCGACATTCAATCCGGCGTAGTTCCAGCAGAATCTCTTCGTCCTGGGATGGCTGCTGGTTCATGTTCACTTCAACACTCTTGCGGCAATAACAGAAACTCTAGTAGCGCCTTTTGCGAATGCAGACGGTTCTCCGCCTCGTCCCAGACCACGCTTTGCGGACCGTCGATGACCGCAGCGGTAACTTCCTCGCCGCGGTGTGCGGGCAGGCAATGCATGAACAGCGCGTCGGGGTGCGCCGCAGCCATCACACGCTCGTCGACGCGGTAATCGGCGAAAGCGCGTTGACGGCGCTTATGCTCCTCCTCTTGGCCCATGCTGGCCCAGACGTCGGTGACGACCAGATCGGCACCGGCCGCGGCCTCCAGCGCGTCGTCCACCAGCGTTACCCGCTCGCCCGCTGCGGCGACCAGCGCCGGATCTGGACGATAGCCTTCAGGCGAGGCTATGCGCAGCTTGAAGTCGAACTGCTGAGCCGCGTTGATGTAGGAATTGCACATGTTGTGCCCGTCGCCTATCCAGGCCACGGTGGCGCCTCGAATGTCACCGCGCAGCTCCCAGAATGTCTGCATGTCGGCCAGCAGCTGGCAGGGATGATAAGAGTCGGTCAGGCCGTTGATGACCGGCACCTGCGAGTACTCGGCGAAGCGCTCGACGATGTCATGGCCGAAGGTACGGATCATGACCGCGTCGACCATGCGCGACAGTACGCGGGCGGTATCCTCGATAGGCTCGCCGCGCCCGAGCTGGCTGTCGCGCGGCGAAAGGAAAATTGCGCTGCCGCCGAGCTGAGCCATGCCGGCCTCGAAGGAGACGCGCGTACGGGTAGAGGCTTTCTCGAATACCATGCCCAGCACTTTCCCGCGCAGCGGTTCGTGCAGCTCGCCTGCCGCGCGCATCCGCTTGAGCTCGATGGCACGCTGGATCAGTCTGACCAGTTCGGCAGGCTCGAAGTCGAGCAGGGTGAGAAAGTGACGCACGGCCATACTGCTTACTCCTTCGCCGTCGTACCGAGGAATTCGCGAACCAGCGCGATCACGCCGTCGGCGATCTGCGCGACCTCCGTCTCGCCGATGATCAACGGCGGCAACAGCCGAATGACGGAGCCGGCGGTCACGTTGATGATCAAACCTTGTGCCAGCGCTCGGGCAACCAGTTCGCCGCAAGGCCGGTCGAGCTCGATGCCGAGCATCAGACCCCGCCCGCGGATGTCGACCACGCCGGGCAGGCCCTGCAGTGCGCTCTTCAGCGCGCTCAGCAACTGTTCGCCCCGCACGGCGGCTCGGCTCAGCAGATCTTCCTGCTCTATCGCCTCGATCACCGCCAGCGCCGTGCGGCAGGCAAGCGGATTGCCGCCGAAGGTGGTGCCGTGATGGCCGGCCTGAAACACTTCGGCAGCGGCCCCCGCCGCCAGGCAGGCGCCGATGGGAAAACCGTTGCCCAGGCCTTTGGCAAGGGTCAGCACGTCAGGCCGGATGCCGGCGTGCTGGAAGGCAAACCAGGCTCCGGTGCGGCCCATGCCGGTCTGGATCTCATCCAACATCAGCAGCCAGCCGTGGCGGTCGCAGAGTGCTCGCAAACCGCGCAGGTAATCGGCGTCGGGTACGACCACACCGCCTTCCCCGGTGATGGGCTCGACCAGGATCGCGACGATGTCGGCATTGTCCGCCAGGCGTTCGATAGCGGCCAGATCGTTATAAGGGACGCGCTCGAAGCCGCCTACCAGCGGACCGAAGCCCTCCTGGATCTTGCGGTTGCCGGTGGCGCTCAATGCGCCTAGCGTGCGACCGTGAAAGCTGCCTTCGCTGACGATAATGGTGGGCGTTTGGATGCCGCGACGGTGTCCATAGAGCCGGGCCAGCTTGATGGCCGCCTCGTTGGCTTCCGTACCGGAGTTACAGAAGAAAGCCTTGTCCATCCCGGCAAGCTGGCACAGGCGCGCGCCTAAGCGCTCCTGATGCGTGACGCGGAAAATGTTGGACGTATGCAGCAGCGTTGCGGCCTGCTCCTGGATGGCGGCGGTAACCCGGGGGTGGCAGTGACCCAGGCCGCAGACCGCGATGCCGGAGAGAGCATCGAGGTAGCGCTTACCGCGGCTGTCCCATAACCAAACGCCTTCGCCGCGCTCGAAGGCTACATCCTGGCGCGCATAGGTTTGCATGAGAGAGTCGGACATCCTGAATCACCGAATGAAGGCGCCAAAAACAAGAAAGGCAGCTCCCGGAGGGGCTGCCATCCTTGTGCGATTATAAAAAGCCCGCCCGAGGCGGGCAAGCGCTTATTTCTTGAAATTTTCGGCAACGAAGTCCCAGTTCACGAGGTTCCAGAAGGCTTCCAGGAACTTCGGACGGGCGTTGCGGTAGTCGATGTAGTAGGCGTGTTCCCAGATGTCGCAGGTCAACAGCGGCGTGCTGTCGGTGTTCTGGATCGGGGTTTCGGCGTCGTCGGTCTGCACGATGGCAAGACTGCCGTCGCTCTTCTTCACCAGCCAGCCCCAGCCGGACCCGAAGTTGTTGATGGTGCTCTCGCTGAACTCCTTCTTGAAGTTCTCGAAAGAACCCCAGGTCTTGTTGATCGCGTCCGCGAGCTCGCCCTTCGGCTCGCCGCCGCCGTTGGGGCTCAGGCAGTTCCAGAAGAACGTGTGGTTCCAGACCTGGGCGGCCTGGTTGAACAGAGTACCGCTGGACTTGCGGATGATCTCCACCAAGTCCATGTTCTCGTACTCGGTACCCGGAATCAGAGAATTGAGCTTGTCGACGTACGCCTGGTGGTGCTTGCCGTAGTGGTACTCCAGCGTCTCCTGAGACATGTGCGGCTCAAGCGCGTTCTTCGGGTAGGGCAGTGGCGGTAATTCGTGCTTCATCGTCTGCTCCTTGTTGCCGGTTCCTTGCCAGACTAAGCCAAGTTGGCCAACCTAATGATTGGAAAGCGCTTTCGACGTGCTCCGCGAGCATGTTATGCCATGGCAAGAGCCCGTTACGGCGGTGATTAAAGGGAGGAACAAGTCTAGTCACCGCGGTATCCCTTTTCAACCGTGCAGTTATAGGGGAAATCCCCTGCGGCCGGAGGCGGCGGACAGCGCGGCACACTCCCCGACCGTGCCTGTGGGGTTGCGGCTACAGGCCTACAAGGGTAGGGAATCTATTCTTCCGGCGGTTGTCACTACCCCTAGGGGCGGGGCGGCTGGCGCGCGGCGCGAATAACCCGGACGATAGAGTCGTTTTTGTTAGACCGCTGGGGCGTTAAACTGCTCGCTAACCGTGTCTTAGTGTCTACGAGGTGACGTTTCATGAGCGATGTGCAGGAGATCATCCGCAAGCAGGTTACCGAGAACCCCATCATTCTGTACATGAAGGGGACGCCGCAGTTCCCGCAGTGCGGTTTCTCGATGCGCGCGTCGCAGGCGCTGGCCGGTTGCGGCCGCGAGTTCGCGTACGTGAACGTGCTGGAGGATCAGGCGATCCGCGAAGGCATCAAAGTGTTCGGCAACTGGCCGACCATTCCTCAGCTCTATATCGATGGCGAGCTGGTCGGAGGCTGCGACATCATTCTTGAGATGTACGAGAGCGGGGAGTTGCAGAAGATGGTGGAGTCCGCTGGCAAGGCGGCCGGTTGAGGCGCATGCCCAGCTGCAGTCCATCCTGGATGCGCTCAGGCGCGTGGCCCGGCGGCACCTGCCCGCCGGGCCACGCGTCGAGCAACTTGATCCACAGACGATACTCTCCTGTCTTGCCCTGCCGGTCGACAATCGCAGCGTTTGCCGCCGCCGGCTAGAGCGCATTCTTCGCGCCCGCAAGGGCCGCCGTAGAGGTTAGTGCGGGAAGATGATGGGGCAACTGCTTGCCAGCCGACGCTGTCTGCGCAGGGCGTGGCTGCAGAGTCGGCGCCCGGACCTTGCCCGACACACGGAACTTGGCCCGCCGCGCTGGGATCTGGGGCCGGCGCGACGGGCACATTGGCCCATGGCGCACGCGATAAATCCCGTTGCCGCCGACGCTGCCGTGCACACCGCGCAGGCACTAGCGCGCCCGGATGCGGTGGTGGCCAACGCCGTGTTCGAGCATGCCGGCTTGCGCGTGACGGTCGATCTGGCAACGCCGGAGAAGATGATAGAGCTGGGGACATCGGTACGCCCGCCCCGGCGACTGAACGCCTTGGCGCTCAAGCTTTGGGTTGCCGAAGCATGCGGCTGGCAGCCGCCATCGGTGGTGGTGACCACCGTGGATCCGCGCTTCGAGTACCGGGGTGATTACCGCGGGATCTGGATCGAACATGACGTTACCGCCGAGGTGCGGCGGCTAGCGAGCCAAGTTCCCGGCTGGGTACGGGAACTCGACGAAGCTTTGGCAGCTGGCGAGCCGGCGGTCGAGCCCGGCCGGCAGTGTTTGGCACCGACTTTGTGCGCCTTTGCCGAGCACTGCGCGCGGCCGGCCGCCGAGTATCCGGTTACCGACTTGCGGGCGGCACCGGCTCTGGTGCGCTCCCTGCAGCAGGCCGGCTACGACGATCTGCGCGAGGTGCCGGCCCGATTGCTGCAAAAGCCGCTGCACAGGCGGATGCATCGTGCGGCAGTGAGTGGCGAGCCGCAGCTCGATCCCGAGCTGGCCGCATTCGCGGCTGAGCTGGCGTATCCACGCGCCTATCTCGATTTCGAAGCAGTGCAGTTCGCGTTGCCTATCTGGGAGGGGACGCGTCCGTATCAAGCGCTGCCGTTCCAGTGGTCCTGCTTGGTCGAACTTGCGCCGGGCGAGTTGGAGGAGTACGAGTTTCTCGATCTGTCCGGCGCGGCGCCTATGCGCGCCTGTGCTCAGCGCTTGGTGGAGGCGCTTCCATCGAAAGGCCCGGTGGTGGTCTACGGCGATTTCGAGTCGCGCACGCTATCGCTGCTGGCAGAGTTCGTCCCGGAGCTGGCGCCGGCGCTGCGCGCAATCCGCACGCGCATCGTGGATTTGCTGCCTTGGGTGCAACGACACTACTACCACCGCGATATGCACGGCGGCTGGTCGTTGAAGACGGTACTCAACGCCATTGGCGGGCCCACGGAGACCGAAGCGACCGGCGCGGGTGCTGTAAGTGAGGGGTTGGGGGCCCAGCGCGCCTATCTGGAGGCCATAGACGAGCGCACATCCGAGCCGCAGCGCCAGCGGCTGGCGCAAATGCTGCGCAACTACTGCCGCGGCGATACCATCGGTTTGCGCCGGTTGGTCGAGTACTTCGCGGCAGCCCATGCATGGACGTAGCGGGATCCTTGAGGCACCCAGGGGACGAGCACCGGGCTATCTTCCGGCTGTGTAAAGGGACTGCTACGCCGCTTGGCGGGCTATTCGCCGCGTTGCGAGCCATCGGCTATCCTTGCGCCTTTGTCCGGTTACGGTAGTGCCCATGACGCCTTGCGAGCATAAGGTCGAAGATCTCATCCAACTGTTCAACGAAACCTTTCAGCATAGTGAACGGACCATTCTGGTCCGCGGCGACGACGAGCCGATCTATCTGCCCGCGGACGAGCATCATCCTTATCACCGCATCATCTTCGCCCACGGCTTTTATGCCAGCGCTCTGCATGAGATTGCGCATTGGTGCATAGCTGGGCCTGAGCGCCGCAAGCTGGTCGATTACGGTTATTGGTATCGGCCGGATGGTCGTACGGAAGCCGAGCAGAGAGAGTTCGAGCGGGTCGAGGCCAAGCCGCAGGCACTGGAGTGGGCGCTGAGCCTGGCGGCCGGATTCCGCTTCGAGGTCAGCGTCGACAACTTATCGGGCGCGCCGGTCGACCGTCACGCTTTCCGAGCTCGTGTTTATCGTGCGCTCTGCCGGTACGTTGAGCAAGGTTTTCCGCCGCGGGCCAAGTTGATGATGGAACGCCTGGAAGCATTCTACGGCACGCGCTTTAGCCTGCCCCCGGATGCGCACTCCTAGGGTTCGCAGCATAGCGCGGGGAAGAGGATGCGCCAGGCGGCCGAGCCGGTGGGTTCGACCGCCTGCCAAGAACGATCAGGGAAGTTGAATCTTGCCCCCGCCCGGCATGCCGCCACCGGGGAACCCGCCGCCCGGGCCGCCGAATCCGCCCAAATCGGGGCTGCTCCCGGGCAATACCAGGGAGGTGGCCGCCTCGCGACGCAGCTCCTTTAACCGCTCCATGGTCTCGTTCACGGCGTTACGGGCGGCATCGCCGAAGGCGCTGGCCGCCTCCGCCAGGCTGCTCGCCTGGATTTCGAAACTCAGCGGCAGAGCCCCGCCCGGGGTGAGGATCTGCGTTTGGCCGACATAGACCACGGGGCGCGTATCGTCGCGGCTGCCATCCGCTGTCACCGGAGTCAGGCGCATGATGGTGCCCACACGGCGGTCGGTGAAAACCTCTTCCTGATAAAGCGCTGAGGGGTCCATCCCCAGGTCTTCGAGTGGATCGTCTGCAGCCATGTCTGGGCACCTCGTTGTTGTCTGCAAAGAACAAATGCTCGATACGTGGGCCGGCCGGATGCCGGCCCGCTGCACAGGGCACATAGGGCCGGTAGCGGCACTTGGGCAAGGTTAGCAGAGCAGAGCGAGCGTTGCAGGCCGGCCGTCTATACCGCCGAGTATCGGCCTTGCCGTTGCGGTGGCAAGAAAAGCCTTAGCTCTGTACGGCCTGGCGCATCTTCGCCAGCCAGTCCCTGGCGTTCTGCTGAGCTTGTTTATTGCTCGCCGGCGTGGGGCCGCGACGGTCGATGATCTCTACCTCGTGCCCGCTGGTGATCTCGGCCAGGAAGCGCGAGACCGGCATTGGCTGAGGGCCGCTGCCGGTGCCCAGATCGATGGCGTCGGCGTGATGCAGCGTGATCTGGTTCTGGGCGCGGGTGAGAGCCACGTAGGCCAGGCGTCGCTCTTCCGGCAGATTCTCGACTTCCTTTTCGCGCGCCATGGGCACGAGGCCGTCGGAGAAGCCGAACAAATGCACGATAGGCCACTCCAGCCCCTTGGAGGCATGTATGGAGCAAAGCGTGATCTTGGGCTGATCGCCTTCGGCTTCGTCGGTGCCCCCGGCAATGACCTCCAGCGCCGTGCACCAGCGCTCCTCCGGTGTGGCGTTGCGCGGGGCGGTTTCCAGGCGCTTGCTCATGGCCCGTTGCACGGCGCTCATGCGGCCCAAGGCGGGCTTCATGGCCTGCTTGAGCTCGACCTGGTCTACCGGCCGGTTGTTGGCCTTGAGCGCGTTCTTGGCGCGGGCGAGCAACCAGCTGCGGAACAGCGGAGTCGTCTCGCACCAGCGCAGCAGTTCGTCCGGGCCGGCTTTGTACAGTGCATCGAGTGCCGCGGCTAACTCCTGCACGCCTTTGGCCGCCTTGGCCGAAAGACGCCCTGTCTGCAGCAGCGGATCGTCGCCGGCAGCTATCATCTGACCCACTCCCTTGGCGCCCAGCCCGGGCACCAGGTCGGCCAGGCGCGAAAGCGCGCGCACGTCCCGGCGATTGGTGGCCAGCCGCCCGGCGGCCAGCATCATGCGCACGTCGGCATAGCTGAGCAGGTCGGTTCCGGCCTTGATGCGATACGGCAGCGCGCGCCGCAGCAGCGCGGTCTCGATCAGGCGCGCCAAGCGGTTCTTGCGATAGAGCACCGCGATATGCGCGGGGCTGGCGCCCTCGGCAATGGCTGCCGCGATACGGTCGGCCACGCCCTCGGCCATGGCCTCGCTGTCGGTGTACTGGACCAAGCGCACACGATCACTGTCCGATGCCTTGCGCACGGCATACGGGTTTTTCTCCAGCCGGTTGGTGTTGTGGCGTACCAGCGTGGCGCCGCTGGTCACGATGGCCGGCGTGGAACGATAGTTGCGTTCGAGCCGATACACGGTGGCGCTGTACTGCTCGATGAAGTCGCGCATGTTCTCGGGGCGGGCATGACGCCACTCGTAGATTGCCTGGTCATCGTCGCCGACCAGCAGCACGGTATTATCCCGCGGCGTGATCAGCTTGAGCAGGCGGAACTGGGCCCCGTCGGTGTCCTGTGCCTCGTCGACCGTGATGTCCTTGAGCTGATCGCGCAGCCGTTCGCGCAGGGAATGATCCTGTCGCAGCAGGCGCGCCGGTAACAGGATCAGGTCGCTGAAGTCGAGTATGCCGGCACGGCGCTTTTCCGCCTCGTAGCGCTGGAGCGCCTTGATCAGGCCTCGCAGGGTGTGGCCGCCAAAGCCGCTCTCGAAGCATAACCGTTCGATTTCCGGGCGGTCTTCATCGGCATTGATGTCCAGCCCGTGGGCGTTGATGGTCTCGTGCAGCCGTATGGCATCGGCGCGGCGGCCTTTCTCGGGAAAGGGCGTGGCGAGGAAAGCATCCAACATGCGGCTGGCATCTTCAGCGTCCATCAGTGTGGCGTTGCGTGGTACCCCTACCGGTTTGCCGTGGGCACGCAGCAGGCGGTTGCCGAAGCTGTGAAACGTGCCGATCCAGGGCAGCGGCAGGGCGGCCGGCAGCCGCGCCCGCAAGCGCTCGCGCATTTCTGCTGCGGCCTTGTTGGTGAAGGTGAGAAGGACCAAGCCGTCGCTGGCAATACCGGATTCGGTCAGCCGCCTGGCTGCCCGCTCGGTGGTGCAACGGGTTTTGCCGGAGCCGGCCCCGGCGAGCACTGCAGCCGGGCCGCTGTCATGGGCGACTACGCGCGCCTGATCCGCATCGAGCATCAGCGTTCCCCCTAAACCGCCCCGCAAGGAGGCCTGATCGGCGGCGCTGTGGCGCCGCGCGCTGTTCTTCCATTAGCTTCCCGCTTAGCTGACCAGCTTCAGACCGATCACACCGATGATGATGATACCGAGGAAGGCGAGCCGTGCGAGGGTGACCGCATCGCCAAAATATACGATGCCGACGATGGCTACGCCCACCGCACCTAGTCCGGTCCATATGGCATACGCTGTGCCGACCGGGATGCCGCGCATGGCGAAGGAGAGCAGGACCATGTTGAGCACGGTGAGGGTGCCGGCCACGCTGATGGTCCAGACGTTGAAGTGGGTTTGAATCAGCTTCAGTGTAATTGCCCAGGCGACCTCGAAGGCGCAGGCGATGAACAACACCAGCCAGTAGATGGACATGAGCTTGCCTAGATGTAACGCAGGGTAAGTGTATCCGCGGCCAGGGGGCCGCCAAGATGCCAGCGGCAACGGTAGATGAGTCTGCCTCCAAGGTAAAGGCCGGCTCACCGGAATTGACTCTGGGCACGGGTAGTGCGTTGAATCGAGTCGAGGGCTCGTACTATCCGCCAACCTGCAGGAGGCGTTTATGAATCCCCGCAATCCGCTTACCAGCTTGCCCACCCACGAGGTTGCCAACCAGCCGCCGCCGTTAGGCGATTACAACGCCTTCGCCGACGATCAGCCGCTGCGCGAGGCCATCGCTCGCGAAGCGCCGCCGTGGGTGGCGGAATATCTGCATAAGCTGGGGGCGCAGACGGGCAGTCAGCACAGCCGCGAGCTTGGTTTTCTCGCCAACCGCTACCCGCCGGAGCTCAGAGCCTTTGACCGCTACGGCCAGCGCATAGACGAAGTGGAATACCACCCCGCCTATCACGAGCTGATGAGCTTGGCGATTTCTAACGATATCCACGCCATAGCATGGAAGCGGGAAGGGCAGGGCGGGGCGGTCGCCCATATCGGGGCGCTTTACTTGTTAACCCAGCCGGAGCAGGGGGTGTGTTGCCCGGTCACTATGACCCACGCGGTGGTGCCGGCGTTGCGTCATCAGCCTGAGCTGGCGGCCGAATGGGTGCCGCGTATCCTCTCCAGCGATTACGATCCGCGCTGTCTGCCCGCTGCGGAGAAAGGCGGCGTGACCTTCGGCATGGCCATGACCGAGAAGCAGGGCGGCTCGGACGTGCGCGCCAATACCACGCGGGCGCATCCGCTGGGGGCCGGCGGACCGGGGCAGGCGTACGAGCTGACAGGGCATAAGTGGTTTTGCTCGGCGCCCATGTCGGATGGCTTTCTCACGCTGGCGCAGAGCCCGGGCGGGCTGTCCTGCTTTCTGGTACCGCGCTGGCGCCCGGACGGTACCCGCAATTGCTTCTTCATACAGCGGTTGAAGGACAAGCTGGGCAATCGCTCCAATGCTTCCAGCGAGATCGAGTACAACGGCACCTATGCGGTGATGGTGGGCGAGGAGGGGCGCGGCGTGCCCACCATCATCGAGATGGTGCAGCAGACGCGGCTGGATGCGGCCACGGCGCCGCCTGGCATGATGCGTCATGCCTTGGTGGAGGCCCTGCATCATGCCCGTTATCGCAAGGCATTCGGCAAGCGTTTGATCGAGCAGCCGTTGATGCGCAATGTGCTGGCGGATCTAGCGCTGGAGGTGGAGGCAGCGACCGCTTTGGTGCTGCGCGTTGCGCGCGCAGTGGACGAGTCGGCGCGCGATCCCCAGGCGCGCGCATTCGCTCGCATCGCCACTGCCGTTGCCAAGTTCTGGACGAACAAGCGCGCCGCGGAGTTCATTTACGAGGCCATGGAGTGCCTGGGCGGAGGAGGTTATGTGGAGGAGTCCGTGCTGCCGCGGCTGTACCGGGAGGCTCCGGTCAACAGCATCTGGGAAGGCTCGGGTAACGTGATCTGTCTGGACGTGCTGCGGGCAATGCAGCGTTCGCCGGAAGCCGTCGCCGCCTATTTGGCCGAGCTGCAGCAGGCGGCGGGAGGCAACCGCTATCTCGATGCGGCCATACAGCGTCTGCAGCGCGAGTTGGCAAGCCAAGAGGATATGGAGCTGCGGGCCAGGCGGGTAACCGAATTGATGGCGACAGCGCTGCAGGGCAGCTTGCTGGTGCGCCACGCGCCCGCGGCGGTCGCGGATGCCTTCTGCGCGACGCGGCTGGGCGATGCGGGTGGGCATGTATATGGGACTTTGCCACGGGATGTCGATCTTGCCGCGCTGCTACGCAGAGCCGGTGCGGATTAGCGAGTCAAGGGCGCCCTGTGCCTTGATCTGGACGGAGCCCACGCCGAAGCGATGAGGCGCTGCGTTGCCTGACGGCAGCGCAGCGCCCTAGCGCGGGCCTAATCCAACAGGTCCACGTTTCTGACCGCTCCCCTGTCGGCGCTGGTCGCCAGCTTTGCGTAAGCCTTGAGCGCCGCGCTGACTTTGCGCTCGCGCGGCTGCGCCGGTTTCCAGGCTTGCGAGCCCTTGGCATCCATGGCAGCACGGCGGCGGGCCAGTTCCTCGTCGCTGACGACGATTTCGATCGCGCGGCCAGGAATGTCGATGCGGATAAGATCGCCCTCTTCGATCAGCCCGATGTTGCCCTGCTCGGCTGCTTCGGGAGATACATGGCCGATCGACAAGCCGGAAGTGCCCCCGGAGAAGCGGCCGTCAGTGATCAGCGCGCACGCCTTGCCCAACCCCTTGGACTTGAGGTAGCTGGTGGGATAGAGCATCTCTTGCATGCCGGGGCCGCCGCGCGGACCCTCGTAGCGGATGATGACCACATCCCCTGGCTTCACCTGGTCGCCGAGAATTCCGGCCACGGCGGCATCCTGGCTCTCGAAGATACGCGCCGGCCCTTCGAACTTGAGGATGCTTTCGTCCACGCCGGCGGTTTTGACGATACAGCCGCGCTCGGCCAGGTTACCGTATAGCACGGCAAGGCCGCCGTCGGGGCTGTAGGCGTGCTCCACTGAGCGAATACAGCCGTTGACGCGATCGTCGTCCAGGCTGGGGTAGCGGGTGGATTGGCTGAACGCCCGCTGGGTGGGAATGCCCGCCGGCCCGGCGCGGTAGAACTCGAGCACGCGCTCGTCGCGGGTGCGCTTGATGTCCCATTTCTCCAGCGCCGCTGCGAGCGTCTCGCTATGCACCGTGGGCACGGACGTATCCAGCAGGCCGGCACGGTCCAGCTCGCCGAGAATGCCCATGACGCCACCGGCGCGATGCACATCCTCCATGTGGTACTGCTGCGTCGCTGGCGCCACCTTGCACAGGTTGGGCACTTTGCGCGAGAGGCGGTCTATGTCCGCCATGGTGAAGTCGATCTCGCCTTCCTGGGCGGCTGCCAGCAGGTGCAGCACGGTGTTGGTGGAGCCGCCCATGGCGATGTCCAGACTCATAGCGTTCTCGAAGGCCGCGCGCGAGGCGATGTTGCGCGGCAGCACCCGCTCGTCGCCTTCCAGGTAGTAGCGCTTGGTGAGCTCGACGATGAGGCGCCCCGCCTCGCGGAACAGTTGCTCGCGGTCGGCGTGGGTGGCCAGCAGCGAACCGTTGCCCGGCAAGCTCAGCCCCAGCGCCTCGGTCAGGCAGTTCATCGAGTTGGCGGTGAACATACCGGAGCAGGAGCCGCAGGTGGGGCAGGCGGAACGTTCGATCAGAGCGACTTCCTGATCGGTGCGGTTAGGATCGCCTGCGGCGACCATGGCATCTATCAGGTCCACGTGCAGCTCTTCGTCGGCCAGGCGGGTCTTGCCGGCTTCCATGGGACCGCCGGATACGAAGATGACCGGGATGTTCAGCCGCAGCGCGGCCATGAGCATGCCGGGCGTGATCTTGTCGCAGTTGGAGATGCACACCAGCGCGTCGGCGGTGTGCGCGTTGCACATGTATTCGACGCTGTCGGCGATGATGTCGCGCGAGGGCAGGCTGTAGAGCATGCCGTCGTGCCCCATGGCGATACCGTCGTCCACCGCGATGGTGTTGAATTCCTTGCCTACGCCGCCGGCTTTTTCGATCTCGGAGATGACCAGCTGGCCCAGATCTTTCAGGTGCACGTGGCCGGGAACGAACTGCGTGAACGAGTTTGCCACAGCGATGATCGGCTTGGAGAAGTCTTCGTCTTTCATGCCGGTGGCACGCCAGAGCGCGCGTGCGCCCGCCATGTTACGGCCGAAAGTGGAAGTCTTTGAGCGGTAATCGGGCATCGCGGTAATCCTTAGGGTCGAGCATGTTCAGCGCATAAGCATACTACGGCTCCTGCGTTCGTTCATCGGCAGGCGCCTGTGGGCCGGGGGAGTGAATCCCGCACCGGGGAGCTATTAGGACGGTGTTTCGCCTGCAATAGCGCCCCGCAGCTCTTAGCGGGGGCCAGTTGGGCTGTGCCGGCGCAGCAGTTCGGCGAATTCCTGCGCCGGCGCAGGGGGCGCGAAGTAAAATCCTTGCGATTGATCGCACGCGATGCGGCGCAGAATATCTTCCTGCTCCTGCGTTTCCACGCCTTTGGCGACCACTTCCAGGCGCAGGGTCTTGGCCATGGCGATGATCGACTGGGTGATTCCCACGCCCTGGGGGCTGTTGGCTAGTCCGCGGATAAAGGCTCTATCGACTTTGATGGCGTCGAGCGGGAATGGCCGGATTTGAGCGAGCGAGGCGTAGCCGCCGCCGAAGTCGTCCATGGCGATGCGCACACCGATTTCTTTCAGTGCCTTGAGGATGTGCAGCGCCCGCATGCCGGCTTCTACCAATACCGTTTCGGTAATCTCGAGTTCCAGCAGGTGTGCGGGCAGGCCGGACGATTGCAGCGCGTCGCGCACATCGTCTAGCAGGGCTTCGTCGGCGAACTGGCGCGGCGAGAGGTTCACCGACAACGGAATCGGCGGCAGTCCCTCCCGTTGCCAGGCGATGCTCTGGTGGCAGGCGGTTTTGAGCACCCACCGTCCGAGGGGGATCGTGATGCCCATCTCTTCCGCCAGTGACATGAACTGGCCCGGCGCGATGACGCCCAGCTCCGGGTGCTGCCAGCGCAGCAGGGCCTCCACGCCGGTGATTCGTTTGCTGTTCAGGTCCAATTTGGACTGGTAGTACAGCACGAACTGGTCTTCCTCCAGCGCGGTGCGCAAGGCGGACTCCAACGAGAGACGCTCCAGCGACTCGGCCCGCAGCTGAGGCGAGTAGATCTGGAAGGTGTTCTTACCCTCCTCCTTGGCTGCGTACATGGCGATATCGGCATGCTTCATGAGCGCGTGTTCGTCCCGGCCGTGATCCGGGAATAGGCTGATGCCGATGCTGGCGCTGACTCGACACTCCTGACCCAGGATGATCACGGGGCTGATTGCGGCATTCAGCACCTTGCGCGCGACGATCTCCGTATCTTCCAGGCTGTGCATGTCCCTTAGCAGAATGACGAACTCGTCTCCGCCCAGGCGGGCGACGACATCGTTCGTGCGCACTGTCTGCCTGAGCCGGGCGCTCAGTTCCTTGAGCAGCAGATCGCCCGCTTCGTGGCCAAGCGTGTCATTGACGAGCTTAAAGCGGTCCAGATCTACGAACATCAGCGCCAGCTTCCGCTGCTCTTGATGGGCTGCTTGCAGCGCCTGATTGAGCAGCTGACTGAACAGTACGCGATTGGGTAAACCGGTCAGGCTATCGTGGGTAGCCAGGTACTGGATGCGTTCTTCGGCATGCTTGCGCTCGGCTTCATGCTCGAGGTTGGCCAGTGCGAAACCGATATTGGCAGCCATGCGCTCTAGCAGGCCTACGGTCTCGCCATCGAACGCGCGTCGTTCCACGGCCGCCAGATAAAGAACGCCGACGGCCGTGTCGCCGCGCATGATAGGAACCGTGGCCACCGCTTTCGCCTGCGCGCGTTCGGCCAGTGTGTGCCATTGGCGGGTACGCGGGTCGGCCAGAAAGTCGTTGCTGACCTGGGTCTGACCGGTGCGAAAGGCCGAGCCGACCAAGCCTTGCCCTTCCGGGCGGGAAGGGTCGAGCGCGATCTTGGCCTGGCGCAGATAATCTTCGCCGATGCCGCTGTGCGCGACGACGCGGACGTTCGGTGAGTCCGGCGCCGGGATCAGTATGCTGGCGCCGGCGAAGTGCCCCTCGCGTACGGCGATGTCGCAAACCTGCTGATAAAGCGCCTCTATGGAGCGCTCGCGCATGATCGCCTCGTTGGTCGCGCTGAGCACGGCATACATGCGCTGCGCCCGCTGTGCGGCCTGTTCGGCGAGCAGGCGCTGGGTAACGTCGCGGGAGACGGTGATTACGTAGATGCGATTGCCGATGTCCACCGCACGCCAGTGGGATTGCCACCAGCCCCTGCGGCTGCCGTCGATCGAGACGAGCATTAGAGGCGGGGTCGTCAAGCCTTCCGGACCGCGCGCGAGGGTCTCGGCATAAATGTCGGCGAGCTCTTCAGGGGAGCGGCGTGCCAGTACGTGACCGGGGATCTTGAGTAGCTCGTCGCGCGGAAGCCCCAGGCGCCGACAGGCGGTGTCGTTGACGAACACCAGTCGAGCCGTGTCGTACTCGGCTACAACGACCGGATCGGGTAAGGCATCGAGAACCGTTTGCAGTCGCAGCAGCTCCTCCTGCTGGCTCACGCAGTGACTGATGTCACGCCCTATGCCGCGGTAGCCCAGCCAGCTGCGCCGGGAGTCGAACATGGGGACGCCGCTGACGCTGACATAGCAGCGTTTGCCGTTGGGCAGAGTACGATACACCACCAGGTCGTGAAACGGACGCCTTGCGTCCACCGCGGCGAGGTAGGCCTGGTAGGCATCAGGATCGTGCGCACGCAGGCCGATTTCGGAGAGAGTCTTGCCGATCAGGTCGGCCGTGGTATCGGCGTCTCTGTAATCGGCACCGTCCGGGGTCTTTCCGATCAGGTCGGTAATGCGAAGTTCCCGGTCCTGCTGCCAGACCCAATCGGTGCCCAAGCGCAGCAGGTCCTCAAGCTGATCGCCGAGAGTCGCTGGATTGCAATAGGGATCCGTCATGCCGCATTAATTATTCGCTGTAATTAGAATCGTTATAGGCGGACAGGTTCGCGCGGACTACCCGTACGGGATGTGACTAGCCCGGCTGATATATACTGCATAGTAATACGGCAGGCGGGTCTCGGGGTAGGTCTGGCTCATTCGGATGCAGGAAAAATCAACCGAATCGCGGGCGAGACAAAAAGTCGTTCCTCGGTTTGGCCATGTTGGCGGAACGGTACGGTCGGCTATTTAGCTCGCCGCGCCTTCGATCCGTCCGCCACAGCGTTGGCTCGGACGCGTTCTTGCTTATGGAACTCTCAGTGGGTGTCGGAGCTGTCTATATCTCGGCGTACCTCTTCCAGATTCCGATATTCGCGGTCGGGGAGGCGCTTGACGCGCTGCAGGATCTCTTCGTGAACGCGCTCCTGATGCCGCTGTCTTTGCGCGTGCCGCAGCATGTCGATAGGCCGCGCCGGGAATACCAAGCCCTCAAGAAAATGCCCTAGACCGGCCCATACTCGTTCGCCCTCGCCCTTGTGCTCCGCCATGGTGTCCTCCTGCACATTGCCTTCTCTGATTTACGGTGGTTGTTAAGTGACCGCTTATCAACCAATGCCTAGGGGAAAAGGGGCCTTGTGCGAACGAGCAGGATCCTGGGAGTGTTCCTGGCCGCTATTCCGAGCGCAAGGAGGCGACGCGCTCGAGTTCAAGCTCCAGCGTGCCGTCATCCGGATCTTGGTGTCGTATCCTTACGGGCAGGTACTCAAGCTCTGGCGCGAACCAGAACGTGGTTGCTTCATTGGCTTCCGTGGCGGGGATTTCGGCGGAGGCCAAGTCGAACTCGCTACCGTCGCGTACGCGCAGCTCGCCCACGACTTCGACCCGGATGGCATCATAGGTGCCGCTTTGGAGGGCGACGCGTTCCTGGCCGACTACCTCCAGCCGGTACGCCATGCGCCGCCGCGGCTCGACCAGCAGGTAGCGCATCTGCCGATCGCCTGCGCGCACGTCGCGCATCAGCGCCAAATGCAAGGACAGCGGGTCCAAAGCACCGGTAGGCACGGCGATGCGTTCGCGTTCGCCGCGAAACGTCACTACGGCCTGTTCTCGCGCCGGATCGAAGCGGACGCTGTCTTCGCGGCCGCCGCGCCCCGTGCGGATGTAGTCGTAGCGGTGCGGGACTATGCCGCTACGGCGCAGCTCGCCGGAGCTGCGCTCCTTGATGCGGTTACGGTAGATCAGCGAGAGCGGTCCTGTGGCTCGCATATGCGAGCGATAGTCATAGTCGTTGCCGTTACGCCGCAGTTCGAGTTCGGCGCGGCCCAGGGTTAGCCCGCGCGCCCTGGCGACGTAGCTGGCGCTGAAGTCCTGCGGCAATGCCAGCAACGGCGGAGTCGTCAGGGCTATGCCCAGGAGTACAATGAGGCGGAGGGTGCTCAACGAACGGCAAACAGGCATGCAATCGTCCTCGTACAAGGTTGCGCCGAGCCTGAGATCGTGGCCCTGGAAGGCGCGTGCGCGGCGGTCAGTGGGCGCGGCGGAGCAGGGCCGTCTCTTCGGTAATACGCTCGCGTTCGAGCACGTTGTAGAGCATTACCCGGGTATGGGTATCCTCGCGGGCGGCTTCGAGGGCATCCATGGCGTGCTCGATGAAGGCGTCGGCGTCTTCGCCGGGCAATGGATGGCTGGCGATGCCGATGCGCACCGCGACCGCACCTATGTCCCGCTCCTCGCTAAGAGCGCGGTCCAGATCGGTGAGCAGCCGTTGGGCGAGGTTGATCATGGCCGCGACGCTGCGCTCGGGCATTACGAAGAGGAAGCGATCGTCGGCGCGTGCAACGAGGATGTTGACGCCGCTACCGATCAGCATGTGGGTGCGTAGCGTGTTCAGCAACTGGCGGCTTAGCCGTAACAGTAGCTGCTGCATGCGCCGCTCGCCGTGTTGTCGGCGCAGCTGCGGGAAATCGTCGATGCCTAGGCAAGCGCAGCTTAGCAGCAGCTCATGCTTGTGCGCGCCGCTGATCAGCGTGTCCAGGCCCAGCGCGAACGCCGGCGGCGAGAGCAGGTTGGTGAGCGAGTCGCGCAAACAACGGTCTACCGCCTGCCGCTCGGCTTGCTTGATTTCCGTGATATCCGTCATCACGCCGAACACGGTCGCATGGGTACCGCCCCCGCTGCTGGTGCGCCCTCGGCTTCGAATCCAACGGGCGCTGCCGTCCTTGTGCCGGATCTGGCAGTCTACGGTAAAGCTCCCATCCTCTTCGAGCTGCTCGCGCATGGTGCTGAGCACCTCGCTGCTGTCTACTAGCCGCTCGCGCCACAGGCTAGGCCGCTTCAGTGCCTCTTCGGCGGTATAACCGGTCAGTCCGTAGAGGGAGGGCGTGACGAACGAGAGCTCGAACCCGGGCAGGCGGGCGCTGAAAAGTACATCCGGAACGGTCTCGAAGAATTGTCTAAACCGCGTTTCGGCGTCGATGAGCCGACTCATCAGCTCATAGGATTTGGCGGTGTACAGGCGCAGCAAAAAATACAGCGCTAGCCCGCTCGCCAGCACGAACAGCCAGCCTTTGTAGGTTTGAAGTAGCGATAACGTGCTCTCGTCAGCCGCCAGATAGCGCGCGACTAAATCCGATACGACCACCCAAAAGCTGCCGATCAGTGCATAGAGCAGTGCTATCTGGCGCGGCATGCGCCGGTAGTCGCGTACCTTCCGGCTGCCCACACGCTGGGCCATCGGTCTCTCCCGCTGCCGTGTGCATGCATTGCGCTGACAGCTAAGATGAGGGTGACGCCCGCGGCCACCAACGGCGCCAAGGCCTGGATGAGGATCGTGTGTTGTTCACTGCTAGAGCGCATGGGCGTTTGGTTGCCCTGCTTTTTTGCATCATGTTTGCGGGAGCCGACGTTGTGGCTGCGGATACGGCTCCGGAGAAGGCCGCAGAGGAGGAGAGCGCCGAGGAAAACGGCGCTGACGAGGTGCAAGTCGATCTGCTTCCGGTGGACCGCGAGCGTAGCTCGACGCCGCTGAAGACCTTGGTGGGGTTCCACGATCGGGTGTCGGAGCGGGTGATCAAGCTAGGCGATCGGCTCGATGCTTTGTTCGGCACCGGGGATCCCGGCGACTTGCCTGCTGGCACTTTGGTACGCATTGCCAACGTGGCGCGTTTCGACGACGCCGGCGTGGCGGTGGACTACCGCTTTAGAACTCGCTTGGCGCTGCCACGTACGGAGCGCCGTTTCAACCTGCTGCTCGAGTCGGACGCCGATGAAACGTTCGAACACCGGCGCGATGCCGGCCGTCGCGCGGAAGCGGAGGATGCGCGAACCCCGCTGCGAGCCGGGCTGCAGTACCTGAGCCGAATCGCCGGGGACCTGGATGTGGATGTGGATTTGGGCGTGCGGTTGCCGCTGGAGCCGTTCGCACGCGCGCGGCTGCGGCGTTCGTTTTCTCTAGGCCCTTGGGAGATGCGAGTCGGGCAGTCGCTGTTCTGGTACGAGCGCGTAGGCGAGGGGGCGAGCACCGAGATCCTGTTCGAGCGAGAGGTGGCTCCCAAGCGCTTGCTTCGCTCGGTTAGCGACGTTACCTATCTGCAGCGGGAAGAGCAGTTCTACTACAGTCAGGACTTCCTGTACTCCCGTAATCTGCGGCGCGACCGTGGCGTAGTCTACCAGCTCGGCATCCGCGGCGAGAGCGAGCCTAGCGATCGGGTGCAGAGCTACTTCGTAAACCTGCGCGCACGTCGGAGCGTAGGCTGGGAGTGGCTATTCGTCGAGCTGCGTCCGGAGCTCCTGTTCGAGCGCGAAAATGATTTTGCCATGGAGCGACGACTGTTCCTGACGCTGGAAGTCGTATTCGGCGATCTGAACATGCTCGATTAAGCTCATCGATTCAACGCCATAAGGTAAGGAGAGGCTGTGCCGCGACCGCAAACCCCTTTGATCGCCGTGGACGTTATCATTCGCTTGCGCGACGCACCGGAGCGGGTGGTGCTGATCGAACGGCGCAACCCGCCATATGGACTGGCCATACCGGGCGGTTTCGTCGATGTAGGCGAACGCCTGGAAGCTGCGGCGATACGCGAGGCGGAAGAAGAAACCTCGCTGCAGGTCGAGCTGCAATGTCTCTTGGGACTGTATTCGGCGCCGGACAGGGATCCGCGCGGACATACGGTAAGCGCGGTGTACGTGGGCGATGCCAGTGGGGTGCCCGAAGCGGCCGACGATGCCAAAGCGATCGCCGTGGTCGATCCGGCCGACCCGGCGCTGCCGTTGGCGTTCGACCACTCGCTGATACTGGCCGATTACCGCCGCTGGCTGGCTACCGGGCAGCCAGCGCCGCTGCGTTTCTAGTCCGCCTTCGTGACCGTCTGCACCGGGCCTGTGTGTACGCAGGCCCGGTGCAGACGTATAGCCAATGGAAGGAAGCGGGCCCCAATCAGGCGGTTCTGGACACGCCCGCGCAGAACTCGCTGGCGCGGGTTTCGCGCGGGGCTTCCAGGCCGGAGGGCAAGGGGCTCTCGGTGTCGAGAATCCAGCTGGCGATGTCCTGCAGCACCACTTCCGCCTGCAGATCGCGGGTCAGCATGTGATAGCCCTGGGGATAAAGGGCCAGACGCCAGGCGGCCTCGCTGGGGTCGGGCAGCGTTCTGATCATCTGGCAGGTGGGTTGCTTGGGTACTATCTGGTCTCGCTCGCCGTAGAGAATGAGCGAGCGTTGACGCAGCTGCGGAGCCGAAGCGAGGGCGATGTCCATGAGATCGGCCAAGCCCTTGATGGCGTCCAGGCGCGTTTCCTTGATGACCAGAGGGTCGGCACCCAAGGCTCGCCGCATGGCGATGTTATCGGAGGGGATAATGTTCAGCCCCCGGCCGGAGACCTGCTGGCGAGGGAATAGGCTGGAGCCGACCCACAGTGCGAAACGCTTGAGCGGGCCCATGGTAGCGCGGCCCCACACGGCCGGCGCGACCAGAATGATACCATCGGCATCGACCGCATCGGCTTGGGTGCTGGCAGCCAGTGTGACAGCACCGCCCATGCTCTCGCCGAGCACATAGAGCGGCACGCCGGGGTGGCGCTCGCGCACCAGCGCCGCCATCGTCTTGACGTCCTCGATCATGCGTTCGCTGCCCGCCCACTCGCCCCGGGTGGCGGTGGCTCCGAAGCCGCGCTGGTCGTAGGCGTAGGTCGCGATGCCATACTCGGCCAGGTACGGGCCAACGGTGCTAAAGGCATTGCGGTAATCGTTGAAGCCGTGCAGCGCCAACACGACTGCTCGCGGCTCCTCTACAGGGCCCCATTGTTGTAATGGCAGTTTGAAGCCGTCGGCCATCACTGCATAGGTGTCTGTAAGTTCGGGCGGCTGTTCGTTGACGATAGGTGTTGTCTCTTGGGTGGCGCAGGCGCTGAGAAACAGTATGCTCAGCGCCACCGCAAGTAGCCTTCGGCGACTATGGAAGCTTCGGATCTGGATCATTGGCCTGAAATGAAGTGGGTAACTGATTCCCTGTTGCACAAAGTTGTATTCGTAAGCGAAGGCTGCGGCAACGGCGGCGGCCAGGTTTATGTTCATGCTGTGACGCCGCTCGATCCGATTCTGCGGACTGGGTCGCAGGCGCAGCGCCGAGGCGCGGTGTAGAGCGATGGGCCCGGTCTAGGAGGGATGTCGATGGCCACAGCGGATGTGCATGTTCCTGATCCGCAGCAGCTAGCTCTGCTTCGACGGCACCGCCGTTTCGCCACCGCTTGTCTGGTAGGGGCGGCTCTGACGTATCTGGCCACCCTGTTCGTCCCCGAGCCGGCCTACTGGGTGCTGCTCGTGCGGGCCGGCAGCGAGGCGGGCCTGATCGGGGGCATTGCCGATTGGTTCGCGGTTACCGCGCTGTTCCGCCGTCCGCTGGGCTTGCCGATTCCTCACACTGCAATTCTGCCCCGCAACAAGGACCGTATCGGTGCCGGTTTCAGCGTGTTCATCGAGCGCAACTTCCTGGCGCCGGAGCTGATCACTGAGAAGCTCCGGCGGGCGGATGTCGCTGGCCGGCTGGGCGAGTGGCTGGCCGTACCTGGCAACAGCGAATTGGTGGCCGAACGGTTGATGACGGTGGCGCCTTACCTGCTGAACGCGTTTGGCGAGGACGAGACCAGAGCGTTTTTCCGCGACGCTTTCAGCGAGCAACTGCGCCGCACCGATGCCGTGCCTTTCTTGGCGCGGCTGCTACGGCTGGCGGTGGAGCAGGGCCAGCACCGGCCGTTGATCGACCGCGGCCTTGTGAAAGCGCGCGAGCTTCTCGCCGCCAATGAGGCGGTGATCTACGAGAAGGTAGAAGCCCACAGTGCATGGTGGATTCCCCGGCGCGTCGATCAGCGTGTCGCGCGGGCTATCGTGCAGGGGGTGGACGAGTGGATAGAGGAGCTGCTGCAGCTGGACAATCCGATGCGCGAGCAGTTGGAAACCGCGCTACGGGCTATGGTGGCACGCCTGGAGGACTCTCAGACCTTCCGCGCTCGCGTGCTGGAGATCAAGCAGCGCCTGCTATCCGATCCGGAACTGCAGCGGGTGCTAGGCACGCTATGGGATCAGCTGCGCGGCATGTTGCAACGTCAACTGAACGATCCGGGAGCGGCATTGACCCCGTCGCTTGCCACGGGCTTGCGCAACCTCGGATACACTCTGCGGGACGACGCGCCGGCCCGGTCGCGGTTGAATCAGCGCTTGGAGCTGTTGGTGGGCGAGTTCGTGCTGCCCTTTCGCGCGCATATAGGCGCGTTCATCCGCGAAGTGATTCACGGCTGGGACGCGCAAAGCCTGAGCAGCCGTCTGGAGCTGGCCGTGGGGCGTGACCTCCAATTTATACGAATCAACGGTACCTTGGTTGGCGCGCTGGTCGGTGTCGTTCTGTTCGTGTTGACGCATCTGCTGTTCTAGGGCGGGTGAAGATTCGCGGCCAGGGGGCTGCTTCCGCCGAAGACTCTTCCCGCCGGCCGAGGATAAAGCCGCTATGGGAGCGCCCCCCCCCGCGGCGCGAAGGCTCTTGCGGCGGAGCCGCGCTCGCTCTGCCGATTTGGCCCAGATACAAGCTAGCTACGTTTCGTGGGAGACGCTTGGTGGTATGCTGCCGCCAGGGCGGTGGTTGGGACCGCGTTAGCTAGGGATGAGGCATGGGCAGCCCCGATATTCGCAATATGGCGGTTTATTGCGACTTCGAGAACATCGCACTGGGCGTACGCGATGCTAACTATGCGAAGTTCGACATTGGCAAGGTATTGGAACGCCTGCTGCTCAAGGGCAATATCGTCGTCAAGAAGGCCTACTGCGACTGGGATCGCTACAAGCCGTTCAAAGCGGCGATGCACGAGGCCTCTTTCGAGCTGATCGAAATACCCCATGTGCGGCAGTCGGGGAAGAATTCGGCCGACATCCGCATGGTCGTTGACGCGCTCGATCTGTGCTACACCAAAGCGCACGTGGACACTTTCGTCATCATCAGCGGCGACTCCGACTTCTCGCCGCTGGTCAGCAAGCTGCGCGAGAATGCCAAGGTGGTAATCGGTGTCGGTGTAAAAAAATCCACCTCCGATCTGCTAATCGGCAACTGCGACGAGTTCATTTACTACGACGATCTGGTGCGCGAGGAGGTCAAGGCGGCCAAGAAGCGCGCCCCCAGGAAAAGCAAAACCGCTAACGGCGAAGGAGCCAGAGAAGAAGATCGTAAGCAGGAGGCCTTCGATCTGCTGGTGGAAACCGTGGAGGCGCTATTCAACGAACGGGGCGAGGAGTCCAAAATCTGGGGTTCTATGGTGAAGCAGACGCTGAAGCGCCGTAAGCCCGGATTCAACGAGTCGTATTACGGATTACGCTCCTTCAGCCATCTGCTGGAAGAAGCCGAGCAACGCAAGCTGCTTACGCTGGAGCGCGACGAGAAGTCCGGCAGCTACATCATTACCGGCCTCGGCGGGGAAAGCTGACCGGCTCCAGTCTAGTTGCCGGTTTTCCACTGACGCCGCGCGGCTGTTCATACAAATTGGCGGTTGCCCGAGCGGGCATGGTCGCAGCCCCTTGGCAAGGAGCGCTTGTTTAGTGTGCGCGTGCAACACGGTAGAATCGTTGACTAGCGGCAACGACTTTTGCCGCCCGGTTAAGGGAGAGTGGCATGCCAAGGCTGACGCGCGAGAAGGTTGAAGCGGCGATCAAGGGGTGGACCGACCCCTACATGGGGCAGGATCTGATTACGGCCGAAGCCGTGCAAGCCATAGATGTGGATGGCGAACGGGTGCGCATCCGCGTAGTGCTGGGGTATCCGGCGAACGGCTGGCGCGGCGAGTGCGCGGCCCAACTGTCCGAACAGGTGCGCAAGGCCACGGGAGCCGCCGACGTAGCCGTCGACGTGGAGTGGCGAATCGGCAGCTACAACGTACAGGGCAGCCTCAAGCCCTTGCCAGGGATCAAGAACATCATTGCCGTGGCATCCGGTAAAGGCGGTGTGGGGAAATCGACCACGGCCGTGAATTTGGCGTTGGGGCTGGCAGCCGAGGGCGCGCGGGTAGGTATTCTGGATGCCGATATTTACGGTCCCAGTCAGCCGCGCATGCTGGGCGTCAGCGGCAAGCCGGAAAGCCGCGACGGCAAGCGCATGGAGCCGCTGGAGAACTACGGCGTGCAAGCGATGTCGATCGGATTCCTGGTCGACGAGGAATCGCCCATGGTCTGGCGCGGCCCCATGGTCACGCAGGCGCTGACGCAGCTGCTGAACGAGACCAATTGGAAGGATCTGGATTACCTGGTGGTGGATCTGCCCCCCGGTACCGGCGACATCCAGCTTACGCTGGCACAGCGAGTGCCGGTGACCGGCGCGGTGATAGTCACCACGCCACAGGATATCGCGCTGCTCGATGCCCGTAAGGGGCTGCGGATGTTCGAGAAAGTCAATGTGCCGGTGCTCGGCATCGTGGAGAACATGAGTACGCATATCTGCAGTAACTGCGGGCACGAAGAGCCTATTTTCGGCACCGGCGGCGGGGAGCGCATGGCTGCCCAGTACGAGGTGGAGCTGCTTGGATCGCTGCCGCTGGACATTCGCATCCGTGCCGAGGCCGACAGCGGCCGGCCCACGGTGGTGGCGGAGCCGGAGTCGGCGCTGGCGCAAACTTACCGCGAGATCGCCCGTAAGGCGGCGGCGCGGCTGGCGCGCAAGGAGGGGGTGCGCAAGTCGCGTTTTCCCAAGATCATCGTGCAGGATAAATAAGATGTCGCTGCGGCGACGGTATGAACAATAACTTTCGAGTGGGGCGAGATGGCGATTAAATCGGATAGGTGGATTCGCCGCATGGCGGCCGAGGGCATGATTGAACCGTTCGAGCCTCGTCAGGTGCGCGAAGCGGGCAACGGCAAGATCATCTCCTACGGCACTTCGAGCTATGGCTACGACGTGCGGTGCGCGGACGAATTCAAGATCTTCACGAATATCAATTCAGCCATCGTCGACCCGAAGAACTTCGACGAGAGCAGCTTCGTCGACGTGCAGTCGGATGTTTGCATCATTCCGCCCAACTCCTTCGCGCTGGCACGCACGGTGGAGTATTTCCGCATTCCGCGCAACATACTCACGATTTGCCTGGGCAAGTCCACTTATGCGCGCTGCGGCATCATCGTCAATGTCACGCCACTGGAGCCCGAGTGGGAAGGGCACGTGACATTGGAGTTCTCCAACACCACGCCCTTGCCGGCCAAGATCTACGCCAACGAAGGCGTGGCACAGATGCTGTTCCTGGAATCGGACGAAGTGTGTGAGGTGTCGTACGCGGATAGGCGCGGCAAGTACCAGGGCCAGCGCGGAGTGACGTTGCCCAAGCCTTGAGCCGGCCGCCTTGCGAGGCGGGCACAGCGGCGGCTTGGCCGTCAATCGGACGCGGGCAGTCCGTCTACCGCATCCAGGGTCATCCTGAAGGCATTGTCGCGTTCGCGATGATCGATGCGCACCGGTAGATAATGCAGCGACGGCGCGGCCCAGAACGTTGTCGCACGCGCATCGTCGTGTTGGCGGGCGATACGCAGCGTCTCGAACTCTCCCAGGCCGGTGCGTATGGTCTCGCGTCCTTCCAGGCGTAGCTGGTAGGTGCGCAGCAAGCCGCCATCGGCCACATGGTAGGTGAGCTCGTCGCGATGATGGCGGAGATCCTGCATCAGCTGGAGCTGGCTGACCAGACGGTCCAAGGTATCCCCAGGAATGGCCATCCGCCAGCGATGATCGTCCATGATGTTGACCACATGCATGTTTTCCCAGTCGAACGCGAGTCGGGCCGAGCGCTGGCCGCGTCCTTCGCGCAGGTAGTGGTAACGATCGGGGCGGAACCCCGTCGCGGTGATGCGTCCCTCGCTGAGCTCGTCAATTCGGACCCGGTAAAGAAGCCCGGGGAGGCCCACTGAGCGGCTCTGCAGGCTGTAGCGATAGCGATCGGGAGCGGGGCGCTGGAACGCCAGCTCCGCTTCGCCGACATTCAGCCCTCCCAGAGTGAGGCGATAGCGGGCGGAGAATTCGGGCGGTATCGCCATGGCGATACCGCTCATCAGTAGGCCGGCGAGCAGCAGAATCAGCCGCGCGTCTTTCAAGCTACGCGTAATCTTCCTCCGGGCCGAGCACCGGCGGCGCCAGCTGGCGTTGTCCATCTCTATACACTCCGTCTGCACGCATCTCGACCCGCCCTTCGGCGAGCCAGCGAACGGCTAGCGGATAGATCCGGTGCTCCTGCGCTTGGACGCGGGCCGCAAGACTTTCCGCCGTATCCGTCGGCAGCACGCGAACCCGCCCCTGCACGATCACCGGTCCGGCGTCCAGTTCCGGCGTGACGAAATGGACACTGCAGCCATGTTCCTCGACGCCCGCTTCCAGGGCACGCTCGTGGGTGCGCAGGCCCCGAAATGCCGGCAACAGCGAGGGGTGAATGTTGATCAGCCGACCTTGGTAGTGTTGCACGAACTGCGGCGTAAGAATGCGCATAAAGCCCGCTAATACCACGAGCTGGGGCTCTACCGCATCGATCAAGGCCATCAGTTCGCGGTCGTAGAGTTCGCGGTCGGGGTAGGCCGAATGCGGCAAAACCTGAGTTGGAATGCCGGCATTGCGAGCGCGTTCCAGGCCGTAGGCATCGGCCCGGTTGCTGATGACCGTGCGGATGTCGATGGGCAGCGCGCCGCTGCGCTGCCCATCGATGAAGCATTGCAAATTGCTGCCGTTGCCGGAGATCAGTACAACGATCGGCAAGCGTTTTGTGGTGGATTCCGTCACTCGATGATCACCTGCGCGGCGTTGGCGGGACGTTCGATCAGCGAGCCCAGCTGCCAGGCCTGCTCGCCCGCTTGCGTGAGCTGCTGCAGCGCGGCCTCGGCATGCTCAGGAGCTAGACAGAGAACCATGCCCACCCCGCAGTTGAAAGTGCGGTACATCTCCGAGGTCGCAATGGAGCCTTGCTGCTGTAGCCAGCGGAAGATGGGGGGCCACTGCCAGGAGCTGCTATCTATGCGAGCGGCCAGGTTGGCCGGCAATACCCGAGGCAGGTTCTCGGGCAGCCCGCCACCGGTGATGTGGCACAGCGACTTGACCGGCAGTGTCTCCAGCAGTTGCAGCACCGGTTTGACGTAGATGCGAGTGGGCGCCATCAGGTGATCGGCGAGCGGGGTTCCTTCCAGCTCATCGTCCAGGTCGGCGCGGCTGACTTCGAGCACCTTGCGAATCAGCGAATAGCCGTTGGAGTGCGGGCCGCTGGAAGCGAGCGCGATCAGAACGTCCCCCGCCGCTGCCGTGCTGCCGTCGATAATGGCGTCTTTCTCCACTACGCCTACGCAGAAGCCCGCGAGGTCGTAATGCCCTTCGCTGTACATGCCCGGCATCTCGGCCGTTTCGCCGCCGATCAGGGCAGCGCCGGCCTGCTCGCAGCCCCTGGCGATGCCGGCTATCACGGTGGCGGCCACATCCACGTCCAGCCGTCCGGTGGCGTAATAGTCCAGGAAGAACAGCGGCTCCGCCCCTTGAACGAGCACGTCGTTGACGCACATAGCCACCAGGTCGATGCCAATGCCTTCATGACGGCCGGTTTCTATAGCCACTTTCAGCTTGGTGCCGACGCCGTCCGTGCCGGAAACGAGTACCGGATGCTTGTAGCGGTGCAGCGGCAGTTCGAACAGCGCACCAAAACCGCCCAGTCCGCTTAGCACCTCGGGCCGGTGCGTACGGCGAACGTCGTTCTTGATGCGCTCGACCAGCGAGGCGCCGGCATCGATGTCTACCCCGGCATCGCGATAGGTAAGTCCGTTGCTGGCGGAAGGCTTGTCGGTCACGGTAGGCTCCTTAGATGAGATGGCGCGGCGGCTAGCGGTGCTGGTACGCGACTCTGATAACGACGGCCTTGAATTCCAGGGTTGAACAAAGTAATTCCTGACAGTGTTCGGTGCGCGGCCCAGCGGTCCATACCGGTGGGGCGTTTCTTCGATCTAGCACGTAAGTGATTGATCGATATGAAACACACTCCTGTGCTGCCTTATCCTGGTGCCGGGAACGACTCTGCAGCAGTCCGATAAGGCGGCAACATGTTATTTTAATTGTCTGTCCGCTACCAACTCCGGATCGAACACATCCGCCTATGATGCTCAAGAAAACGATCACACTCGCATTACTGACGCTAGCCGCAGCGGTGATGCTGGCTTCCGCTGCCGCGGCGGCACCGCGCGAGGAACACTATCAGATCCAGGTGCCCGTGGATGGCCAAGGCGATGCCGAGCGGGAGCGGGCGATCCGCACCGGGCTGGCCAAAGTGCTGGTCCGTATCAGCGGCCGCGAGGATATCTCGCAGCAGCCGAAGGTGGCAGGACTGCTTGCCGAGGCGGGGCGCTTCGTGCAGCGCTTCCGCTACGACAACACCCCGGACGGACTACAGCTGAGCGTGCTGTTCGAGGGCGGGACCTTGCATCGGGCGCTAGGCGAGCTCGAGGTGCCGATCTGGCAGTCGGATAAACCGCCAGTGCTGGTATGGCTGGCGGTTGACGGCGGCGGCGAGCGCATGCTGGTGGGCGCGCATGAACGCCCGGCGCTGCGCGAGCCCATTATGCAGGCGGCGCGCGACTTGGGCTTGAACCTGCTGTTCCCGCTGCTCGATCTGGAAGACATGGCCAAAGTTCGGTTCTCGGATGTCTGGGGCGGTTTTGCCGAAACCATTCGCGCCGGTTCCGAGCGCTACGGAACTCCGGTGGTGGTCATGGCGCGAGTGCATCGCGAGGGCAATGACTGGGTTGGACGCTGGACGCTGCTCGACCCCCGTATCGGCGGTGTCTGGCAGACCCGCGGCAGCGCGCTGCAAGACGCACTGGCTATGGGCCCCCAGCAGTTGGCCAACCGCTTACACCCGGTGTACGCGCGAGTACCGAATACCCAGGCCAGCACGGATGAATTGATCGTAGAGGTGCAAGGCGTGCGGGCCTTGCGCGATTACGTGCAGGTCGAGCAGTACTTGGGTGGTTTGGGCGGTGTGCGCGGGGTGCGGTTGGCGCGCGCGGAAGGCGAGTTCGCGACCTTTAATATCGCTTTGGAAGGCAGTGCCGAGCGCGTCTTGCGCAGTCTGCGTAACGGCGGTCGGCTGCGGGAGATCTCGGATCCTACCGCCCATGACGAGATTCTGCGTTTCGCCTGGCGGCGGTGAGCCGTTGGAAGAAGCCGCAGCGGCAGGCTGTTGACACATCGCCTTGCGGCAGTGTGCGCCGACGCTGCCAGATAGTGAGTCCCCGGCGAGCGCGCATTCTGGGCCGCAGCTGAAAACGCCTGTACAAGGGTTAGTGCCGTAACCTGCTGCCATCACCTCTTGCTCGCGTCGCGCCGGGCTCGGACGTGTTGCCAAGCCATCGAACAGTGCCAACTTAATGGCGAGACAAAGGCGAACAAACACCCGGGGGCTGCGGGGAAGGCGGCATATCAGCGGAACGAGGCGCGGTTTTGCTGTGACTAGAGCGCTTAGGCATCTGCCCAATCTGATCAGTCTGACGCGGCTCTTGCTAGCGTGGCCGGTGGTGCTGCTGACCGCGAACGGTCGTTTCGCCGCCGCCGCCGGAGTTTTTCTGCTTGCGGGGCTTTCCGACGGCTTGGATGGCTTTCTCGCCAAGCGCTTCGGTTGGCGCAGCACCATTGGCGGTGTCCTGGACGCACTTGCCGACAAGCTGTTGGTGCTGTCGACGTTGTTTGTTCTGGTCCTGATAGGTTTGCTGCCGTGGTGGCTGCTGCTGGCGGTGCTGGTGCGCGAGACCATCATTGGTACAGGCGCCGCTGCCTACCGCTGGTTCATCGGGCCCTACACCCCGGCGCCTACGCTGATAAGCAAGTTCAATACGGGTTTTCTGCTCGCATTGATTCTGGCGGTGCTGGCCGAGCAAACTCCGCTAGGAGCATGGATTCCGGCCATCGCCGTGCCGCTGCTGCAGGGCGTGGTGCTGATAACCCTGGTGATCAGCGGTGCCGGCTACGTGCGTGAATGGAGCCGACGGGCGCGGGGCAATTACCACGTGTAGCCCAGCGTAAAAAGGTAAGTCCAGTCGCTGCGCCGGTTGCCGGGCTGGGGCGAGCGGTCGTAGTCGAAATTGAGCTGTACGGTGCCGCTGAGTCTTTCCAGCAGCGGGAAGCGTACCCCAGTGCGGCTGCGGAACAACAGCTTGTCTACGTTGTCCAGGCTCACCAGCGTCTCGTTGCGATGGAACAGACGCAGCGAGTCCGCTGCGGCCAGCCGGCGCTCCAGGTCCATGGCCGCGCGCGCCGCCGGTCGCGTTTCTACGCGACCGTCTTGAAACTTGTCTTGCACGTAGTTGATACCGACTTCCAGCGACACTCGATCTTTGGTGGTTTCGACCGCCTGAAAACCCATACCTACACCGAAGGTGGTGCGCAGCTGCAAGTCCTTGAATTCCGCGTGAGCGGCGCTGGCGTTGCTGTTCAGGTACCAGCTCTCGTCCACGAAATGGTCGTAGCGCACGTAGCCCAGGGCTTCGTTGCGGCTGCGCACGCCCCGGTCTTCGGCGTAATGCGCTTCGCCTCCCAGCGTATAGCGGTTGCGGCTGGTGCGGGCGATTACTTCGAAGTCGCCCCGATAGTCGGTGGTCCGCGCGTTGCCCCGGCTCTTGCTCGCGCCGAAGTTGACGCGGCCACGAGTCTGCCAGTGCGGTGCCGGCGCTTCCGCTGGGGGATTGATGGCGGCAATGGCGCTAAAGGGTACGCCGGTGGCGCCGCCGTCCGCTTGAGCGATGTGCAGCATCCCGCCGCGACCCGTGGTCAGCCGTCCGTCTACCCGCGAGCCGTCGGCCAGAACCAGGCGTACGCTGCGCTCGGTGGCGATGGCGCTGACCAGTTCCCATGGCAGCTTGAGCGGTTGTCCGAATTCGGACTGAAAGTGCAGCTCGCCATTCTGCATGGTGTTGAGCTGGCCGCTGAAGCGGTCGCCGTTGTCGAGGATCAGTATGTCGGCCAGGACGGGTTGGCCGGCCAATAATATGGCCAGCGCCAATAGGATAGATCGGCGGACAGTCACGACATCTCCGTCTTATTTTTTTGCCGGCTCACTCTAGAGCCGCCACGGCGGCGGGGCAATGGTCCCGATAGCGTGGGGGCGGTTGGGATTGACAGCCTGGCTCAGCCGCGGTCCAATCGCCGGGATAAAGTTCACAAAGCCGCAATGCTGCCCCCAAGCCTGATGTTTCACAACGTGCTCATGACTGCATCTGTATACTCATCGCAGCGACAATCGGTCATGGTCCGCTACGGCAGGGGCATATAACCATGCCTGTCAACGTCTCGCCTCAGCTCGCGCTGGCGATCGGTCTTGACGATCGCCTCAGCTTCGAAGGATTTCACGCAGGCCCCAATGCGCAGGCCGTAGCGCTCGCGCAGGCCAGCGTCAGTGGCGTCGGCGATGACGTAGGCGTTTACTTCTATGGCCCTCGCGGAACCGGCAAGAGCCATCTTCTGCAGGCCGCTTGCCGCGCCGCGGGCGAGCGCGCCGCGGTGTATCTGCCGCTGGCGGATGCGCTTGCCTGGCGGCCCGAGGTGCTGCAGGGCCTGGAGACGATGAGCCTGGTCGCTGTGGACGATTTGCAGGTTTTGGCTGGGCACGCGGATTGGCAGGAAGCCTTGTTCCATCTATTCAACGGCGTGCGCGAAAGCGGTGGGCGGATGTTGTTCGCCGCTACCGTGAAACCCGCGGACCTGGGCTTCGGGCTGGCCGACCTGGTTTCGCGTCTGCAGTGGGGGCTGGTACTGAGGCTGCAGGAGCTGGACGACAGCGACAAGCTCGCCGCATTGCGCCTGCGTGCCCGGCAGCGCGGGCTCGATCTGCCGTTGGAGACCGCACAATATCTGCTCGCGCACTGCCCGCGCGATTTAACCTACTTGTGCAGTCTGCTGGACCGTCTGGACGAGGCGTCGCTGGCGGCGCAGCGACGCCTTACGATTCCTTTCATTCGCGAGGTGCTGGCGGCTGACTGAGCTGCTGCTCGCGCTTTGGCATTCCCGCTCCCGTTTTGCGCAAGTAGCCGATCGTGGCCGCGAAGAAGCCCAGGCTGAGCGCCATTTCGATGGCTCCCAGCCAGCTCACTATCCCGCCGTCGGCCATACTGGCTGCTCCGTGTATGAAGTAGGCGAGGATGAGCATGCCGCTCCAACGGAAGGTGTAACGGCGGCCATGGAGGATGCCGCGCAGCGCGAATAACAGCGGCCCGGCATGCACTAGCAGCTTAATGGCCACCATTTCCGGCGATGGCGGCGCGAGCACGATACGCCAGGCCATGGCCAGGGCGAACAGGCTCAGATAACAGGCGGCGGCAAGCCGTTGTAAGCGCTGGGCTGTCATCGTGGCGACTTCCCCATGGCGAGCTGTTGGGCGATCGAGGCTACGCGCCGTCCGAGAGCGCGGCAAAGCGTTTTCTCGTCATCGCTGATCGGACGGCTCCCTTCGGCTCCGGCCACATGGCTGGCTCCATAGGGTGTGCCCCCGGTGCTGGTGCTGTTCAGTGCGGGCTCCGTGAAGGGAATCCCGGTCAGTAGCATTCCATGGTGCAGCAGCGGCAACATCATGGTGAGCAGGGTGGTTTCCTGCCCACCGTGCTGGGTGCCGGTGGAGGTGAAAACGGCTGCCGGCTTGCCCGCTAAGGCACCGCTGAGCCATAACGGGCTGGTGCTGTCCAGAAAGTATCTAAGCGGCGCGGCCATGTTGCCGAAACGCGTTGGGCTGCCCATGATCAGCCCATCGCAAGCCTTCAGATCCTCTAGCGCGGCGTAGGGCGGTCCGGCGGGAGGTACCGCGGGTGCCGTGGCTTCGGTGACCGGCGACACCGGCGGCACCGTGCGCAAGCGTGCGCTTGCGCCGGGCACTTCCTCGACGCCGCGCGCGATCAGCTCCGCCATACGCGCGGTCGCGCCGAAGCGGCTGTAATACAGTACGAGTATCTCGGCCATGATCACGAGAGGATGGCTAATACGTTCTCGGGCGGCCGCCCCAGCGCCGCACGCTCGCCATAGACGACGATGGGACGCTCCAGCAACCGCGGATGGCGGTGTATGGCTTCCAGCAGCTGTTGGCGGTTTAACTCGGGCGCGTCCAAACCCAGCTCGCGATACTCGGCTTCCTTGGTGCGCATGATCTGCCGTGGCTCCAGCCCCAGCAGGTCGAGAATCCGATCAAGTTCGTCTACGCTTGGAGGGGTTTGAAGATACTCGACCACGACCGGCTCCAGGCCGCGTTCGCGCAATAAGGCCAAGGTCTGGCGCGACTTCGAACAGCGCGGATTGTGATAGATAGTGAGCATGCTGACTCCTTTGCAGCGGTAGGGCAGGCCCGGAAGGATCGTAGGCGCGGGGAGCGCGGTGCGCAACCGCCTGCCATGCACGGGCAAGTCCATAGACGCTCTGACTGCCGGGCGAGTTTTAGCGCCTTCGATGCCGGGGCCGTAAGCTATGGTTTTGCTGACAAACATTGTATCCTCAGCGGGCAATCCTTCTAGCGCAGCTCGTTAGCCCGTTACGTTCGTGGACAATGACCAACGCATGACCTTTCGCGTTTTGAAAATTCGAGTGATGGGCATGTACGCATTGATTGCCATCGTGCTGCTCGTCGCGGGCTGTGCAACCACCTCGCCGCCGGTACAGGAGATGAGCGATGCTCGTCAGGCCGTTCAGGCAGCGCGCGCGCATATCGGCGGGGGGCCGTCGGCCGCCCAGCTCAGGGCGGCGGAGACGCTGCTTGATCAGGCCTCGGAGGCCTTGGCAGAGGGGCGTTACGACGAGGCCCGTCGCGCTGCGGTAGCAGCCAAGGAAAAAGCTATCCGAGCCCGGGAAACCGCGGCGCTGTCCGGCACAACGGAACAGTGATGGCACGAGGCGGCCGCACATCGGGTCGCGCGATCAGGGAGCGGCTGTCCCGCTACGGGGCCGAAGCAATCGAATTCGGCCGTTATCTGCTCGTACGCCTCGTTCACGACAACTCCCTGCAAAATGCCGCAACGCTGGCCTACACGACGCTGCTGTCCATCGTTCCGTTATTGACCGTCGGCTTTTCGGTGCTGGCGGCGTTCCCGGTGTTCGAGCCGCTGTCCGAGCGCATTCGTCTGATCATCTTCACGAACCTGGTGCCCGCCACCGGAGAAGTGGTGGAAGCGTACGTGGAGCGCTTCATCAGCCAGGCGGCCGGCTTGACTGCCGCCGGTATCGCGGGGCTGCTGGTCTCCTCCTTGCTGCTGATGTCGGCGATCGATAAAGCGCTTAACGATATTTGGTCGGTGCAGCAGCGGCGCCGGCCTTTGCAAGGCTTTATGGTCTATTGGACCGTGCTCACGCTCAGTCCGCTGCTGGTGGGCATGAGCGTGCTGCTCAGTACCTACATCGACATCTACTCGGCGCAGGCGCTGGCGACCGTGCCGCGTCAGATTCTGCTCGGACTGATGCCGTTCTTTGCGGAAGTGGTGGCGTTTGCGCTGCTTTACTCGGCGGTACCGAACCGGTATGTGCCGTTGCCGCACGCACTGGCCGGGGCGGTGCTGGCGGCAGTGCTTTTCGAGCTCGCCAAACTCGGTTTCGCCTGGTACGTGGCAGCCTTTCCCGCGTTCGAGGTTATCTACGGTGCGCTCGCGACGCTGCCGTTGTTCCTGATGTGGATTTACCTGGTGTGGATCATCGTGCTGACGGGGGCGGAGTTCACCCAGGCATTGAGCGGTTACCGCAGCGCACGGGGCGGGCAGCTTTCCGATCCGCGTCAAGAACTGTTGCTGGCGGTGCGTCTGCTCGGACACCTGTGGCAGGGCCAGCGGCGAGGCGAGGCCTTGAGTCTGCGCGCGCTGCTGAGCCGCGAGCCGGAAGCCGGGGAGCTGGCCGTTCATTCCTTGCTGACCAGGCTGGAGCGAGCGAACGTGGTGCAGCGCACGGTCGGCAGCAGTTGGATGCTGGCGCGCGACCCGCATTCACTGACCCTGCTCGATCTGTTTCGAGGGCTGACTATGCGTTTGCCCGACTTGCGAGCGCGGACGCCGCGCGATCGCTGGGATTGCCGGCTGGCGGAGGTGCTCGCACCGGTAAGCCGTAGCCTGGAAGAGCGTTTAAGGGTGCCGATTATCGAGCTGTATGCCGATGCGGACGAAGGGAAGACAATGAGCAAGTGTATGCGCTTTTGGGTCAGCGGAAGGGTTCAGGGGGTGGGCTACCGCGCCGGGGTGCTGGAGCAGGCCAGGACGCTGGGGCTGCGAGGCTACGTTCGCAATCTCGAAGACGGGCGCGTCGAAGTGCTGGCCTGCGGCGACGACTCGGCATTGGAATCGTTGCAAGCATGGCTGCACATCGGACCGCCGCTAGCAAAAGTGTCGGGAGTGGACAGCGAGTTGGCGACGGCGCCTCCTGCTGTTGAAGGGTTTCAAGTCCGCTAGCGTTTGGCGCGCTGCGTTTTCCGAACCGCAGGCCGCGAGGCAATCAAAGGTACATAAGCGGTCCTACTTTACGATGCGGCCGATCCGTGAAAACATAGCCCTGTTTTGTGTCTGCGCAGGCCGCAGTATCGACCGCGGTTTACGCGTGGTTGACTCAAAATATAATAATGTTTGTAGAGGGGTGTGGCTAATGAAAGCGAAGAGCCTGCTTGCGCTTGGGGCGGCGTTGCTGCTCGGTGCAGGTTCCGTACAGGCTGCGGGGGATCCGCAGGCGGGGCAGGTAAAGGCAGAGACCTGTATGGGGTGTCATGGCGTGCCGGGTTATCGCAACGCCTATCCGCAGTACCGTGTGCCGAAGCTGGGGGGGCAGCACGCAGACTATATCGTTTCCGCGCTGCAAGCCTATCAGCGTGGGGAGCGTGCTCATTCCACCATGCACGCTATGGTAGCGAGCATGAATGAGCAGGACATGCAGGATATCGCCGCCTACTTCTCGCAAGCGAAGTAAGCGCCGGGCACAGTAACGAGGCTTTGCGAAAATGAAACGGATACTGATTGCTGCTATCGCTGCCGGCCTGGCGATGCTTTCTTTACAGGCAATGGCTACTCCTCAGGGCGATCCGGTTGCCGGAAAAGCGAAGTCAGAGGCATGCGCGGCTTGTCACGGCGCCGATGGAAACAGCGACAACCCGCAGTTTCCCCGCTTGGCGGGCCAGTATGCGGACTACATGGTGCGCGCGCTGATGGACTATCGTTCGGGGCGGCGCCAGAACGCTATCATGGCCGGAATCGTGGCCGGGCTGAGCGAGCAGGATATGCAGGATGTGGCTGCATACTACGCCAGTCTGCCGGGCAATCTGCACGTAAAAGCTACGGTGGGTCGGGAGACTGGCGAGTAGTGCCTCGCCAGTGATAAAGGGGGTGGGCAGGGTACGGAGGCAAATATCGCATGCGGATCCTGCTCATCCTGGCTCATGGTAGCCGCCGCGGTGCGGCCAATGAGGAAGTGCGGCAGTTAGCCGCGGAACTTGCCAAGCGTTTGCAGGGCCGGTTCGAGCAGGTCGAAGCGGCGTTTCTCGAACTGGCTGACCCGGCCATTGCGGACGCGGTCGACTCCGCCGTTGCGGCGGGCGCTACCGATATTACGTTATTCCCTTATTTTCTCGCAGCCGGCCGCCATATCGCGGAGGATATTCCCAGCATTGTCGATGCCTGCCGCCGCCGGCACACGAACGCCCGCATTGCGCTGTGGCCGCATCTAGGCGCATTGCCCGGTCTAATGGATTTCCTTGCCGCCGAGCTGGGCGCTACTCGCCCGCCGCCAGCATAGCGTTATAACCCTCCCTATAGCTTGGGTAGAGCAGGCGGTAACCGCTGGCTTTCAACTTGTCGTTACGGCAGCGTTTGTTGCTGCCGCGCAGCCCGCCGGGGCTGCCGCCGATGCGTTGCGGTGCTGGCAAGCCCATGCGCGCGGCTAGCCAGTCCATGAGTTCGCACTGCGTGCAAGGCTTATCGTCCACGCCCAGATAGATGCCGGGCGCTACGGCGGGATTGGCGAGGTGCGCGAGTATGTTCACACAGTCGTCGCGATGAATGCGGTTGGTGTACTGGGGAGGGTCTGCTACGCAGGGCTCGCCGGCACGTACCTTGCGCAGCATGCGATTGCGGCCGGGGCCGTAAATACCGCCGAACCGTACGATGGCTGTGGCGATGGCGCTGGTCAGTGCCAGCGTTTCCGCTTCCAGCATGCGCCGCCCCGAGAAGCCTTGCGGCTCCGTCGGACTGTTTTCGTCCACCCAGCTGCCGTCCGTTTGACCGTAGACTGTGGTGCTGGAGACGAGGATCAGGCGGCGCGGCCTCTGCCCCTGTCCCGCCAGCGCACCCAGCAGATTGCGTAGTCCCTCGACGTACGTCAGTCGGTAGGCGTCGTCGGCGAAGCGACCGGGTGTGGCGGTGTAGTAAATCAGGTCCAGCGCTGGGGGCAATGCCGTCAATGTGGCCGGGTCGGTGAGGTCGGCGGTAATGGTGCGTAGCGGCGCCGGCAGCGGCTGAGGGCTACGGCGCAGTCCCCAGACTGCATGGCCCGCCTTAGCGAGCTGTGTGCCCAGGGCTACCCCCAGGTCGCCGCAGCCGGCGATGAGTACGCGCTCGCACTGCATAGCCATCGCTCCCTCCTGTCAGTGGTTGTACCAGCGCCGCTCCATGGCTCGGAACACCCTCTCCGGGTACCAGGTTTGGCCCACGCTGCCGTTGTAGCGCGCCAGTGCCCGCGTCAGGTCACCCTGCTCGCGGTCCACGTAATGGCGCAGAATGGTACAGCCTAGGCGCAGGTTGGTCGCGATGTCGAACAGATTGTCATCAGGCTGGCCGATCTCCTCCAGCCAGAACGGCATGATCTGCATCAGCCCGCGTGCACCGACTGCGGAGATGGCGTAACGATTGAATGCGCTCTCGACTTCTATCACCGCCAGCACCAGTTCGGGGGCCAGCCCGGCCCGGCTCGCTTCGTAGTGAACCTGCCGTAGCAGCTCCAGGCGCCGTTCATACTCCGGGATATGCGCTTGGAGCCGCTGCGCCATGTCCATGAGCCAGACTTCGGCGACAAAGCGGTTCTCGAAGCTGCTGCCCTGCTCGATGGCCTCGATGAGGGCCTGGCGCAGCAGCGGGTCGACCTCTTCCTTGGGCGTCGCGGCCTGCGTGGCGCCCAAGGATAGGGCGAGCATCCCTACTGCCAGGGCCAGTCTTCGCATTAGCAGCGTGCGCGCAGAAACTCGACGAGCTCGCTACGGGCTATGTCCTGGCTTTCGCTGTCGGTGCGGCCGCGGTACTCCACCGTGCCGGCGCCAAGTCCGCGCTCGCCGACAACCACCCGGTGCGGGATGCCGATCAGCTCCATATCGGCGAACTTGACGCCCGGCCTCGCATCCCGGTCGTCCCAGAGGACTTCGAAGCCCGCCTCGGTGAGTTCCCAGTAGATCTGCTCCGAGGCTTCGGCCACGGCAGCCGACTTCTGCATGTTCAGCGATACCAGAGCGATCTGAAACGGCGCGATGGGAGTCGGCCAGACAATGCCGCGCTCATCGTGATTCTGCTCGATGGCGGCCGCCACCACACGCGAAACGCCGATTCCGTAGCAGCCCATGGTCAGCAGCTGGCTACGGCCATCCTCGCCCAGCACCGTGGCGTTCATCGCCTCGGTGTACGTGGTGCCGAGCTGGAAGATGTGGCCTACCTCGATGCCGCGGGTGATCTGTAGCTTTCCTTTACCGTCGGGACTGGGGTCGCCGGCGACGACTTCGCGCAGGTCCGCCACCTCGGGTTCGGGCAGGTCTCTGCCCCAGTTCACGCCGGTCAGGTGCTGGCCGTCGCGGTTGGCGCCGCAAACGAAGTCAGCCAGTTGGGCTGCGGCGCGATCGGCTATGACCGGCAGCGGGAGCCCGACCGGGCCGATCGAGCCGGGTTGGCAGCCGATCTCTGCGCGGATGCGTTCGGCGTCGGCAAAGCGCAGCTCGCCGCCCAAGCGAGGATGCTTGGCTGCCTTGATCTCGTTGAGCTGATGATCGCCGCGCAGTACCAAGGCCACCAGCTGGCCGTCGCCGGCTTCCACGATCAGCGTCTTTACGCAGCGCTGGGCAGGTACGCCTAGCGCTTTACTGACTTCCTCGATGGTGTGCTGATCGGGCGTGTCCACGCTCGCCATCGCCATGGTGGGAGCCGGGCGGGGCTCTTGCGGTGCCAGCGCTTCGGCGAGCTCGACGTTGGCGGCGTAGTCGCTGGTGTCGGAAATGGCTAGCGCATCTTCGCCGGAGTCGGCCAGCACGTGAAACTCGTGAGAGACCGCGCCGCCGATGTTGCCGGTGTCGGCCGCTACGGCGCGGAAGCGCAGCCCCGCGCGCGTGAAGATCCGGCTATAGGCCTCGTACATGGCCTGATAAGTTGCATCCAGCGAGGCCTGATCCAGGTGGAAAGAGTAGGCGTCCTTCATCAGAAACTCGCGAGCGCGCATCACGCCGAAGCGCGGCCGAATCTCGTCGCGGAACTTGGTTTGGATCTGGTAGTAGCAGATCGGCAACTGCTTGTAGCTCTTGATCTCGCGCCGCACGAGGTCGGTAATCACTTCCTCGTGCGTGGGGCCGAAGCAGAACGCGCGCTCGTGGCGATCGGTAATGCGCAACAGCTCGGCGCCGTATTTTTCCCAGCGACCGGACTCTTCCCACAGCTCGGCCGGCTGAATGGCCGGCATGAAGATCTCCAGCGCGCCGACTCGGTCCATCTCTTCGCGGACTATGGCCTCGACCTTGCGCAGCACCCGCAGCCCGAGCGGCAGCCAGGTGTAGAGGCCGGAGGCCAGTCTCTGGATCAGTCCCGCCCGCAGCATCAGCTGATGGCTGACGATCTCGGCATCGGCTGGGGTTTCCTTGCTAGTGAAAAGGGGAAAACGCGAGACTCGCATGATTTCCTGAGTGCCTCCGGAACGCTTGGGCTGAATATTGGGAAGTTGGGTCAACGGCAAAAGTACGCGATCTGAGCGCGCGCTTCTTCGACCATCTCGCGCCGCTCTTCGTCGCTGTACCGCACGACCTTGCCGTCAGGGTCGAGAAATTCCTTGATCGCCGTGTTCTCCAGCACTTCCAGGTTGTGTCGGGCCGTTTCGCAATGCGCGCTGCGTTCGTCGTCAAGCGCCGCGGCCGGGGTCGGCTCCCCGGTGGTGCTTGTACTGCGATCATCGTGGATAGGCACGAGCTCCGCCTCCTGGCCGACAGGCGGTGTGGAGCCGTAGTGAACCTGTCCCTGGGCATCGGTCCAGCGGTAGACATCGCTCGCGGCCGCCGATAGCGCGACAGATGCGAGAAGAGCGATGAGAACAGCGCGAATGGCCATATGGTATCCCCTTTCTTTTATTTAGATTATGCGCCACGGTCCACGCTATGGAAAAGAAAAGCACCCCCAGGCTCGCCTTGGCCTTGACGGGAGGCGGTTTCCAAAGTAGTTTTCCTCACTTTCGCTGCGCACGGCGAGGTATCCTTAGTGCAGGTACGGTACCCGATTCCTGCAAACATGACGGCGGTATCTCGTTGATGCGAACCGGTAGGGCGGTGTCCCGACGCGCTGGCCTGTGGTCGGCAGCGCGCTGGTGGCGGAACCGCTACGAGTTCGAGGCTGGCCGTCGTCGATGCGGCGAGACACCCATGGCTTGAGCGCAAGCGGCCGAGCGGTTGTTCGGCTCTGCGCTTGTTGCCATACAAGAACGATTGCGGTAGGACTATGCGGCACATCATTTCCATTCTGGTCGAGAACGAGTTCGGTGCCCTGTCGCGAATCGCCGGGCTGTTTACCGCGCGCGGCTACAATATCGAGTCGCTTACGGTGGCGCCTACCGACGATGCCTCGCTATCCCGCATCACGCTGGTGACGAACGGCAACGACCAGATCATCGAGCAGATCATCAAACAGCTGAACAAGCTGCTTGACGTGGTGAAGGTCATGGATATGACCGAGGGACCGCACATCGAGCGCGAGATGATGCTGGTCAAAGTGCTGGTGGCCAGCTACGAGGCCCGGGAGGAGGTCAAGCGGCTGGCAGATATCTTCCGCGGTAAAGTGATAGACGTTGCGGAGAAGATTTTTACGATCGAGCTCACGGGTACCAGCGAAAAGCTCGATGCCTTTATTTCCGCCCTCGGGCAGGCTCCGATACTCGAGGTGGTACGCTCGGGCGTGATCGGTATCGCCAGGGGCGAAAAGCATCTCAGGATCTAGGGCATATGCCGGTTATTCGGCTAGGCTATCAAGTTCGGCTCCGCGCTCCGGCTCGGTCGCCGGTGTCCACACCTACGGGGGAACGATGAAAGTCTACTACGATAAAGACGCCGACCTGTCCATCATCCAGGGCAAGAAGGTCGCGATCGTGGGCTACGGCTCGCAGGGGCACGCGCACGCCAACAACCTTAAGGATTCCGGCGTCGACGTGGTCGTGGGGCTGCGCCCAGGTTCCGCCTCGGCCAAAAAGGCGGAAGCCGCGGGCCTGAAGGTTGCGTCCATCGAAGAGGCGGTCAAGCAGGCCGATTTGGTGATGGTGCTGGCTCCGGACGAGCATCAGGCCAAGATCTACAGCGAGCAGATCGAGCCCAACCTTCGTCAGGGCGCGGCTTTGGCGTTCGCGCATGGCTTCAACATTCACTTCGGTCAAATCACGCCGCGTGAGGATCTGGACGTGATCATGATCGCGCCGAAGGGGCCCGGCCATCTAGTTCGTGCCACCTACGTGGAAGGCGGCGGCGTGCCGAGCCTGATTGCCGTGCACCAGAACGCCAGCGGCCAGGCCAAGGAGATCGCGCTCTCCTACGCTAGCGCCAACGGCGGCGGGCGCGCCGGCATCATTGAAACGACCTTCCGCGAAGAGACCGAGACCGACCTCTTCGGCGAGCAGGCCGTGCTTTGCGGCGGCGCGGTCGCTCTGGTTCAGGCGGGCTTCGAGACGCTGGTCGAGGCCGGGTACGCACCCGAGATGGCCTACTTCGAGTGCTTGCACGAGCTCAAGCTGATCGTCGACCTGCTCTATGAGGGCGGCATCGCCAACATGCGCTACTCCATTTCCAACACGGCCGAGTACGGCGATTTCACTCGCGGGCCGCGGGTGATCAACGAGGAGTCGCGTTTGGCGATGAAGGAGATCCTCAAGGAGATCCAGACCGGCCAGTTCGCCAAGGAGTTCGTGCTGGAGAACCAGGCCGGGGCGCCCACGCTCAAGGCTATGCGCCGCATCGCCGCCGAGCACCCGATCGAAGAGGTCGGTGCGAAGCTGCGCGACATGATGCCCTGGATCAAGGCCAAGAAGCTGGTCGACCGCGAGAAGAACTAAGCACTCTCGCCTTCGCTGGATTCGAAAAAGCCGGACCGAGTGTCCGGCTTTTTTATGCTTGCTGGGGTAGACTGAGAGCTGTGGCGCGGTATCATGCGCCTCAAAGAGTTTACGCCTCTTTGGCGGCCTGCTGCGGCAGGCGGTATGCAGCCCGTGTGGCCGGCGGCCCTGGCCCTTTCGGCATGAGGGGCCGGTCATCGGGACTTGTCGCGCTGTCCTGTCCTTCGCGGGCGGGGGAGCCGGGGCATGGCGCCTGCCCCAGGTTTTCGTTGAGAGGTTCCGAATGCTTGCCGGCTTTGCTCGGTAGCGCCGGCAAACTGTCGTCTTACCCTGAGGATTTCGATGAACTCCGACCAGCGCCCTGTTTCTCGCCGGCGGCGGGGGATTTACCTGCTGCCAAACCTCTTTACTACGGCTGCGCTGTTTTCAGGTTTCTTCGCCATCATCGCCTCGAACGAGGGGCAATTCGCCACTGCAGCGGGCGCGATCTTCGTTGCGATGATCCTGGACGGAATGGACGGCCGCATCGCCAGGCTAACCAACACGCAAAGCGATTTCGGCGTGCAGTACGACAGCATTGCCGACATGGTGTCCTTCGGAGTGGCGCCGGCGCTGGTGATGTATCAATGGGCCTTGGCGGAAATGGCAGGGCATGGCCAGCTATGGGCGCGGATCGGCTGGTCGACAGCATTCATTTACATGGCCTGCGCAGGGTTGCGGCTGGCCCGGTTCAACACCCAGGTGGCCGCGGCGGACAAGCGGTATTTCCAGGGACTTCCAAGTCCTTCGGCAGCGGGTGTGGTGGCAGGGCTGGTGTGGGTTGGCGATAGGCTGGGCATCGAAGGGCTGGCCATGCATTTGCTGGCGGTGACGCTGACGGTGCTGGCAGGGATCCTGATGGTCAGCAATATTCGCTATCACAGCTTCAAGGAGTTCGATTTTCGCTACCGCGTGCCCTTTATCGCCATCGTCGCGTTGGTGCTGTTTCTTGTCTTCACGACGCTGCATCCGCCTATGGTGCTGTTTGTCGGTTTTCTGACGTATCTCTCTTCCGGGCCGATACTTACTATCCTGCGCCGTCGTCAGCACTTGCGGCGCCGCCCCGAACCCGGTCCCGAGTTCGAGGAATAGCACGGAGCCCGACCGTGAGGAGAGAGGACACAAGGACTGACTGGTGTCGCTGCGCGGAGCCTGGAGGGATATGGCCGCGCTCGGCGAGAGGTCTAGGGATACGATGAGCGCGGCGCAAAGCGAACAGCGCAGGCTGCTCTATCTCGAACGCATGGGGATAGACGTCTGGGTTCCGCGCGGCGACGCGCACGTCCAGGCGCAGGCTGCGATGGCGCAGGAGCCGGCGCAGGAGCCGGCAGTCGAGGCCTCCGAACCGCCGGCCGCCGCTCCCACAGCAACGGCGCCTGCCGCGGTTGCGGAGGCGAGCGGGCTGGCGGACTGGGAGGAGCTGCAGGCGGAGGTCGCGGCGTGCCAGCGCTGCGCGCTGCGTGCAGGGTGCACCCAGACCGTCTTCGGTGTCGGAAGCCGCAGCGCGCAGCTGATGGTGATCGGCGAGGGGCCGGGAGCAGAAGAGGATAGATTAGGAGAGCCCTTTGTCGGTCGTGCCGGTGCGCTGCTCAATAACATGCTGCGTGCGATAGGGTTCGCCCGCGAGGCGGTGTTCATTGCCAATGTGGTGAAGTGCCGCCCGCCAAACAATCGCGATCCGCTGCCGGAGGAGGCCGCGGCCTGTGCCCCTTATCTGCAGCGACAGATCGAGCTGTTGGCGCCTCGGGCTATCTTGGCCCTGGGTCGGGTGGCAGCGCAGAATTTGCTCGGCAGCACCGAGCCCCTCGGGCGCCTGCGGGGCCAGATCCACCGCCTGCCAACGGGACAGCCAGTGGTGGTGAGCTATCATCCGGCGTACCTGCTGCGCTCGCCGCAGGAGAAGGCGAAGTCCTGGCAGGACCTCAAGCGCGTGCTGGCCTTGCTCAGCGAGATGCGCTGAATCGGTAGTCCGTTTCTTATCAAGCCCCCACTTTTGCTGGCATGAGTCGAGAACGAACCTTGCTCGCGACTATTCGACCTATGCGTCAGGCCGACGTCCCCGCCATTATGGCGATCGAGCTGAAGGCATATCCTTACCCCTGGACCGAAGGGATTTTTCGCGATTGTCTGCGGGTCGGTTACCAGTGCGAGGTCTACCTCGAAGGCGAGGTCATCGTAGCCTATACCGTCTGGTCGGTCGCGGTGGGCGAAGCGCATGTGCTGAATCTGTGCGTGGCGCCATGGCGGCAAGGGCAGGGAATAGGACGCGAGCTGCTGCTCCACGTGATAGAACAAGCAACGGCGCGTGGCGCGGAGACACTGTTCTTGGAGGTCCGCCCGTCCAACGAACCGGCGCTCCGTCTATACAACAGCTTGGGCTTTCATGAGATCGACCGGCGCCGCGGTTACTACCCAGCGGACCAGGGGCGTGAAGACGCTTTGGTCATGGCGCGGCACTTGGTTTGAGCCGGGTTTGGCGGAGCTGTGGCTCGCTAGCGCGGAGCTGCCAGCCAGACGACATCGACGATGCGCCACTCGCCGTGTTCGCGGGCCAGGGTAGCGGTGCCGGCGGTGGTGTCGTTGCCCGGATCGTTGGCGGCCAGAGTCAGTACGGCGCGATCGCCCTCGATTTGAACCGATTTGATTTCCACGTTCTGCGGCGCCGCCGATTTCATCATGAAGAAGACGCGAGTCCGCATCTCGCCACTATACCGGCTCTCGAAGTCCCGGCGGGCGCTGCTGGTGTAGAAGGGGAGAATCGCCCGTTCGTTGAAGCTGCGTTTGAGTGCCGCGTGATAAGCGAGAAACGTGTCGCTAGGGCTGGTAGACGATTGAGCGTAGGTCGGCGCTGTAAGCGAAAGAACTGCCAGACAGGCTATCAGATAGTGGAGTAAGCGCACCATCGTACAGTTTCCTCCCCCGCATGTGCTCGCCGCGTAATGACCGCGCTATATCACGCTGCGGTGTCGGGCGGGCTGTTGTTATAGTTCCTGTCTATCAGAAAACAGCGGCTTTTGCATTAGTTTATTGGGGCTAGAAGGGGACGCCCGCTTGGGCGCGATGTGCCCCGAGCACCGTACATGCCGCTTGGGCGTGCTCGTCATACGTGGGGCCGTGCGCCGACTGCCGCTGCGCGGCGTGAGGAGTCGGCGCACGGCAGAGGGCAGTTACAGTGCGCTGATACGGCGGTATTGCTCGTCCAGTGTCGCCAGCGCCGATTCCATGTCCGCCACCCGCTGACGTTCCTGTTCCACCACGGCGGCAGGCGCCTTGTCGACGAAGTTGGGGTTGGCGAGTTTGTTCCGTGCCCGTTCCAGATCGCTGCGCAGCTTGTTGCGTTGCTTGTCTATACGCGCAAGCTCGGCGTCCTTATCGATCAGTCCTGCCATTGGCACGAGCACCTTCATCTCGCCGACCAGCGCAATAGCGGCCTCGGGCGCCTGCTCCCCGGCCTCCAGCCAAGTGATGGACTCCAACCGGCCGAGGGTGGTGAGGAAGGTTCGATTGGCTTCCAGCCGCGCACGATCGCTATCACCGCCGTTTTGCAACAGCACGGGCAGCGGCCGGCTGGGCGCGATATTCATCTCGCCCCGGATGCGGCGCACACCGGACAGGAAGGTTTGCACCCAGCCTATGTCTGCCTCGGCGGCGGCATCCACTAGAGTACTGTCAGCCTCGGGGTAGGGCTGCAGCATGATGGTATCGCCTTGCTTGCCGGCCAGCGGCGCGACGCGCTGCCAGATCTCCTCGGTAATGAAGGGCATGAGCGGGTGGGCCAGCCGCAGCACGGCTTCCAGCACTTGTACCAGCGTTCTGCGCGTACCGCGCAGGGCGGCCTCATCGTCCGCTTGCGTCAGCACCGGCTTGGACAGCTCCAGGTACCAGTCGCAGTACTCGTTCCAAATGAACTCGTACAGGGCTTGGGCAGCCAGATCGAGTCGGTACTTCTCGATGCCCGCCGTGACCTCGGCGATGGCCGCTTGCAGACGCGAGAGTATCCAGCGGTCGGCGAGCGACAGCGTGACCGGTTCGTTGCCAAGACCGGTGTCTTTGCCTTCGGTATTGAGCAGCACGTAGCGGGCGGCGTTCCACAGCTTGTTGCAGAAGTTGCGGTAACCATCTACCCGTCCCATATCGAAGACGATATCGCGTCCGGTGGTCGCCAACGCAGCGAACGTAAAGCGCAGCGCATCGGTGCCGTGAGCGGCTATTCCGTCCGGGAACTGCCGTCGCGTCGCTTTCTCGATCCTGGGCGCCATCTGCGGCTGCATGAGCCCGGTGGTGCGCTTGCGTACCAGGCTCTCCAGGTCGATGCCGTCGACGATGTCGATCGGGTCCAGCACGTTGCCTCTGGACTTCGACATTTTCTGGCCCTCGGCATCGCGCACGAGGCCGTGTATGTAGACCTCGTGGAAGGGCACGTCGCCCATGAATTTCAGGCCCATCATGATCATCCGGGCGACCCAGAAGAAGATGATGTCGAAGCCGG
>CAYWPG010000026.1:0-54116 GCA_964460035.1 uncultured Alkalilimnicola sp.
ATATAAACGAAACGCATAAACATACAATTACATATTCCTTCTCATTGAGTAACGGCTAAGTATCATCGGCAGTCCATGCACCTGGACGATACCGATATCCTATGAACAGGCCGCTACTCTCGACTCAATCCCCCAGCAACAGCGCCGGACTGACGCCGGAGGACATCGCCGAGCTCAACCGCGCGTATGCTCCTCTGGACTTCGAGGCCAGAATACGCCGCCTCTACGAGGATTTCGCGCCCGAGAAGGTCATGGTCACCTCCTCCTTTGCAGCTACCTCGGCGTATTTTCTGCACATCATCTCGCGGATTCGCCCGGACCAAACGATTTTCTTTATTAACACCGGTTTTCACTTTCCGCAGACGCTGGCATACCGCGACTACCTGACCGAGCTATTCAAGCTCAAAGTGGTGGACGTCAACCCCGACCCGTATCATCTGCGTTACGCCCAGCAGGAAAAGCTCTACGAAAAGGATCCCGATCTGTGCTGCTCGGTTAACAAGGTGCAGCCATTGGACGAGATCAAGGGCAACTATCACGTCTGGGTATCCAGCCTCATGCGCTGGCAGACGGATCATCGCGCGGGGCTAGAAATTTTCGAGGAGCGCCGCGGAATCATCAAGTTCAATCCCATGATCGACGTCACCCGCGAACAGCGCGACAGCTACATCCGCGAACACCAGCTGCCGTTCCACCCGCTGGTGGCGGAGGGCTACTCATCCATAGGCTGTTCGCATTGCACGGTGAAAGGCGAAGGCCGCAGTGGCCGCTGGCAGGGCAAGCCAAAAACCGAGTGCGGGCTACACCTGTAGTCGCGGCTAGCGCGCCAGCGAGGGTATCGCCGAACCACGGGCTCTGCATCCGTGCCGCGTGCCCGCAGCAGGCCGCGATCCGCGGAGCAGAGCCCGGAACGGCCGACGCCGTCGCTATATCAGCCCTGGGGTTGTTGCTGTTGCCCGCCTGACGGTTGCTCGCTGCCCTGCTGACCGGCCTGGGCCTGCTGTTCCTCCTGAAACAGTGGGATGTCCTGATGCAGTTGCTCGTCGTAGTTGGCGAGCTCGTTCATGCCATCCGGTGTCATCGGGGTCATTAACACCGCCACTAAGTCCTGATCCTGCTGGCCCTGTTGCTGCTGTTGGGCGGCCTGGCCGGACTGCGCCTGCTGCGGCTGCTCTTGCTGAGATTGCTGTCCCGTCTGCGCCTGTTGCTGCTGTTGCGGCTGCTGTTGTCCTCCTTGGGCCTGCTGCTCGAGCTGCTGGCGAGGCATCAGTTGCAACTGGCTCATGGGAACGACCTTCTCCTCGCCCCCTAGGCCGAGGAAGGCACCGGTGTTCACCACCGCCATCATCTCGCCGGTACGGCTGTCCTGTACCACATTCTCTATGGTGCCAAGATCCTCGTTCTGCTGATTGACCAGATCGCGCCCGATCATGGCGCGGGCCTGCTCCAGTTGCTGGCTCTGCGCGGCCTGCTGCTGCCTCTGGTCGGGCTGCTGCGCGGCTGCTTGCTGCTGTTGACTCTGCCCGGGTTGCTGCTGCGCAGTGGCTTGCTGTTGAGGCGGTTCCTGAGGCTGGGGCTGCTGCTGCGCGGCAACCGCTGCGGACGCGGTCGCGAATGCCAGCGCGCTAGCGCAGACCAACAGTCTTATTCCTGTGCGATGGGTTTCGATTCGCTTCATGGCGCTCACTCCCTGTTGCTGTATAGCTGCGTCCTCACAGCCCACGAAACGTGCACGGCACGGTGGCAGGGCCACTCACGCCCCTGCCACCGTGCCCTTGCTCTACGTTGGGCCCCGCCCGGCAAGGCTCAACAGCAAGCACTGATATGCTTAACTTGGGGGAGTGGCTAGGCTTGCATGACGTGCAGCTTGAACCTGCGGTCAATATCCCGGAACAGCGGTCCGGGGCAGCTGCCCATTGGGCGTCCGTCTACGCTGGCCACGGGAATGAGTTCGGCACCGGTACCGGTTAGGAAGCACTCATCGGCCGTATACAGGTCATAAGGCGCAAGCGGCGCTTCGCGAACGGCTATTCCCGCCTGTTGGGCGAGTTCCATAACCACTTTACGCGTAACCCCTTCCAAACAGCCTTCGCTCGGCGGGGGCGTTAACAGTTCGCCGACACGGGCGACGAACACATTGTCCGCCGTACCTTCGGCGACCCGGCCCGCAGCATTGAGCATGATCGCCTCATCCGCACCGGCCTGGCTTGCTTCCATGCGCGCCAGAATATGGTTGAGATAGTTCAGGCTCTTGATTCTGGGATCCAGCCCATCCGCGGACAGCCGTCGCGTAGCGGCTATGATCAAGCGGGCACCGCGCAGACGCACCTCCTCGCTCACCATCGCCAGCGGCGCTGCGATGATGAATACGTTCGGCCTGGCGCATAGGCGAGGATCCAGCCCCAACGGCCCCACACCGCGGGTAGCGACAAGGCGCAGATAGCCGTCGCCGCTGCCGTAGGCGGCGACCGTATCGGTCACCGCGCATTGCAGTTCCGACCGGGTGTACGGGATATCCAGTGCGATCGCGCGAGCCGACAACAGCAAGCGCTCAAGGTGCTCATCCAGCCGAAACGGCCGGCCGCCGTAGAAGCGAATTCCCTCGAATACGCCGTCGCCATAAAGCAGCCCGTGATCCGCCACCGGAATGCGTGCCGCCTCGGCAGGCAGGATCTCCCCATTCAGCCAGCAAATACTCTTTTCAGGCACTTGAGCGTCCCTCCACAACTAGTCTTGGCCAGCGCTGCCAGATCAACCCGCCGCTCGGTAGCGGCACCCCAACCACCCGTTATGGCAGTCGGCTGGCCTACTCGACTGTAGCGAAGGCCCGCAAAGCGGCACAGATTCAAAATTTGAGCATTTGAAGCGTTACAGACGATAATGGAGAACATCTGTACCGGTATTTCCGTGCGCGAACTGTACGCGCCACGAGTTTCAGTACCCCGGATTGGAAATCAGGCCGAGACGCCGAGCGCAGTGCCCATGAAGCACCTATACGAGACGATTGCCGACGAGATTGTGGATCAGATCGAGTGTGGCCTGTTGCGGCCCGGGGATCGACTGCCCGGCGTGCGCACGCTCAGCACGCGGCGGGCCGTCAGCATCGCGACCGCGGTGGCGGCATACCGCAAGCTGGAGGATCACGGCTACATCCAAGCGCGTCCGCGTTCGGGTTTCTTCGTCCGCGCCCGGCTGGCTGCGGCACAACCGGAGACTTCCAGCCCGGCCCCGCGGCCGCACCCGGTCACCGGTCAGCAGCTGGTCCTGCAACTGGTCAAGGCAGCCAACGACCCGGCTATCGTGCAGCTTGGCGCCGCCGTTCCTGCCCCCGCGTTTCTTCCGACCCGGGCCGTAGAACAGGCGCTGGCGCGCGCCGCGCGCCGCAACCGGCTGCGCGCTGCAAACTACGAGTTCCCGCCCGGCGCTCCAGAGCTGCGCCGACAAATCGCACGCCGAATGGCTGCCTTCGGTTGTCGGGTCGCGCCCGAAGAGATCGTGATTACCGACGGCTGCCAGGAAGCGATCATGCTGGCCCTACGAGCCGTGACCGCGCCGGGCGACGTGGTCGCCATCGAATCGCCCACATTCTACGGACTGCTGCAAGTTATCGAAACGCTGGGGCTGAAGGCCTTGGAAATACCCACGCATCCGCGCACCGGCATTGCGTTGGACGCCCTCCAGCTCGCGCTGGAGCAATGGCACGTCAAGGCCTGCGTAGTCGTGCCGAACTACAGCAACCCGCTTGGCTATTGCATGCCCGAACCGCGCAAGCGCGAACTGGTAGAGCTGCTGGCGCGACACGGCGTCGCGCTGATAGAAGACGATGTTTGCGGCGATCTGGGCTTCTCCGCGCACCGCCCCAGCAGCGCCAAAACCTTCGATCGGACCGGCAATGTGCTGTACTGCGCTTCGTTCTCCAAGACTCTCTCGCCCGGTCTGCGTATCGGCTGGATCGCTCCCGGCAAATACCGCGAGCGCATAGAGTATCTGAAGTACGTAGCCAATCTTGCCGCCTCCAGTGTGCCGCAGCTCGCCGTGGCGGAGCTGCTGGAGAGCGGCCGCTACGAGCGGCACCTGAAACAGGTACGAGGCGAGTACGCGCGCGCGGTGGAACGCATGACCGCTGCCATCGCGCGCTATTTCCCCGCGGGCACCAAGGTGACCCGACCGGAAGGCGGGTTCGTGCTCTGGGTGGAACTCCCAGGCGACGTGGACACCTTCGAGCTGGCGCGCAAGGCGCTGGCCAACGGCGTCAGTATCGCGCCAGGGCCGATCTTCTCGGCAACGCAGCGGTACCGCAACTTCCTGCGTATATCCTGCGCCTGCGTATGGGACGAACGCGTGGAGAAAGCGCTGACAGCGCTCGCGCGCATGCTGTGAGGCTACGCTGGCCGGACTGGACGCAGCCGGAGATTGCCGCCGCAGTACAAGCCCGCATCTAGAGAGAACAGAACAATACCGGCTCGACAATGCCGTTGTGATGAAAGTCGCAGCGGCACCCCCCACGCGGCGGCAAGCTGGCAAACGTCGACTTTGGCAGGCGGCTGCGAGCAGTGGTTTGCACCGGTCGCACCATGACCTGCCGAACGCCATCGATCAGGAGTGGCTGATGCGTCGTTTCCGACCTAAGACATGGCAGCTGGCTGCCTTGGCGCTTGCGATACCGGTCGTTCTAGGGGCGCCGAGGCAGCTGGAGCTGGTCCGCGACATCCCTATAGGCACAGGTTATACGGCGGCCGAGCTGTGCACGCGCACGCTGTACAGCGGCGACGAGTTCGCGCGGGTACGCGATGATTTCATCGCGCCCAAGGTAAGGCCGCTGCCTAAGCTTTGGCGACTGCAGGCAGCGGCAGGAGACACCATCTCGGTAACCACCATCCTGCCTTTGCCGCACGACGATCGTGCGGCCATTTTCCGCCCGGGCTTAGGCTGCACCGTGGTTCCGCCCGGCGCTTCCGTGGCAGCGGTAAGCGCGCAGTCATTCGTCCCCGTTACCGAACCGCCCGCCAGTAACGCTGCTTGGCCACGAGGCGAAGGCCCGGCCGAAACCGACTCGCTCACTGACGCCCAGCGCGCCCTGCTCGACACCCACGCGCGCTACCTCTTTGCCGATCCCGGTTCGGAGCCGGCCGAGCGCCAGAATACTCTTGCATTCCTGGTCGCCAAGGACGGCCGGCTAGTCTACGAGCGCTACGCCGACGGTTATCACCGCGATCAACCGCAGCCAGGCTGGTCCATGACCAAGACGCTGACGGCGATGCTCGCGGGCGTGATGGCCGGCGAACGGCGGCTCGCGCTCGATGAACCTGTAGCGTTGCCGCAGTGGCAGGGCAGCCCGAAGGCACGCATTACCTGGCGCCACCTGCTGCAGATGGCGCCGGGGCTGGCCTGGAACGAAGACTACCGCGGCCTTAGCGATGTCACCGCCATGCTGTACTCGCAGCCCGATCAGGGGACCTGGGCGGCCGATCGCCCGTTGATCGCCGAACCCGGCACGAAGTTCACGTACTCTACGGGCTTTTCGAACATTGCAATGCTGCGCATGCGCCAACTGCTGGGCGGTGAGCATCAAGCCATCTACGACTACTATCAGACACGGCTGTTCGAACCGCTGGGCATACGGGGCGGCGTCATCGAACCGGATGCTGCGGGCACGCCGGTGGGCGGCGCCCGCGGCATACTCAGACCCATAGATTGGCTGCGCCTTGGCCAGCTCATCGCCAACCACGGCAACTGGGAAGGCGAGCAGATCATTCCCGCCGACTTCGTCGATTTCCTGCTCGCGCCCTCTCCGGCCTCCCCGGACTATGGCGGGTCGATCTGGCGCGCACCATCGGCGCGCGCCTCCGCAAAGGTGAAATCGCGGCTGCCGGACGATCTGGTCTTCTTCCAAGGCCATATGGGACAGTTCGTGGTCGTCGTGCCCAGTCGCGCCCTGGTGGTGGTGCGCATGGGCGTGAGCTTTACCAGCGACCACACGCACGAGACCGTATTCGCCGCGGTCGCCGACCTGATCGAGCAGCTCTAGGGGGCGTCGCTGCCTGCGCCAGGCCAGAACGCTGGCTACACGACCGGCCCCGGCGGCTGGCTCAGGCGCGCAGCGCGCTTGTCACGCGATGCAGCGTGCCGCGTCCGGTTTCGGCAGCGGTGATGTTCGCCAGCGTGGTGTCGGCAATGCTGTGCAAGGCCTCGCGCGTGAAGAACGCCTGGTGGGCAGTGATCACCACATTAGGAAAGGTGAGCAGCCGCGTGAATACATCATCCTGAATGACCCGCTCCGATAGATCGTCGAAGAACAGATCCGCCTCCTCCTCGTAGACGTCCAGTCCAAGGTAGCCGATCTTGCCGCTCTTGAGGCCACGGATGACCGCTCGCGTATCCACGACATAGCCGCGGCTCGTGTTGATCAGCATGACGCCGGAGCGCATCTGCTCGAGCGCCCCGGCATCGATCAGGTGGTGCGTCTGGGGAGTGAGCGGACAGTGCAGGGAGATGATGTCGGACTGCCGGTACAAGCGCTGCAGCGGCACATATTCCGCAATCCGCGCCACCTCGTTGCTGGGCGACGGATCGTACGCCAGGATCCGGCAGCCCAAGCCCCTCATGATGCGGGCGAATGCGGTACCTATCCGGCCGGTACCGATCACTCCGACGTTCTTGCCGTACAGGTCGAAGCCAAGCAAACCGTCCAGCGCGAAATTGCCTTCCCGCACCCGATTGTACGCGCGATAGATCTTGCGATTGAGGGCGAGTATCAACGTCAGTGCGTGCTCTGCCACGGAATGCGGGGAATATCCGGGCACCCGCGCGACCACCAGGCCCAGCCGCTCTGCCTCCTCCAGATGCACGTTGTTGAACCCCGCCGCGCGCAGCGCAACCACGCGCGTGCCTTGCGCGTGCAGCCGGCGCAAGGTGTCGGCATCCAACTGGTCGTTGACGAAGGCGCACACGCCCTGGCAGCCTTCCGCCAGTGAGGCGGTCGCGGACGTCAGGCGCGTTTGCAGGTAAACCAGCACATGACCGTAACGGGCGTTGGCCCGATCGAGGGACTGCCGGTCATAGTCCTTGGTACTGAATACCGCCACCTTCACGACAAACCCCTCCGTTGGCACCCGCCGCGCTTAGGCTCCCGCGACTGGAGCCGCACGTTCCGTGGCGCAGATGGTCCATTGAAATAGGTGCTTGGCCCCTAGATCGCCAATGGCGCGTTAGGTGCGAGCCGGCACCCGACCGGCCCCGAGGGACCTATAGGCTGCATCTATCAACCCGTTAAATCCATTCTATTAGACCAATACTCCCTGAATGCGTAGGATAGGCAGCGGAGTTTGACCCAACCCAATGGAGAGAACGATGAGCAATCTGATCAACACTGAAATCAAGCCCTTCAAGGCAATGGCCTACCGCGATGGCAAGTTCATCGAAGTGACCGATGCCGACCTGCGCGGCAAGTGGTCCGTGATGTTCTTCTATCCGGCCGACTTCACCTTCGTCTGCCCGACGGAGCTGGGCGACCTGGCCGACAACTACGAAGAGTTCCAGAAGTTGGGCGTGGAGATCTACTCCGTCTCGACCGACACCCACTTCACGCACAAGGCCTGGCACGATACGTCGGAGACCATCCGCAAAATCAAGTACACCATGATCGGCGACCCGACCGGTCAAATCACCCGTAACTTTGGCGTGATGCGCGAGGATCAGGGTCTGGCCGACCGCGGTACCTTCGTGATCGACCCGAACGGCATCATCCAGGCCATTGAGATCACCGCCGAGGGTATCGGCCGCGACGCCTCCGACCTGCTGCGCAAGGTCAAGGCCGCTCAGTACGTTGCCGCTCACCCCGGCGAGGTCTGCCCGGCCAAGTGGAAGGAAGGCGACAAGACCCTCGCTCCGTCCCTGGACCTGGTCGGCAAGATCTAAGGCACGGCCTCCTTATCGGGGCGCGGACCCGGGCTGGTTCCGGGTCCGCCGAATTAGAACGCTGCGGCTCCGGCCGCAGGGGCGGCCCGCAGCGTGCCTGCAACAAGTGATGTCGCAAGGGAGCCATCGCCATGTTGGATGCGAATCTTAAAAACCAGTTGAAGGCCTATCTCGAGAACATCACGCAGCCTGTCGAACTGGTTGCGTCCCTCGACGATGGCGCCAAGTCGCAAGAGCTGATGGAGCTCTTGCAGGATATTGCAGAGCTATCGGACAAGGTTACGGTGAGCCGGCGCGATGACGACGCGCGTAAGCCGTCGTTCGCCATCACCCGGGCTGGCACGGACATCAGCGTCCGCTTCGCCGGCATTCCGATGGGCCACGAATTCACCTCGCTGGTGCTCGCCCTGCTCCAGGTCGGCGGCCATCCGCCCAAGGTGTCGCAGGATGTGATCGATCAGATCCGCGACCTCGATGGCGAGTACCACTTCGAAACCTATTTCTCGCTGTCCTGCCAGAACTGCCCGGACGTGGTTCAGGCGTTGAACCTGATGAGCGTGCTGAATCCGAAGATCCGGCACGTAGCGATCGACGGTGCGCTGTTCCAGGACGAGGTAGAGGCGCGCCAAGTGATGGCGGTACCCACCGTCTACCTCAATGGGGAGGTATTCGCCCAGGGCCGCATGAGCCTTGAGGAAATCCTTGCCAAGGTGGACTCCAGCGCCGCCGAGCGCGAAGCGGAGAAGCTGAAGGGCAAGGACACGTTCGATGTGCTCGTGATCGGTGGCGGACCAGCCGGGGCAGCGGCCGCGATCTATGCCGCGCGCAAGGGGATTCGTACCGGTCTGGTCGCCGAGCGCTTCGGGGGGCAGGTTCTCGATACCATGGCGATCGAGAACTTCATCTCCGTACCCTACACCGAAGGGCCCAAGCTGGGCGCGGCTCTGGAAGAGCACACCAAGCAGTATGACGTCGACGTCATGAACCTGCAGCGCGCCGCCAAGCTTGTGCCGCCGGAGAAGCAGGGCGGCTTGTTCGAGGTTCAGATGGCCAACGGCGTCTCGTTGACTGCCAGGAGCGTCATCCTCTCCACCGGCGCCCGCTGGCGGCAGATGGGCGTGCCGGGCGAGGAAGAGTATCGCAACAAGGGGGTAGCCTACTGCCCTCACTGCGACGGCCCGCTGTACAAGGGCAAGCGGGTGGCGGTGATCGGCGGCGGCAACTCCGGCGTCGAAGCGGCCATCGACCTGGCTGGCTTGGTCACGCACGTAACGCTGATCGAGTTCGACTCCAAGCTGCGGGCCGACGAGGTCCTGCAGAAGAAGCTGCACAGCCTGCCCAACGTCACGGTAATCACCTCTGCGCAGACCACCGAGGTGCTGGGCGATGGCAGCAAGGTGACCGGCTTGACCTACAAGGATCGCGAAACGGGCGAATTGCACCGCATCGAACTGGAAGGTGTGTTCGTACAGATTGGCTTGGTGCCGAACACGGAGTGGCTGCAAGGCACTGTCAAGTTGACCGAACGCGGCGAAATCGAAGTCGACAATCGCGGCGAGACGTCGGTGCCGGGTCTGTTCGCCGCCGGCGATGCCACCACCGTGCCGTACAAGCAGATCATTACTGCCATGGGCGATGGCGCGAAAGCGGCACTGGCTGCGTTCGACTACCTGATCCGTGTCTCGGTAGACGACAAGGCCTCGGCAGCCTGAACTTCAGACTGAGCATTGCTTTCCCTCATAAGCAGCGGCGACCGTTTCACGGTCGCCGCTTTTTTGTTCCAGCACCTGCGAAGGCACGGCACGGACCGATCGCTCTACGCCGCTAAGCCTATTGGCAGCCTCGCGCCCACGGTCGGCGCCATGGCCATACTCTCTTCGTCCGCCAAGGCGGCATTGCGAGCCGGAATTCGCGGCGGCGGTCCGCGCAGGCGTCGCAGCCAGCGACAATCCGGGCATTCTCCGATGCCCTCATCGGCATGCGCCAAGCGCGTCCCCCCTAGCGTATGGACTCAGGACACGTAGCGGGTTCTGAGTTCATTTCGAATCCGCAATACTCAAGAATCCATAGCCGGCGCCGAAAAAGAAAACAAGACAAGCCATTTGGCTAGCCGATTCGACGCCGTTTTCATGCGCTCCGCTTTATAAGCGCATATCCATTGGGCAATGTGAACGAAAGCGATCCACAGCATTGTATGGCGGCATTCTGGCTTGGGGAGCTCCCGGCATCGCGCCGGACACCCCCCTACGCTCGCCGTCAGCATCTGGAAACATGGCATGATCCGACTTGGAGGGCACAACCGAAACAGCGAGAATCGCCCTTTCTTATCAGAGGCTTACGCAAGAGCCCTACACGCAGAGCACGTCCCTGGCCACCGTTGCAACCACTGAGGATCCCGCTGTGGCAGCCGCCCCTCTTTTCCACCAACACGCTCTTTATCCAAAACGAGACACTTTGTAGCGAATTCGTCGCTGCCGGGGAATAACCGCACAGACCGTGGCACAATCCCCGGCAAGCCGTAGACCGTGCATTCGTCGGAGGCTACAGGGATATGGAAACGGCAGTGTTTTGCTATCGGCTGCAACACCCGGAGGAGCGCTGGGCATTACAGGACATCGACTCCATGAGCCTGGCACAGGACTTCACAGCAACGGCTTGGCGAGCCGGTACGCGCCGACAGCCGAGCAACCAGCGAGCGACTCGCCAGAAAGAATCGTCGCGTGCAGCTTAACGAGGGACATAGTGAGACGGGAATCCGAAACGCCGTGCGATGAGCAAGTCGTTGCAGCAGCTTGCGGGGAAGTACCCGGCTCGGCTGGCGACGTGCCGGTGGCGAGTATCGTCCGCCCCGACATTTTGACCTGTGCGCTGGACACTCCGCTCAAGCGGGCGGCGCAAGCCATGCAGGCTGCTCGCTGCAGCTCCATCGTAGTCCTCGACGATAATGGCCAGGCAGCCGGCATCTGGACCGAGCGCGACGCCTTACGGGTCGACTTCGACGATCCGAGCAGCTTTGCCCGCCCCGTGAGCGAAGTCATGAGCCATCCGATATATACGCTGCCTGCGGCCACGCCGTTGCGGGAAGCGGCCGAGCGCATGCGGCGTATGGGGCTGCGCCACTTCCTGGTGGTCAATGAAGATGGCGCGCCGTGGGGGGTCCTGTCGCAAAGCGATGTAGTCGTCAATCAGGGCATAGAGCACTTTCTGCACCTGCGAGCGGTCTCTACCGTGGTGCGCGAGCAGACGCCGCTGGCTGCGACCACGCCGCTGGTCGTCGCCGCCGAGTACATGCGTGAACAGCGCATCGATGCCGTTCTGGTTGCTTACGCCGATGGCGAGCACGGGATACTTACCGAGCGCGATCTGGTGCGCCTGATCGCCGATGCACGTGGAAGCGCGCCGCTGGGCGAACTGGCGAGCCGGCCGCTTATCACCATCGCACATACAGAGAGCCTCTACCGCGCTCGCACGCTGCTCATGGAGCGAGGCATCCGCCATGTGGGCGTGACCGATGAGCAGGACAAGCTGCTCGGTCTGGTCAGCTTTGCCGAGATTCTCTCGGGCATAGAGCTCAGCTACATACGCGAGCTGCAAGCGGCGCTGCGCGAACGCGATGCGGCGCTGCACGCCTCTCGGCGCAGCCTGCTCCTGGCCGAGAAGATCATCGAGAGTTCGCTGGAAGGCGTGATCATTACCGACCCCAACGCGGTCATCATACGCGTCAACCCTGCCTTCACCCGGCTAACCGGCTACGAGCCGCACGAAGTAATAGGCAAGACTCCCGCCGTGCTCAGCTCCGGCCGGCATCCCCCCGAGTTCTATGCGGCGTTGTGGCAGCACTTGCACGAGCACGGCAACTGGCAAGGCGAGATCTGGAACCGTCGCAAGAACGGCGAGATCTTCCCGGAATTCATCAGTATCACCGCAATTCACAACGAGCATGGCGAGATCACGAACTACGCTGCGCTATTCAACGACATATCCAAGCTCAAGGAGAGCGAGGAGCAGATCCGCCACCTGGCTTATTACGATCCGCTGACAAACTTACCCAATCGGCGCTTGCTGGCTGACCGCCTGCAAATGGCGATTGCGCACGCCCATCGCCACGGTCTGAAAGTCGGAGTCCTCTTCGTCGACCTGGACCGCTTCAAGCAGGTCAATGACAGTCTGGGCCATAAAGCCGGCGACGAACTGCTGGAACAGGTAGCTCAGCGTCTGACTGCGTGCGTGCGCGAGGACGATACCGTGGCGCGTATCGCCGGCGATGAGTTCGTGATCGTCTTAGGAGACATAGCCGATGAGACCGAAGCGACGCTAACGGCCAACCGCATCAGCGATGCTCTGCGTCGTCCGGTCACTGTCGCGGGCTGCGAAATAGTCGTTACCGCCAGCATAGGTATCAGCATTTACCCGTTAGATGGGACGACACCGGACGAGTTGCTGGTTCGCGCCGATACTGCCATGTACAACGCCAAGCAGAGCGGACGCAACCGCCTTAGCAGCTACACGGCCGATATGAGCGCCGCCGCCCGCGAGCGGCTGACACTGGAAAGCGAGTTGCGGCACGGCCTGGTGCAGGGGGAGTTCGAGCTGCATTACCAGCCACTGGTAGACGCCAGTGGCCGCCCGCGCGAAGCCGAAGCCCTGTTGCGTTGGCAGCATCCGTCGCGCGGTCTGGTAGCGCCGTCCGACTTCGTACCACAGGCCGAGGAAATGGAGCTGATGGAGCCTATCGGCGAATGGGTCATTCAGGAGGCGATCCGCCAGCTTCGCGCCTGGGACGCCGCCGGAGCAGCCGTGGCGGGCATGGCGGTTAACGTGTCCGCGCGCCAGCTACGCAATCCCGCCTTTGCGGGATGGGTGGCCGATACGCTCGCCAATGCCGCGGTCGAACCCGGGCGGCTGACCCTGGAAGTGGCCGAAACCTTGCTCATCGAGGCCGGTGTTACACCCGCCGATTTGACCGCACTCCGAGAAATCGGCGTGCGCCTGGCGCTGGACAACTTTGGCGCCACCTACTGCGCACTGAACTACATCAAGACACTGCCGGTAGATCGGCTGAAGATCGGTCATGCCTTGGTCCGAAACATGATGGATAACCCGCAGAACGCTATCCTCGTGCGCGCTCTGATCGAATTTGCGCATTCGCTGGGCCAAGAGGTCGTTGCCGAAGGCGTCGAGTCGCCAGAGCAGCTGCAGCTCCTGCGCACTTACGGATGCGATCTTCTGCAAGGTTTCCTGTTCTCGCGGCCGATCTCCGCCGACGCACTCGCCGATTGGACGCGCAGCGCCCTATCGCCAGCCGGCGGCCTCATCTCCTCGCCGGAAGGGATTTCATAACACTTATCGCGCCCGCCGCTCGCATCTCAGCGAGCGGCATAGTACAGCACGGCTATGAAGTGACAGGATGTGCCCACGCACACGAAGCCGTGCCATATCGCATGCGCATAGCGCAACCCGGTCGCCACCAGGAACGTCACACCGGTCGTATACGCGACGCCTCCCGCCAGCAGCCAAAGCAGGCCCGGCAATGGGACATTGGTCCAGAACGGCCGAATGGCCACTACCACCAGCCATCCCATGCTCAGATAAAGCGCCAGCGAGGTCGTGTTGAGACGCCCACGGTTGGCGACGGTCAGCGTAATACCGGCGACGGCTAGCCCCCAAATGACTGTCAGCAAGCTCCAGCCCCATGGACCGCGCAGTGCGCCCAGGCAAAAGGGCGTGTAAGTCCCGGCAATCATTACGAAGACCGCCGCGTAATCCAGCAAGCGGAAAAGTTTTTTGCGATCGCCGTAGGGTAGCGCATGGTAAATAGTGGATGCGCAATACAGCAGCACGGTAGCCACTGCGAACACCACGGCACCGACCATGAAGGCGAAATCGCCTCTTTGACTGGCTTCCAGAACCAGAAACGGCATCGCGACCAGCGCGACGATCAATGCGGCGCCGTGGGTAATGCCGTTGGCCCATTCCTCCTCGCGCGACTGTGCTCGTCTGCCTCTTCTTCGCGGTCGTGCACTCGCCATAGGCGGCCGGCCTTGCCTCCCTGCTCCACGTTGACTACGCCCGAGAACAGGCCATAGGGTTCGCGCCGCCCGATTCAAAGCGGCAAAAGCGAGCGATCTTCTACATCTTCGCGAAAGCCTGCGCAACGCCGGCGCCTGGGCGGCACTTTCTCGCGCATGCGGCAATCAGGCGCAAAGGCAGCACTGACGGCCGCGCACGCCGGCAAGGTTGTGTCGGCGGCAGGCTTCCGCCCCCATATCTTCTTCACCCAGCGCTAGCCGAGAGAAACATCGTGTCGTCCTTGCCCCCAACCTCCAGCGAAGCATTCTATGCGCGCACCTTCGCCGTGCTGGTACTGGTCGGCCTGGGGATGCTGCTTTACCTCATTCTCCAGCCAGTGTTCGTGCCGTTAGCCTGGGCAGGCTTCCTCGCCTTCTTGCTCTATCCGCTGCACATGCGACTGGTACTGGCGCTGCGGGGGCGCGACAACGTTTCCGCTGCGCTGCTGACCATACTTGCTGTGGTACTGATTCTGGGACCGCTGAGCGGACTGACGGCGGCCTTCGTAGCCCAGGCTAACGAGGTGGTGGAACTGGGGCAGAAGTTCGCCCAGCAACAGCGCCAACCCGGCGCCACCGCTCCCGGCTGGCTACAGTCGGCCCTGGCATGGCTGTGGGAGACGGTGGGAATCTCCCCCGAGCAATTGCGCGAATGGGCGGTGGAGGCGGCCAAAACGCTACTGCAATCGCTTGCCGGAATGGGCGGCCGGATCTTCGTTGGCGCGCTAGGGACCGTGATCGGTTTCACCGTCACTATCTTCGCGCTGTTCTTCCTGCTTCGAGACGGGGCGCAGATGCTCGCCACCGCACGGGGTCTGATCCCCATGCCCGACCTCAACAAACAGCGCCTTTTCGACCACTTGGGATCGGTGACCATGGCGCTGATCTACGGCATCGGCGTCACCGCCCTGGTTCAGGGCGCATTGCTGGGAATAGGATTTGCGGTATTGGGACTGCCGGCGCCCGTAGTGGTTGGAGTGTTCGGTGCGCTGTTTGCCTTGCTGCCCCTGTTAGGCACGCCGCTGATCTGGGTGCCGGCGGCCATTATCCTGGCTGCCCAAGGCCGCTGGATCGCCGCCGTCGTGCTGTTGCTGTGGGGCCTGGGAGTCAGCACGGTAGATAATGTGCTGCGCCCGATACTGGTCTCCGAGCGTGCGCATATCGGCACTCTGACGGTGTTCATCGGCGTTATCGGGGGCGTGAGCGCGTTCGGCACGCTGGGCCTGTTCCTCGGCCCCCTGTTGCTGTCGCTCGCGCTAGCATTGGCTCGCTTCGCGCTGGAGATGCGCCACCGGCATACGTCGTCCTGACGACGTATGCGCGTCAGAGCCCACACTGACCGGCGCGCCGGCAGGCAGCCTTCACCTCGTTAGCCGAGCCACAGCACGCGCGAGCAGATCATACGCTGCAGCCTAAGGACAGGTCCCCAGGCGGCGCCCTTCCACGGTGCTGACCATATTCACCGGCCCCATAGGAGTGTTCATTACCGCGGTAGCGCGCCCTTCCATGCGCTCGCCCAGAAAGCTCATGCGCGCATCAACCCGAATATCGGCGCCCTCTTCCCGGCACACAGCCGTATAAGTCATGCCGTCCCTGGTCATTTTGAGATCGGAGACTTCGCAGCTTTCCTGGTCGCCGAGCAAAGCCTCGCCGCGACCGAGATCTTCCACGGTCACGCATTGCTGATAAGTATAGGTCTGCTGCGGCAACTGGACCGGACCGTCGCTCTTGAACTCGGTTATGTTGCTGAACTCCCATTGCCCGGTGCGGAGATTAGGCTCCGCCGCCTGTACGAAAGCCGGAGCGAGCAACACGAAAGCGATAACCAAAACTGCAAGGCGTAAGCGCATAACGAAGTCTCCATGGAAGGGAATTCGACCATCATCCACATCTTCCCCTTGCGCGGCAAATTCGAGCGCTATAATCGAGGCATGTCGAGCTCCAAACTAGAAGGCCCGTAAGCGCTTTTGCCTGCCGGCACCGAGTGCGCAACACGCTCTAGTTTAACTTCCGATCGCAGTTCGACCGAGCCCGAGAAAAAACAATGTGGCTACTGCCTTTTTGTTTCCTGCTTATGCTGGCGAACCCCGTAGCGGCGAATACCATCTACCGTTGGACCGACGAGCTGGGGCGTACGCATTTCAGCGATTCGCCGCCACCTGAAGGCCTTAGCGCCGAGCGTATACCCATGCCCGGCGCCAAGGCTCAGCCCGACGCGGCCGCCCCTGCCCGCACCGCACGTAGCGCCAATCGCATGGACTCGCCGCGAGTGCGCCAGCGGCGCTGCACCGATTTTCGGGGCGCGCTGATTCAGTTGGAGCAAATCGCCGACACAGAAGGCGTGGATGCGCAGTGGCTGGAAGCCAGAGCCATTGCGCAGCGCGGTATTCGCCAGTGGTGCGACTGATCCAGCGCAGGCGCAGCTCACCGCCCATACCGTTTCTTGCCATCGCTGGCTCCCCGGCGCAGAGCCTCCGCCGCGGCGACGATTGGGAATTGCCGAGAACGCACCGAAGTTTATCGATCGGGAGCCTGTCCAATCGACCGGCCCAGGCTCTGGGAGCCCGTCGTCCCCCAAACTCAGGCAAGGAGGCGAGAGCTTGGCTGACAGCAACGCCCCCCATAAGCGCGACGAGCGCGGCAAGGAAACCTTGAGGCGCACGGAAGTCACCCGCGGAGTCGGAGGCCACAACCGAATGCTGATTCTCATCGTGGCCATCGCCGCTGCGCTGGTCATCACCTTCATGCTGTGGCCGCGCCAGTCGGGTCCGCAGCAACAACCGAGCATGCGTGCACCGGTCAGGCCGATAACCACCTACCACGCACTACACAGCAGCAACGAGGCGCCGGTTGGGCATGGCCTCCGGACTGCCGATCTTTGTTAATATTGGCCGGACGAGTATACTCCAGGCCCCGATGCCGCCGATCGCCGTTGCCGCAACAGTGCAGGCGGTCGTAGCGGAAGAACCGCAGGTGCGGACCTTGTCCGCGCGGTGTAAGCTCCCCAGGCATGGGTCTGGGACGCAGCACGCGTCTTTTGACGTTCAACAACGTTCAACCGAAACCCGAGTCGTTCATGGCGGACAAATCCAGCGAGTCTCGCACGCGCAGAAGATCTCCGCGGCGAGCCAGTTCATCGGACCAGCAGGCGCGTCAATCCCGTGGAGGACGCGGCCGGCAGGATCTTCGTCCCGGACGCCTCTCCCGCGAGGAGATCGAGTGGGCACGCGACCTCTGGCTGCATCGCGAGACTCCGGAGGAAATCGCGCATCAGCTCGGCATAGAAGTCGCCGAAGCGGAAGCCTTGGTGGCCAGCTGGGAAAAGCCCCAGCCGGACGAGGCATCCTGACCGCTGCCAAGCCCTCACGGTAGAGGCACCGCACACGTCGATCGCATCGAAGTCGCCCTGCGGGCGCTCTTCGCCGGTGTCGGTGCCCCACCGTTTCCTTGCGATCGTGCCAGCTGCATAGGTCAAGTCCTCGCTGTCGCGCTGCCGGTACGACGCCCTCCCCCAGCCGCTAGCTCCCTCCCTCATCGGTTCGTCGCGCAACGCTGTGCGGTATTCTGCTTTCCCGGCACGGTCCGAGCAGGCAGAATAGATTCGGCTCCGCATCTACGGGGCCCATAACAAGGCAAGATATCTTGGAGGTTCGCTGTGGCTGATCTGGAAAAGTTTCGGCGGGAGACGCGTGCGTGGCTGGAGGAGAACTGTCCCCAGAGCATGCGCCTTCCGATGGTCGACGAAAGCGACTCGTGCTGGGGCGGCCGCAATTTCAAGTTCAAGAACGAAGACCAGAGACTGTGGCTGGAGCGCATGGCCGAACGCGGCTGGACCGCGCCCGAGTGGCCTAAGGAGTACGGCGGCGGCGGCCTTTCCAAAGAAGAAGCGAAAATCCTGCGCGAGGAAATGGCGCGCATCAACGCTCGCCCCCCTCTGCAGAGCTTCGGTATTTGGATGATTGGCCCCGCGATCCTGAAGTTCGGTTCCGAGGAACTCAAGCGCCAGCACATTCCGCCCATCGTGCGCGGCGAGATCCGCTGGTGCCAGGGTTACAGCGAGCCGGGCGCCGGCTCCGACCTGGCGGGACTGCAGACCCGCGCCGAGGATAAGGGCGATCACTTCATCGTCAACGGTCAGAAGATCTGGACGTCCTACGCCGACAAGGCCGACTGGATGTTCTGCCTGGTCCGCACCGACCCGAACGTGAAGAAGCAACTGGGCATCAGCCTGGTGCTGTTCGATATGCAGACTCCCGGCGTGACGGTGCGTCCGATCAAGCTCATTTCCGGCGCCTCGCCTTTCTGCGAGACCTTCCTGGACAACGTGCGCGTCGAGAAGAACCAGGTGGTGGGCGAGATCAACCAAGGCTGGACCATCGCCAAGTACCTCCTGACCCACGAGCGCGAGATGATCGGCGGCATGGGCCGCGCCAGCGGCGGCAAGACGCTGAGCCAGCAGGCCATTGAGGTACTGGGCCTGGAAAACGGCCGCCTGCGCGACGACTTTCTGCGGGCCGATATCGCCCGGCTCGAGATGGATGCTCACGCATTCGCCCTCACCGCCGAGCGCGTGACCGACGAAGCCAAATCCGGCCAAGGCGTGGGCAACACGTCGGCCATGCTCAAGTACTACGGCACCGAGATCAACAAGCGCAGACACGAACTGTTCATGGCGCTTTACGGCTCGGACGCGATGATCTGGGAAGGGGCGGCCTGGAACGAGGGCGCGCGGGCAAGGACCTGGCTGCGTTCGAAGGGCAACTCGATCGAGGGCGGTACCACTGAAGTGCAGCTCAACGTGATCGCCAGGAACATCCTGGGCCTGGTCTGACGGCGGGCGAAACCGCTGCCGCCGTCCGTACATAACCCAATTACAGGAACGAACAATGGCATTTCTGGTACTGAACGACGAGCAAAAGATGCTGAAGGAGTCCGCTCAGGGCTTCCTTCAGGAAAAGGCCCCGGTCAAGCAGCTGCGCGAGCTGCGCGACAGCCGCGACGAAACCGGTTTCTCCCGCCAACTCTGGCAGGAGATGGTCGAGATGGGCTTTGCCGGCACGCTGATTCCCGAGGCCTTCGGCGGCGCCGAATTCGGCCATGTGGGCATGGGGCAGATCAGCGAGCAGACCGGGCGTACGCTATCCGCATCGCCGCTGTTCGCGACCGGCATCCTCGGCGTCTCTGCACTGACACTGGCTGGTAACGAACAACAGCAGCAGGAGATCCTCCCGGCCATCGCCGAAGGCCGCCTGCTCACCGCCCTGGCCGTGGACGAGGCCATGCGGCACGAGCCCAACAGGGTCGAAACCCACGCCGAGAAGAACGGCAACGGGTTCGTGGTAAACGGTCGCAAGGCCTACGTGGTCGACGGTCATGTGGCCGATAAGCTGATCGTCTCAGTGCGCACCTCCGGGGACGCCACCGATAAGCAGGGCATCACGCTGCTGCTGATCGACCGCACGGCCCCCGGTGTCGAGGTCGAGCGCACCATCATGGTGGACAGCCGCAACTCGGCGATCGTCCGCTTCAACAACGTGCAGGTTAGCAGCGACGCCGTGCTGGGTACGGTCGACGGCGGCTATCCCACGCTGGAACGCTTGCTGGACATCGGCAATGTGCACTTGGCCGCCGAGTTGCTCGGCATTTCGCAGGAGGTGTTCGAGCGCACCTTGCAGTACCTCAAAGAGCGCAAGCAGTTCGGTGTGACCATCGGCTCGTTCCAGGCGCTGCAGCACCGAGCAGCGCACCTGTGGAGCGAGATCGAGGTGCTCAAGTCCGTGGTGCTGCGAGCCCTGCAGCTGCTGGACGAGGGCAGCGAGAAGATCCCTGTGCTGGCCAGCCTGGCCAAGGCCAAGGCCTGCCAGACGGCGGAGCTCGCGACCAATGAAGGCGTGCAGATGCACGGCGGCATCGGCATGACTGACGAGTTTGATATCGGCTTCTTCTTGAAGCGCGCGCGCCCGATCCAGCAGCTGTTCGGCGACGACCGCTTCCACGGCAGCCGTTACGCCAGCTTGCACGGCTATTGATGGCCCTGCGCCCGCAGCGCCCGAGCTACCGGCCGAGCCGCAAGGTCCGGCCGGCGGCTCGGGCGCCGTCGCATGTTTTATCCCCGCAGCCCAGCCCGTAGCTCATCTACAACTAAGGAGAACCATACGATGACCACGCCGCTGCAAAGCATCCCGCTCAAGACCATAACCGGCGACGATACCAACCTCGGCGCCTACGCAGGCAAAGTCCTGCTCATCGTCAACGTCGCCTCCAAGTGCGGCCTGACCCCTCAGTACGAAGGACTGGAAAAGCTCTACGAGCAGTATCGCGACCGCGGCTTGGTCGTCCTGGGCTTCCCCGCCAACGACTTCGGCGCGCAGGAGCCGGGGAGCAACGAGGAGATTCAGACGTTCTGTCAGACCAACTACAACGTGCAGTTCCCCATGTTCGCCAAGATCGCGGTCACTGGCGAGCAGCAGCATCCTCTGTACAGCGCTCTGATCGCCGCACAGCCGCGAGCGACCAATAAGCCGGACAGCGATTTCCGCGCGAAACTGGCCAGCTACGGCATACAGCCCAAGCATGAATCCGATGTGCTGTGGAACTTCGAAAAGTTCCTGGTCAACCGCAAGGGCGAGGTGGTGGCACGCTTTGCGCCCGACATTACTCCCAACGATCCGCTGATCGTCGAGGCTGTAGAGCGCGAACTCGCCGCCTAGCCACCGGCCTGTGCGCGCGCCGCAGGTTGCCTGGCGGCGCGCTCCGCTTGCCGCTCCCAACGGCAGCGGCCGCCGGGGGCTGCAGCCCCGGACTCGTGCTGAGCAAGCCTCATGCAGTATGCTCTAACATGCTCATTTAGAGCCTATTAATCCGATCCGCCAGAAATAAGGCGGCAGAAGACTCTATCGCTACTCGAGAAACACGTGCGAGCCGGCCGCAACCGGCCCCTCAGGAGCATCCCGATGACCGATGCGCTGTTTATTCGCGACGGCGACCTGTTTCTGCCCACCCAGGCAGCCGGCGGCCCCTGGAGTCCTAAGCATTTGCACGGCGGCGCCCCCATGGGCCTGCTCACCTCCGTCCTCGAGGCGACCATGGCCGGCAGCGGCTTACGCCTAGCACGGCTTACCGTGGATTTGCTGCGCCCTGTCCCCAAAGAGCCACTAAGCGTGCAGACCGAGGTGGTAAAACCGGGCCGCCGGCTGCAATTGATGCAGGCTTCCATTCATGCCAATGGGGTCGAAGTCGCCCGCGCAAGCGCTCTGTACCTGGAACGGGTGCAAGTCGAGGTGCCGGAGTATGGGCGTTTCGGACAGACCACACTGCCACCGCTGGACGACAGCCGGGTAGGCACCCTAATGGATATCAGCAGCCGCCGTCGCAGCGGCACCCGCCTGCCGCCTCCCGGCCTGCATTCGACGGTGCAGGGCAGTCTGATCGACGGAGTACGCGGTCGCGGCTTCGGTCAGATGTGGATGCGACTGCCGATACCGGTAATAGCCGGCGAGCCCTGCCCACACCTGGTACAGGCGGCCACCCTCTCCGACTTCGGCAATGGCGTCGCGCAGCTTCGCATTGCCGAGGACACCGGTTGCATCAATACCGACGTGACACTGTACCTGCATCGCGAGCCCGTCGCCGAGTGGATAGGACTGGATGCCCGCAGCCGCATGCAGGACAACGGGAACGGTTTGGTAGAAACCGTGCTGTTCGATCGCGATGGTCCATTCGGCCATGTCTTGCAGGCCACGGTGGCGATGAAGGTGTATAGCGGCGCAAGCGCCTGAACCTAACCCCCCCTTGCGCGGCGCCGCTTAGCGGCGCTTGCATGCCCCAGCGCTTCAGGCTTGCCTTGATCGCGGGGCACGCAAGCGCGGGTGCAACAGCACGAGCAGCAGCACTCCCGTTGACAGGGCCAGACTCAGCATATAGGGAGCTCGCGGCATCAGGCTGTACAGCGTCATGCCTACGAACGGCGCCAGCATGACGCCCATGGCGCCGGTAACGTTCATAACCCCTGCCACGGCGCCTTGCTGATCGGCACCGACCGCTAACGACGCGCCGGCTACCGAGCCTGGACGAATCAGCCCGAAGGAAAAGCCCAGCAGCACCAAGGCGCTGAACAGCGCGACGTAACTGATGACGAACACCAGCAGCGAGAAGCACGCAATACCGCAGACAGCGCCCATGATCATCATGGCGCGTGGCGAGGGGCGCAGAATGCGAATGACGACCAGCTGGCAGAACAACCCGGCACAGGCAGAGCCCATCAATGCCGCCCCGACCATGCGCGCTGCCTGCGGCACGCTGGCACCCAGCACATCGATGGCGTAAAACCCTGCCGTCTGCATGGTCGTCGCCTGACAGACCCCCATGGCGACACCGGCGATGAGAAACGGCAGAATGCGCGCATCGAGCAAGCTGATCCGCTCGACCGGACCTTTCAGCGTGTGCTTCACCTCGTCGGCGGGCAGCATGAAACGCAGAGCGATAACGCTGATCAGGGCCAGCGCGGAGATGCCCCAGAAAGGCATGGTCATACTCACCAGCAGCAGCAGCGATACCACGCCAGGCCCCAGCGTGGTGCCTAGGGCCATCCCTGCCTGCAGCAAAGCGATCTGGCGGGGACGCTCGACGGCCGTGGTGCGGTCGGCGACAAACGCCTGCGCGGCCGGCACCGTTGCCGAGCCGAACAAGCCGAATACCGTGCGCGAAGCGATCATCATGATGTAGGCGGGCAGCAACCCGAGCCAGCCGGCCAAGCTTGCGTGCACCGAGAGACCGAACGCCGCCATCGATACCGTATAGCCCGTGATGCCGATCAAGATCACCGGCCGCCGTCCCCGAACATCGCTATAGCGTCCCCAGAACGGGCTGGACAGAATCCAGGCTACCGCGGAAATAGCGAAAATGGAGCCGACCTGGAACTCCGACAGTCCCATCTCCCGCGCCAGCGGGGGCAGCACGGCAAAGGTCAGGGTCTGCCCCATGCCGATGCTGATCAAGCAAGCGAACAACAATAGCGTATACCGTCTGGAATCCGGAGCAGACGGCGTCGAAGCGGGTGGTGGTACGGCAAGCGGTTTCACGTAAGCATCTTATCAGAAGCTTCTTCTTCTCCAAGCGGTCTGCCGCGCCTTGCGTCGGTTACTCCCCAGCGTGGCTGGAGACACCCACGGCCAAGCCGGGCTAGAATGAGTTCATTGCCCACCGGGCACGGTATGCACCTCCGTGCCCGACGACCCTGCCGAGCCGATATGCCCATGACTGCCGCTTCCTTCGCGCACGACGCCCAAGCGAAAACCCGAGTCACCCTCCTAGGCGCTGTCATCAACCTGTTACTGGCCGCAGGCAAAGCCGCGGTTGGCGTGCTGGGCCAATCGCAGGCCCTGGTGGCCGACGCGGTCCACTCCCTCTCCGATCTCGTCAGCGACGTTCTGGTGCTCGTAGCGTCGCGGCTGGGCAGCCGCGACGCCGACAGCGATCATCCGTATGGCCATGCGCGTTTCGAAACCGTGGCGACCGTTGCTATCGGGCTGTTGCTGCTCGCCGCCGCGGCCGGCTTCGTCTATGACGCCATAATGCGGCTCATGAATCCGCAGCGGCTGCTGATACCCGACTGGATCGTGCTACCCGCAGCGCTGCTTTCGGTAGCCTCCAAAGAGGGCCTTTACCGTTACACCTTACAGGTCGCTCGCCGCGTGCGTTCGCCTCTCATAGAAGCCAACGCCTGGCATCACCGCTCGGATGCGCTCTCCTCGGCAGTGGTGATCGTAGGTGTGGCCGGTGCTTTGGCAGGCGTAGTCTGGTTCGATGCATTGGCAACCATCATCGTAGCGGTAATGGTGGGCGCGGTGGGTGGCCGTTTCGTCGGGCAGGCGCTCAGAGAACTGGTGGATGCCGGGGCGGACGCCGATCAGCTGGAAGTCTTGCGGCAGACAATCGAAAGCGTGCCCGGCGTACTCGCGCACCACGAGCTGCGCACCCGTTTGATGGGCGGTCAGGTGCTGGTCGATGTGCACATTCTGGTCGACCGGTGGCTGAGCGTTTCGGAAGGACATCGGATCGCCGAAGAAGTCCGCTATCGGCTGTTGCAACACGTCCCCTCGACCATGAGCGTACTGGTTCATGTGGATGTGGAGGAGCATGGAAGCGACCCCAGCAGGTACCAGCGACTGCCCTTGCGCGAAACCGTGCTGCGCGAACTGCACAAGGCTTGGGAAGACGTGCAGGATCTGCCAACGCCGCAGCGAGTAGTGCTGCACTACCACGGGGAACGACTCACGGTGGAACTGGTGCTCCCCATGGAGGCCTTGCCGGGAGGCGACCCCGACGCGCTGGCCCGGCGGCTGGAGAGCGCGGCCTCGGGCCTGGCGTATCTGGAGAAGGTCATAGTGCTGGCAGGCGGACCGCTACCCGCCGCTGAGCCGTCACAACATGTAGATCAGCAGTCCGACGCTGGTAACGCCTAGCACCGCGCACGCCGCAAGCGCGACATGCACTCGCCATCGCAGCGCCTCTACCGCGGCGATCAGGGCTTCGTTCTGCTGCGCAAGCGCCGCCACCAGCTTGGCGGTTTCCGTTTGCTGGGTGTCCAGCTCGGCAATCTCGCTTTCCAGCCGCTCCAGCCGCTGCTGCAGATCCTCTACGGGGGCGGACTCGCCCTGCCGTTCCTCACCGCCGAGCAACGCACGCGCGCCCTGTACGATCGCCGGCGCCGCCTGAAGCACCTGCGGCCAGGGAACCGCCTTAAACGCCGTAAGCCAGCTCACCGTCACCTCCCCATCGCGTACCGTGACGGCAATATTAGGGCTCGTTCACATTTTGGTTCGTGCTGGCGTTGGCACTGCTTATCATCACCGCAAGGCATACCAAGCAAAGCTTTGGATACCTCGCGACAGCCTCGACCGGCGGGCGCCCCCTAACAGGCCGTTAGCGACTCTAATGCGGCGCGCGATCTCGGTCATGCCCCAGGGCGCCGGACATCATCGCACCCTACCAGTGCGTCCCGCCGCCCCCTCTGCCGCCAGCGGGCCGACGCGCCTCCGCTTGATTGATGCGTAGCGCCCGCCCGCCCATTGACGTGCCGTTCAACCCGCGGATTGCCTCATCGGCGTCGTCGTCGCTCATCGTCACAAACCCGAAACCGCGCGGACGCCCAGTATCGCGGTCGGTCATCAAACGTACGTCATGCACCGCGCCGTAACCGGCGAAGAGATTGCGCACTTCGTCCTCAGTAGCACTGAAGGGGAGATTTCCTACGTAAATCGACTTCATGGTCTCGCTTGTCGCCTCTCTAACCGCCAACGGCCACCAACGCTCGGCCGCGGCTAGTACCAGCGTTTGGGCCATAGCCGGATAACCACAAGCGAAGAACAACAAGCAAGAAGGGCTGCCAGCCCCTCAGGAAGCGACTGCGCTCGCGGCAAGCGAGCGCTTCGGTTTCAAAGCCGGCTGCCGGGCTGCGCGGCATTGCCCTGCTCGAGCCGGCGTATGGCCGCCTCGCCCTGGGCCGATAACTGCTCCAGGCGATCGATCTGTTCGTCCAGGCGCGGCAAGGCGTCGCGCCGGTACCGCGATACTTCGTCGATGGCCCCCATCACATCGGCAAAGGCCTTTTCCAGCACCTCCATATTCAGCATCGTCGAGGCCGCGCGGTTCTGGATCTCCACGCCCTGGCTGCGCAACGCCTGAGCGGTACCGCCTATTAGCTGCGACGTGGTGGTATTCAGCGCCTCCACCCTGTCCAGCACCAGGCGCTGATTGGCCAGCGCCAGCGCGACGGTTACCGCCACATTGAGCGCGGAGACCGTGACGTTGATAGCACGATCCACGCCGCGCATCAGCTCTCGGTTGTTGCGGATTACCACTTCCAGCGCCAGAACGCCCTGCTGGCTTACCGCCAATTGCTGCTGCAGATCAACGATGCGCTGGCGCAACGGAAAGAGCAGCTCTTCCTCGATGAAGCGGCGCTTCGGATCGGTTTCCGTCAATCCGGCAGCAATTTCGCTCAGGCGGCCGTCGATCAGGCGACCCAGATCGATCTGGCGGCGCAACTGCACGAGCAGGCCACGCAAGGCCTCCTGATCGTCGGCCAGCGTCAGGTTATCCCGCCGTAGCATCTCCTTGCCCGCGTCCAGGTCGCGAATAATCGCATCCAGCGCTTCCTGGGAGGTTTCGAATTTATGAAAGTAGCGCTGCAGGCGATTGCCCACGCCGGGAATAAATGAGAGCACTCTAGCCAGCCCGCCGGTGGATAACTCGTAGCGGTGAGGGTCGAGCTCCTGCATTTTGCCGCGTAATTCCACCAGCGCCTGGGCCACCGGCCCGCCCTCGTCGCCCTGATGAGCGAGCTTGCGAATCGGCGCTTGCAGCATCGCGCTGCGATGTGCCGCCTGACGCTGAACGTCCAGTCCCATGTTGTCCACCGCCTGACGCTGGCGATCGGCCCCGCCTTCGGCCTCTCCCAACGCCAGCACATCGCGCACGAAGGCTTCGGCCAGCGCCGTCAGCTCAGGATCGGGCTCCTGCGTAGCGGGCTCGCTTTCCTTCGCCACCCGGGCGGCGATCTCCTCTACTGGAAGCGACAGGTCCAAGCGGTCTGTCGCCGTCTTGTCCGACTCGGTCATTGCACTCCCCTTCGCCATGTCAGGCGCTGCGTCCGTAGAGCGCAGCCTTGTCGATAAACCTTCGCAGCTCCTGCAAAGCCTGATCGGCGGCAATAGTCGCTTGCGGCCGATCGGTCTCCACTCTGGCGACCGCTACGGCGGCATGATCCAGCGCCGTCATTGCCGCTTCGTTGCGTGCGCTGAGCTCGCCCAGCCGGCGCTCGGTATCGTCCACCAGCGCGAGCCGCCGCCGCAGCGCCTCGCGCTCCTGCACGGGCAGGCGCGAGTCCTCGCGCTGCAGACGCCGCCGCACGAAATCGGCATCTATAGCGGCGACGCCGTCGGCCAGCGATGCCATCGCATACAAGGTGTCCACCGCACTGCGGCAAACCTCCGCCACCAGACCGCGCGAACGCTCCAGGGTGACTTCGCGCGGATCGAACTTGGCCTGCAGCACGTCCAGCGCGCGACCGTAACGGGTGTAGAGCCGGTCCGCCTGCATCGCAAGATCGGGACGGCGTGCGGCAAGCAACCGGCGCTTGGCCTCGCAGAGCGCAAGCACAACGTCGTCGGCACCGGCCGGCGGCCGCTGCGGATCGAGTACCGCGATACCTGCCTCCCTCTGCTCACGCTCCAGCTCGGCGCGCCGGCGCTCGGCCTCAGCGTCGCGGGCCGCTTCGAGCCGGCGCTGCGCACGGGCCGCCCGCCACTGTCGCCACCGCCGCTCCAGCGGCACCTCGACGGCGATCGCCGCCAGGCCCGTCAGCCAACCGCCCAGGGTGGGGCTGAAGCCTCCCCATAAGGAAGTGAGCCAGAGCAGAAAGGCGATCGAAGGCACCACGAACCAGTAGCGCACCACAACCTGCCAGCGCCGGGGCGGCTCGTTGGGCACGGCCACGCCCGGATTCAGCATCCCTATGAAAAACCAAGGGATACACGAGACCAGCAAGCCATAGGCGAAGCCTTGAAGAAATCCCAGCATGGACTGTAACCCTGCACGTTAACCGCAATCCCGGCGTTACCCACTGAGCCGCCTGTGCCGTATAGGCTCTGACAAGACGAAATCGCCGCCCTGCTGCCAAGATTGGGGCGAGCAGAGCCATTTCTCACCTGATTAATCCCTTAGACCATTGCGATCTCGACTGGTTGGCAGGGCATGGAACCGGCTCTCGGCCTACCAGTCCATGGACCGGGGCGATAGTGTGCGGGTCAAGCAGTCACAAGCGCAGGGGAGACTCGTCGGTGGGAGCGTTGCGCAGTGTGCGGGAATCGCCGGGATGGGAAGGGCAGCGGGGCAGCGAGTCGATGGCCGCCCCGCCGCGATAGCCTTCAGGCTTTGCTCTTGAGCGCTTCGGCCGCCTTGGTCAGCTCGAGCCGGCCCTGAACACCGCCGGTCTCCGGCACCAGATCGTCGGCGCGCGCCGCAATCTCCTCGAAGCGGGCGGCGATCTGCTCGGCCGCGTCCTCGGCATCGCCGATGTACACGCCCTTGGTCAGAGTAATGTGCGCCACCTCGAAGGAGCCTGCACCGGCGGCGATGATCGTCCGATTAGGAGCGTGCTCGGAAGCGAGGAAGACGACTGCCGGCGATACCAGCTCCGGCTTGAGCTGACGCAGCACTTCCTCGGGCATCAGGTTCTCGGTCATGGCCGTGGCTGCCGTCGGCGCCAGGCTGTTGACGTGGATGCCATACTTGGCGCCTTCCAGGCTCAGCGTCTGCATCAATCCCACCAGGCCAAGCTTGGCAGCGCTGTAGTTCGACTGCCCAAAGTTGCCGTACAGCCCGGAGGAAGACGTGGTCATGATGATGCGGCCGTACTTCTGCTCGCGCATGATCTCCCACACGGCCTTGGTGCAGTACACTGACCCCATCAGGTGCACGTCCAGCACCAGGCGGAACTCGTCCAGCGTCATCTTCTGGAACGTGCGATCGCGCAGAATGCCGGCGTTGTTGACCAAAATGTCCACACGCCCCCAAGTGTCCATGGTCTGCTTCACCATGGCCTCGACAGCGGCGACGTCAGTTACGGAGGCACCATTGGCGATGGCCTCGCCGCCCGCGGCGCGGATCTCCTCTACCACTTTCAGCGCATTGGCAGAAGGCGCGCCGGTGGCATCGCCCAGATCGTTAACGACCACCTTGGCACCACGCTTGGCAAGCGCCAGCGCATGGCAGCGGCCCAGCCCCCCGCCTGCCCCGGTCACAATGGCTACGCGCCCTTCCAAGCTGATATTCATCGTCGAAACCTCCTGAGCCGCATTTCGTTATTCATCTGTATACGCCCCCCGCCAATGGCGCGGGACCAAGAGCCTGGTTAGAGTAGCGGCACAGTAAACGGCTGGCTAGGGGCTGTTCTCACATTTGGCGCCCCGCAGCGACAGAGATGCACGGCCAGGGGGCTGCTCTTACCGGTGGCCTGCGCGCTGATCGAGCAGCGAGCCACTTCGCTTAATTCTCCATCCTGTGGGCAGAGCAAAACGTTACTGCGCCGATGCGCCGTGCGGCGCATCGGCGGCGTTCGATCACTGGACTTGAATCTTACGGCGCTTGGCGCCTTCCAGCTTGGGCATGATCAGCTCGAGAATGCCGTCCTCGAGCGACGCTTTCGCCTTCTCGGCGTCTATGGCCGTAGGCAGCGTGATACTGCGCACGAAGCTGCCGCGGGCGATCTCGCTGCGGAAGTAATCGCCCTCCTCTTCCTGCTCCTCATACACGCTGCTGCCACGGATGGTTACGCTATTTTCGTCCACCGCGATGTCCAGATCCTCCTTGCGCACGCCTGGAACTTCGGCGCGCAGCACCACCTCATTGTCGCGCTCTATCACATCGACGTTGAGCACGCGCGTGTCCATCATCAAATCGCTGCCGCGGAGTCTCCCCAGCAGGGGACGCTGAAACATGCGAATAGGTAGCAGTTCGTCGAAAAACCGTTCCACCTCTTCGAACGGCGACAGCAGCCGCTGCGGGCGGCCACGCTGGAGCTGACCGCCGTCGGACGAACGGGTCGCCACTTCCTGCTGGTTCTGCTTTGCCATAGTCCACCTCCTCGGGTCTGGCCCAATGACCGTAGTGACAGCCACCACACGCTGGCAGGAGCATGGGTGGATTCGCTGCACTACCTGGGGTCGAGATGGAGCCTCTCAAGGCACCTCTGATACACCGACGCTCTCGGAAACGGACGGAAGAACGCCGGACAAGCGCGGTGTCCTGCCCGGCATGCTGAAGATCGTCAGCGGTATACGGTGCGGATTTCCAAGAACTCCGACATGCCCCACTTGCCTTTCTCTCGACCTATGCCCGAGTGGCGGAAGCCACCGAATGGGGCGAACGGGTTGGCGCGAGCGCTATTGATGAACACTTGCCCGGTACGCAGCTGGCTGGCGATGCGGGCGGCACGCTCGGTATCGGCCGACCAGACGGCGCCGGAAAGACCATAGGGCGTCCCGTTGGCGATGGCGACCGCCTCCTGCTCGTCCTTGTACGGGATGATGCTCAACACCGGCCCGAATATCTCTTCTTGAGCTATACGCGAGCTGGGGTCGACATTGCCGAACACGGTGGGCCGCACGAAATACCCCCGTTCCAGCCCCTCGGGCACTCCCGGCCCTCCAGCTACCAGCGTATGCCCCTCTGCCACGCCGATCTGCAAATACTCCTGCACCTTGTCGCGCTGCATGGCGGAGGCCAACGGTCCCAGCCGCGTCTTCTCGTCCAGCGGATCGCCGGGCACATAAGCTTGCGCCACGGCAGCCGCGATCTGGCAGGCCTGGTCGTGCAACTGCTCCGGCACCAGCAATCGGGTAAGCGCAATGCAGGTCTGGCCAGAGTTGAGCATGCACATGCCCAGCGTGTTCTGAACAGCGGTCTGCAAATCCGCGTCCGGCAAGACGACCGAAGCGGACTTGCCGCCCAGTTCCAGTGCCACTCGCTTGAAATCCTCCGCCGCGGCATGAAAAACCTGCCGCCCGGTTCGGGTGGAACCGGTGAAGGAGAGCATATCGACTTGCGGATGCTCGATCAGTGCCTGACCGACCTCGCTGCCCAACCCGCCAACCACGTTGAACACGCCCGGCGGCAACCCGATCGCCTCCACCATCTCGGCCAGCATGAAAGCACTGAGCGGCGCGATCTCACTGGGCTTGAGCACCACCGTACAGCCGGCCGCCAAGGCCGGTATCACCTTGAGAACGATCTGGTTGAGCGGATAGTTCCAAGGCGTAATACAGCCCACGACTCCGACCGGGGTATGCTGAACCTCGGCATTGCCTACCGTTTCGACGAATTCGTACTCCTGCAGCACCTGCATGTAAGTGCCGACCATGCTGGTGGGCAACTTCGCCTGGAACGCCCGCGAAGCTGCAATAGGCATGCCCACTTCACGGGTAATCGTGACCGCGAGCTCTTCGGTGCGCGCCTCCAGCTGCTCCTGCAGCGCTCCCAGATACTTCAGCCGCTCTTCCCGAGAGGTCTGAGACCACGCCGGAAAAGCGCGGCGAGCCGCCATGACGGCCTCGTGCATAAGCTCGGCACTGGCCCCGGAGATAGTAGTAAGCACCTCGCCGGTTCCCGGCTCGAACACTTCGATCGGACGCCCGCCACCGGGAACCCAGCGACCGTCAATGAACACCTTATCGTATGCCTGCATGGAAAAGCCGCTCCTTCGATTCGTTTGAATAGAACGTCGATGGGACTGAAGTCGAAGCGTTCGGCGCTTATGCCCAAAGGACATGGCTTGCGAACGTCGCAAACACCGTACGCGCGGAATCCGCGGTCAGAGCGGCTTAGAAATCATTGTTGCAGCGCAAACAGGTTGCGCGCATGAATTAACGGCTTCAAACAAAGCCCCGACGCGCAAACCGGCATCCCGACAAATCCGCGCGGCATCCCCGCAGCCTCGGACGGCAACTGGCAACGGCTCGCGAATTGCCGGCTCCGCATGCTGCGCTGGGTTTATGACCTCAGATTCAGCTGCTCTGACTCGGTAGTAATAACATTATTCGGTAGCCCAAGACCACTGGCAGAGGATCGATAAACGGCAGCGAATAGGTCGCCAAGCCATTGTTTGCCCTGCGGCCGCCAATGGCGAATGGCTTGCAGGGTTCAAGCTGACGCATCGCGGGCTTGTACGACAAGAATGTGCCGTTGCGGGGAATTTATGGCCTGCTTAGCAAAGCGGTTAACTCCTCGAGCTTGACGGGCTTGACCAGCCTGCGATCGAACCCCGCAACATGGGCGCGCCGCTCTATATCGTTGCCGCTGTACCCGCTGAGCGCGATCAGCGTGGGCTGCTTGCCGTTGCTGGCGGCGCGTGCGCGGCGCGCCACCTCGAAGCCATCCATACCGGGCAAGCCGATATCGATGATGGCAACATCCGGCCGCACCGACAGCAGTTTCCGCAAACCTTCCGTACCGCTGCTGGCCGTTTGCACCTCGTGTCCAAGCTCCTGCAACAGCTCACGCAAGGTATCGCGCGCATCCTCGTTATCCTCGATGATCAGCACTTGCCGCCGCGACGACGTTGGGTGGCTATGAGGCTGCGACGACGGTTCGATCTGCTCCATCGCCTGGACATCCAGCGGCAGGCAAACGCGGAACGTGCTGCCGCGGCCGCTACCCTCGCTGTAGGCCCGCACAGTGCCGCCGTGCATCTCTACCAGGTTGCGCACCAGGGTCAGACCTATGCCCAGTCCGCCCTGACGCCGGTCTATTGCCGGGTCCAACTGCACGAACAAATCGAAAATCCGCGGCAGACTCTCCGGCGGAATGCCTTGTCCGTCGTCGGCCACTTCCAAGACCGCCCAATCCCGGCCGGCCTTCGTTTCGCGTGCAATCCGAACGGCGATATGGCCGCCGCGCGGCGTATACTTGGCGGCATTCGTGAGCAGATTGCCGATCACCTGCTCCATGCGCATGCGGTCCGCACAAAGCGGAAACGCTTGCCCCTCTACATCTATGACCAGCGCCTGGCCGCGGCTCGCAAACAGGGACGCATTCAGCTGTGCCGCATGACGCGCAACCACGGCTAGGTCCAGCGGAGCCCGCCGCAAGGCGATTTTTCCGCGGGTGATCCGCGAAACATCCAATAAATCGTCGACCAAACGAGTCAGATGCAGCACTTGCCGCTCGCATAGGGCACGCAGGCGCTCGGTGCGTTCCGCGTCGTCGCCGGCACGGTCCAGCAAAGCAAGCGCCCCAGCGATACCCGCCAGCGGATTGCGCAGCTCGTGCGCCAACATCGCCAGAAACTCATCCTTGCGCCTATTGGCCAGGCGCGCCTCGTCGGCCAGCTCCTCGGTATGGCGCTGCGCTTGCACCAACTCGGTCACCTCGAAAGCCAGCACGAAGACCCCGCCAGGATCGCCGACAATGTCAGGAAGCGGTTGAAAGAAGAAAGAAAAGTAGCGCGTGGGCTTGGGGGCGTGCCGCAGGCGAATCTCCAGCGCGTTGGCTGCGAAGGCCTTACCGGTTTCATGTACGCGCTTGATCAGATCGACGATGCCCTGCTCCTCCAGCTCCGGCAGCGCGTCGCGCATCGCTCTGCCCAGCACCGGCCTGTGCCCGACCAGGTCCAGATAACGGTCGTTTGCCAGCTCATAGATCAGCTCAGGCCCCCTGAGCACAGCGATCGCCGCTGGCGCATCCTGAAAGGCGCGATAGAGCTGCGAGCGATAAGCGTCGACGATGCTGAGCAGCTGGGCCTCCACCTTGTCTTCCAGTTGCAGCTGCGCAAGGCCAAAGCGGTGTTCGAGGCTACCCGCCATTGTTGCGGCAATCTGCTCGGTGAGATCTTCCGGACGGTGGATAATGGCCGTTAGCTCACCTTGTGGGGTAAAGACCGGCACATTGAGCCCCGCCCAATAGCGCACTTGGGGGCTGCCATTGCTGTTGCGGACCTGGTAGCGCTGAACCTCCATGCGATCGGCTTCACGCCGCGCCATGACTCGCTCCAGCGACTCAGCCAACCTAGCGACCTGCGAGTCCGACGTCTCGCTGTAGTCGGAGAATACCTCGCCGACGGGACGGCCGACTACGTCCTCGCGTCGCCTGTTCGTTGCCCTCAGGTAAGCGTCGTTCGCCTCTATAATCGTGAACCCCGGATCAGGCGCCAAGACAATGCAAGGGCTGGGTACCGCCCGAAATAGGCTGGCGTACGTCCCGGAATCCAACGGGGGACAGTCATCCATCTTCTCTCGTCCAAGCCCCTCCGCCCGCCGCCCTGTACGGCCAGCGAGAGAGCGGGCACGCTCTACAGCTGCGATTCAGCCGGCTTCGCCGGCAAGCTCTTACACACTTTGCCAATTTTGGGGCGATTCGCTTTAGATTCAGCGTCCGTAAGGCTACTGGCGCCTGTATACTCGTCGACTTCCACGAACACTGGCATCCCAAGGTCGCTGCTGAACATGAATTTGCGGATAGATATCGATTCGGTCAAAGGTTTTCTCGCGCCCGAGGAAGGCGCTGCGCTCTATGAGCTGGCGTGCGAAACAGCCGCGATCGGCCCGGCGCTGGAAATAGGAAGCTACTGCGGGAAATCGACGCTATACCTCGCGGCCGCCGCGGAAAAGCATGGCGGTCTGGTCTATGCCGTCGATCATCACCGAGGATCGGAGGAACATCAGCCTGGGGAGGAGTATCACGATCCCGAGCTATACCGGGCCGAAGACGGGGTAATGGACACCTTCGTCGAATTCCGCCGTACGCTGCGGCGGGCCGGACTGGAAGACTACGTGGTGCCCATAGTGGCGCCGTCCGCCCGGGTTGCGCGGTACTGGAACACTCCCCTGGGACTGGTGTTCATAGACGGCGGCCACAGCGAAGAGGCGGCGCAAACGGACTATCGCGCCTGGGCTCCGCGGGTAGCGCCGGGCGGGGTACTGGCCATTCACGATATCTTCCCCAACCCCGCCGATGGCGGTCAGGCGCCTTACAACATTTACCGCTTGGCGCTCGCCTCCGGCCTGTTCGACGAGCTACCGATGATCGGCACTCTGGGTCGCCTGCGCCGCAGCGCCTTCTGAAGCACCGACGAACAAATCCCAGGCGGCCGTGTGCCGGCAGATGGCATCGGCCGCCATCAGCACCACGGCCGCCGTCCAGGTGGGTTTCTCCTCCGGCCAGATTTCCCCCTCGGGGAAGGTCACGCCTATCCAATAGGCGCCGTCGCTGTCCCTATGTTCGTGCAACCAGCTGAACAAGGTGACGGCCCGGCTGTGCTGCCCGGCGGCCAGCAGCGACAGCACCAGTTCGCAGGATTCTGCCACCGTCATCCAGGGCCGGTCGGCCACACAGCGGCAGCCCACCCCCTCTTCCACGAACTCATCCCAACGCTGATTGAGCCGGCGCACAGCCGCAGAGCCGTTAATCACCCCACTGAGCACGGGATAGAACCAATCCATGGCATAGCGGGCCTTGCTCTCCCAGGTGCGGTCGAAACGTTGCGGGTGATAGCGCACCACCTCCACCAGCCGGGCTCGTGCGCGCGCCCACGCCGGGCGCTCGTAACCAAGCACGGCAGCAATCTCCAGCGCGCACTCCAGGCTCTTGCAGATCGAGCTGTTGCCGGTGACCAGAGCATCCTGATAGGGCACGCCGCGCGCATCCACCGCCCACCAGATCTCGCCCGTGGGTGCCTGGAAGCGCAACACGAACTCTATCGCCGCCTCCACCGTAGGCCATAGCTCTTCCAAGAACCCGCGGTCTCCTGTCACCCGGTAGTGGTGCCACACTCCCACCGCGATATACGCGCAGAAATTAGTATCCCGCGCATGCTCGGGACAGGGTTTACCGTTCTCGTAACGTGCCCACCAACTGCCGTCTTCCAGCTGGTTCTTCGCCAGCCATCGATACGCGGCTTCGGCCTCTGGAAAGCGCCCCGCAATGCTCAATCCCATGGCCGATTCCACATGGTCCCAGGGATCCAGATGGCCGCCTTCGAACCAGGGAATGGCCCCATCCGAAGTTTGCACGGCGGCGATATAGTCCGCTGTCGGCGTGAAAAAATCGTGGGGAAATCCCCCTGGGGAGAGGTACAGTCGCTTCATTGCCAATCCGAATCAGTGAATCCGATAATGCCCGCCGCGGCAGAATGAGCCGGAGTATTAATCGTGCTTGCGGAAGTACATAACAACGCTCTTGCCGATAATCGGATTCAGCATCCGATCCAGCCAACGCGTCAGCCACGGTTTTTTCATGATGTCCCACACCAGGAACCGGTGATAAAGCGCGATCAGCCAGGACTTTTCCTGACGCTCCCAGAAAAGGCACTTCAACCACCAATACGGTGTGTGCAGCGCATGGGCCCAGTGCCGTCCCCGGTACTCGAATCCGCGCGCTTCTATATCGCGGCGTAACTGGCGGGCACGAAAGATACGGATATGGCCGCCTTCGTTGGCATGGTAGTCATCGCTTAACCACCAGCACACTTTTTCGGGCCAATAGCGGGGCACGCTCACCGCCAGCAGCCCCCCCGGCTTGAGCACCCGGCCGATCTCGCGCAGCGCCCCCTGGTAGTCGGGAATGTGCTCCAACACCTCGGAGCAGACGATGCGATCGAAGCTCTCGTCGGCAAAAGGCAGCGCCAGCGCGTCGCCGCAGATCACCGCCCAGCGCTCGCCCTCCTCGTTGGCCACTGCGGGATCCTGAACGAAAGCCGCGCGGGTCTTACGCGCATCGGCCAGCCCCAGATCGAGGCCCACAGCGAAGCCCTCGCGGTTCAGGGCATAGGCCGATAGCACGTGCCGTCCTTCGCCACAGCCTAGATCCAATAGTGTGATGCCCGGAGCCAGCGCCAGGCGGCCGAAATCAACCGTTAACATGCGCAATGGCCTGGTGGTAGACAGCCACGACCTCGGCAGCCACCTTGCTCCAGTCGAAGGTCGCGCGAATACGTTCCCTGCCGGCGACACCCAACTCGCGCCGGCGCCGCTCATCGTCCAGCAGCTCGCCTATGGCGACGGCTAGCGCGCGATCGTCGCCCGGCGGCACCAACACGCCCGCGTCGCCCACCACCTCAGGCAGCGCCCCGCCAGTGGTGGACACCACCGGCGTGCCGCAGGCCATCGCCTCACCGGCGGGAAGGCCAAAGCCCTCGTACAGCGAGGGGACTACGGCAACGGCAGCCCGGTTGTACTCCCGCACCAGCTCCTCGGTGCTCAATCCGCTCCTGAAGCAAACGCAATCCTCTATGCCCAGGCGGCGGATCAGCCTGGCGGTCGGGCTCTGCTCGCGCAGGGTACCGACCACTACCAATTCGATTTCACGTCCCTCCTGGCGCAGCCGGGCAACGGCTTTGAGCAGATAGCGCAGGCCCTTCAAGGGCGCATCGGCGCTGGCAGTGGCGATCAGGCGTCCGGGGCGCGCGGGCTCGTCCTCCAGCGGCCGAAACACCTCCGTGTCTATGCCGTTGTGGACGATGCGGGTGGCGCTCGCCGGGCGTCCGAAATCGCGTTCTATATCGAGCTGCGACTGGCGCGAGACCGTCACCACATGCTCTAGCTGACGCACCACTTTCCCCTGCATCTTCAAGAAGCCGTACCAGCGCCGGGTCAGCGCCTTGAGCGTGCGCGTGCGCGCAGCCTTCAGCGCAATGTCCCGGTCTATGGTGATGGGGTGATGCAAGGTTGCCACCACCGGCAAGCCCAGCTTGCGACGGATATCGAGCAGGGCGTAGCACAGCGTCTGATTGTCGTGAACGACGTCGTAGTCGCCGCGATGCGCTTTCAGATAACGATATGCGCGCACGCCGAAGGTATAGGGCTCGGGGAAGCTGCCGCTGAGCACGGCAAAGTATTCGTACAGCTCCAGCGGGCGCAGCAGCCGGCGGTCGAATGCGGCGCGCAGACGATTCTCGGTGGCGTACAGATCGAGGCTGGGCAGCTTGATCAGGCGTACTCGCGGATCCAGCTCGGGATACGGGGGGCCGGATAGCACATCTACCGTGTGCCCCTGCTCCACCAATGCCTTGCTCAAGTAGTAAAGGTAGATTCCCTGGCCGCCGCAGTGTGGCTTGCTGCGATATCCCAGGAGACACACGCGCAACTTGCGCGGAGGAACGACTGCCAGTTGTGGGCCGCGCGCACGCTCTTCCTGCGCCGCGTCGAGCGCCGCCGTAACGGTACTCATGGAAACACTGCTCCGTCTGTTCTGCTTGGCCGGCACCCTCCCGCGCCGTCGCGAACTCGCAGTCTCGTCCAAGCGTCTTGGAGCGCTCCAGGCAGTCGCCCAAGCCGAGGCCGTGCGGTCGCCGACGTCCGCTTCATCACCGAACCATACATTACTGTCCGTTGATTATGCGTGACCGACAAAAGGAACGCCAGCGCCCGCGCCCCAGGCACCTGCCCGAACATGGGCCGTAGAGCGGGTTTCCCCCTAGCGCGCCCGGTCTGAAAGGCACGCTGCAGAGCGCTTACCGGCCTTCCCCCAACGCGCTCCGCAAGCGACGAATATTCTGTCCGCTAGCCCAGGAATGCACTATCATGGTGCGGTCTCGGAGAAGGAAACAACGCGTGCGCCAATAACCCACACAATAGCCGCTTCCCGGCGTGTTCGGATTCTGATACATCTCCCGCCGCGAAATCGCATCACAGTCCCCATTGGAGGTCGAGACGTGTCTCGCACAGCAGCAGACGTCCTTGCGTACATCAGAGAGCAGGACATCAAGTTCGTAGATTTCCGCTTCACCGATACCGCGGGAAAGGAGCAGCATCTGACTGTCCCTGCCCGCACCATCGACGAGGACATCTTCGAAAACGGTAAGATGTTCGACGGCTCGTCGATCGCCGGCTGGAAGGGTATCAACGAATCCGACATGATCCTCATGCCGGATCCGGATACCGCGACCCTCGACCCGTTTTTCGAGGAGCCCACTCTCAACATCATCTGCGACGTGGTCGAGCCGCGCACCATGCAGGGTTACGCGCGCGACCCGCGCTCTATCGCCAGGCGCGCGGAAGCGTATCTGGCCTCCACGGGAATCGGCGATGCGGCTTTCTTCGGTCCCGAGAACGAGTTCTACGTTTTCGACGACGTCCGCTGGGGCTGTGATATAAGCGGCAACTTCTACCAGATCGACTCGCAGGAAGCGGCCTGGAACTCGGGCAAGAGCTACAACGAAGGCAACATGGGACACCGGCCGCGGGTAAAAGGCGGCTACTTCCCGGTGCCGCCGGTGGACTCGCTGCACGATCTGCGCGCGGCCATGTGTCTGGCGCTGGAGGAAATGGGCGTGCCGGTGGAAGTGCACCATCACGAAGTGGGCACCGCCGGGCAGTGCGAGATAGGAGTTCGCTTCAATACCCTGGTGAAGAAGGCGGACGAGGTCCAAAAGCTCAAATACGTTATTCACAACGTCGCCCACGCCTACGGCAAGACCGCGACCTTCATGCCCAAGCCCCTGGTCGGCGAGGCGGGCAGCGGCATGCACGTGCATCAGTCGATAGGCAAGGACGGCGTTAACACCTTCGCCGGCAATCTCTATGGCGGCCTGTCCGAGACGGCCCTGTACTATATTGGCGGCATCATCAAGCACACGCGCGCCCTGAACGCTTTCACTAATGCGTCGACCAACAGCTACAAGCGCCTGGTGCCGCACTTCGAGGCGCCGGTGCTGCTGGCCTACTCCTCGCGTAACCGCTCGGCGTCTATTCGTATTCCTTTCGTGGCCAATCCTGAAGCACGCCGCCTGGAGGTGCGCTTCCCCGACGCCACCGCCAATCCCTATCTGGCCTTTGCGGCCATGCTGATGGCGGGCCTGGACGGGATACAGAACCGCATCCACCCGGGCGATGCGATGGACAAGGATCTGTACGATCTGCCGCCGGAGGAGGAGCGGGAGATTCCCAAGGTGGCCTCCTCGCTGGAGGAAGCGCTGCAGGCGCTGGATGCGGACCGTGCCTTCCTGACCGTCGGCGGCGTGTTCACGGACGATATGATCGATGCCTACATCGAGCTAAAGATGAAGGATGTGGAGCGCCTGCGCATGACCACTCATCCGCTGGAACTGGATCTTTACTACAGCTGCTGAACGGGCCTCGCGCGAGGCCTGCGCAAGGCACGCTGTCTGCCCACGCCCCGCTATCGCGGGGCGTGTTCTTTTTCCCACCCGTGCGCGCTTACGCGGCCCGGGAAGCGCCGCGCGTAGCGCCCGGCCTGAACTCGTCCGGCGCGCGATGGCCCTGGACAGCGCTCCTTGCCAAGAGGCCGACCGCCACCGCGCCGGTCCGCGCTCAGGCCGCCACTGCGGTGCGGCGCCGCCGGCGCCAGAACGCCAGCACCACGATGCCGCCTACCACGACCAGCAAGGCCAGCGCGGGATACGCCAGCAGCGGCATGGCGGCGGTCTGCACCAGCCGCCCGGCAGAGGTACGGTAGTAGTCCGACATGCGTGGCAGGCCGTTCTCACCCACCGGCTGTGCAGCAGCGTACTCCGCCACCGCCTGCCAGACCTTGAGTTCCTTGCCGTCGCGGTAAACGATCGCCTGTTCCGGCGAGATCGGATTACCGTCTCTGTCCTTCAGCACCAGTCCCAAGCTGGGCAAGAGCTTGCCGACCAGGGGCAACGATGAGGCCACGTAATAATCCGACACCACGTGGTAGAGCGAGTCGTCGTCGCGCGACAACGCTACGTAGTCCTGCTCGCCCTGCACCCCATCGCCCACGTAACGCTCGGCGCTCAGCACCGCGCGCGTGCTGGGCACAGGGATATTCTTGATGGGGATGGTAGCGAGTATCGCGCGCGCCGGATCGTAGCTCATACGCAACCCCGAGACCTGCAGAAAGTGCGTATTGCCCATTAGCTGCCCCAACAGAACGGAAATCTCCAAAACCCGCCGTACTTCCTGTCCCGTCAGGTAAACCGAGACCATGGGGTAGCCCGCCGTACCGTCCAGCCCGGACCCCAGCCCCACTAGATTCACCAGATCGAGAAACGTCACCTGGTTCTGCGAATGCGGCAGCGAACCCGGCACCACCGACCCGCGGATCACACCGTTGGCCTGAAAAGCGAAGTCCACCCGCTCGCCCGTCGCCTGCTCCGCCGCCAGGCGCATCGCATCGGTAACGAAGTTTCCGAGCGGCGTCTCGCTCAGCTGAGGCCCGTTGGCCACGATGAACTCCGACTCCAGCACCGTTTCCCGAATATCGTTGAAGCGGCCGCCGCTAAGCCGGCTGACGGTGGCATTGAGCGCTTGGGTATAGGCTTCCACTCTTGCCGCAATCTGCGGATGCTGGCCTATGTGGTGATCCAGCTCCACCAGATAGGGCTGCCCGCTGGCCTCGTTGCGCAAACGAACCTGGCCGGTGGCCGAATCGTAAGCCAGCTCCAGCACCCCCAGGTTCTGCAGCAACGAGCCGGTCTGCACGATCAGCGTGCTGCCTGCCACCACCGGCTCCGGCAGCGTTTCGTGCGTGTGTCCGCCCACGATAACGTCTATGCCGGCCACGGCAGTGGCCAATGCCTTATCCTCTTCCACACCCGAGTGAGTGATGGCGACCACCACGTCGGCACCGGCCAGGCGCAGCTCCGCCACCGCGGCGTCCGCGGCCTCCACGCGATCGGAAAACCGTATCGGCTTGGCTAACGGCGCTACTTGCTCGGCGTGTACGCCCATCAGGCCGAAGAAGCCTATCTTCAGACCGTTATCCAGCGTGACAAGGTGCGTCTTGAGAAGGCCGGCGGCCTCCAGCGGATGCCCCTCAGGTATCACGATATTGCTGGCGACCAGAGCCGTCTTCCGGTGCGCCGAAGGATAGCCGGCTACGGCGAGATACTGGGCCAGATGCTCAGGGCCGTAGTCGAACTCGTGGTTGCCCAGAGTCATGACGTCGTAGCCTATCTCCTGCATCAACTGCAGCTCGGCCGCCTGGTCCTCCAGCGCCAGCCATGCGAACGCCGATCCGCCGAGAATATCGCCCGCCGAAACCAGGAGCACCGGCTCGTTGACAGCCGCCTTGGCGGCACGTATGTCGGCTACCGCCTGCGCAAGACGCGCGAACCCGCCCCGAGTAGGGTTAGGCAGCTCGTCGTCGTAATCGGACAACGGCGCCGGAAGCAGTGTCGAATGCTCGTCATTGGTGTGCAGCAAAGTGAAGGCCAGGCTCTGCTGAGCCGGCAGCTCTGATGCAAATACCGCGCCCACGGCGCACACGATACCGGCAGCCAGCACGGCCGCCCGCAAACCAAGCTTACGCACGGCGATCCCCCCAAGATTGTTCTTATCGTTCGAGATTACCGGTTACCCGCTCCCTTGGCGAGCATGACATACGATACCGCCGCGATCGTGTTCGCCATGGCTCGCCGCGACAACCCTGCGTCGATTAGACACACCGTCTGTCCGCGCGCAAGCGTTCAAGAGGGCGCCGGCAGCAGTTCCAGCATAGCCCGCGCTGCCCGCGAGAGCATCCGCCGCGGGTGATAAACCACGCCCAGGGTCCGTTGCAGCTGCAGACCCTCCACGTCCAGCCGCACAACCGATGCATCCAGCATCGTGGCGGGCAGCACGCTCCACCCCAACCCTACCGACGCCATCATCTTGAGCGTTTCCAGATAGTTGGTGGTCATGCTGGCCTGCAGTTCCAGGCCCGCTTCCTGGAACAGCCGCTTGACGATTTGACGGGTAAAGGTTCCGGCTCCCGGGAGCAAGGCGGGGTAGCCGGCCAGCTCGCTCAGAGTGGTCCGTTTCTGCCGTCCCAGGGCGTGCTCGGTTCCGGCCACGAATACCAGCGGATCGCGCCAGATCGGGCGGGCGATCAGCCGCTCATCGGCCACGGGCGGCAGCGTTACCACTCCCAGTTCCAGCTCCGCCGCCAATACCGCTTCGTAAGCCTGCTCGGAGTCCACGAAGCGCAGATCCAGTTTGACGCCGGGATAGCGGCTCGCAAAACTGCGCAGCACCGGCGGCAGCCTATGCAAGCCGATATGGTGACTGGTCCCGACCTTCAGCGTCCCGCCTAAGGGGCCACTGAGGTTGCCCACCGCACGCCGTATCTCCTCGATGTCCGCCAGCAACTGCTGCGCACGCGGCAGCAGCTCGCGGCCGGCCTCGGTCAGACCCACGCGACGGCCCACCCGATCGAACAACGACACCCCCAGCGCACTTTCCAGCACGCTGATGCGCTTGGATACCGCTGGCTGAGTGAGATGCAGATGCGCAGCGGCCTGCGAAAAAGACCCGGTGCGAGCCACTTCGAGAAAGGCGATCAGATTGGCGGGATCCATTCACACACTCCGGTACCCGGCGGCAACAGACTCCTGTCATTCCTTAAGGATATGCAAAGCATGAAGATTATAGATTCGTTTTATCAATTAACAGCTCCTAAGCTGTACATGCTGCCCGAATGGCACGGCTAGCGAGGGAAACCCCGATGAGTGATCATGACAGCGTAGTCCAACAACAGTTCGGCGATCGTGCAGACGCCTACCTCGCCAGCTCGGTGCACGCCCATGGCGAGGAGTTCGCTTTGCTGCGCGAGCAGCTACGCTCGTATGCAGAGGCGCGCGTCCTCGATCTGGGATGCGGCGCCGGGCATGTCAGTTTTCAGCTAGCCCCTCTGGCGCGCGAAGTCGTCGCCTACGATCCGGCCCAACCCATGCTGGACCTGGTGGCCGCAACTGCCCACAGCCGCGCCCTGGCCAATATCCGCACCCAGCGCGGCAGCGCCGAAGCGCTGCCATTCGCCGATAGCGCCTTCCACTTCGTGGCAAGCCGGTTTTCCGCGCACCACTGGAGCGACCTGGAGCGCGCGCTAAGAGAGGTCCGGCGAGTGCTGAAGCCCTCAGGGCGGGCGGTGTTCATCGACGTGGCGGCGCCGGGGTCTCCCCTTCTAGACACCTTCCTCCAAGCCCTGGAACTCCTGCGCGATCCCAGTCATGTGCGCGACTATTCCAGTGCCGAATGGTTCGAACGTCTCGGTGCCGCAGGCCTGCAAGTAGACAGCTACCGCCGCCAGCGCCTGCGCCTGGAATTCGAATCCTGGGTGCGCCGATCGGGCACCCCGGCGCCAATGCGCGAGGCGCTTCTGCTGTTGCAGAAGCGTGTCGGAGAGGAGGTTCGCGACTATTTCGAGATCGCGGCCGATGGTTCGTTCACCTGCGACGTGATCGTGCTGGTCGCCACACCCCTAGCCGGCGGCTGTTAAACTAGCGAGCGGCACAAGCCCGAGAAACGGGATTTGACGTCCTGCCGCAAGCAAGCAGCTATGCGGAGCGGCAAGACGCCAAGAAACCCTCCATACCGACGCGCATAACTTCTGAGCAGGAGTGCGCATGAGCGTAGAAGCGAACAAGGGACGCTGGCAGTTCTGGATAGACCGCGGCGGCACCTTCACCGACGTCATTGCCCGCAAGCCTGACGGCAGCCTGATCAGCCATAAACTGCTGTCGGAGAATCCGGAACGCTACAGCGATGCTGCGCTGCAGGGCATCCGGGATCTGCTGGGGCTCGCGCCCGAGGAGGAGATTCCCGGCGAGCGGCTGGAAGCGGTGAAGATGGGCACCACGGTAGCCACCAACGCCCTGCTAGAGCGCAAGGGCGAGCGTACCGTACTCGTGATCACCCGCGGCTTTGCCGATGCACTGCGCATCGGCTACCAGACCCGGCCCGACATCTTCGCGCTGGAGATTCGCCTGCCGGAACAGCTCTACGGGCATGTGGTAGAAGTCGACGAGCGCGTGCGCGCCGACGGCGCGGTGCTGCGGGCTCCCGACACCGCGCGGGTACGCGAGGATCTAGAGGCTGCGTTCGCGCTCGGCTACCGCGCCTGCGCCATCGTTTTCATGCACGGTTACCGCTACCCGGAACACGAGCAGGCGGTGGCCGCGCTGGCACGCCGGATCGGCTTCACACGCGTCAGCGTCTCGCACGAAGTAAGCCCGCTGATAAAGCTGATAGGCCGTGGCGATACCACCGTGGTCGACGCCTATCTCTCCCCCATACTCAAGCGCTACGCCAATCAGGTCGCCGCTGCGCTGGGCGCTGCCCGGCTGCAGTTCATGAAATCGGACGGGGGACTTACCGACGCGCGCTTCTTCGAAGGCAAGGACGCCATCCTCTCCGGCCCTGCGGGCGGCATCGTCAGTTGCGTGCGCACTGCGCAAATGGCAGGTTTCGACCGCGTGATCGGCTTCGACATGGGTGGCACGTCCACTGACGTGTCGCACTTCGACGGCGAGTTCGAGCGCACGTTCGAATCGACAATCGCCGGTGTGCGGATGCGCGTACCCATGATGGCTATCCATACGGTTGCCGCGGGTGGCGGCTCCCGGCTCTTCTTCGATGGCACGCGCTATCGCGTCGGCCCGGAGTCGGCCGGCGCCAACCCGGGACCGGCCTGCTATCGTCGCGGCGGACCGCTCACCGTGACCGACTGCAACGTCATGCTAGGCAAGCTGCAGCCGGAGTTCTTTCCGCACGTATTCGGCCCCGGCGGCAACGAGCCCTTGGATCGCGAAGTGGTGCAGCGCAAGTTCGCCGAACTCGCCCGCCGCATCCACGAGGCCACTGGCGACACTCGCACGCCGGTAGAAGTGGCGGACGGCTTTCTCAAGATCGCCGTGGAAAACATGGCGAACGCGATCAAGCACATTTCGGTGCAGCGCGGTCACGACGTCACCCGCTACGTCTTGAACTGCTTCGGCGGCGCGGGCGGCCAACACGCCTGCCTGGTGGCCGATGCGCTGGGCATGAAGCGCGTGCTGATCCATCCGCTGGCCGGTGTGCTGTCCGCTTATGGCATGGGCCTGGCGGATCTGACCACGTTGCGCGAGCTGGCCGTAGATGCGGCCCTGGACGATACGCTGATAGCGGCGCTGGCTCCACAGCTGTCGGAGCGCGAAGCCGACGGGCGCCGCGAACTCCAAGCTCAGGGCGTGAAGCACGAGCTGATCAGCGTCCAGCGCAAACTTCAGGTGCGTTACGAAGGCACCGACACCGCGCTGCTAGTACCCTACGGCAGCGCCGAGACGGTGCGCGCGGCATTCGAGGCGGCGCATCGCCAGCAATTCGGCTTCACCATGCCGGAAAAGCCGCTGAATGTCGCAGCCGCCGTGGTGGAAGTCATCGGCCGCAGCGACGCCTGGCGGGAGGAGCCGGAGCTGCCGCTGCGCAGCGAAGGCAGGCTCGAGCCGCTGAACTGGGTCGAGACCTACATGGGCGGAGCCACTCACCCCGCCACCCCGGTATACGACCGCGAGCACATGCTGCCGGGCGATGCGATAGACGGTCCGGCTATAGTCCGCGACCCCGTTTCCACCATTGTCGTAGAACCCGGCTGGCGCGCCACGGTAACGCGCAAGAATCACCTCGTCATGAAACGCGTTCAGCCATTGCCCAAGCGCGTCGCGATCGGCACCGACGCCGATCCGGTAATGCTGGAGGTGTTCAACAACCTGTTCATGTCCATCGCCGAGCAAATGGGCGGCACGCTGGAGAAAACCGCCTATTCGGCCAACATCAAAGAGCGGCTGGATTTCTCCTGCGCAGTGTTCGACGCGCAGGGAGGTTTGGTGGCCAATGCGCCGCACGTGCCCGTGCATCTGGGCTCCATGGGCGAGAGCGTGCGGGCGATCATACAGGCACGCGGGGGCACAATGCGGCCCGGCGATGTCTACCTGCTCAACGACCCATATCACGGCGGCACCCACCTGCCCGACATCACGGTGGTCACGCCCGTTTTCGGCACGGGCGAGACCGCCAACGAGGTGCTCTTCTACATCGCCAGCCGCGCCCACCACGCCGATGTGGGCGGCAGCACCCCCGGCTCCATGCCGCCGGACAGCCGAGTGATCGAGGACGAGGGCGTGCTGATCACCAACTTCCAGGCTGTGGCCGCAGGCGAGTTTCGCGAACAGGCCCTGCGCGAGCTGTTCGGCAGCGGACCTATGCCGGCACGCAACGTCGAGCAGAACCTGGCGGATCTGAAGGCGCAGATAGCGGCCAACAACCGTGGCGTGAACGAGCTGCGGCGCATGGTCGAGCACTTCGGGCTGGATGTGGTGCAAGCCTATATGCAGCACGTCCAGGACAACGCCGAAGAGCAGGTTCGCCGCGTGCTCGACGTACTGGAAGACGGGGAGTGGGAGAAAGAGCTGGACAGCGGCGCCCGTATCAAGGTGCGAATCCGCGTGGACAAGCGGCAGCGCCGTGCCGTGATTGACTTCACCGGTACCAGCGAACAGCAAGCGGGCAACTTCAACGCGCCCAAGGCGGTCACTCGCGCGGCCGTCCTTTACGTGCTGAGAACCCTGGTAAAGGACAACATCCCGCTCAACGACGGTTGTCTCAAGCCCATAGAGCTGATCATACCCGAGGGCTCTATGCTGAACCCGGTCTACCCCGCAGCGGTGGTGGCAGGCAATGTGGAAGTCAGCCAGGTGGTAACCGATACGCTGTATGCCGCCCTGGGCGTCCTGGCCAACGGGCAAGGCACCATGAATAACGTCACCTTCGGCAACGCCCGCTACCAGCACTACGAAACCTTATGCGGGGGTAGCGGCGCCGGCCGCGGCTTCGACGGCGCTAGCGCGGTGCATGTGCACATGACCAACAGCCGCCTCACCGACCCGGAAGTGCTGGAGACGCGCTTTCCCGTGCAACTGGATGCGTTCTCCATCCGCCACGGCTCCGGCGGCGCCGGCCGCTGGCGCGGCGGCGATGGCGTAGAGCGGCGCATCCGCTTTCTCGAAGCCATGACGGTGGCCGTGCTCGCCAACTCGCGCCGGATCGCGCCCAGCGGTCTTGCCGGCGGTCGGGACGGACAAGTGGGCACGGCCTGGATAGAACGTGCGGACGGCTCGCGGCTACAGCTCACCGGCACGGATAAAGCACAGGTCGAACCCGGCGATGTCTTCGTCATCCAAACGCCGGGAGGCGGCGGCTATGGCGGCAGCGAGCGAGCGTAAGCGGTAGGGACGGGAGCGCGCCGTCGGCGCCCGGCAAGCCCAGCCGAGCGGCGCCTCGCTCTTAGCGCGCCTGCAACAGGGTCAACAGCTCGTCGTGCAAAGGCTGTCCATTGCTGGCGAGCGCCCCGGGCCCATAAATGGTATCGGCGCCGTCGAACGAGCTGAAACGCCCCCCCGCCTCTCTCACCATCACAGCGGCGACGGCCACGTCGTAAGGCTGAATCGCCGGGTCGACCACGGCGTCCGCCTGTCCTTGTAGCAAAGCGCCGTAGTTGGCGAAATCGCCCAGCCCGCGCTGCGTATAGCTCTGCTGCGCCAATCCAAGCAGCGCCTGCCCGCGCCCATCGTCGGTGAACTGCGCAAGCCCGCCATGGCAGACCAGCGCGTCGGCCAGGCGTTCGATAGCCGACAGCCGCACGGGGCGCCCATTGACGTAGGCCCCGTGTCCTAGCACCGCCGTGTACAGATCGCCTGCTGCAGGCAGGAAGGCCACGCCTGCTATGGGCCGGCCGTCGTACTCCACGCCGACAAGCACCGACCAAGTGGGCAAGCCCCGCATGAACGCGCGGGTGCCGTCGATAGGATCAACTAAAAAGCGCAGCCCAGCGCCGGCCTCGTTATCGCCGCCGAACTCTTCGCCGAGCAGGCGGGCCGATGGAAACCTCGTTCGCACGAACCGCGCCAACTGCTCTTCGACCGCCCGGTCGGCCGCTGTCACCGGCGTCCGATCCGGCTTCTTCTGTGCCCGCTGCCCCGCACCATCGCGCTGCATTGCCAGGGCCAGTTCGCCGGCGGTCAGCACTGCCGAGATCAAATCGTCAAAGGCGGCGCGGCCGCCCAGTTGGTCAAGCATCGGTTTAGCGTTCCTGTAGTTAACGTAATAGCTTGCGCATGAAGCGGCGTTGGATGGGCAGAACGTAACCGAGCCCCCTCCCGGGTGCAAGGCGGCTACTGCAAGATGCGAAAGTCAGGGCCGCCGCTGTTATCGCTATCCAGAGCGCCTGCCGCCGCGAACTGCCGGATACGGAAGATCGTGTCCCGATCCGCGGCGCGATAGGCCTCCTTCATCAAGCCCGCCAAAGGGCTGCGCGCATAGTGGTCTTCCGATCGCGCTGTGTACACGAAGCGCACGAAGAGCTCGCCGGGCGCGGGCTCCTCGATGCGCATGGTCAGTGAGAAACTCGCATCGCTGCCTGGCTGCTCGACCTCATAATGAATGCTCTGGCGATCGCGAAACTGTACGCGATCCTTGACCAGATAGCTGCCAAAGCGCAGCTGGCGCTGCAGCTCCCCACCCTCGCCATAACGCACGGTGCTCTCGTCCAGCCACGGGATGAACAGCTGCGGCGCTTCCGCGCGCAGCACCAACCCATGCCAGAGCTGTTCGCGAGAGAGTGGGACGATTCGCGGATCGCGAGGATCGTTGATCTGTACCAAATGCTCGAAGCGCAACGACTCGTCGTCCGCACCAGACATATTGCGCATGATTCCGCTCCTCGCCAGGCAGCGCCGCTTCGCCTCGTCTCACACCTGCGCGGGGACAGGCATGCCACGATTGAAAGCCAGCTATTGAGGAAGCGCCTAGTTTTGCAGAGCGCTTCCCTTAGTTCGGACCCTTCGACGGCGGCAGCGTTCCCTCGCTGCCGCACACGGCTACGGTGCGCTGTGTCCAGGATTTTCACCAGGGCTTCGGGAAGAGCTGCCGTCTGGCGCGCACTCCGCTATGCTGATCCAAACGATAAAAAATTCGATATGGGGCTGGACACCAGCGTAGCGACCGATATTCTCTGTCTAATTTAGGTCTCTTTATATACAGCCCAGGGAGCGGGGCAAGCCGACGTGCCATCGCCTTTTGCAACGTTAGCGCACTCGCTGCGCGGTCGCCTTTTGCTTCTAACGGCCGCAATCGTTCTTCCCACCATCGTGCTGGCCGGCTACATCATCGTCGGAGCGCACCAAGACGAGCGCGCCGGCCTTGATCGACGACTACAGGATACTGCCCGTGCATTAACCCTGGCGCTGGACCGGCAACTAGGCCAGACCGAGGCCATCCTGAAGACGCTCGCTCTGTCGCCGGCGCTCACCGATGGGGATTACTCCCGCTTCAAGGCCGAAGCCACTGCGGCGATCCCTTATGAAGGTGCCTGGATCGTGGCCTTGGCTCCCGATTGCAGGCAGGTCATCAACACGCGCCTGCCTCCCGAAGCGCCGCTACCCGCGCCGGATTGTTCCGAGGAAATGAAACAAAGCCTGATCCAGGGTGAGACCTATATCTCCAACCTTGTCTCCAGCATATCCGTCCCGGGCCAGATGGCGGTGATGATCGCGGTGCCGGTGCACGGCACGCGTGAAATCGCCGTCTTAATGATGCTATTGCCGGCAGAGACGCTGAGCAGCCTGTTTGCCGATCAAGGCATTCACGGCGAAAGGGGCTGGATCTCCGCGATCATGGATCGGAAAGGAGTGGTCATCGCCCGCAATCGTCGCGGCGTCAACTTTGTCGGCCGCACCGCCACCGAGCAATCACGCACCGCGATCAGCCAGAGCGAGTCAGGGATCTTTCACAGCGTCACCTTGGATGGCGTGCCCAGCCTCGCGGCCTTTAACCGATCGCAGCACTCTGGCTGGACGATCATTCTCGGTGTGCCGGAAGCCCAGCTCTACACGTCGACCATCCAGTTGCTCACCACCCTTGGCGCGGCAACCTTAGGCTTGGTACTCCTCGGCATATTGCTATCGGCATGGATAGGGAGAGGGATCGTTCGTTCCATGGCCACACTGGTGGCCAATGCCGAAGCCGTAGGGCGTGGCGAAATACCCTTGCCGCCCACCGCCGGCATGGAAGAAACGAATCTGGTAGCGCAGGCCCTGCACGACGCGGCGGTACGACTGAAAGTGCGCGAGGAAGAGCTGCTGCGGCTGAACGAGACTCTGGAAGCCAGAATCCAGGAAGCTTCCGAGCGTCTGGTCGCCGCTAAAAAGCTGGAAGCGGTCGGCCGCCTCACTGGCGGCGTCGCGCACGACTTCAACAACCTGCTGGCCGCCATCCGCATCAATCTGGACTTGGCGTGCCGACATGTGTCCAACGAGCGCGCCATACGGTTCATCGACGCCGCTCGCGATAGCACCGAGCGCGGCGCCAAGCTGGTGTCGCAGCTTATCGCCTTCGCACGCAAGCAGCGGCTCGAGCCCGAGCCGGTGGATGTCAACGCCACCGTGGCCTCCATGGCCCAGATGCTGCGTAGCACCATCAGCGGCACCATCGAAATCCGCACCGATCTGATGCCGCATCTCCCCCTGGCGCTGGCGGATCGCACTCAGCTGGAACTGATCATCATGAATCTGGCCATCAATGCGCGCGACGCTATCGCCGAGAAATCAGGCGTTATCGCGCTGACCACCCGGCAGGCCGAAGTGGGACACACGGCCGGCCGGCCCGAAGCCCCTGCGCCGGGCACTTATGTGGTACTGAGCGTGACCGATAACGGCAGCGGCATGGATCAGGAAGCGCTGGCACGCGTATTCGAGCCGTTCTACACCACCAAGGAAGTCGGTCACGGGTCCGGCCTGGGGCTGCCGCAAGTATTGGGAATCGTCAAGCAGCTGGGCGGGGGCATCCATATAGACAGCAAGCCCGGAGCAGGCACCCAGGTCGATGTTTTCCTGCCGCTTGCTCCGACCGGGGCCGTGCCTGCCGCGGCCGAACCCAGCACACCAAGGCGCGCCAACCTGGCAGGACTGAAAGTGCTACTGGTGGACGACGACGCTTCCGTGCGTACCGCCGTCGCGGCTCTGCTTACATCCGCTGGCTGCGAGGTGCTCTCCGCCGGTGGCGGATCGGCTGCACTGCGTCTGCTGGAGCAAGGCAAGGCCCCCAGCGTGGCGCTGATCGATTACGCCATGCCCGGCATGACCGGCACCGAACTTGCGGCGCGGCTGAAGGAGTCTCACCCGAACATTGCAATAGTGCTGATGAGCGGCTATGCCGAGACCGACGCCCTCACCCAGCGCTGGTCCGGCCCGTTTCTCCACAAGCCGTTTCAGGAAAACGTGCTCTATGCCACGCTCGCACAAGCCGCCACGAGCGCGTCTTCGATAGGATGGCGCCCCGCCTTCTAAGCACCCGCCGCGCAAACACCTTACAACGCCTTGCGGAAGGTCAGATTGATCCGGCAGTCACCACAAAGCGGATGCACGCCTTGCGCCAGCGGCGCCACACCGTGAAAGGCCATCCGCGCGGCACCGCCCCAAACCACCACATCGCCGTGCTCCAACGGCACGCGCATAGGACGGCTGCCACGGCTTTCCGTACCGAACAAGAACGTCGCCGGCAGCCCCAGCGACACCGACACTATAGGGGCGCTGAAATCGCGCTCGTCCTTATCCTGATGCAGCGCCAGCCGGGCTCCTGGGGCGTAGCGATTGATCAGGCAGGCATCCGGCTCGAAACCGGGAAAGCCGGCCTCGGCGGCCGCGCGCTGCGCCAGCGTACGCATCGCCTCCGGCATGGCCGGCCAGGGGCAGCCCGTGACCGGATCCTCCGCCTGGTAGCGGTAACCGCGACGATCGCTCACCCAGCCGACCGTGCCACAGTTGGTCATGGCTACCGACATCCGAAATCCGCCACGGGTGGTCATATGTCGGAACGGCGCCTGGGAGGCTACGGCCTGCACCGCATCCCACAGCGCTGTTCCCTGCCTGGCGGCAAAGCCGCAAAGCAGCACGGCCCCGCGCGCCAGCTCCAGCCGGCGCGGCAACAGCCCCGCTGCCGCGAAAAGATCTCCCGTCATCTATGACGCTCGCCGTGAAGAACCGACAAAAACCGCTGCAACCATCAGGCGCGGCGATCTCTTCCTGCGCGCATTCCCGCCTATGGCGCCGCGCTCACCCCTCCCCGCGCTCGCGCCGCAGCAGCTCGCGCTTTCGCTCCACGCCCCAGCGATAGCCCGACAGCGAGCCGTCGCTACGCACCACGCGATGACAGGGAATCGCCACCGCCAGCATATTAGCCGCACACGCGCGGGCAACCGCCCTGGCTGCCCCCGGCATCGCGAGCCGATGCGCCAGCTCGCTATAACTCACGGTCACGCCAGGGGGTATCGCTCGCAACGCCTCCCACACGCGCTGCTGAAAAGCCGTTCCGCGAATATCCAACGGCAGGTCCAGCCCCGTAACGGGGGCCTCGACAAAACCCACCACCTGCGCAACCAGCCGCTCGAACTGCGCATCGCCTCCCACCAGTTCCGCGCAAGCAAACCTGTCCTGCAAATCGCGCAGCAGCACCTCCGGGTCGTCGCCAAGCGAAATGGCGCAAACACCCTTTTCGCTGGCGGCCACCAGAATAGCCCCTAAAGAACACTGGCCGATCGCAAAGCGTATGACACGGCCTTCCCCTCCCGCACGAAACTGCGACGGCGTCATGCCCAACATGCTCTGGGCGGCGGCATAGAAGCGACCATTGGAGCCGAAACCGGCATCGTAAAGCGCCTCTGTCACCGTGTTCTTGCGGCCCAGTTCCTGGTGCGCACGCCGACGGCGCACTGCATTGGCGTAAGCTCTTGGGGTAACCCCCACGATCTGCTTGAACACGCGATGAAAGTGGTGCGGACTAAGACCGGCGGCTCTTGCAAGCGCTTCGAGACGCGGCGGCTCCGTCGCGCACTCTATCTGCCGGCAGGCAGCCGCGACCAGCTCGGTGTACTGTGCGTGCAGCGATGGCCCGTCCGGCCGGCAACGCTTGCAGGGACGAAAGCCCGCCCGTTCCGCTTCCAGCGCCGAGGCATGGAAGGCGACGTTCTTACGCTGCGCCAGGCGCGCACCGCAGCTAGGCCGGCAATACACGCCCGTGGTGCGGACGGAATAGTAAAAGTGCCCATCCGCGTTCGGATCGCGCCGCACTACCGCTGCCCAGCGCTCTTCGTCACAGCTGTAAGGCTCCGCAGGCGTATGACGAACCTCGACTACATCGCTTGCCATCTCCGCACTCCTTCATTGCGATGTGGGGTCATGGGTTCATTCTGCACATGGGCTCGCCATGAGCACTCCGATCCTTGCTATGGAACTGACGGCACCATCGGCCCTGCTCCTGCGCGGCTGAGCTCACGCCAGGACGACACGCAGCGAGTGCATGCAGTCGCGCTACCCTACCCCTGCATGCATCCGCTGATTCCGAAAATCGACCGAAGCCAGCGGCGCCAGTGCGATAGCCGCGGCCTCGCCCGCCTCCAACGCCGCGGTCGGCCGGCTGGGGGCCACCAGCAGATAGCGATTGCGTTCGTCCAGCTGCAGATTAATACCGGCGACCACCACGACGCGGTGCTCTCCGTTAACACTCTCCCGCAAGCGATCGGCAAACTTCGCATCGCCGGGCACGAACCGCCACTCGCATGCTTCGAACACGGGATGGCAAGCCGCAACCGCTTCTTCCAGCAGCTGCGGGTCCAGTTCCGCATCCACGAATGCGGACGGCAACACCAAATGAACAAGTGTATCCGCGCCTAGCCTTCCAGGCGGCAAGGCTTGCAGCAGCGCGCCGAACGCGTCCTCCAGCAGCACGCACATACGCTCCAGCAGCCCCAACTCCGCGGGCAGCTCGCTGTGCACCACCACCAGAGGCAGACCCGGCCCGCTCGTGCCGG
>CAYWPG010000027.1:0-51997 GCA_964460035.1 uncultured Alkalilimnicola sp.
CCCTGTCCGGCATCGATGTCGCGCAGCATCTGGTCGATTTCCTTGTTGGTGTCCACCAGTGGTTTCACCACGCTGCGCGTGACCACAGAACCCAGGGCAATGCCCGCGATGCCGGCAACGGCGGTTACCGCGACCAGCAGAACCAGAGCGCGTTGCGTTTGGCTTCTGGTGGCTGCCCCTAGCTCCCCTAGTTCGTCGAAGATCGAACTCTGCATGTCGCGGGCGGCCGCGGTCATCAGCGGACCCTGAACATACAGTCGAGTATGTATGGAGTCGTGTGCGGTATAGGTGAGCGCGATGACGCGATCCAGCGCTTCCTCGTAGCGTGCCCAGGCCTCTATTGCCTCGCGGACTTGGCCGGAGGCCCGCTGGGCGAAACGCTCCATCAGGAAGTCGTGATCCATGGGGCCTATGGCGCTGTTCAGAGTGCGCAACAGTTCTCTGACCGACTCGGCCTGATGGCGCACGTCGATCTCGCCATCCGCTGTCCGCAGGAAGTTATCGACCTCAATGCGGGTGAGCATGATCTCGCTGACCACACTGGCCGCCAGCTCGCCAATGCGGCCAGCGGTGACTTTGTAGGCTTCTTCCATCACCTCGGTGATTACGGCGCTGATGCTGGCGGCGGTGGGTTCCATCACTTCGGCGCGCAGCTTGGCGATTTCCAGACGGTTGGGGGCTACGCGCTCCGAGAACGCCTGGGCATAAACCGTGTGCATCGCTACCGGATGAATCAGCTGGTCTTCCCGAGCGCTGCCGGCGAACGCGGCGCGCGCCTGTTCGATCACCGCCAGCGTTTCGCGGTTACGCTCTTGCCAGAGCTGGAAGTGCATCTCGGTGCTGTTGGTGACGAACGCCTCGGCGGCCAGGCGTTCGTCATACATTGCTCGCATCAGGTCGGTGGCGATTCCGGTATCGGGCGTCAAATCGTCCGCCACATAGCTCATGCGTTTGTCGAGCATGCTGAGTGTAACCAGCGCGAATGTCCCTGTGCCGATCATGAAGGCCAGCATGACTAGTGGTCCGAGCAGCGCCTTTTTCATAATGCTCAGACTGGTGAGCATCGACCAGATCTTCGACATGTGCAGCTCCCGTTATTCTTATCTCCCAGCCGAAAACGTCGAAGCGTGCGTGGCAGAGCTTTGGCTGGGCGATTTTTCAGATGATGCTGCCGAACGGCGGGCGAGGCCGTCGCAGGTTCTCCTCCATGTCTATATAACGGCAGTGGGGCACGTTTATTTAATGGGCTCGAAGGGTATGCATCCGCTCAACGGAGGACGCCGATTCGTGCTCTCAGCGGCTGGCGATTAGGCTGGAACGGCAAGTCGCAATTAAGACGTCGCGCAGCGTCGGGAGCGGCCGTTTTCTCCTCGCCGATGAAGTGATCGTCGATAGTACAGTGGCTTATCTTCGGGTTGCGCCGCCGTTGGCAAACTCCGTAAGGTCTCGGAAGATACTGCTCTGCGTAGCCTAAGAAGGCCGCTGGCGAGGTCGTAGCGTTGCAGCTTGAGCGCGGCGCGTGACCAACGCCGATGGCTATGCCCTGCGCGGTGTCGATAGCTAGCGCTATAACAGGAAGTTCGCGGTTGATCGGAAACTACCCGGGTGTGGTTACGCGCATTGCTCCATATCCCTGGCTGAGCGGATATTCCGAGTTCGGACCGCCTTCCCTGCCGTGAATGCGAACCGCGAGGCGCTGGGGGGCGAGAGCCAGCTTGGTATCGCATGCGGTCATGCCGGTTCCGTATTTCGGTTTTCCAATTCCTTTCCTGGCGTCACAGCGCGGGAAAATGGGCGGGGTTACCGAGGTGCCTTAATCCGATTACGGCGGAAGAGACGTAAGTCCGGATAGAGTTAGGCCCGCGGCTGGACCACTATTTTCCCGCCGCTCCGCGCCGGCAGCCCGGCTGAGCGCTAAGGGCGGCGCACCGCGTCGCTTGCCCCGGTGAGGCGCTGGCGGTCAAGCCATTGCGCAGATATCCACAGATTCTGTGGATAACTCTGTGTGTAAGCTGCGGGACATTGGATTCTGGCCAAGCAGATCAAGCGGTTGCAGAACCTGTTCTAAATATAGTCAATGGATTAAATATCCAGCAAAACAAGAGCCTACGTTGCTCGCGGACAGCCAGCCGGGTTGGCCCTGGGGCCAGCGTGCCACCGGTGGCGGCGTGTGTATAAAGTGCGCCTCAGGCGGAACGCGGCCGTCGAGCAGGAGGCTGGGCATTGGCCGGGTCGTCCGGCCAGGCATGCTTGGGGTAGCGACCGCGCAGATCCTTGCGAACCTCGTGATAGCTGTTGGCCCAGAAGCCGGCGAGGTCCTGTGTGATCTGCACCGGCCTGCCGGCGGGCGACAGTAGATGAAGGAGCAGCCTTACCTGGCCATCGACGATGGTCGGCGTCTCTTTCATACCGAACAGTTCCTGCAGCCGCACCGGTAGCACGGGCATGCTGTCGGCCAAATAGTCGATGGCAATGCGGCTGCCGCTGGCCACCTCCAACCGTGCCGGTGCCAAGCGTTCGAGTTCGCGTAACAGCGGATAGGCCAGCATCGTTTCCAATGCCTGCTGCAGGGGAAAGCTGCGTAGCTGCGCCAAGCGCGTGAAACCATCTAGAAAGGGGCCTGCCCACCGCTCCAGCGTCGCGAGCAGCGCATCGTCGCTAAGATCGGGCCAGGGCTCCCCCCGCAGCCGCCGCAGGAGCATCACCCGGGCGCGCCATTGCCGGATTGCCGGGGTCCAAGGCAAGCAGTCCAGCCCGCGCTGGCGGATGCCGGCGATTAATCCAGCCAAGAGCTGCTCCGGCGCGGGCTCCGCAAGCGGCGCATCCGCCAGCACCAGTGCGCCAAAACGGCGTTGCCGACGCGCCAGGACCGCATCGCTGGCGGCATCCCAGTCGACGAAGGCCTGCTCTTGGATTTCGCCGCCGAACTCCTGCTCGAAGCTCTCGGGGTCCAGCGCACCGGCCAGGAATATGCGCGCTTCGCGGCGCTCGCCGTCCAGTGCGGCGGCGACCAGCATGGGCTCCCTGGCCAAGGGATCGCTCTCGTCGAGCTGTCCGCCGCGGCCGTTGGCCAGCAAGAAGCGGGGCTCCCGACCTGACCGGCGCAGCGCGATCCGGTCGGGGTAAGCGCAGGCGAGCAGCAATCCCAGCGAGTGCGGCCTCTCCGGCTTTGCCGGACCGCGCAGGCGCGCATGCAATTTGTCGGCGGTTTCGCGAAGGCGTCGCAGCACCGGTGAGGAACGCCCTGAGCGCAGTTCGGCTACGCGGGCGGCCAAGTCGCTACTGCCGGTATTCAGTAGATCCCGCTCCGTGAGCAGCGCGGCGAGCTCGCAGGCAAGCCGAGCCCAGCCTAGCGCTTCGCCCCGGCGCACCATGTGCGCCAGCCGCGGCGGCAGCCCCAGCTGCAGCAGCGAGCGACCGTGTGCGGTAATGTTGCCGTCGGCGGTAAGCGCGCCAAGACGAATCAGCAGCTCGCGCGCTTGCGCCCAAGGCGCCGACGGCGGCGGATCGAGCCAGCGCAGTTCCTCCGGCGCGCGCACCCCCCATTGGGCCAGTTCCAATACCAAGGGGCTTAGATCGGCATCGAGAATTTCCGGCGGGCTGAATGCCGCCAGGCGCGAATGCTCCTCGGCGGACCAGAGGCGATAGCACACGCCGGGCTCCAGGCGTCCGGCACGGCCGGCGCGCTGCTCGGCCGCCGCCTGCGAGACCCGGGTGGTCACCAGCCGGGTCATGCCGCTTACCGGATCGAAGCGAGCTCGGCGCATCAGGCCGGCATCGATGACGATTCGTATACCCTCCAGCGTCAGGCTGGTTTCGGCAATGGCGGTCGCGAGTACCACTTTGCGCCGACCGGGCGGCGGCGGGGCAATGGCGGCGTCCTGTGCTGCCGGGGCCAGGTCGCCGTACAGCGGCAGCAGCTCGACGCCGGCCGGCAGGCGGGGTTCGAGCAAGCGTTGTACTCGACGGATCTCGGCACCGCCGGGCAGGAAAACCAGCACCGATCCCGTTTCCTCGGCGAGGGCCCGCCGCACGGTGGCTGCCGTATGCTCCTCCACAGAAGCGCCCGCCGGCGGCACGTAACGGTGCTCGACCTCGAAGCTGCGGCCAGCACTGGTAATCAGCGGCGCATCGTCGAGCAGGCGCGCTACCGGTTCCGCATCCAAGGTGGCGGACATTACCAGCAGGCGCAGGTCGGGGCGCAACGCTTGCTGGGCATCCAAGGCCAGAGCCAGTCCCAGGTCCGCGTTCAGGCTGCGCTCGTGAAATTCGTCGAAGATTACCGCGCCATAGCCGCTGAGCTCGGGGTCCTCCTGTAGCAGGCGCGTGAGGATGCCTTCGGTGACTACTTCGATGCGGGTGGCGGTGCTGACGCGGGTATCCAGTCGGGTACGGTAACCGACTCGCCGGCCGACGGGCTCGCCCAGGTGCTGTGCCATGTAGCGCGCCGCTGCGCGCGCGGCGAGCCGGCGCGGCTCGAGCATGACAATGCGGCGCTCGGCCAGCCAGGGCTGGCCGAGCAACGCCAAGGGCACGCGAGTGGTTTTGCCCGCTCCGGGCGGCGCTTGCAGCACCACGCAGGTACGCTCGGCCAGAGCGGCGAGCAGATCGGGCAGTACGGTTTCTATGGGCAACGTCATGCGCCGGATTGTACCGTTTTCCCCTCTACGGCAATGAGTGCGTGGCCAGACGCCGTGTCTCCGTGAGGGCCTGATGGCGAGGTCGTCGGCGTGCAGCGAGAACGTCCAGATGGATGCCGGAGGCGGGCCCCGGTTCGCAAAGTTACTCACAGGATCTGTGGATAAGCTTGTGGGGAACTCGTGAAGATGAACTCTAACTCCCCGGCGTCACGCAGGTGCTTGTTAGATTGCGCAAAGATTAAGCAGCTTCCGATAAAGCCTTGGGGTCATAGGTGCGAGTGGCCGATCGCGACTCAAGGCCGGTCAAAAAACCGCCAACTACCGGGGGCGACATTTGCCCGGGCCGGTTGCTGTGGCATGCTGTCGTCCCGCCTGTGTGTATGGAGATGATGCCGTGAAGGTGTACGTCGTACCTGTTACCCCTTACCAGCAGAACTGCTCGATTCTCTGCTGCGAGCAGACGGGCAAAGCCGCCATCGTGGATCCGGGCGGGGAGATCGAACGGATCTTGCAGGCTGTAGAACAGGCTGGCGTCGAGGTGGAGAAGATTCTGGTCACGCACGGGCACCTCGATCATGCCGGGGCAGTGGCGGAACTCGCCGAGCGGCTGGGCGTGCCGATCGAGGGGCCGCACCGGGAAGATGCGTTCTGGATCGACCGCCTGGGTGAGCAGGGGCGCAGCATGGGCTTCCCGCCGTCACGTCCGTTCACGCCGGATCGCTGGCTGGAGGACGGAGACACCGTGACCATAGGCAAGACGGTGCTGCAAGTGTTGCACTGCCCCGGACATACCCCGGGCCATGTCGTTTTCTTCTCGCCGGAAGCGCGTTTTGCCGTAGTGGGGGATGTGCTGTTTCAAGGCTCTATCGGGCGCACCGATTTTCCTCGTGGCGACTACGACACGCTGGTGAAGGCGATCCGCGAGAAGCTCTTTCCCTTGGGGGACGATGTGCAGTTCCTGCCTGGCCACGGCCCGGCCTCGACGATCGGACATGAGCGGCAGACGAATCCTTTCGTTGCCGATAAGGCCGGTTGAGCACGATCGGTCTCCTGGGGCGGGCCAGCGTTGACCGCGAACAGGAACGGCGAGGTCGCCTAACATGCGCGATTCGCATACTATAATCGGCTCTTTTCGCAGCACGAGATAGAAGTGGCAGGCATGAGCGATCAGGATAGCGCCTACGAAATCGCGGCTACCCAGGCGGTGGAGCTAGGCAACCGGCTGGCCGACGCCGACCAGGAATCTCACCTTTGGGACATCTCCGATGGCTTGCTGGCTGGTGCTATTCAGTACTGGCTCTACACGCGTCAGCCGTGTGAAGACCCCGCCTGTGAAGATTGCGCTCACGTGCGCACGGCGGAGGCTCGATTGAAGGAGCTGCAGCGGCTGGTCGATGAGTTCGCCCGCAGCAGCGAATACTTTCATACACCCACCGATTTCGGCGTCGGCCACGCCTAGCGGATTTAGGCGCCGTTAGCTTTGGAGCTGCCGGTACAGCGAGGGCTTCGTTGTACCGGCGAGCGCTTTTCGGTGCCTGGCAATGCCAGCGGGATGCATGCCGATTATGGCTGCCGTTCCCGATTGCCGCCGATACGGTTATCTGGCCGGTTAGGCATGCCAGCACCGCACTCCGGCCGTCGCAGCAGCCGGTTCATTGCCGCACCGAAACACGCGCCCTCAGTCTGCACTGGGTTTCCTTAATTTGCCGTGCCGGCAGTAGTCTCATAGCGCTTTTCCCTGAACGCCGACAGTCCGCGCAGGCCTTTTAAGATTGTGCCACCGCAGTAGATCCGGCCCGTTCGTTTCGCACAGCGGCGTCGCGATTCTGCCGGATGCGCTGGCGTTTACGCTGTTTGACCGCGCCTGTTACTCTGCGTACGCTGCCGTTCCGGCATAAACTGGAGTAGGGCAAACGGGCCCGTATTCGCAGGGCGTTCAATGCAACGTACCGCCTGCCCCGACAGTTTCTGCCGCGGCAGCGCCAGTGCCGTTACCGCCAAGTCTGCGATTTACCCCTTGCAGCAAACGTGAACTCTTCTATCTTAGAAGGGTCAGCGACAGGATTTTCTGACTCGGCGTGTTGTACGCATTCCTGCGTTCGTGACTGGCAACAAGTAATAACAAGTGTCCTAAGTTGGAGGAGATTCCACATGGCAGTTAGCTTACGCGCTATGTTCAGGTCGCTACTGGTCGCCGCATTCGCAGCGACTAGCAGCGCCGCGATCGCCCAGGAGCCCATCCGGATTGCCGTGGTCGGTCCCATGGGCTTTTTGCAGGGCGAGAACCATTGGCGCGGTGCGCAGTTGGCGCGCGATGAAATTAATGCAGCCGGCGGCATTGCGGTGGGTGACACCAAGCGGCCGATCGAGCTGATCCAAATCGAAACCAACGAGATGCTCAGCGTCTCGGATGCCACGAACGCCATGGAGCGTGCGATCACCCGCAACCGCGCCGATTTCCTCATCGGCGGCTTCCGTAGCGAGGCCGTGCTCGCCATGCAGGACGTGGCAATGGACTATAAGAAGATCTTCCTGGGCGTCGGCGCCGCGCACAGCGAGCTCGGTACCCGCGTGCAGGACGACTACGATACCTACAAGTACTGGTTCCGTGTCGCTCCGACCAAGTCGGAAGACCTGGGTCGCCAGGTGTTCACGGTGCTTGCCGACGTCGCCGCACAGATCCGCCGGGAGCTGGGGCGTGAGCAAGTGCGCGTAGCCATCGTGGGCGAGCGTGCCGTCTGGGCTGATCCGCTGGTAGGCGCAGCGCAGGCGACTCTGCCGAAGATGGGCATGGAAGTGGTCGGCACGTGGCGTCCTTCCGCTACCGCAACCGACGTGACCTCCGAGCTGTCGGCGATCAACCGCGCCCGCGCGGACATCATCTTCACGGTGCTGTCCGGCCCGGTAGGCATTGTACTCGGCCGTCAGGTCGGCGAAATGAACATCGCCGCGGTTCCGTTCGGAATCAACGTGGAGGCGCAGAAGGCCTCGTTCTGGCAGGCGAGTGCCGGTCGCGCCAACTATGTGGCCACCCTCGATACCTACGGTCGCGCCCAGATCAGCGAGAAGACGCTGCCGTTCATCGAGGCCTTCGAGAAGCGCTTTGGTGAGCCGCCGGCCTATACCGCTGCTACCTACGACGCGATTTACATCCTGGCGCAGGCCATCGAGGCGACCAAGACGCTGGATGCCGACAAGCTGGTCGAGTACATCGAGAAGACCCCGTTCGTCACTGCTTCCGGCGTGCTGGACTTCGACGAGCGGCACGATCCGAAGTGGGGCCCTGGCGGTGTGACTGGCGTTGCCGTGCAGTGGCAGGACGGCAAGCTGGTGCCTTTCTGGCCGAACGGCTGGCAGGGTCTGAAGTATGAGGGCATGCAGCCCTTCATCTTCCCGACGCACATGAAGGGCAACTGATCCGGCATGACGAAGGGTAGGCGGCTGCGGCCGCCTGCCCTGCAGCCCCTGCAGATACCTGTCGGAGCAGTTCTGCATCGTCTCCGGAGCGACGTTGGCCGCTCCGGCGGCGATTCGCAGCAATAAAGAGAAGTACCAGCATGTTTCAGGACATCCTCATTACGGGGCTGATCAATAGCGGTGTGTACGCGCTGCTGGCGGTCGGTTTCTCCCTGATCTTCGGTGTCGCGCGCATCGTCAATATCGCGCATACGGCCTTCTACATGCTCGCTGCCTATATGATCTATGTGGCGGGGCAGTTGTGGGGCTTGCCATACTGGCTCGCGACTTTGGTTGCGGTACTGGGCGTAACGGCGCTAGGCGTGCTCAGTTACAAGCTCGTCATCGAACCGGTGCGCGAACACGAAACCGCGGTACTCATCGGTACCATCGCGCTCGCGGCGATCTTTCAAGAAACGCTCATTATCAGCTTCGGCGGTCACTACCTCAGCATTCCCTCCATGCTGCATGGTATGACCGAGATCGCAGGCGTGCGCATTACGCACCAACGCCTGCTGACCCTGGTTATCGTAGGCGTGACCTTGATCGGCGTCTGGCTGCTCCTCAGCCGCAGCCGGCTGGGCCTGGCCATGCAAGCCACGGCGGAAGATCGAGAAGTTGCCAGCCTGATGGGAATGAACGTCAGCCACGTTGCGATGTGGACCATCGGGATTTCGGTGGGCCTTGCCGCCATCGGCGGAGTCGTGGTGGCGCCGCTGTTCGTAGTCGACCCGTTGATGTGGTTGCACCCGTTGGTCATCGTGCTTGCCATCGTGGTGCTCGGCGGGCTGGGTAGCATCAAGGGTAGCGTGATCGGGGCGCTGATCATCGGCTACGTGGAGACCTTTACGGTCTTCCTGCTTCCGGCCGGCTCGTTTCTCAAGTCAGCCGTAGCATTGTCCATCATGATCGTGGTGCTCCTGCTCCGGCCTGAGGGGCTGTTCGGTGTCGCCTTCGAGGAGGAGCGGTAATCATGGTGATGCGACTGTTTCGACGTGGCATGACGTTCCTTCGCACGGAAGTGTTTGTTCTGCCCAGCCGCGTGATTGTGCTTGCGTTCGTCGCGCTGTTGCTGGCAATGCCGTTGTTCGTCGACGACCCGTACGTGCTGCGTGTGCTGATCATGGCCAGCCTGTTCGCGACCTTTGCCGCGAGCTGGGACTTTCTGTCCGGTTACAGTGGCCAGGTGAATTTCGGCCACGCGTTGTTCTTCGGTGGCGCCGCTTATGCCTCGGCGATTATTAACACCCGCTTCGGGATTCCGCCGCTGCTGACGATCCCGCTGGGGGCGCTGATAACGGGAGGTGTGGGAGTGCTGGTCGGCTGGCTCTGTCTGCGCTTGCGGGGCGCATATCTGAGCCTGGTGACGCTGGCGCTGCCGATCATTCTGGTGAGCCTGCTGTTCGCAATCCCGGAGTACAGCGGCGGCGAGCTCGGCATCCGGCGGGTGGAGCAGATCACTCGTGATCGTACGCTCAACTATTACATGGCCGTAGGCCTGATGCTCATCAGTTGCTTCGCCCTCTGGAAGATCGGCAACTCCAAGACCGGGCTCCTGTTCCATGCGATTCGCGAGGATCAGGTCGCATTGCGCGCAGCCGGTATCAATACCACTCGCTACAAGCTAATGGCGTTTGCGATCAGCGGCATCGTGGCGGGCCTTGCCGGCGCTTTCTACGGGCACTTCATGCGCTCGGTCGGCCCTGCGGTACTTGCCACGCAATTGTCTTTCGAAGCCGTTATTTACGGCGTGGTGGGCGGCATGGTCAGCATTGTCGGCCCGGTGGCCGCAGTGTTCATTCTTTATCCGCTAACCGAGTATCTGGCGGACTTCGAGATGTTCCAGGAGTTCCGTCTGCTGATCTTCGCCGTGGTGGTGCTGCTCGTGCTCCTGTTCATGCCGCGCGGTTTCGTGCCCTGGTTCAGGGACAAGGTCGAAACCGTTTGCCCGCGCTGCAAGAATCGCAACACATTTCATCGCCATGATTGCCGCGTTTGCGGCGCAGATCTCAAATAAACATATCTGCCAATGGACAGTAAACGGCCGCCCTTGCGCGGCCGTTTTTTTTCTCTCGGCTCGATAATTCTCCAAGCTCAGGCGCCGACGCGCTAAACTTTTTGTTTCAGGCCCTAGGTTTAATCCAAGGAACGGTTTTTCCGGCTCCATCCAGAGGTTATTTATCGGTAGATGGTTGTGCCGCGGTTTTCTAGGAACCGCGCCAGGGCGAGGGATTAACTGTATGTCTGCGCAGTCGACACAGTCTATTGCGAAGGTGCTGGAGCAAATGCCCGCGGGGATATTGGTCGTGCGCGGCCTCGAGCTTAGCGTTGTCTACGCCAATCGCGCTGTAAGGGCTGCCTTGGGAATGCGGACGGACCCGGTGGGGCAGCCGCTCGGCATTCTGTTTCCTTCCGTACATTCCTCCACTTTGGACATGATCCGCCATGTCGTGCGCAGCGGCCGTCCGGCCACTTTGCGTAAGCTGAAATGGCCACTGCCCGGCTGTTCTGAGTCGCGCGTCACGTATTGGGATGTGGACTGCCAGCCTATCGACTGGAGCGAAAGGGGCTTGGACGCGGTGGTGTTGATGCCACGCGAGGTCACGGCCCACGTTAGCCGCGAGTACGCTGCGTTGGGGCGTGCCCGCGAAGCGGAAAGTGCGCGCGAAGCGCTGCACGCAAGCGAGCGGCGTTTTCGGGCGTTAGTGGAGAATTCCATCGAAGGCATAGTGGTTGAGCGGGTGGAGGAGGGTGCGACGCCGCTATTCGTGAACGAGGCGGCCGCACGGATGCTCGGCTATGAGCGGACGGAGGAAATGATGGCCCTGCCGCTGCTCACTCATGTGGCCTCGCCCCAGGTGAGGGAGGCGGCAAAGACCACGTGGGAGCGCCTGCTGCGTGACGAGGTATCGAAGTTCGATGCCGAGGTCGAGCTGATCCGGCGCGATCGCTCACGGCTGTGGGCGAATGTGCGTGGGGTAGTCGTGCGCTGGGACGAGAAGCCGGCGTTAAAGATCACGCTGGTCGACGTTACCGCGCGCAAACATGCCGAAGCGCAATTGGCCGAACGGGAAAGCATGCTGCAGTTGGCGTTAGAAGCGGCGGACGTGGCCGCATGGGAGTACGACTACGCCACTGACACGTTGCGTTACTCGGCAAGCCGCGATCGGTTGTATGGCCTGCGAACCGAAGGTCCGATCAGGCTCTCCAAGGTGCTGGAGCGGATTCACCCGGACGATCGCAAGGCGTTGGTGCAGGCGTATCGCCAAGCGGCCTCGTCAGGCGCCGATTTTTTGCGCCACGAGTTTCGAGGGATTGGGGCCGACGGCAGCATGCGCTGGATGGCGTCGCGTGCCCGCATCCAGCGGGACGCGGCAGGGCGGGCATTGCGCGTTCTCGGTGTCGATGTGGATGTGACTGCCGAGCGTGCATTGCGGGAGCGCTTAGAACAGTTCGCGCGCACGGTTGCGCACGATCTGCGCGCACCGCTGCAAACCATTGGCGCTTTCACCGGCTTGCTCCTTCGCAAGACCGGCAGGCAGCTGCCTGCCGAGCAGCAGGGCTGGCTGGAACACATAGTTCAGAGCGTCAGCCACATGGGCAGCTTGGTCGAGGGCTTGCTTGCTTATGCGGCAGCAGCGCATGGCCGCGTTGAGCGCGCTCCTGTCGATTTGGAAGACGTCGTTCGGGAGCTGCTCGCGATACTGCGGGGCGCGATCGAAGCGGCGGGCGCGCGGATAGTGCATGATCGTTTGCCCACAGTGCCAGGTAACCGTGTGTTGCTTGTCCAGGCTTTGCAGAACCTGCTTAGCAACGCGCTCAAATTCAAAGCGGACAGACCCCTGGAGATACGCATTCGGGCTGTGTACGAGCAGGGAATGTGGATCATCAGCGTGGCGGATAATGGGATGGGAATCCCCGTCGGGCGGCAGGAGGGGTTGTTCCAGACTTTCGCACGCGTGCACGAGGAGCTGCCCATTCCGGGCCTTGGGCTGGGGCTGGTGCTCGTACGAGAAGCGGTGAAGCAGCATGGCGGGAAAGTGTGGATGAAGTCCGTTCCGGGAGTCGGCACGACCTTCTACCTTGCGCTGCCGGATGGATTGAAGCCGTTACCCGAGCGAGAGCCGCTGGGCGCATCGGATGGCGGGGACGAACTGGGTTCCGAACCATGACGATAGCGCGGTCGCGCCTGGCGCTGATTATGGGGCGGCGGTAAGGTCACACGCCGCCCAATCCCCATGCGTGTAGAGGGATTGAGTTCAGGTCCGCCGCCCCGCAGCCGGGTGGCGCGGGGCGGCGAGTTGGAGCAGGCTGCTCGTGCCTGTTATGAGCCGGGAGCGCGAGCGGACATGAACGTCCACAGTTCCTCATACGAGGGGACCATCACGACCTGCTCCTGCAGGTCCTCGAAACGCGCGTTAAGATTTTCGCGCAGCTCCCGCAGCAAGTGCTCGCGATCCTCAAGCCACTCGCCGCAGGCCTGCAGGCTGACGACGCCGCCAGGGCGCAGGCTGTTGCGAATGTTGCCGAGGATCTCTTGCATGAACTCCGCACGGCTAATATCGGCGCGCACAGGGTCCATAGTTAGGTCGTAGATCACCGCGTCGAGGTTGCGAGCAGCCGCTATCCACTCGAAAGCATCGCCAGTGATGACCTGCACGCGGGGATCTGCGAACGCATCTCCGCATAGCCGCGGCATCCATCGCTTGCAGAGTTCGATCACGTCGGCGTCGATATCGATCAGGGTCACCTGGTCGATAGGCTTCTCCAAGCGGTCGAACGAAATCAGCAGTTCGTTGAGCACGCCGCCGTCGCCGCCGCCAAGTATGGCGACTCGCCGACATTCGGGCAGCGTCAGCAACGGAGCCGTCATTGCCGTGTTGTAGGCTACGTCCGATTCGGAGATCTGCAGATCGCCATCGATCACCAACTGGGCGCCGTGGACGGGATGCTGGAGTATCTCGATGTGCTGCCAGCGGCTCTTGCGCTGTTCCAGCAAGACCGGCTCGGCCGGTTGGGGGCGTGTTTTCATCGCGCTCGTGGTCATGACGAAGCCTCCGCACGGAATGCCCGTCTCAGTCACCATCGCCTCGACTTGTCTAACTCTCCAGATCCGTGAAGAGCTTGCCGGTGATGTGGCTTGGGTCGCAGCATGCCCTTACACGCCATGTGGCGTGCTGGTTGCAGGCGTATTGTGTCGGTGTGAGACTGGCTGTCAGATGTTGAGACCCGTGCATGCGCTGTTCCGCGCATGCGGCCGCGTCGGTTGGCAGTGGCTATGGGGGAACTCGGTTCGGCACCGGAGCCTGTCCGAGCCGTACAGTGAACACTAGGGTTCGCGCCTCCGCCCGACACGGTTTCGTGCATATGCCGTTTCCATTATAACACGAATTGGGGGCTCTGCCCCCGTGGGTTCGTTGCTTGCATTGAGCGATATCGGGGCGGCACGTCCCTGTGCCCAAGGAGGCTGCCGAACGCTGTTTCCCTGAGGCTGCTAGAACTCGAAGCAGATCTTGCCGTAGTGCGTCGCCGACTGCATTTTGCGCAGTCCTTCCGGTACTTGGTCGAAGGGCAGGACGCTGTCTATCACCGGTTTCATGCCGTGGCTCTCTATGGCCGCGACCATGGCCTCGAAGTGCGCGCGACTGCCTACCGAGAGCCCGATCAAACGCAAGTTCTTATGGAAGATCGAACTCATCGCGATCTGTTGCGAGAGGCCGGAGAGTATGCCGATGATCAGCACCCGGCCCCCTACACGAGCGGCTTGCAGCGACTGGTTGATAGTGTCCTTGCCGCCGACCTCGATGACGTGATCGACGCCTACCCCCGCGGTCAGTTCCAGCGCCGCACGCCCCCAATCAGGAGTCTTGCGGTAGTTGATCAGATGATCGGCGCCCAGCGCGCGGGCGCGCTCCAGCTTGTCGTCACTGCTGGAGGTGACGATGACCTTCGCACCCAACATCTTGGCAAACTGCAGCGCGAACGTTGCCACCCCGCCGGTGCCTTGTACCAGCACCGTCTGCCCGGCCTGCAGCCGTCCTTCGACCACTAACGCCCGCCATGCCGTCAGCCCTGCGCAGGGCAAGGTGGCCGCTTCCACGAACGACCAGCGGGTCGGGATACGTGCGACGCCCTCGGCATCAACCAGCATCTGCTCCTGCAACACGCCAGGTAATGGGCCGCCTAGCGGTTTGCTGCGTTTTTCCGCCGTTGGCGCGCCATCGATCCAGCCTTGAAAGAACATGGGACAGACTCGGTCTCCCGGCGCAACCCGAGTGACCCCTTCGCCCACTTGGATGACCTCCCCGGCACCGTCGGAGAAGGGAACCAGCGGCAACTGGGCGGCGGCGCCTCGGCCCTGAACCGTCAGCAGATCGCGGTAGTTGATCGAGGCGGCACGCATGCGCACCACCACCTCGCCGGGCCCGGCCACGGGAACCGGTTTTTCGGTCAGACGCAGGTTGTCGATGCCCCAAGCTTCTTGAACTTCCCATACGCGCATGAGTCTCGCTCCCCTGGCAGATCGGAAAACAACGACTCTACGCGAGTCCATGCGCAGCAATCCATGCGGGGATGGATTTTGGCAAGCATCCTATGGCTGAGGCGGCCGCATATTAGGGCGGCGGGGGCTATGGCCGGGTGTGGCGGCGATGCGGGCCTGCGCTTGTGAGACCTGCGCGGCTGCACCATATCGACGGTAACGCCCGGCAATGGCAGGGATAACGTGGATAACAGCACGCTGTTTCGCGCAGTTCTCCGCGGTCGATCTGCGTTCCGCTGGGTGGCGCTGATCGCGGTATTCGTAGCGTATTTTCTCCTGGTTCGGCTGAGCTACTTGCAAGTCGCCCAGACTGGCGCACCAGGCCCGATCTGGCCCGCCGCCGGCGTCGCAATGGCCGCGCTACTGCTCAGTGCTCCGCGCGGCTGGCCTTTGGTAATCACTGCCGTGGCGGCAGCCCGGCTGCTCGCCGACTGGCTGCACGGCTATGCCTTTGACCTGGCGATCGGATTCGTCATCGCCAGTCTTGTAGAGGCATCGCTAGGCGCGATGCTGATCAGACTGGCGTTACGGGCGCCGCCGGATCTGCGCCGAGTCTCACACGTACTCGCTTTCGCCGTTCTGGGCGGCATCGCTTGCGCAGCGGGGGGAGCTGTGGGCGCCTACGTCCTGTACTCGCCAGGCTCCGAGCTCGGCTTTCTCTATCCCTGGCTCTGGTGGTGGTTCGGCGATTTCATAGGCTTACTGGCCATAGGGGGCGCCTTGCTCCTGTGGGCGCGTGCGGCCGACATCGAGCTTATGCGATCGCTTGCGAGCGCCGAGGGCATGGGGCTGCTGGCGGGCCTGGCGGCCTTCCTCGTGTCCTTATGGTTTGGTTCGCCTCTGCGCCAATCGGGCTTCAGCGATGCCTATCTGGCGTTTCCGCTGCTCGTCTGGGCTGCCCTCCGCTTTGGTCCGCTGGTAGTAAGCACCGCGGCCGCTGTGGTGACGCTCACCGTGCTCCACGCAACCGTGTTGGATCAAGGCCCGTTTGCGCCGATTGCCGGCCTTATAACGCAGCAGTTGTACGGTGTGCAGGCGTTTCTGGTCGTGCTGCTGGTTTCGGTGCAGCTGGTTGCGGCCACGGTATGGGAGTCGCAGCGCACGGCGCAGAGCCTGCGCCGGGCCGAGGAGCGCTACCGGGCATTCGTGGCTACCAGCACCGAAGGCATCTGGCGCATCGATGTGATTCCACCGCTACCGACCCATTGGCCGGCGGAGCAGCAAGTCGCGCATTTGATCTCGCATGCGGTGACCGTTGAAGCCAACGAGGCGATGGCGCGCTTGCAGGGGCAGCCCGATGCCGCGTCCATGATTGGGCGCCCCGTGCGCGATTTCGTGCCTCGCGAGCAACTGGCAGAGACCTGGCGCACCTTCGTGGAAAAGGGGTACCGGAGCGAAGGCCCGGAGTATCGCGTGACCGGACGCGACGGCGAAGAGATCTGGGCGCAGGCCTCGGCGGTCGGCATGGTGGAGCAAGGTCGTCTGGTAAGGGTGTGGGGTACTTTGCGGGATGTTACCGACCGCCATTGGCACATGGCGATGCTGGAACACCAGGCTACCCATGACGCGCTGACGGGCTTGCCGAACCGAGTCAAACTGACGGATGAGCTCCATGAGGCGGTGAACGACAGCTTCGAGCATCGCCAGCGCGGTGCGCTGATACTGCTGGACCTGAATCGCTTCAAGGAGGTGAACGATGCGCTCGGGCACGAGGCAGGGGATGAGTTGTTGCGCCACTTGGGCAAGCGCTTGCAGGCGCTGATGGAGCACAAGGACGTGTTCGTTGCGCGACTTGGCGGCGACGAGTTCGCGGTGCTGCTGCGCCGGTTCAAGGACGTGCGCGAGGTGATGGCGCTGGGGCGGCAACTGCTGGATATCATCCGTCAGCCCTTGCCTGTGCAGGGACTGACGGTAGAGCTGGGGGCTTCGATAGGCGTTGCGCTGTTCTCCGAGAACTGCCAGCAGGGCAGTGCCGTATCGGTGATGAGGCGCGCGGAGGTGGCCATGTATCAGGCCAAGGAGCGCGGTAGCGGGCTTACTTTCTATCGCCGCGATCGCGATCCCTACTCGCCGCAGCGTCTGGCGGTGCTGACGGAGCTATCCGGTGCGTTACGACGCAACGAGCTAGAACTGCACTTCCAGCCGAAGGTGGATCTGGCTAGCGGTACTGCCGTTGGCTTGGAAGCGCTCGCGCGCTGGTTTCATCCGCAGTTGGGCATGGTGCCGCCAAGCCAGTTCATCCCTGTGGTCGAGCTCAGCGAAATGATAGGCCCCTTTACGCGCTGGGTGGTGGACCGGACCTTGAGTCAAATGGTGCGGTGGCACGCTCAGGGGCTGCATGTCAGGTGTGCCGTCAACGTCTCGGTGCGCAACCTCATCGACGAGGCCTTTCCAGAGACCATGGCCGAATTGCTCGCCAAGCATAAGGTAGAGTCTCGTTATCTGGAGCTGGAGATCACCGAGACGGCGGTAATGGCCGATCCGGAGCGCACGCTAAGGGTGCTCAGGCGGCTGAGCGATATGGGACTCGGCTTATCGATCGACGACTTCGGCACCGGCCACTCGTCGCTGAGCTATCTCAAGCGCTTTCCGATCGGCGCGCTGAAAATCGATAGCAGTTTCGTGCACGGCATGGTCCGTAACGATCTCGACCGGATCATCGTCAGCTCCACGATCCATTTGGCTCACGACCTGGGGCTGTCGGTAGTAGCGGAAGGGGTGGAGGACGGACCTACCTTGGCCGCGCTTCGGGAGCTGCGGTGCAACCATGCTCAAGGCTTCTACATTTGCAGGCCGCTACCTGCCGGGCGAGTGGACGATTGGCTGCGGCGCCAGAACAGAACGTTGCATTGATCCGGTGTACTGGCGCCGTGCGCAACTTCTTCCCGCCTCCATCGACACCGGGCGAATCAACCGGACGACAGGTTCAAGCCGGTTATGCCCGCGATCACCAGGGCGATGGAGATTATGCGAACAGCGTTCACCGGCTCGTGAAACAGCAGAACGCCCAGGGTGGCGGTGCCAACCGCGCCTATCCCCGTCCACACGGCGTAGGCCGTTCCCACCGGCAACACCTCAAGCGTGCGCCCCAGCAGATAAATGAAGGCGCCAAGCAGCGCGAGCGACAGCAGCGACCAGCCCAGGCGAGTGTAACCTTGGGCGTACTTCATGCTGATTGCCCAGGCGACGTCGAGCAGGCCGGAAACGATTAACAGAAACCACGCAACTGGATGGCTCATACGGTATTCATCCCGCAGCTTGCAGCAAAGTGGATGGCGCGCGGCGGCGAGCCTATCAGCTCGCCGCCGGCAACAGGCTCTCGGTCTCCAGGGCCTCGCGCACCTTCGGGCGCTGGGCGATGCGCTGCAAGTAGTCCCGCAGGCTGGGGTATGGAGAGAGGTCTATGCGCAGCCTGTGCGACCAGCTGGCCACCGTAAAGCAGTAAGCATCCGCCACTGTGAAACGCTGTCCTAGCAAGTACGGTTGGCTTTCCAGGTGCCGCTCGAGCAGCGCAAACTGCCTGGCGATATTCTGTCGCGCCACCTGCTGCGCGAGTTCGCCGTGCTCGGGGTGGAACAGCCAGGGGCTGAACATCTTGTGCAGTTCGGCGCTGATAAACGTCAACCATTCCTGCAGCTTGTAGCGCTCGGGCGTGCCCGGTGGCGGTGCTAGCCGCGAGTGTGGAGCGCGGTCGGCCAGGAATTGCACGATGGCCACGCCTTCGGTCAAGTGCGTGCCATCGTCCATAGCGAGCAAGGGGACGTAACCTTTGGGGTTGATGGCGGTGTAGTCGTCGCCGTGCTCCGTCACATGAGGGGTACTACGGATATCGACTTTGATCAGCTCGATGGGTATCCCCGCCTCGCGGGCGACGATGTGAGGCGAAAGCGAACAAGTTCCAGGCGCATAATAGAGCTTCATGATGATAGCCTCCGCAGTGTAGGTGATGGAAAAGAGCTCCCAGGAAGCCCTTTTAAGCCTTTTCTCTGGCGCGCTGACTGGCATGTCGACAGCCATTCGATTGCTACAATTCATAGCCTTGCAGCGGCATAAATAATCGACAGAAAACCGATAAAGAGTGGCTGCTTCGAACTCGCTTTTGAGGTGCTGCGCGATGTGAAAAGCAAGGCAGTGAATTTGGCGAAGTTCTCATCGGCATCGCTGCATATCTCCTCTGTCCTGCCTAATTCTTGCGGGTTGGCGTATGCAAGCGAATACGGCATGATTGCAAGATGAGCTTGCAAACAGCGCAAGGAACTATTGGTCTGGAGGATTTGCGCCTGGTCGCAGCGATCGGCGAAGCCGGAACGCTCAGCGCTGCTGCGCGGCTGCTCAAGGTCGATCACTCCACGGCGTTCCGCCGGCTCGGTGCGCTGGAGAAGCGACTGGGGGTGCGGCTATTCGAGCGTGCTCGCGATGGCTATACGCCCACGCCGGCCGGAGAGGCGGCTGTGGCGGAAGCCAAGTCATTGCTAGCAGGGTTGGGGCGGCTGGAACGCAGGCTGGCGGGAGAGGATCTGCGACCGTCGGGCACCATTCGTATTACGACTACGGATACGCTGGTCGATTTCCTTGCGCCGGCGTTTGCCGAGTTTCGTGACGCGAATCACGAAATCGAGCTCGAAATTGTGGTAGCCAATGCGTTTCTTACGCTGACAAAGCGCGACGCTGATGTGGCCGTGCGCCCTTCAGTGAATGCGCCGGATTATCTTGTCGGGCGCCGCATTGCGACCATCGCGGTCGCGCCTTATGTAGGCAAGGCCTATTCCATTCGTCCGCCCGGGCTAGCAAGCCTGAAGTCCCAGAACTGGATAGGGCCGGATGATAGTCTCAGCCATTTGGGTTCCGCGCGCTGGATAGCGGAGAAAATTCCCCGGCAACAGGTGGTTTTTCGGGGGAATTCGCTACTGGCATTGCGCGCGGCCGCTCGTGCGGGGCTCGGCGTGGCGCCACTGCCATGCTATTTCGGTGACGTCGATCCGGCTCTGGTGCGAGCCGGCCCCAGCATTCCCGCCATGGCCAGCGCTTTGTGGCTGCTGTTTCACCCGGACCTGCGGCGGGTTGCTCGCATCCGCGCATTCCTGGACTTCATGGCAGGTTGGCTCGCGGATCGGCGCGAGTTGTTGGAGGGGCAGGGGTAAACCGCAAGCGCGGAGCGGCGGGCCGTTTTGGCGCGGCCAAGGAGGCTGTGATGAGCAGGGCATGGGTATGTTCGGCGTAGTGGGGCCTGCAGCCGCCTTATACCCATGCCCTGGCAGGGAATGCAGCGATAGCGAGCCCGCTCAGCGGTCGACAACGCTTCAGCTATCGACCGGTCGATAATTGGCGATATCCGCCTCTATGCCGAGCCGCGCCATGGTTTCCTGGGGGCTGAATCCGCTCAGCGCATGCGCTTTTTCCACTGCCGCGCGAGCCGCGTCCAGCGCTTCCTGGTCTTGCCACTCGGCAATCGTGACGAGGTTGTACTTGCCGGGGCCTGCGATCTGCTCCAGCAGCGCGTCCCTGATGAAACCGGGTTGGCGCCGCAAGAGCTGGTGCGTCTCGCGCACTCGCGCCAGAAACTCCTCTCTGGCCGCTTCCGGCACGATGAATTTATCGACACGGTAGATGGGGGATGTATCAGCCATGGCTTTATCTCTCCGCTGCCGTAGATAGTTGTTGAAGCGCCAAGCGTAAAACCTGAAGTTAGGTTGAGATCAAGCATGAAGCGAGGCTGTGATCGTTGGTCCAGCCTTGCGTGGCGGCAGCCTGCAAGCGCTATGTTGAAAGCCAAGGCGTTGCGGTGCTCGCTCGATTTTTCGGCGGATATGAAGGCGCTGTTTTTGCGCTGCAAAAAAGAACGCCAATGCCTGCGCGGAGGTGTGCGAGAAAAGAGCGAGCCTTGATTTTTCCGCCGTTCCGGCGATGAAAGTCCCGCTGCGACAAGTCCTGACAACTGGCGAAAAATGCCGCTGCCGTTGCCGGTTCCATCCGCTTATCTTTGTAGTCCCCGACCGTGCAAGTTTCCCCTATCGTCAAGTATTGGCTAAATTTGCCGTTAAGCGAATTAGGTTAATACCGTCAAACAGTGGGCCATATCTTATGGTGAGCAGGACCATGCAGCCTGATAGTAGCGACTGCTCCGTGCCTGGCTATACGGTGGATGCCGTTGTCTTCGACGGCGACCCCAGCCGTATTTATAAGGCCCGCCGTCTCTCCGACGGCGCCCCCGTCATGCTCAAGGCGTTGCGCAGCGAGCGCGCCGCCCGCGAAACGGGGGCCTGCCTGAAGCACGAGTTCGAGATCGCGCGGCGCCTCTCGGTATCCAGCGTGATCCGCGTATACGCGCTCGAACGCCATAAAGGGCTTCCCGTCGTCGTCTTCGAAGACTTCGGCGGCGACTCGCTCAACAACATTGCGCGGCAACGCCGACTGCCATTGGCCGAGGTGCTGCGGATCGCGATAGAGATCGCCAAGGGTCTGCAGGAGATCCACGCGGCGAACATCATCCACAAAGACATCAACCCATCGAACGTGGTGTACAACCCCGCCACGGGCGTGGTGAAGATCATCGACTTCGGGATTTCGACCTACCTGATGCGGGAGCAGGCGGCGCTTGCCAGTCCGCAAGTTTTCGAGGGAAGCCTGCCGTACATCTCGCCGGAGCAGACCGGGCGCATGAACCGGTCCATCGATTACCGCACTGATTTCTACTCGCTGGGTGCCACGCTCTACGAGTTGTTGGCGCAACGTCCGCTGTTCGTTGTCAGCGAACCCATCGAATGGTTTCACTGCCACATCGCCAAAGAGCCCAAGCCTTTGTGCGAGCTGGATCCGACCATCCCGCGCCCAGTGTCGGACATAGTCATGACGCTGCTGGCAAAGACGGCGGAGGATCGTTATCAGAGTGCGCAAGGCATTCTCGCCGACCTGCAGCATTGCCTGGATCAGCTGGAGAGTACCGGCACCATAAAGCCGTTTGTCCTGCGCCGACAGGACGTTCCGGAGCGCTTTCAAGTCCCGCAGCGGCTCTATGGGCGGCAGCAAGAAGTGTCGCAGCTGCTCGCAAGCTTCGACAGGGTTAGCCAAGGCGGGAGCGAGCTGATACTGGTATCGGGCTACTCGGGCATTGGCAAGACCAGCCTGATTCGGGAGATCTACAAGCCGATTACCGAGCGGCGCGGCTATTTCGTAGCCGGCAAGTTCGATCAGTTGCACCGGAACGTGCCCTACAGTGCGCTGACCACGGCACTGCGGGACCTGGTCCGCCAGCTCCTGACCGAGACCACGGAGCGACTGGCCGAGTGGCGGGCCAGCATTCTCCAGAGTCTGGGCCCGAACGCCCAGTTGATGGTGAACATTATCCGTGAGCTGGAGCTGATCATAGGCGCTCAACCTAGTGTGCCCGCGCTGGCGCCGGTGGAGGCAGAGCAGCGGTTCCATCGCGCGTTTCATAGCTTTATCCAGATCTTCGCCACGCCTAAGCATCCGCTGGTAATCTTCCTGGACGATCTGCAATGGGCGGACCGCGCCAGTCTGAAGCTCCTGGACCTTCTCGTGGGCAGCACGGCCAGCCCCTACCTGCTGCTGATCGGTGCCTATAGGGAGAACGAGGTCCATCCCGGACACCCGCTGCTGGCGGCGTTGAAAGGAATGCGCGAGCGTGGCGCGGTGATCGACGAGATACGCCTGCGCCCCCTACGACGTGAGCATCTGACCGAGTTGCTGGCGGACACGCTATGCAAGACGCCGGAAGATGTCGCTGAACTGGCCGAAGTCATCGAGCGCAAAACCGCCGGCAATCCCTTTTTCACCGAGGAGCTGCTCAAGTCTTTACACAAGGAAGGCCTGATTTCGTTCTCTCGCGAGGACGGCAGTTGGCAGTGGGATACGAAGCGGATTCGCGCTCAGCAGATCACGGACAATGTGGTGGACCTGATGGCCGGCAAGCTGCGCCGCTTGGCGCCGGGAACGCAGGAGCTGCTCGAGCTGGCCGCGTGTATAGGCAACCGTTTTCCGCTCAGTATGCTGGCGCTGGTCTCGGAACAGTCGCCCGCTGTCGTTGCGCAACGATTGAGCGCCGGTGTTGCGCAAGGCTTGCTCGCTCCCATAGGCGATGCGTATCAGCTGCTGGAGTTGGAGGAGAGCGCGGACGTTACGCAGATAACGGTGGAGTTTGCGTTCGCGCACGACCGTATTCAGCAGGCGGCTTACTCGCTGCTGGGCGAGGCGCGGCGCCGCGAGACGCACCTGCGGATAGGGCGTCTGCTGTTGCGCCGGTTGCCTCCAAGCCGCTTGGAGGAGCGACTCTTCGAGGTTGCCAACCACCTGAATATGGGTGTGGATCTGATCGAGGACGCCGACGAGCGCGCCGAGCTTTGCCGGTTGAATCTGGCCGCCGGACAGCGTGCCAAGGCATCCTCCGCCTATCAGACCGCTTACGGCTATCTGCGCACCGCGGTGGAGCTGCTGGATGACCAGGCCTGGACCAAGGACTATGCGCTCGCGATGGAGCTGTATGCCGAGGCGGCCGAAGCGGCGTATCTCAGCCATGAAGACAAGGCGATGGCCGAGCTGCTGCAGGTCGGTCTCGCCGGCGCCAAGAACTTGCTGGACAAGACGAAGCTTTATCTGGTCCAGATCTCCGCATATGTGGCGAGGGGCGACCTGCGCCGCGCGCTGGATATCGCGCTGCCGTTGCTGGCCAAGCTGGGGCACCGCTATCCGGCCAAGCCAAGTCAGGCGCATGTGATTGTCCGTCTGCTGACCCTACTGTGGCGCTTGCGCGGCAAGCGGATAGATCAGCTTCGTGCCCTGCCGGAAATGACAGACCCCTATCATCTGGCAGCCATGAGCGTGGGCGAGCGCATCGGCCGCGCTGCCATGTTCGTAGAGCCGAACCTGCTGCCGCTGATGGTGTTCAAGGGGGTGGAAGTGTCGATGCAAAAGGGCTACGCCAACGCATCGCTCACGTCCTTTGCGGCATTCGGCATGATACTGGCTGCGCATCCGGCGCAGGCCGAGCGCGGCCAGGCGTTCGGGCGGCTGGCGCTGGAGCTGACCGAGCGCTTGCAGGCCAAGGCCATCCACGGCCGCGTCCTGCATGTCTACAACGCCCTGGTGCGCCATTGGCGCGAGCCGCTGAGGAACACCTTGGAGGGTTTGCAGGAGGCATACCGGCTGTGCCTGGAGCAGGGCGACTTCGAATACGCGGCGCTCGCCGCGGTGGTCCGGCTCTCGCATGCCTTCGATAGTGGCATGGATCTCCGTCTCTGGTTGGAGGAGGTCGAGGAGTGTTACGAGGCCATCAAGCCGCTCAAGCAGGAGGCCATGCTGGACCTCCTGAGATGTTTTCTGCAGTGCGCGGATAACCTGCTGGGCGAAGCCGAGGATCCGGCCCGCATCAAGGGCCGGCACTACGATATCGAACGCATGTTGCAGCTGCATATGAAGTCGGGCGATATCAGCCTGATCGCTAACGACTGGCGCTTGCAAATGCACTTCAACTATCAGTTCGGCAGGTACCAGGAGGCCCTGGCCTGTGCCGACGGCGCGGCCAAGAGCCGCGCGGGAACGGACGGCTTCTTCCATGCCTGGCGGGACAACATGTTCGACTCGCTGGTCCGGCTGGCCAATGTGCCCGGCGCCGACAGGCTGACGCGGTGGCGTCTGTTGCGCCAGGTTGCCCGCAACCAGTCCGTCCTCAAGCGCTGGACCAGGAACTGCCCGGCCAACGGCTTGAACAAGTATCGGCTGGTCGAGGCTGAACTGCTGCGAGTGCAAGGGCGGGATTTCGAAGCCCATGCGCTTTACGACGAGGCCATCGAGCTGGCGCATGAGCAGGGCTTCATCCATGAAGAAGCCCTGGCGCAGGAGCTTTGCGGGCTCATGCACATGCAAGCCGGCCGGCGGGCACTGGGCGAGCCGTACCTGATCAGGGCCCGGAACCTCTACCAGCGCTGGGGAGCCAAGGCGGTGGTCGACCATCTGGAGCAGCGCTTCCCTCAGATCGTTGCCGCTACGCTCAAGCCTGCCGTCGACGGAACCTTCCTGGCGCCTATGGCAAGCGTGGACATCACATCGCTGATGAAGGCGCTGAAGGCGATTGCGGACGAGAAGATCCACAGCCGCATGTTGGAGATCATCATCGCCACCGCAGTGGAGTTTGCAGGGGCGCAGCGCGGTTTGCTCATACTGCGCAACGCCGAGGGGGAACTGCGCATCGAGGCCGAAATCAGCGTGGACGACACCCGGCCGCGTATCCTGCAGTCGTTGCCGGTAACCACGGTCAATACGCCGCAGGCGCTGATCAACTACGTAAGCCGTGCCCACACGAGCATTGTCATTGCCGACGCGACGCAGCCTAATGAGGATCTCCCTGGGCTGAGCCGGGATCCTTACGTCATCGAGCATGGTGTACGCTCCGTGCTGTGCCTGCCCATCCTCAGCGGCATGAACGATGCCAGCGAACTGATCGGAATGCTCTATCTGGAGAACAACCGGGCCTCGGGCTCCTTCACTCCAGAGCGTCTCGGCACCTTGGAGATCATTTGTATAGCCGCCGCCGGACGTCTGGAGCTGTCGCGCAAGGCGGCCATCGACGGGCTAACGCAGCTGTTCAATCACGATTACTTCCAGAACGTTCTCAAGCATGAGTTTGCCTCCGCAGCCCGTCACGGTCGCGGGCTGGCCCTGATTCTCATCGACATCGATCACTTCAAGCACTTCAACGACAAGTGGGGGCATCAGCTGGGCGACAGAGTGCTGCGCGAGGTCGCCCAGCTGATCAAGAACGCCTGCCGCGGCGACGACACCGTAGCGCGTTATGGCGGGGAAGAGATGGCGGTGATTCTGCCGGGCGTGACAGCCGCCGAAGCGCGGGAGGTGGCGGATCGAATCCGCTCCGCGGTAGCTGGCCACACCATCGTGCATGAAGGCGAGACGCTGACGGTAACTATCAGTTTGGGCCTGGCGCTGCTGGACCGCACCATGCCGGACCAGGAAGCGCTGATTCGGCGTGCCGATCGCGCGCTGTACAGTTCCAAGGCGGACGGCCGCAACCGGGTAACGATGGTTTAGAGGATTGCATCGCCTTATCGAGTCATCCGCGCGCGGACGTGAGCGGCGAGCCGGCTTAAGCTTGGCTGCGCGATAGCGCCAAGACGCGCTCGTCGACCTGTGCCGCTTCCGCCGAGTCGCTGCCATGCAGTGCACGCAGCGTTTGCCCAAAGACTTGCAGCAGGGCGCATTCCATCGCGTCTCGTTCATCGCCGGCGGGTAGCCGCTCTATCAACGCAAGCCCGGAGCGGAGGTGATCGCGGGCTTCGGCGTTAGCGCAGGCGCTCAAAGCACGGCGCCCGGCAGCCAGCCACCACGCGATAGCTTCGGCTGGGGCGTCGGCAGCGGTGAAGTGGCGTGCCACTTGCTCGGGCCGCTGAGCGGCACGTTGCGGGAAGCGAATGCTCAGCGCTTCGGCAATGCTGCGGTGGGCGGTTTGCCGATCCGCTTTGGTCTGCGACGAATAAGCCGCTGTTTGAATCAGAGCGTGGCGAAACTGAAAACGGGTGCCGGAGACGGTCGTTGCCATAATCAACCGGGCTTGCTGCATCGCCTGTAACGCAGCATCCAGGGTGGCGTCCTCTGGCCCGGCAATCTGCTCCAGTAGTTCTCTATCGAACTCCCGGCCTATCGTCGCCGCAAGCTGCGCAACGCGCCGTGCCTGTTTCAGTGCGTCCAGGCGAGCCAGGAGCAGGTAATGCAGCGTGGCCGGCATCTCGGTATCGTTCGAGGACGCCTCCTTGGCCATCAGTGCCATCTCTTCGGCGAACAGCGGCACTCCTTCGGCGCGGGCGACGATACGGCGCACCGCATCGGGTGCCAAGGAGGCGCCGGCGCTCTCTACCAGTCGCGCGACATCGGCATCATCCAAGGAGGCCAGATCGAGAATGGAGTCCTTATCCAGCCCTGCCGGTTCGAGCTCCGGCCGCGCACTATACACTGCCAGAATCGGCGCCGCGATCGGCTGCTGAGCGTGGCGCTCGAGCAGCTCGTGCGTGGACGGATCGATCCAGTGCACGTCCTCTATGATCAAAAGCAGGGGCAGCCGCGCAGCCAGACCTTCCAGAAGATCGAGAAGTACCGAGAAGGTCCGTTCCTTTTGGTGCGGCTGATGGTCCTGCCCGGCTTGGGCGGACGTTGCGCCTAGCAGCGAGGCGAGCACGGGCGTGACTTCGGCGGGAGCCTCAGGGTAGTGCTCGGCAAGATAAGCGACGATCTTGTCATGGCGTACGGCAGGTGGGTCGTTAGGCGACACTCGGAACACGGTCTCCAGCCATACGACAACCGGGTGCAGCGGGGTGTGGGCATACTCGGGGAAGCAATGCAGTTCGCGTACGATGCACGGCTCCTTGCTCACAATGTCGCGCAGAGCGCGGATCAGGCGCGATTTGCCTATCCCCGCTTCGCCACGGATCAGCACCAAGTGTCCGCGGCCTTGCTTGGCCGCTTGCCAACAGTTCAACAACCGCGCCAGTTCAGCGCGGCGTCCAACCAAGGGCGATAGCCGTGCTACCGCGTCGAGCCGGTTGATGGCGCCGGTTCGTCCCCGCACACGGTACATGCGCGCGTTGTTGTGAGGGTATCCGGCCAGGGCTTGCCGCCGCACAGGCTGCAGGCTGAAGAAGCCTTGGACCAAGCGCTGGGTAGTGTCGCTGACCAGTACTTCCCCTGCCGAGGCGCTGTCGCATAGGCGCAGCGCCACATCGGAGGTTACGCCCGCGGTGTCGGGCAGGAGCGGCGCATCGCCGCTAACGATGATGCCGGTATGAACGCCCACGCGCAGAGGCACCAGGGTATTCACTTCTTCGATAAGCGCCAGCGCAGCGTTTACCGCCCGTTGGGCAGTGTCTTCGAATGCGACCGGAAAGCCGAAGTAGGCGAGGATCATCCCACCATGCGTTTGCGCGATGTATCCGCTGTGGCGGCCTATGATCTGCGTACAGAGCCGATGCGGTTCGCGTAGCCTGGAGGCGATTTCGTCCGGGTCGTCCGGACAGGGCACATCGAGGCGACAGCAGAGTATGGTCGCGAGCCTGCGCTCGTTGACGGGAGCAGCCGGCTCCCATGTCTGGGCCTCTGCAGCGGCGGCGAACATGCCTTGGCGTATGTGCTCGGCAAGCGTGTGGGTGCTCGGTTCGGGCTCCAGCCCGAGTTCGCGAGCGATAATCGTTCGAAAGTGCTCGTACTGCGCCAGCGCCGCCGCCCGCTGACCATTTTCGGCGAGCAGTCGCATGAGCTGGCGTTGCCCCTCATCGTCCCATGGCTCGAGTTCGGTATAGCGTCTTGCGTAAAGCAGCGCTTGCTCCAGCTCTCCGCGCAGTTCCTGCCCCAATCGCAGACGTTCCAGCAGCGCCAAGGCTTCGCGGTGCAGCAGTGCGCGTTTGCCTTCGCGCCATTCTTCGAATTCGGGAGCGGCGTCCACCACCAGTCCGGCGAGAAAGTCGCCCCGGTATAAGCTCATACGCTGCGCCATTGCATCCAGGCATGCCGCGCATGGAGCGAGCCGCTCATCCAAAGCGCACCGGGAGCAAGGGCGGCTGGGCTCCTGGAAGGCTTGGACATCCAGCCAATGGGAGCTTTCGGGGACAATGCCTATGGTCTCGCGGTCCGCATGCAAGAAACTTGGATCGCCCAGTGCGCGGCGCAGGTAGTAGAGCGTTTGGCGCAGGTTGGTGCGCGCCGCATCCGCGGAAAGCGCGGGCCACAACATATAGGCGAGCGTCTCTCGCGAATGACGGCGCTCCGACTCCACCACCAGGTAGGCCAGCAGCGCGAACAACTTCCCATAGAGCTTTCCGCTTAGCGGCACGCTGTCCCGGGCGGCCTGCACCTGACCCAAAAAACGCAGTTCGAGGCGGGGCGGTGAGTGCGGAGCCATCAGCTTACGGTGGGCTTACGAAACATTGTTCTAATTCGTTTGTGCTGATCCGTAATCGAGCGCGATTTCGCTCATTCTGGCACAGATTCGCTGTTTCCCACACAAATGACGCCCTACTAACGGCTCGGGGTTAGCGGTAGTACGGTGAGCGCAATCAAGAGAAAAACGATATGCAAATAGTACGACGCAAGATGCTCAGCGTGGCGGCGGCCGTTGTCTGTTTGGTGCTGGCCGGCTGCGACGGCGGCTCCTCCTCCAGCTCGCGGACGCCGGCGGCCGACAGGATCGTGCCGGGCCCCGTACGTGGTACCGTGATCGCGGATGAGCCTGTGGCGGGCGCCTTGGTGCAGTTGTACACCCACGACGGTCAGCTTTTGCCGGGCGAGGCCTTGACCGACCACGATGGCGCGTTCGAGATACCTATCGCTGACGCGCGGCGCGGCTTGCGGGTGGTGGCCACGGGAGGATCCACCGCAAGCCAAGGTCACTTCCACGGCACGTTGTCGTCCTATATCGAGCCCTTCGACAACGCCTTCGAGGTTCCCGTCACACCGGTGACGACAATGGTGGATAGGTTGCGGCTGAGTAGCCACTACTCCGCTGCCGAGGCCGAGCTGCGCATGGCGTTTTTCCTGGATCTGGAGCCCGGCCGCTCCGTGCGCAGCGATTTCCGTTACCTGCGCGACTTCAACAGCTGGGTGTTCATGCGCGCTACCGCTCCCGTCGGCTTCGATAGTCTAGTGGACGAGTTGGTGGCCGAGGCAGCCAAGGACCCCAGCAGTCAGCGTCGCTTCCCCAATGAATTGCCACAGGGGTCGGCATTGGCCTCGGTGCTGGCCCTGGAACTGGTCAAGGGGGCAGTCCACGGAAGCGGTTCGGCGGTAGCCGGCTCGCTGTTCGCGAAAATCGGCCTGGACAGCGGGACGGCGGAGATTCTTGGCGAGCTTCGTGCCATTCGCCAGCAGCTCAGCGCTCTGCAGGCCCTGGTGGAAGACGTTGCTCGCGATGTGCAGAAGATAAAGACCGATCTGTCGGTGCAACAGGCTGTGGCTCTAATCAGCCGTATCAAGACGATCAATAACGATATCGAGTTGATGGAACAGCTCGCAGGCAAGGCGGGCAATGAGCAGGCGCTGAAGGACTTGCGAGATCGAACTATTCGGTATCTTCTGAATACGATTTACTATGATAGAAATTTGATATCGGATTTGCTTAATGGCGATCTGAACCCCGATGGGGATTCTCCGATTCAGTATTATGCTGAATATATCGGAAAGAACACCTACTTTTACTCCTCGGCGCATTACAACAAATTTGTAAGCTTCGTAGAGTTTTACGACGCCTACAACATTCTGCTTCATTACCTGCTCATGGATGCGCTGAACTCGGAATCCATACTCAAGACAGGCAAGCCTGACCCTCTGGTGCCACTCATCGCGGAGGATTTGGAGCGGGCGCGTAACCGGTATTTGGCCCGCCTTCCCAGGGCGCTTCCAGATGAAAGCGCTTTCATCGAGGTGAGTACCCTGCGGATGTGGTACGGGACCTGGTTTCTAAAAGGTCGGCATCCATTTCTGCCGGACAGAAGCTATTACGAGAAACCTTGGAATATTATTACTAAGCCTGGCCCCTTGAAGTACGGCGTGATGCCCGAAGAGCTAGAGAGTCTGGGGGGATGGATGCTTCCTTTTACGGACGATTTTGACCGAGGAATGAACAAGGGTGGCTTGCAAGGCATCATCAATCGTGGTGCACCAGCACATTTGTTTACCGGTCCTATGAATGCATGGACAGCCTGGGGGCACCCCGAGCTTGGCGAGGCTTATACTTTCGCGGTTAATCATGGCAAGTATTACTTCAACGATTACACGTTCCGGGCCTGGTCCTTCTTGTATCGGCAGATGCAGCACGAAGAAGCTCGGGACTATTGGCTGCCCTGGCTCTATCCGGAGCGGGCGGCGGCTCGCTTAAGCGTCGAGTAGTCGGCGCGGTGGGGCAGAGCGCAATGGTGGGCGATTGACCGAAGGAGGCGCATGAGGGGAGCGTCGAGTGGCGATGCCCCTCGTGCATTCCCAGCCGGCGGTTCGCGCACTGGGACCGTTCTACTCGTGCGCTCGATGCTACGGGACCTGGACTCAAGATGTTGGTGCCGAGTCTTATCATCGGTGTGCACCGCCAGCTCTGATCAGTACCCCGCCGCTGGTTGCAGCTGGGGTTCGGTGCGCCGGAGCGGCTAATGGGTGGTCGTCTTGGAAAACAGATTCAAGACGATCACGCCCGCCACGATCAGCCCTATGCCCAGGACGGCGGCCATGTCGAGCTTTTGTCCATAAATCACCAAAGCGACCAGGGTCACCAGCACGACTCCCAGGCCGGACCAGACCGCGTACGCAACGCCTATCGGGATCGTTCGCAGAGTAAGCGATAAAAAGTAAAAAGCGGCGCCATAGCCGATGACCACGATGAGCGATGGCCACAGCCTGGTGAATCCTTGGGTCGCTTTCAGCGATGAGGTCGCGATCACTTCCGCAAGAATGGCGGCGGCAAGGAATAGCCAGTTGCTCATGGGGTTCTCGATGGTTGCCGGTGCATATCACGCAGCTGTTGTTCGGCTCAGGTCCGTGAGCACCAGCTTATACTTTGGGCCGGGGCCGACGCCAATCGGCAGCGGTTGCCATCGTTCGAGATCCAAGAGTGCAAGAGCGGCGTTTTACGCCGCTCTTGCACGTTTTGCCGCTATCCCGGCGCTACTTTGCTCCCGCCGGGCTGGGGCAGCACCCCAGGTGTTAGAAGGTCAACGAAAGGGATATGGACACCGGGTCGTCCTTGATAGACCTTGGCTCGCTGCCGTCAGCCCGCATGACACGGACTACAGGACGGAGGATTTCAAGGTCAAAGTCGATAAGAGCGATGGTGTCGCCCGTGCGCGAGAGAGCCACGGCCGGCGCTGATGCCGACCATCCCGGACCATCCTCCGAGTAATTCTCCCAGATCAGTCCTGGATTACCCAGGTCGGCCAAATCCAGCAGATACAGGCGGCTAATGGATTCATTCTCGTCCTCGTCGATGATCTCTTCGGTAGCTGCTGCCACGAACCGGCCGTCGCCGCTCAGGCTCCAGGCCCTGAGCTCGCCTTCCAGCCACTGCCCCAACCAGTGAGTCTGATCGGCTGCAAGGTCGGTAACGTGCAGCTGATCCCCTTCCGCTCCTGTGCGCTTAGCACGGTAGGCGATCTTGCTGCCATCGTCCGACAATGCGATGCCGCAACGCAGCGTTGTGTCGGGGTAGCCGACGACCTCTTCGATCTGGGGATCGATGAGGGCTATGCGCTCAGGCAGGGCGCCGTTGTCGATACGATAGAGATCGCCATCGGAGTAGACGACGATTCGCATCCCATTGCCGCTGATGCGCGGACAGTGCAGATCGCTCAAACCCTCCGCAACGCGCTGTGGCTGCGCATCGCCAATGTTCCAGGTGGCGACGCCTTGGCTGACCAGCGTGCCGAGGATCCCTTCGCCTTGCGGCGAAGGCTCATGAATGGAGTCGATGAAGACCACCGTGAGCCCATCTGCTGTAATGGAGCTATAACGAGCATCGCGCAAATTCCCGTTACCGTCTTCAGTGGGCACGGTGTGGGCGGTGTTCGACTGCAGATCATGGATCCGGACCTGGGCGGCTTTCTGAGGGGAGCCTGGCAGCAAAGCGAGACCTTCCTGGAATGTGTAAGTGACTGCCTCGCCGCTGGCGCTCAAGGCGGGATAGTTGAAGTTGTAAGTGGCGTCTTTAGGGGCGTCTTGGCGGAGCACGAACTTGCTGCCGGCCATGTCCCACACTCGCAAGTGTCGGCTCGCGAACCCCGAGACCGCGCTCCACGCCAAGCGACCGGTATAGCCGCTGGTGTTGCCGCCAATGTCCGTTGTGGGCGGCGTGTCCGGGATGCCGTTGCCACCACACCGCCGCCTCCGCCTCCACCTCCACCTCCACCGCCTCCACAGGCACTCACGGCGAGGGTGAGCAGGCAGGTCACAATCATTCGAAATGCTGCATTGGATGACATGAGCGTCTCCCTATTGTGCGCAATGGACAGGACCTACGCTTGTGTCGCTGCGGAGAGCGGGCGCTGGCATAGGTCGCGGCTGCCACTTTTCCACTGTCCACCTTTCAGTTGCCATACAAGCGAGCAGTTGCCAGCTTGATTTCGTGCCGCGTTGAGGAGGTGATTCCGCGGGGCGTGGCCGTGGCAGTGGTGAAGGTTCTTTAAAGTTCGGTAGGTGAGACTGAGATTCGCGGCCGGGGCCGTTCCCACGGTGTACTGGCCCAACAGGGGAGGCGGCTTCTGTGGGAACGCGCCCTTGGGCGCGAAGAGACTTTTTCGGAATCAGGGGAGGAGGCAGAGGATTGGCGGCCAGCGGCCGCCCCCGCAGAGCTTGCTCCTGCGCGCCTGATACGGGAGCGAGCAATCAGCTTGCCGTGCTGCGCACGCGCAGCATTCGCCGCAGCTCGGCGTTGCTGGCAACCGTGCCGATGGATTGTTTCAGGTATCTCATGGATTCGTGGTGGAACTCATCGTCGTACGAGGAAATGGCCTCTTCGGCAAGCAGCACATGGAAGTCGCGTTGATACGCGTCTATAGCGGTGGCGCGGACGCAGGCCTGCGTGTTGACGCCGCAAATCACTGTATGCGTGCAGTTCATCTCGGCCAGCTTCTGGGCCAGATCGGTTCCGAAGAATGCGCTATAGCGCTTCTTCACGATCTCGTGGTCGTGGGGTTGGCGATCGAGTTCGGCAAGCAACTGACAGCCCTCTGTGCCCCGAATGGTTACGCGCCGGCCGGTCCGACGCATGGACAAGAACGCATCGCTCAAGTCGGGTTCGAACTCCTGCCGGATCCAGACGATGGGCGCCGAGATTTCCCGCGCAAGCCCGGCCAACTCGTTCGCAGCACGTACCAGCGATTTTCTTCGGGTTGAAAGCGGCGGCGTCAGAAAGAAATCCTCGAGCAGATCGACGAAAAGAAATACCGGGGTCACTGGAACGGGTCTCCTGGATTGAGTCGTTGGGCGGGCGCTCTGTGGCGCTGCGGGCAGTAGCTTAGGCCGTGACTGGCGCGCACGCTTCCTGCGCTGGCCGCTCTTGCCCTCCGAACGGTTACCGGCGCTGGCTCGTCTTCTCAGCCCTGTAAGTTCGGCGGTTTGCCTGCGTGCTTGTTATTGCCGATGACGGTTATCTTGCCTTCTCCTTCTATATAAGCCGATTTGACCTCTTGTAGGTCGTCCACACCCTGCTCGCGCAAGTGCTCCATCAGCTCTTCTTCCGTGATGAACTCCCGCCGCAGGTTACGGCGCAAGAGCTCGCCGTTGCGCACCACTTGCAGCGGCGGCGCGGAAACCAGGCGCTCTATGAAGGGGACGTAAAAACTGAGCAGATTGATCAGATAGTTCCATCCCATCAAGGTCGCGATCATTATTGCACCGGCGGTAACAGAGGTGTAACCGCCCATGGTGTTCGCGGCCGCATTCGCGATCAGGAGCAATAGGACCAAATCCATCATAGCCAGCTCGCCGCCTGTGCGGCGGGGCATGAAGCGCATGAAGAGGAGGATGCCGAAATAAAGAGCGGTTCCTCGCGCGATAAGCTCCAGAACGGGAGTCTCCACGGCGAAGATATGTAACCATCCATCAGCCAATAGTTCCATGCCTCGCTCGTTACGATGAAGGCGGCGCGTGTTCCCGGCGCTTCACAAACGACCGTGTCCGCAGCGTGGCTGCCGGGTCCTATTGGGCTGATGGTGGCGGTCGCGGCGCCGTACTCAAGGTAAGCCGGCAGGTGTACTCGAGGGCGCCGCCCAACCGGCGACGAGGAGCTTGGGGCGTGTGGTCTCGCAGGTTCCGGCGCCTGCGAGATCGATGCGGCATCCGCGCTGGTCGGCGTCACCGCGATAGCATGCCGCGCGGCCAGGGGAGTTCGATTCGATGGACGACATAGGCCGAGCCGCCATAGCATGGCCGGCACCCGTGGACGCCGTTCAGGGTGCCGGCCATGGACTAGCGCAACGGACGCTACGGCAACATCGCCTGCGAGGTGGTCCCTAAATCCCCAGATAGCTCTCCCGCAGCGTTTCGTCTTCGGTCAGCGCGTCCGGCTCTCCCTCGGCAACGACACGGCCTTGCGAGAGCACGTACGCCCGGTTCGCAAGGTCGAACGCGCGGGTGACCTCCTGCTCCACCAGCAGAATGGCGATCCCCTCCCGCTCGCGGATTTGGGCGATGGCCTCGAACACCTCCTCGCGCACTTTGGGCGACAGGCCGATAGACGGCTCGTCGATGCAAAGCATCTTCGGCTTGGTCATCAGGGCGCGGCCGATGGCGAGCATTTGCTGCTCGCCGCCGGACATGGTGCCGGAGACCTGTTTCTGGCGCTCGCGCAGGCGCGGGAAGAGCTGGAACACTTCCTCCAGCCGCTGCTCGCGCTCATGCTTGTTCCAAGCCAGGTAGGCACCGGCGTTCAGGTTGTCCAGCACGCTCAGCTCACGGAACGGGCGCCGCCGCTCCGGGCAATGGGTCAGGCCGAGCTTGACGATGTCCTGCGAGGGAATGTTGTGGATCGGCTGACCGTCGAAGATGACTTCTCCCTCTTGTACGATGTCGCCGTGCGTCCCGCGGGTGGTGTCCCGCTCCCAGCGCACCAGTCCCGTGATGGCCCGAAGCAGCGTGGACTTGCCGGCGCCGTTGGGACCTACCACGGCAACGAGTTCATCGCGGCCTACGGTGAGCGAGACGTCCTGCAGCAGCACCGCCCGGTCATAACGTACGGCCAGGTTTCTGACTTCAAGAAGCGGCGCTGACATCACTGCTACCCCCCAGATACGCTTCGATGACCCGCGGATCGCGGACGACTTCTTCCGGCGATCCCTGCGTGAGCACTTCGCCGAAGTTGATAACGATGACACGGTCGACGATGGACATCAGCTCCTTGAGCTTGTGCTCGATGATGAGCATGGCCGGTCCTTCGCTGTGCAGGCGGCCAAAGCGTCCGCCCTTGTGCAGGCGGCGAATCGACTTGGCGAGCAGGCCGGCCTCGGCGGAGTTCATGCCGCCGAAGGGCTCGTCGAGCAGCAGGAGCTCAGGTTCCGTGGCGATAGCCTTGGCGATTTCCAAGCGCTTGAGATCGCCCTGCGAAAGACGCGAGGCGGGCTCCAGCGCCATGTCGGAGATACCGACGAACTCAAGCGCGTCCATGGCCTTGGCTTCGATGCGCTTGACCCATTCGCCGCTGTGACGCGCACGCGGCCCCATGCAGGCCACCATGACGTTGGCGATGATGGGCAGATTGCGGAACGGCCGGGTGTTCTGGAACGTGCCGGCTATGCCCTGGTTGACTACATCCCAGGGCTTGAGGCCGGTGATGTCCCGGCCTTTGAAGCGGATGGTGCCGGTATCGGGCTTGAGCAGCTTGGTGATCAGCCGCAGCAAGGTCGTCTTGCCGGCGCCGTTGGGCCCGATGATGCCTACTACCTCGTCGCGGCGGATCTGGAAACTGACGTTGTTGACAGCTGTCAGGCCGCCAAAGCGCTTGGTGAGGCCGTTGACCTCGAAGAATGCCTCACTCATTACTTGGCCTCCTCGGACTCTTCACGCAGCTCACGACGCGAGACCTTGCCGACGTCGGTCTTCGGCAGCTCGCCACGGAACTCGATGAACTTCGGCACCTTGTAAGGGGCAAGATGCTGCGCCAAGTACTCGCGCAGCTCCTCTTCGCTGACCTTGCCGCGCGCTTCCGGCTGCAAGACCACTACGGCCTTGATTTGCTCGCCCACGGCTGGGTCCGGCACGCCGACCACGCCGGCGGCTTTCACCTTCTCGTGCTTGTAGAGCACTTCTTCGATGTGCTTGGCGAAGATCGAGTAACCCTTGTGCTTGATCAGATCCTTGCGGCGGTCGACGTAGTGGAAGTAGCCCTCTTCGTCCATGCGCACCATGTCGCCCGTGCGCAGCCAGCGGCGACCGGCGATCTCGACCAGCGTCTTCTTCGTTTCTTCTTCGTTCTTCCAGTAGCCCAGCATGACGTTGGGGCCGCTCATCAGCAGCTCGCCCACCTCGCCGACCGGTAGAAACTCCTCGGAGTCCGGATCGGCCACAGCCGCATACAGGCCCGGCAATGGCACGCCGAACGAGCCGGTCTTGGGACGGTGGAGCGGGTTGACGTGGCTGGCCGCGCAGGACTCGCTCAGCCCGTAGCCTTCGATAATTTGAGTGCCGGTGCGCTGTTTCCAGCCATCGATGGTGGACTGGTGCAGGGTGTCGGCGCCGCAGAGGACGAGCTTGAGGCGCTTCCAGTTCACCTTATGCGTGTCCTTGTGGTCCTTGAGATAGTCGTACAGCGTGGGGATACCGTAGAAGGCCGTGACCTGGTAATCCTCCATCGCTTGCAGGATGCTCTCGGTATCGGCGGTGGTGAACAGCACTAGCGTATGACCGCCGGTGAGCCCGCCGAGCATGATCACGACCTGCCCGTAGATGTGATAGAACGGGAGGAACGCCAGCAGCGTCTCGCGGCCTTCGCGGAATACGTAGGTCAGCGTCTCGCCTTGAGCGCGTGCGGCCACCAGATTGTAGTGGGAGAGCATCACGCCCTTGGGGTTGCCCGTGGTGCCTCCGGTGTAGGGGAGCACCGCCAGGTCGCGGGTGGGGTCTATATCGACGGCCGGGGGCGGCGTGCTGGACTGCTTGGCCAACAGCTCCTTGAAGGAGTGGACACCATTGCCCGTGGGCACTTTCGCCTGCGCGCCGGCCGCACCGGGCAGGAACCGCGCCAAGGGGCTGGCGGTGAGCAGGCGCTTGAGGGCCGGCAGGTAGTCGGCCACCGCGGTAATGACCACCGCGTCCAGCTTCACGCCGCTCTTTTCTACTTTGTCGTAAAGAATGTCCTGGCAGATGACTATGCGCGCGCCGCTGTTTTCCAGCTGGTGGCGGATTTCCGAGCTGGTGTAAACGGGGCTGATCGGCGTAACTATCGCCCCCAGGCGCAGAGTCGCGAAGTAAGAGATGATGAACTGCGGACTGTTCAGCAAGTAGAGCGCGACGGTATCGCCCTTGCCGATCCCCAGCTGCTTGAGCGCATTCGCGCAGCGATTGACGTCATCGGCGAGCGCTCGGTAGCTGATCTTCTTGCCGTAGAAGATCAAAGCGGTTTTCGAGGCGAACTTCTCGCAGGCTTCGTCGAAGACCTGGGTGAGCGTCTTGTTCGGAACCTCTACGTCCTTGGGCGCTTCCGGGTCGTAGTATTGGAGCCAAGGCCTGCTCTCGTATGCCGCTAGGTTATCCATTAATCTCCTCCGCCTAACGGGGCCGGAGGCCCCGCTGTCTTTCTTGTTACTCAGCCCGTTCAGCGAACGGATTTTCAAAACGGCACCGGGCCGCCCGAACGGCATTCATGTCGCGGGCCGGCTACGGCTGACGCGACAGTCCGAAGAGCCCTCACCGCATGCCGCCGCTTGAAGAGGGCAGCGCGAGGTATGGCAGCCGTTGAAAAGTACTTATTTTGTTCTTGTTCAACCGAGCGAGCCGCGGCGCTATTTATTATGCTCAAGGCGACTCGTGCCATGGACCGTTCGTTCGTGTACCGCTTGCTCGACTGCCGGCAGCGAAGCTTTCGGCAGCCTGACATAAGGGTAGCCGAATCCGCGCATTTGGGAAGGTGTTATTTCGTCAACTTTTCTTTCCAGGGCGTTTTTGTGCGCTTCGGGCCCATTTGGGGCCCGCGGCACGCGTGCGGGCGGCAAGGCGGAATACGGCAAGCGCAGCGTATAGCGGCAGCCGTTCAAGTCCGGGAAGGGGCCTATTGCAGCGTTCTGTTAGAGGCTGCCGGCGCTGGAATCGGCAGACATTGCGGACGCTATTTCCCGGCCGATCGCGTCGTGCGCGGGAGTGGGCACGCCAAGCTCGCGTCCCAACCGCGATAAGTAGCCGTTAATGTAGTCTATCTCCAGGCGTCGGCCGGCATGAGCGTCCTGGTACATGGACGAGTAGTTCGCCGCGGTGGCACGGGCGACTTGCTCCGCCACCGCTAATGCCGGTTCTTCGAAGCGATAGCCGGCGGCGGCCAGCACGGCGTCGGTCTCCATCCCCAGAGCCGCCATTCGGCGGTAGGCGGCGGGGTTCGCCAGCAGCTCGCCGTTACGGCAGCGGTACAGTACCGTGAGCGGATTGATCAGCGCGTTGACGCGCAGTTTGTTGGCAAGATGCCATTCTATGGGTTCGGCCGTTTCGGCGGCGAGCCCGGCCGCCTTGAACAGCGCCGTCCAGTCGTGCGCGGCGCCCTGAAGCCGGCCGATGCGGGTGATGCCGCGGCCAGCATGGACAACCGTATCGGGGGCGGGCCGGTAAGCCCCTTCGGTGGAGCTGGCGGCGTAAACGGATAGCTCGGGGAAAGCGGCGGCTACCGCCTGCTGACTGCCCATCCCGTTTTGCATGAGCAGAATGCGCGTATCGGTTGCCAGACAGCGGCGTACCGATTCCACCGCGGCAGCGGCGTCGTAGGCCTTGGTGCATACGATCAGCTGGCGGATAGGCGCGGTGGCGAGGTCCGTGCCCACTTGCTCGAGCAGGCACCGCTCGCGCCGTTCCTTGTCCTGCAAAGCGAGTTCCAGCGTGCTCCGGGCGGTGCCGGCACGCCGCAGCAGCACCACCGGCAGCAAGCGTTGCAGATGGCCGGCCAGCAACAGGCCCATGCTGCCGGCGCCGAGAATATGTAGGGTAGGGTGTTGCATGACGCGATTATGGGCGTTGCCGAGGCCGTAGTTAATGGTCCGGATGTGGCGATATGCTCGTTAGAGGATGCTATGACGAATGCGGGAAAACAGTGAACTTATGAAAGCAGGCGCCCCCTATTGCTCGTCCGGCACGGCCGCGGCTCAGCGCGAATCCATTGTGCGCGTACGCGGGCTGACCAAGACCTACGGCAGCCAGACAGTGGTCGACGGCATAGACTTGGACATTCGCCCTGGAGAATGTTTCGGCTTGCTGGGGCCGAACGGGGCGGGCAAAACCACCACGTTGCGGATGTTGATGGGGTTCACGCCCCCTAGCGCAGGCAGCATAGAAGTGCTGGGCATGCCCGTGCCGGCGCAGGCGCGGCAGATGCGGCAGCGGGCCGGGGTGGTGCCGCAGTTCGATAACCTGGATCCGGACTTCACCGTGCTCGAGAACCTGCAGACCTACGCGAGCTACTTCGGGCTGCGCGGCCGTTGGCTGGAGCAGCGGTTGCAGGCGCTGCTGGAGTTCGCCCAGCTCACGGAGCGGGCCGCGGCGCCCATTCAGGCGCTCTCGGGAGGGATGAAGCGGCGGCTGACACTGGCGCGGGCGCTGGTCAACGACCCCGCCCTGCTGGTGCTGGACGAGCCGACCACGGGCCTGGATCCGCAGGCGCGGCAACACATCTGGGAGCGGATGCACCGGCTGATCAACGAAGGGCGCACCTTGATTCTGACCACGCATTACATGGAAGAGGCCGAGCGGCTATGCGACCGCGCGGCGATCATGGAGGCGGGACGGGTGGTCGCCTGCGATAGCCCGGCGGCGCTGATCCGCACCCATATCGAGCCTAATGTTGCCGAGTTGCGGGGACATGCGGCCAATCAGTGGCTCGCGCAGCCTCGCGACACCGATGGCGTGCGCATAGAGCATGTGGGCGAGACGGTGCTGATTTACGGGCATGAGGGCGAGCGAGTGCGCCAGGTTGCCGCGGCAGCGGTGGGGGAGCGTTATCTGTTCCGGCCGGCCAATTTGGAAGACGTGTTTCTCAAGCTGACCGGGCGCGCCTTGCGCGACTGATGCAATAGGGACAATCCGATGGAACTGACGGCTTCTTTGCCAAGACTGCGTTTCTTGGCCGTGTGGCGGCGCAACTTTCTGGTCTGGCGCAAACTGATGGTGCCTTCCCTGCTAGGCAACTTCGGCGAGCCGCTGCTCTATCTGCTTGCCCTGGGCTACGGCTTCGGCTTGCTGGTGGGGGAGGTCGATGGCCTGCCGTACATGGTGTTCCTGGCCTCGGGTATAGTCTGCTCCAGTGCGATGACCGCCGCCAGCTTCGAGGCCATGTATTCCGGCTACACGCGCATGGAGATGCAGCAGACCTGGAACGCGATGATGAACGCGCCGCTGGAGGTCGAGGATGTGCTGATGGGCGAAGTGCTATGGGCCGGCACCAAGGCGCTGATCAATTCGGCCGCTATCCTGATAGTGGCCGCGCTGCTGGGCCTGGTGGCGGGGTGGGAGGCGCTGCTGGCGTTGCCGGTCGTTCTGCTGGCGGGCATTTGCTTCGCCTCACTGGCAATGGTGGTGACGGCGCTCTCGCATAGCTACGACTTCTTCATGTATTACTTTACGCTGATCATCACGCCCATGTTCCTGTTGAGCGGCGTGTTTTTCCCGCTGGATACGCTGCCGGAGGCCGTGGCGCAGCTGACGATGTTGCTGCCGCTGGCGCACGTGGTGGCGGTGATTCGGCCGCTGATGGTGGGCGGCGAGGTCGGCTCAGTAGCGCTGCACCTGGCGGTGGTGACCGCTTATGCGCTGGTGGGTTTTGGGGTTGCGCTAGTGCTGCTGAGGCGGCGCTTGCGGGGCTAAGAGCCGTCTCCGTAGGCGGCCATGGCGCACGCTAAGGGCCGACTCGGTGCGGCAGCCTTTGTACGGGCACGCCGTTGCCATCATGTTTGTACACCGACCAGCTGCAGGCATAGGGATCGATGACGGCGACAGATACTCCCAGGCTAGTGGCGGATATCGGCGGGACCAATGCCCGCTTCGCTTTAGTGCGCGATGGACAGGTGCATGAGGTCCGGAAGCTGCGCTGTGCGGATTTCGCACGCTTGGAGGATGCCGTGGAGGAGTATCTGGCCCCCATGGGTGTGCGTCCGCGACAAGCCGTCATCGCGGTGGCCACAGCGCTTACCGGCGATCGTGTGAAGATGACCAATCATGTCTGGTCTTTCGCGCTGGGCGAAACGCGAACGCGCCTAGGGCTGGACGAGTTGCGCGTGGTAAACGATTTCACGGCGCTGGCGTTGGCCATCCCGCTGCTGCAGCCGACGGAGCTGCGGCAAGTGGGTGGCGGCAAGCCCGTGCCTGGAACGCCGATTGCGCTGATAGGGCCGGGCACCGGGCTGGGAGTCTCGGGCCTGATTCCCGCCGGCGATAGGTTGATCCCTTTGCACAGCGAAGGCGGTCACGTTACCTACGGCGCGGCGACGCCGCGCGAGGCCGAGATTCTGGCCGTGCTGGGCCGGCGTTTCGGGCACGTATCGGTCGAGCGTCTGGTATCGGGACCAGGCTTGGTCAATATCTATTCGGCGCTGGCCGAGGTGCGTGGGGAAGCGGCCGAGCCGCTGCAGCCGCCCGAGATCAGCGAGCGGGCGTTGACCCGGCGTTGTCCGATCTGCGTCGAGGCGCTGGAGATGTTCTGCTCTATACTCGGGACGGCGGCGGGCAACCTGGTGCTGACCCTGGGAGCGCGCGCCGGCGTTTACATAGGTGGGGGCATCGTGCCCAAGCTGGGCGACTACTTCGCAAGCTCTCCCTTTCGGGCCGCGTTCGAGCACCGCGGGCGCTTCAGCGAGTATTTGGCGGCCGTGCCCAGCTACGTGATTGATGCCGATCAGCCCGCGCTGCGCGGAGCCGCGCAAGCCTTCGATCGCCCGGCCAAGGAGATCGGGCTGTGCAGCCGAGCCTGATCGTTCCCGTCAGCACGATTTCCTATGAAAACCTCTCGCGTTCTGTTCGGCTGGCGCCCGCATGCCGCGCCTTGTCGCCTGCCGGGCATAACTTTTCGGCCCCCGGCATACAGGCGCAGAATCGCTACTGAATAGGCCGCCGGACCGGCCGAAAGTTCCCCTCCCTTCGCTGTGATTGTGCGCTGCCGCACAGCTTAGGCAACTCGTTTTAGGGAATGCCTGTAACGGTACTGCGTCACAGTCGCGCCTTCCCGAAAATCCCACCATGGCGTCCGTTGCTTCACTCCTGCGGCCTGCGTAACGCCGGCCTTGTGCTCAATGGATTGTCACAAATGCAGTACTCGAAGAACCCGAAAGTCGACCGCTCGCTAAAGCACTCGGTGCGTGATGGGATGGCGAGCTCCGCTATGGTAGGAAGCGCGGAAACCTATCTCTCCGCTTTCGCCATGTTCTTCAAGGCAAGCGCTTCTCAGGTTGCCCTGATAGCGACGTTGCCGGCATTGCTTGGCGCGCTGGGCCAGCTTCTGGCCGCTTGGCTGAGCCGCAACAACGGCCAGCGCAAGCCGATGATAGTGATCGGCGCCGTTATGCAGGCAGCGATCTGGCTGCTCTTGGTAGCCATGACCATCGTGCTCCCCGAGAAAGCGTCGGTGCTGCAATTGCCGGGCTATGCGGTGCCGTTGCTGCTGTTACTGGTAACGGTGTATTTCTTTTGCGGGCAATTCACCGTGCCGCTATGGACCAGCCTGATCGGCGATCTGGTGCCTGAGAAGAAGCGCGGCCGCTTTTTCGGTATGCGCACGCAGCTGACTACGGTCACCTCCTTTTGCGCCCTGGTGGCAGGCGGCCTGGTACTGCACGTCACCGATACGCTGCAACAGGCCGCTATCGGTTTCATCATCATCTTCACCTTCGCATCCCTGATGCGACTGGTGTCGGCCTGGTATCTGAGCCGGATGCACGAGCCGCGGCGCAAGCACGAAGAGCCTTCCGTGCGGGTGGACCGGGCGTGGTGGCGGAGCGTGTGCGCCAACGGTGCGCCCTGGTTCTCTCTATATGTGGTGCTCATGCAGGGCGCGGTCGCGATCTCCGGCCCGCTGTTCGCGATCTACATGTTGCGCGTGCTGGAGTTCAGCTACCTGCAGCTGATGGTGGCTACCGGCGCGTCGGTGCTCGTCCAGTTTCTGACGCTGAACTACTGGGGGCGCATCGCCGATGTGTTCGGCAACCGCCTTATTCTCTCAGTGTCGGGCCTGTTGCTGCCGCTGGCGCCGGTGCTGTGGCTGGTAAGCGATAGCTTCTGGTTCCTGCTCGGCGCGCAGTGTATGGCGGGTCTGGCTTGGGGCAGTTTCAGCCTGAGCTCGGGCAACCTGCTCTTCGAGCTGGTGCCCTCCGCCAAGCGGGTCAGCTACTCCGCTTTCCACGGCGTGCTGGTGGCCGCGAGCGTGTTCTTGGGCAGCATGCTCGGCGTGGCTTTGCTCAAGCTGGTGCCGTCCATGAGCCCCATCTTCACCTCAGGTGATCTGGCCACGCCCTTGCTGAGCGTGTTCCTTATCTCGGCGCTGGCACGCTTGCTCGTCGCGAAGGTGCTGCTGCGGCATGTGCGCGAAGCCAAGGCGCCGCGGCGGCGTATTTCCACGCGGGTCTTCATCTTCCGGGCCACGCGCTTCAATGCCTTCCTGGGACTGGCCTATGAGGTGGTGTCCAGCATGCGCCGCCTGCCACGGCGGAAGCCCGCACCGACGATAGCAGTCTCTGCCGCCGCCATGGAGAGCGGCATAGCTCCAGCCGGAGAGGCGGTGGCGGAGAACGCCTGAGCCAGGTGCCGGTTCGGGCTTGATTGCGGGCCGGCCCCGCCCTTGGGACGCTAGCCCTTTGCAGGGGGCGGTTCCGAAGAGCGGGGGCTGGCCCGCTGTATTGCGCCGTTATGGCATCCCTTAGTCTTCCGGTTCGTAGCCCAGGTTGGGAGCCAGCCACCTTTCGGCTTCGCGTACGCTCATGCCCTTACGGCGCGCGTAGTCCTCTACCTGATCGCGATATATGCGCCCGATTCCGAAGTAGCGCGATTCGGGATGCGCGAAATACCAGCCGCTGACCGCTGCTGTCGGCACCATGGCAAAACTGTCCGTGATGCGGATGCCGGTTCGCTCTTCCACATCGAGCAGCTTCCAGAGCTGGGCCTTTTCGGTGTGGTCGGGGCATGCCGGATAGCCCGGCGCTGGGCGAATGCCGCGGTACTGCTCGGCGATCAGCGCGTCGTTATCCAGCTGCTCGTCCGCTGCGTAACCCCAGTACTCCTTGCGCACGCGCTCATGCAGGTACTCGGCGAAGGCTTCGGCAAGACGGTCTGCCAGCGCCTTCAGCATGATGGCGCTGTAGTCATCGTGGTCGGCTTCGAAGCGGGCTACGTGCTCGTCTATGCCTATGCCCGCGGTGCAGGCGAATGCCCCCATCCAGTCCGGCAGGCCCGTTTCCTTGGGCGCGACGAAGTCCGCCAGCGACTGGTTAGGGCGGCCGGCCGGCTTCTCGTTTTGCTGCCGCAGGTGATGCAGGGTAAGCAGGACCTTGCGGCGCGAGTCGTCGGTGTACAGCTCTGTGTCGTCGCCTACCGCGTTGGCCGGGAACAGGCCGATCACGGCGCGAGCACGCAGCCAACGCTCATCGACGATGCGCGCGAGCATGGCCTGAGCGTCGGCGAAGAGCTTGCGGGCGTGTTCGCCGATGGCAGGGTCATCGAGGACCTTAGGATAGCTGCCCGCCAGTTCCCAGGCATGGAAGAAGGGCGACCAGTCGATGTAGCCGACAAGCGTCTCCAAGGACACATCGTCGATAACATGAATGCCGGGTTTGGCCGGTTGGGGCGGCTGGTAACTCGCCCAGTCGATGGCCGTGCGGTTCGCGCGCGCCGCCTCTATCGTCAACCACTTGCTCTTCTTCTGCCGGCTGGCGTGCTGCTCGCGCACCTTCGCGTACTCGCTGCGGATCTGAGCGGAGAAGTCCTTGGCCAAGGTATCGCTGAGCAAGTTGGAGACCACGCCCACTGCGCGCGAGGCGTCCTTCACGTAGACCACATCGCCGTCGTAATGAGGCGCGATCTTCACGGCGGTGTGCACGCGCGAGGTGGTGGCGCCGCCGATCAGTAGCGGGATGGTGAACCCCTGGCGCTGCATTTCCTTGGCCACGTTGACCATCTCGTCCAGCGAGGGCGTAATCAGCCCCGACAGGCCGATGATGTCGCACTGCTGCTCTTTGGCGGTGGCGAGGATCTTCTCGGCCGGCACCATCACCCCAAGGTCCACGACCTCGTAGTTATTGCACTGCAGCACCACCCCGACGATGTTCTTGCCTATGTCGTGCACGTCGCCCTTTACGGTGGCCATCAAGATCCTGCCTTTGGCACGTTCGTCGTCGCCGGGCTTTTTCTCGGCTTCGATGAACGGGAGCAAATAGGCCACCGCCTTCTTCATGACGCGCGCGGATTTCACCACCTGGGGCAGGAACATCTTGCCGGCGCCGAACAGGTCGCCGACCACGTTCATGCCGTCCATCAGCGGACCTTCGATCACCTCGATGGGGCGTGCATAGGCCTGACGGGCTTCCTCCACGTCCTGATCGACGTACTCGGTAATGCCCTTGACCAGGGCATGCTCCAGCCGTTTCGCAACGGGCAGCTCGCGCCAGGAAAGATCCTCCACCCGCTCCCGGCCAGCCTGTCCCTTGTACCGCTCGGCCAGTTCGAGCAGCCGTTCGGTGGCATCCGGTCGACGGTTGAGGATCACATCCTCTACCGCCTCGCGCAGCTCCGGGTCTATCTCTTCATACACTTCGAGCTGGCCGGCATTGACGATAGCCATGTCCATGCCGGCCTTGATGGCGTGATAGAGGAAGGCCGAGTGCATGGCCTCGCGCACGCGATCGTTGCCGCGGAACGAGAACGAGAGGTTGGAGAGCCCGCCGGAGACCTTGGCGTGGGGCAGGTTCGCCTTGATGTAGCGCGTGGCTTCGATGAAATCCACGCCGTAGTTGTTGTGCTCCTCCAGCCCGGTGGCCACCGCGAAGATGTTAGGGTCGAAGATGATGTCTTCGGGCGGGAAGTCGACAACCTCGGTGAGCAGCTTGTACGCGCGCGAGCAGATCTCTATACGCCGCTGCAGCGTGTCGGCCTGGCCCTGCTCGTCGAAGGCCATTACCACAATGGCCGCGCCGTAGCGCTTGCACAGTTTGGCATGCTCGATGAAGGCCGCTTCGCCCTCCTTCATGGAGATGGAGTTGACGATGCCTTTGCCTTGTATGCACTTCAGACCCGCTTCGATTACCTCCCACTTGGAGGAGTCGATCATGATCGGTACGCGGGCAATGTCCGGCTCGGAGGCGATGAGGTTGAGAAAGGTGATCATCGCCTGCTTGGAGTCGAGCATGCCCTCGTCCATGTTGACGTCGATCACCTGCGCGCCGTTCTCTACTTGCTCGCGGGCAACGTCCAGCGCTTCGGCATAGTTGCCTTCCTTGATCAGGCGGCGAAAGCGGGCACTGCCGGTAACGTTGGTGCGTTCGCCGACGTTGACGAACAGGCTGTCAGGGCCGATGTTGCACGGCTCCAGCCCTGCCAGGCGCATCTCTACCGGCAGCTCGGGAATCTGGCGCGGCGGGTAGTTCTTGACCACCTCAGCCATGGCGCGAATGTGCTCCGGCGTGGTGCCGCAGCAGCCGCCGACGATATTCAGCAAGCCCTCTTCGGCAAAGCCCTTGATATAACGGGCCATATGCTCGGGGCTCTGGTCGTACTCGCCCATTTCGTTGGGGAGGCCGGCATTGGGGTAAATGGCGACGTACGTGTCCGCGACCCGGCTGATCTCTTTCACGAACGGGCGCATCTGCTCGGCGCCCAGCGCACAGTTCAGGCCCACCGTAAGCGGCTGCGCATGCCGTATGGAGTTCCAGAACGCCTCCGTGGTCTGGCCGGAGAGGGTGCGGCCGGACTGGTCCACGATGGTGCCGGAGATCATGATAGGCAGCCGCCGGCCTATCTCCTCGAACAGCTGATCGATAGCGAACAGCGCCGCCTTGGTGTTCAGCGTGTCGGTGATGGTTTCCAGCAGCAGCAGATCCACGCCGCCGTCGATCAGGCCGCGGGCCTGCTCGTAGTAGGCATCGCGCAGCTCGTCGAAGGTGATGTTGCGAAAGCCCGGGTCGTTGACGTCTGGACTCATAGAGGCCGTGCGCGTGGTCGGACCCATCGCGCCGGCCACGTAACGCGGTACGCCGGTCTCGCGTTCGACTTCCTGCGCCGTTTCGCGTGCGATGCGGGCCGACTCCACGTTGAGCTCATAGACCAGGTGCTCCAGCCCGTAGTCGGCTTGCGCAACCCGGGTCGAGCTGAACGTGTTCGTCTCGATGATATCGGCGCCGGCTTCCAGGTATGCGCGATGTATGGCCTTGAGTACGTCGGGGCGAGTGATCGCTAACAGGTCGTTGTTGCCTTTGAGATCGGTGGGATGATCTCGGAGGCGTTCGCCACGGAAATCGGCTTCTGTGAGCCGGTAGCCCTGAATCATGGTCCCCATCGCGCCGTCCAGGATGAGGATGCGCTGCGCAAGGTCGGACTTCAGGCGAGCCAGCCGCTCCGTCATTACTGCTCCTTCACCAGGGAGGTGGAAAACGGTTGATTATACGGTATTGGGGGGTTAGTACCTCCCCCCCACCTCCTGGACCTCTCTCCCGCGGGGGAAGAGGGGAGGGGGCTTCGTTCGCGAAGGGTGGATAGGTCGCTTTCCTTGCTTCTCGCCCTCCACTGCGGCCCCTCTCCCGTAAGGGGCGAGGAAGAACACTAGGTCCCATGGAGGTGGTTACTTGTTTCGGCAAGGGGTAACGGCGTTGACTTCACGCTTGGAGGGCGGACGGTCATGTTACGTTCTACTGCGCGGCACGGCGGTCGCTATATGTATAAGTATTGAGCCGTAAGCAGATCGACAGGGGGGAGAAACGTTGGATGACGTCGTCTTCGTGGTGAATCCGCGGGCCGCCTCGGGACGAGCCGGTCGGGTGTGGCATCAGTTGCGTGATCAGATCGGCGCGTTGCGACGGGTAACCTGTGTGGACTGCCCCGACCCGCGAGAGGCGCGCCGGCAGCTGCTGGCCTTGCTCGATGAGCGGGTAAAGCGGGTCATCGCGATCGGCGGTGACGGCACGGTCAATCACGCCGCCAGCGTGGTGCTGGACAGCGGCACAGCGGCGGCGCTCGGGCTGGTGCCGGTGGGCAGCGGTTCGGATACCGCGCGCGGGCTGGACATGCGAGCCAAACCGCAAGAAGCGCTGGAGCGTGCGCTGGGCGTGAACCCGCGGCCCTATGACGTGCTGCGCGTGGAACAGAGCGGGACGGCCAGGTGGGTGGTGAACATAGGCTCCATGGGGCTGTCGGGGTTGGTGGCGGCCGAGGTGAACAAGTTGCCCAAGCGCTGGGCCGGTACCTACCTGTGGACCGCGCTCAAGGTGCTGGCGCGCTTCGAACCCACCTATGCCCGCGTCTATGTGGACGATGAGCTCTGGTACGACGGCAAGCTAATTCTGGTCGCGGTGGCGAATGGCAGCGCCTTCGCGCGCGGGATGCGCATCGCACCGCATGCGCGCAGCGACGATGGGCTGGCCGACGTAGTGCTGGTGCGCGCTGCGCCCGTGCTGCGCCTGTTGCCGTATTTGCCGCATCTGTACGCAGGCGCTCACCTCAACGCGCCTTTCGTGCAATGGACGCGCGCTACCAGGGTGCGCATAGAGCCGCTGGGCGAGCCGCCGCCGCTGGAGACCGACGGCGAGGCTTTTGCCGGCGGCATCAGCGAGTTTCGGGTGGTCCCCGGAGCCTTGCGCATTCTCTATTAGTATTAGGCGTTGCTGCAGTCATCGGCCTTGGGCTGGCGCCAAGGCCGGTGCCAAGCAAAAGAAGAGTGCTCTAGGACGCGCTGCGTTCGGCAGCCGACGTCTGGGGCTGCCCTGCCGGCAGGTCGCGCTCGAGCTGCAGCGTCGCGTTGACGGCCTCGCTTGCCTCTTCGCCTTCTTTGAGAGCCCTGCGAAAGCCGTTCAGCGCGCCTCCCAGGTCGCTGCCTATGGTGCGTAGCCGCTTGGTTCCGAACAGCAGTACGACGATCAGCAGAATCACCAGCAGCGAGCCTACGCTAATGCCGCTAATACCCATTATCCGTGCTCCTTGTCGAACAGCGGCCCCGGGCGGCTGCCCGGGGCTTGTGGCGATTGTGGCGAGGGGCTGTCAGGACCCGATGACGCCGCCGTCCTCTTTCCAGATTACGACCGTGGCAGAACGCGGCGGCAGGTTGAGCGGATCGTGGTCAGGCCAAGAGCCCCGGGTTATGCCCGCTGCCCACTGTGCGGGGGTGGTGGTCGCTCCCGGATGCTGTACGTTGATGAACATGGTACGCATGTCCGGAGTGGTGACCACGCCGGTGATCTCCTGGCCCAGCGGGCCGGTGAGGAAACGGCGAATCTCACCGGTGACCGGATCGGCGCAAAGCATCTGGTTGTTGCCGAACACTTTGTGGATACCGCTGTTCTGCGAGCCTTCGCCTATATCGGTCTGTATCCACAAGCGTCCTGCCGGATCGAACCATAGACCGTCGGGGGCGGAGAAGATGTTGCTCGCATCCAGCGGGTCGCCCTTGAGGTCATAGCCGCGGTTCTTGGAGACGCCGCTGTCGCCGTCGTCGCCGGCCAGCACGAAGATTTCCCATTGGAAGGTCGTCGCCGCCGGATCGCCGCCGGCTTCGGTCCAGCGAATGATGTGGCCGTGCTGGTTGGGGCCGCGCGGATTGGGCGCGTGCTCATTGGCTTCGCTACGGCCCGTGTTGTTGGTCAGGGTGAAGTAGACGTCGAAGGTCTTCGGGTCCACCGCGCCCCATTCCGGCCTATCCATTTTGGTGGCGCCGACCACGTCGGCAGCCAGGCGGGTGTTCAGCAGTACATCGGCCTGGCTGACGAAGGGTATTTCCGCATCGGCGGTCAGACCGTTCTGGCCATGTATCAGCGGAATCCATTCGCCGGTGCCGTCGTCATTGAACTTGGCCACATACAGGGTGCCTTCGTCCAACAGATTGTCGGTCTTGGCGGTCGCGGCGTAAAAGTTTTTGCGGCTGACGAACTTGTAGATGTACTCGTTGGTGGCGTCGTCGCCCGAGTAGCAGACTACCGGCTTGCCTTCCTGCGCCGGTGCGAACACCACGCCTTCGTGAGCGAAGCGTCCCAGCGCCGTGCGCTTTTTCGGCACGTAGTTCGGATCGAAGGGGTCGACCTCTACCATCCAGCCGAAGCAGTTCGGCTCGTTGCGATAGTCGTCGGTGGCGCTGGCGCCGGTTGCCGTGGCGTTGAAGCGGATGAACTCATCCGCGCCGCCTTCCGCCTTCTCCCACGCGTAACGTCCCCGATTCGCCGTGCTGACGCCATAACGGGCATGCTCCCGCGGCGGTTTGGCGTCGTTGTTGTGGAAGTATCCGGCCCAGTTTTCCTCGGCCATCATGTAGGTGTTCCACGGAGTAACGCCATGCGCGCAGTTGTTCAGCGTGCCCCGTGTCATGGTACCGCTCGGGCTGTACTTGGTTTTCACCTTGTCGTCGCCACGCACGGGTCCGGTCAGCTCCATGGGCGTGAGGCCGGTGATGCGGCGGTTTAGCGCATCGGGCTGCACGGCCCAGCGCCCGTCGATGCCTTTGCGGATACGGACGATAGTGACACCGTGGGCGTTCAGCTCCTTGAGGACTTCGTCGGCGTTGCGTGCCGTGCTGGTCGCGTTGTTCCAGATCTCGCCGCTGGCATCCAGGAAAGCGCTGCTGCTTAGCGCCTTGCCTCGATGGGAGGCGTGCAGGAAACGCGGTTCGACGTACTCGTGGTTCATCACCAGCAAGCCGTCGGCGGAACTGCCTTCAATGGGGAAGAAGTGCATGCCATCGTGGTGCATGCCGACCTGCATGGCTTGCTCTGCGCCGGTGTTGTTAATGGAAAACGCAGGGTAGGTGCCGGCGATCGGCGTGCCCCACGGCGCTAGCACGTGATAGCGATAGCCGGGCGGCACGACGATGGTGTCCGCCTCGCTGGTTGGAATAGGCTGAAAACCGAGCAGCGGTTGCTCGCCGCCGCCCGGGACATTGCGGTCTTTCTTCTTGTTATCGTCGCTGCCGCAGGCGCTCAATCCGATGCCGAACAGACCGACCATCGCAGCGCCTAAGCTGCCTTTGAGGATGGTACGGCGCGCTAGCCGCGTTTCCAGGATGCTGGCAAAGGTCGGGTTGTCGGAGTGGTTGCAGCAAGGCTCGTCGCCGTTGTCGAAAGTGGAGACAGAAGCGTTCTCGTTCTGGTGCATCATGCATCCTCTTATTCAGGGGCCTGGACGAGGACAGACAATGCACCGGCGGCATTGCAGCAGCATGACGAAGAGACGACAGAACGGAGGCGGGTAGGTGACAAGGAGTTGACGAGGGCTGCGGATGCGCCTTCGTCGTTCAACTCGCCGGCGCGGGCAGGCGCAGCCGGCTAATTGCGGTGCGGCCGCGCCGAGTCGCGGTATGCGGCGAGCGGACCAGGAGGCAAGACAGTTGGCGCTGCCATGCGCCGGATCATGCGCAGCGCCAACGCAGGTGCGATCCGATGAGAACGGGCCTCAGTGCGGGAGTGTCCTGAATTCTGTGTGCGAGCCGGTAGTTGAGTCAGTCGCTCAGCGT
>CAYWPG010000028.1:0-51405 GCA_964460035.1 uncultured Alkalilimnicola sp.
ACTCGCCAGGCTCATACCCTGTGCTGACGACTGGCGTTGATCTATGCCCGCGCCGTGCAGGCGCCGGTGAGCGCCTACGTACCGTCGGTGGCGGTGCCAAGAAAGCAAAAACGATATCCCAAAGGCTCATGCATCCCCCGCTACGCAAAGCGGCACTCTGCAACATGCCTGCGCAGCAACCTGTGTGTTGCCTCTACGCGGTTCTTGTACCGAGCCAGCCGGGCCGCGAGCGCCGTTCCTCTGCCACGAGCTCCAAAACGAGCCGGTATGCCGACGCGGAATGATCAGACCAGGGTCCGACAAGGGTAGTGTCCCGCCAAGTGATGTAACTGCAGTTTAGGCCACCGTGGTCTTCGCAAGCTACTACGCGGCGTTATCGTAGATTAGTTTCTCCGTCTCCTCTTCGGTCTTCAGCAGTGGCCGGAGGCTGGCTAGGCTGAGGTGGCGTCGGCTGACTTGCCACTCATCGTTGTGCTCCAGCAGCACGCCGCCGACCAGGCGGGTGACGGCGGCGTTGTTGGGGAAGATGCCGACGACGTTGCTACGCCGCTTGATCTCCTTGTTCAATCGCTCCAGTCAGTTGGTGGAGGCAATCTTCGGCCAGTGCTCCTTCGGGAAAGCCATAAACGCCAGGACGTCCTCCTCGGCGCTGTCCATGCAGCGGGCGGCTTTGGGGAAGCGCTCACGCAGGCCGCCGGCTGCCTGCCGCCATTGGCGCTTGGTCGTCGCCTGATCCGGTTGGGCAAAGGCGGTACGCACCGCCGCCGAGATCGCGGCTGATGGGCGCGCGGGACCTGCGAGAGCACGTTGCGCATGAAGTGCACCCGGCAGCGCTGCCAGCCGGCGCCGGTGAGCACGGTGGCGATGGCCTTCTTCAGCCCCTCGTGCGCGTCGGAGACGACCAAGCGCGCGCCCTTGAGCCCCCGGGCCACCCGAGCGCGCAAGAACGCCGTCCAGAAGCCCTCCGACTCGGCCGGCCCGACCGACAGGCCCAGGCGTGGGTCGTCCCGATTAGGAGTAAGGAGTGATCTGCGGTAATGGAGTTGCTGCGACAGAAGGGTTTGCAGGCCTCTGATACAGCCCGATACGAAACGCAAAAGCGCCACACAGGGCGGCGCTTTCGTTAGGCGAAAATCACTTGTGGGGCATTAGCCGCACTTGCTATCCCCGCAGTTCAGGCAAGTCATGCACCCATCCATCATCACCATCGCCTGGGTATTGCACTTGCCGCAAAGCTGCGCCCCGTCGGGGAAGTTCGAGCTGCTGCTCCCGCTGGCGCTAGCTTCCTGATTAGCGGCCTGCTTGGCCTCGAATTCGGCGCGCTTCTGGGCGATGAACTGCTTCTGGTGCTCGTCCAGCGCGTCCTGCTCCAGCAGGCCGATGTACTTCATGTGCTGTTCGATCACGTCGCCGATTTCGGCCACCAGCGACGGCATGAACTTGCCGCCCCGCTTGAAGTAGCCGCCCTTGGGATCGAACACGCTCTTGAGCTCTTCGACCAGGAAGGTGCAGTCGCCGCCCTTACGGAACACCGCGGAGATAATCCGCGTGAGCGCGACGATCCACTGGAAGTGCTCCATGGCCTTGGAGTTGATGAAGATCTCGAACGGCCGGCGCACTTCCTGCGGTGTGCCCTTGTTAAGGATCACGTCGTTGATGGTGACGTACAGCGCATGCTCGGAAAGCGGCGTTTTGATCTTGTACGTCTGCCCGACGAGCACTTCCGGTCGCTGGAAAAGCTCGTGCATATGCTCAATGGGCTTCTCTTCGGCCTTAGGCTGCGCCGTCTTCTCCGGCTCGTCCGGCTTGGCGACCTCGTAACCAACGATCTTCTTGGTGATCTTGATTGCCATGTTCCTATCCCCCAGCCTTAGAACTTGCCGTAGTAGCCTTCCTTGAGCGCATCGAAGAGGTTGGCAGCGGTGTGGACCTCGCCGTCGTACTCGATCTCTTCGTTACCCTTGGCCTCGATCCAGCTGCCGTCTTCGAGCTGGAACCTGTAAGTAGTGGCTTCCAGATCCTTCTCCTTCACCAGCACGCCCTGGAAAGCCTCAGGGTTGAAACGGAACGTAGTGCATCCCTTCAAGCCTTGCTCATAGGCATAGTGGTAAATGTCCTTGAACTTCTCGTACGGGTAGTCCGTGGGGACATTGGCCGTCTTGGAAATCGAGGAGTCCACCCACTTCTGCGCCGCCGCTTGAATGTCCACATGCTCCTTGGGGGAGATGTCGTCGGCGGTGATGAAGTAATCCGGCAGACCGGAGTCAGCCGTGGCGTTGGGGTCGATGAAGTGCCGGTAGGCCAGCAGCTCCAGCGAGTACACCTCCACCTTTTCCTTGGTCTTCTTGCCTTCGCGGATCACGTTGCGCGAGTACTGATGCGCAAAGCTCGGCTCGATGCCGTTGCTGGCGTTGTTGGCCAGGCTGAGCGAGATCGTGCCGGTAGGCGCGATGGAGGTGTGGTGCGTGAAACGCGCGCCCTTCTCGGCCAGCTTTTCCACCAACTCCGGATCGACCTCGGCAACGCGCTGCATGTAGCGCGAATACTTGGCCCAGAGCACGCGGCCCTTGACCTTGTCGCCCACCTTGTAGCCGTCCTTCGCCATCTCGGGGCGCTTGGCCAGCATTTCGCGGGTGACGATGTAGTCCTCGTTCATGATGGGCGCGGGGCCCTTCTCCTCGGCCAGTTCCAGCCCTACCCGCCAGCCCACCAGGGCCATCTCCTTGGCAACGCGCTCGGTGAACTCCACCGATTGCCGATCGCCATACTTCATGCGCAGCATGGTGAGCGTGGAGCCCAGGCCCAGGAAGCCCATGCCGTGACGGCGCTTGCGCATGATCTCCTGGCGCTGCTGCTCCAGCGGCAGGCCATTGATTTCCACCACGTTATCGAGCATGCGCGTAAAGATCGCGACGACCTTGCGGTACTCGTCCCAGTCGAAGCGTGCGTTCTCGGTGAACGGATCCTTGACGAACTTGGTCAGGTTCACCGAACCGAGCAGGCATGCGCCGTATGGTGGCAGCGGCTGCTCGCCGCAGGGGTTGGTCGCGCGAATATCCTCGCAGAACCAGTTGTTGTTCATCTCGTTGACGCGGTCGATGAGAATGAAACCGGGCTCAGCGAAGTCGTAGGTGGAAGACATGATCAGGTCCCACAGCCGGCGGGCCTTGATAACCCGGTAGATCCGGCAGGCCACCTGGCCCTGCTCGTTGAGCACGTAGTCCTCGGTTTGCGGCCACTCGCGCCAAATCACCTTGTTGGGATCGCTCAGATCCAGCTTGTCTTCCTCGACTTCCTTCCTGGTCACCGGGAAAGCCAGCGGCCAGTCGGCATCGTTCTTCACCGCCTGCATGAACTCGTCGGTGATCAGCAGCGAGAGGTTGAACTGGCGCAGGCGGCCGTTCTCGCGCTTGGCGCGAATGAACTCGAGCACATCGGGGTGGCCAACGTCGAAGGTGGCCATCTGCGCGCCGCGGCGCCCACCGGCGGAGGACACGGTGAAGCACATGCGGTCGTAGATGTCCATGAAGGACAGCGCGCCGGAGGTATAGGCCCCGGCGCCGGAGACGTACGCGCCGCGCGGACGCAAGGTGGAGAACTCGTAGCCGATGCCGCAGCCGGCCTTGAGGGTGAGCCCGGCCTCGTGCACTTTGCCGAGGATATCGTTCATCGAGTCGCCGATGGTGCCGGAAACGGTGCAGTTGATGGTGCTAGTGGCCGGCTTGTGCTCCCAGGCGCCTGCGTTGGAGGTGATGCGGCCAGCCGGAATGGCCCCGCGGCGCAGCGCCCACAGGAAATGCTCGGCCCATTCGGCCCGCTTCTCTTCGGTCTCCTCGACGTCGGCCAACGCTTTTGCGACACGCTTGAAGGTGTCATCCATGGTCTGGTCGATCACGCGACCATCCTTGGCCTTCAGCCGGTATTTCTTGTCCCAGATATCCAGCGATGCATCCTGCACTGGTATCTCGGCGACGGCATTCGTAACCACGCGTACCTTCGCTGCGGTCGTCATATCAAGATCCCCTCCCCGCCTTCGGGCACAAGTTATCCACAACTAATGCACAAGCTGTTCCCAGCTGACCACCATATATTGTGGGGTCGGCAGAGAGTCTAACCCATATATCGGGCTTGAGCCACTGGAATCTCAAGCGTTGGCTAACAGACTGAAGGACAAACAGAATCGCTGCGAAGGCGCTGCGATGAGAGAAAATTGTGAGGATGTCAACCGCCAGCCCCCGCGTGTTTACGTCCTCTCCCAGGGTTGCTGCGCTGCGGAATCGGGCCCGGTCTGGTATCATTCCCGGTATCGACCTGACGGCGGAGGGAGCTTCATGAAGGGCGACACCAAGCTGATCGGCATGCTCAATCAGCTGCTGGAAGGCGAGCTGACTGCGGCCGACCAGTACTTCCTTCACTCTCGTATGTACGAGAACTGGGGGCTGACCAAGCTTTACGAGCGTATCGCCCACGAGCGCGACGACGAGCTCCAGCACGCCGACGTACTCATCAAGCGCATTCTCTTCCTGGAGGGCGACCCCGACCTCTCCAAGCGCTCGCCGCTAAGAATAGGCAAGACCGTGCCCGAGATGCTGCGCAACGACCTGGAGCTCGAGTACGAGGTCACGCGCGCTCTCAAAGAGGTCATCGCCTACGCCGAACAAATCCGCGACTACGTGACCCGCGATCTGCTCGTGGCCATGCTGGACGACACGGAGCAGGACCACGCCCATTGGCTGGAGCAGCAGCTAGGGCTGATAGACCGCCTGGGGCTGGAGAACTACCTGCAGTCGCAGCTGTAAGCCGCCGCCTATTGGAGCGAGGCCAAACGGCGGTACGCATCGGTGCGTACCGCGTCGGAAATTTGGCGCAGCCTGTTCAGCAAACATCGTACGCCGGCTGCCCTGCCCGCCCGTATATCAAGCTCGGGTCATACCCCAGGAAGCGCAGGATTTGCTGCTCTAGACGCATGGCGTCGTGGTAGCCCAAGCGGATCAGCTCGCGGCAGAAATCGGCGGCGAACAGCAGGTAAGTCATGATCGTCGAGCCCGAGCTGGAGGTGGCGCCGCTGCCGCGCAGGAAGATACGCATGCTGCGCGGCAGTTCCTTGGCATGCTGTCCCGCGATCTTCTCCAGCGGCTGAGAAGGCGATATCTGGAGCACATCGATCTTGCGCAGATTCGCCTCTAGGCGCTTTTCCTCGGGAATCAGCTCCAGCGTCCGGTTAATGCGCTGCAAGCGCTCCACATCGCCCTCCAGACTGTCCACGAAGGCGCTGTTGAGCACGTGCCCGAGAATCTGCGCGACGGACGGATAGCGCACCTGCGGTGTCATGGGCGGCACCTCGTTGCTGGCACTGACGCCGATGACCAGCACTTTATCGGCCCCTAGATGCAACGCCGGGCTGATGGGCGCCAGCTGACGCACCGAACCGTCGCCGAAGTACTGATCGCCGATCCGCACCGCCGGGAATACGACTGGAATACCCGCCGAAGCCAGCAAGTGGTCGGCAGTCAGCAAGGTCGGCACCCCGATGCGGCGCGCCCGCCGCCAGGGTTTGATAGACGCATGCCCCTGGTAGAAGCTCACCGACTCGCCGGTGGAATAACCCGAGGCGGTGACGCTCAGCGCATGCAGGTCGCCCCGGTCTATAGCCGTCTGGATACGCCCAAAATGAATCACGCGGCCGATCAGCTGCCGCAGCGGCTCGTTGTCCAGCAGCGAAATCGGCGGTACCGACGAGTTGCGCCCCAGGAACAGCGCGCCAGCCCACTTCAGCGCTCGCTGTGATATGCCGGTCATTTCCGTTCGGTACACCTGATCGGCCGTCAGATTGCTCCAGATGGACTCCAGCCCCAGCACGCCGGCTCGAAAGTGCGAAGCATGAGCCGCCAACGCGGTCGCGTTCAACGCGCCGGCCGAGGTACCGCAGATAATGGCGAATGGATTATGCGCGCTCTTGGGCAGCATCTCGGAAACGGCCTTGAGCACGCCCACTTGATAAGCCGCCCGGGCGCCGCCGCCGGAGAGAATCAACGCTGTTTTCTTGGAGGTGGTGTTTACTACGGACACGGCTCGCTTCTTCGCAACAAATGAGGCCATGAGAGTCAGAGTCTCGAGCATTATCTAGTACATGACCTTGCTGCGGTTTGTCGAGAAGCATGATGGAAAAATCGCTGCGCATGTCGGGAGCGCAGCGGCGAGCAGCTTGACGCTCGCCGCGATGAGTGGATCGCAACCGAAGTTGCTGAATCTGGGGCGCGCCTGACCGGCGCGGCGCTCGCTGTTACTCTTTGGGGATGGGGCCACAAGCGACACGTTCGCCGCCACCGCCGTCCTTAGGCTCGTCGCTGTAGGTATCGCCGCCCGAGTGCACCATCAGGCTGCGCCCGCGCACCTTTTCAACGGACAGCCGCGGAGCGAAAACCGGATCCCTGGCGCTACCGTCGGCGCGCACGTAAAGAATGGGCAAGTCGCCCAAGTGGCCCTGACCGTATGGTCCCTGATGGCTGTCCGTGCCTTCGGGATCGTAGTGACCACCTGCGGCCATTGCCGGCTTGATCTCCCCGTCGCCGGACGCTGGCTCGCAACTCGGATGCTCGTGCACATGGAACCCGCGAGGCCCGGCCGGCAGGCCTTTGAGCTGGGGCGTGAGCAACAACCCGCCTTCAAAATCTTCCAACGTAACCGTGCCTATAGCCTCCCCCACGCCCTCCTCGCTTACGCTGAACATATCGACACTTAAGGTTGCGGCTTCGGATACGCCCAAGCTCGCGCCAGCGGCCAACACGAGCAGTCCCAGCCTCCCCCGCCTGTTCATCGCCGGTCCTCAGTCGTCCAGGGTAAAGCCGATCTTGACCGTTACCTGCCAGTGCTTGACGTCGCCGTCTACGATATGTCCGCGCGAATCCACCACTTGAAACCACTGGAGCTTATGAAGAGACTTGGCCGCCTTGCGCACCGCGGTGCGCACCGCATCTTCCATGGAAGTGGTGGACGATCCGGTCAGTTCGATGGTTTTATAAACGTGGTCGCTCATGCCCGCTCCCCTGTTGTCCTTAACCGTTTCTACCGAACATGCGGCCGGCTGCGACCACAGCCAAGAGCCCTGCCCGGCGGGCGGGGCACCGGATCAAACGAAGCGACAAGGTGGTACACTTCCTCCAGTATTCTCTTTTTCGCGGACCAGAAGGATGACCAAGCGCCTGTCCCTGCAGGATCTTACTTTGCTTCTCGTAGAGCCTTCGCCAACCCAGGCGCGGATCATCCGCGACCACCTTGTCGACGTTGGCCTGCAGCATATCGAAGTCGTGGGCACCGGAGCCGACGCACTGCAGTACATGCAGCAGCACATCCCGGACGTTGTGGCCAGCGCCATGTACTTCCCCGATATGACCGGCTCGGACCTGATCGGCACCATGCGCGACGACCTCAGGCTGCGCGACGTGCCGTTCATGCTGGTCTCCAGCGAGACTCATCCGCGAAATCTGGAGCCCGTACGCCAGGCAGGCGTCATGGCCCTATTGCCCAAGCCATTCCGAGTGGAAGATCTCACGCGGGCACTCAATGCGAGCCTCGAATATCTCGTTCCCCAAGAGCTCGAACTGGACGATATCGAGGTGGAAGAGCTGCGGGTGCTGGTAGTGGACGACAGCCGCTGGTCACGCCGTCACATCGAACAAATGCTGCGGCAAATCGGCCTCCAAAGGCTCACCTTCGCCGAGAACGGGCGCGAAGCGGCCGAGCTGATTCGCGACGAGCCGTTCGATCTGGTGGTCACCGATTACAACATGCCGGAAATGGATGGCGAGCAGCTGGTCAACTACATTCGCCACGTGAGCACCCAGCCCGACCTTCCGGTATTGATGATCACCTCGGAGCAGGATCAGTCGCGCCTAGCGGCCGTCCGTCAAGCCGGCGTTTCCGCTCTATGCGACAAGCCCTTCGACATTTCCACCTTGCGGGAGCTCGCGCGTAGTCTGCTGACGCACTAGGGCGGGAAGCAAGCGTAAGAAGGATAGAGAACCGCCAACCCGATACCGCTGCGTTGGCGAAGCTTGAGCGCTACCACTCCAGATCGTGCTCGTAGACCGGCTCGAAGCGACAGTCCACGCATTCGGGCGGCAGCACCACGATGTCGTACTTTCCGAACAGCCCGGGACCAAGCCCGCTGCCCCTTTCCTTGAGCAGCGCCTGGCAGGCGGGCAGTCCTTGCGAGCGCGGCCCTAGCACCAGGCGAAAGGCCACCACACGCTCATCGGCGCTGTAGCGCACCCAGTCGGTTTCCTGCTCGATGCGCCGCAGCTCGCGCGCCACATCGGCATCGTCGCTTGCGTGGCCGCCCGCCTGCAGGCTTTGCAGCACGGCCTGGGCAACGCGCTGGCGGGTTTGCTCATCAGCCGTGGCGCCGGGCAGCTGCACCCCGTCATGCGCCACGAACACGCGCGCGAATTCCAGCGGCTCGTAGCGACCGCTTTGCCGCAATGCCAGCCGCGCCGCGGCGACAGCATCCTTGATCCTAGCGATCTGTCTAGCCTTGAACGAAGCCATGAGCTTGCTCCATGCGCCGGCGTTCCTTCGCCGGCCGTGCTTTGCCAGGACAGCGCGCTGCGCGCACGGACTTCAGTCCGCCTCCGGCCGCATCGCGGGGAACAGCAACACGTCGCGAATCGACGCCGAGTCGGTCAGCAGCATCACCAAACGGTCTATGCCTATGCCCTCGCCGGCGGTGGGCGGCAAGCCGTACTCCAGGGCACGCACAAAGTCCGCATCGTAATGCATGGCCTCCTCGTCGCCCGCCTCCTTCTCGGCCGCTTGCTGACGGAAACGCTCGGCCTGATCCTCAGGGTCGTTGAGCTCGGAGAAGCCGTTGGCGATCTCGCGCCCGCCTACGATCAGCTCGAAACGGTCGGTGAGGAACGGATCGGAATCCTTCGGCCGCGCCAGGGGCGAGACTTCCACCGGATAGTCCACTACGAAGGTGGGGTTGCGCAGCTTGTGCTCGGTGGTCTTCTCGAAGATCTCCAGTTGCAGCTTGCCCAGCCCGTAACTTTCCTTGACCGGAATGCCCAGCTTCTCGCAGATCTGACGCGCGCCTTCCAGGTTGCCCAGGGCATCCGCGCCGATCTCGGGGTTGTGCTTGATAATGGCGTCGTACACGCTGATGCGGGTGAACGGCTGCGCGAAATCGAAGGTCTCGCCCTGATAGGTGATCTTGGTCGAGCCCACCACCTCCTGAGCCAGCGCGCGCAGCAGCTCCTCGGTGAGGTCCATCAGATCGTTGTAGTCGGCGTAGGCCTCGTAGAACTCCAGCATCGTGAACTCGGGGTTGTGCCGTGTGGACACCCCCTCGTTGCGGAAGTTGCGGTTAATCTCGTAGACCTTCTCGAAGCCGCCCACGACCAGGCGCTTGAGGTAGAGCTCCGGCGCGATGCGCAGATACAGCGGCATATCCAGCGCATTGTGGTGCGTGATGAAGGGCCGCGCGGTGGCTCCGCCCGGAATGGGCTGCATCATCGGGGTCTCGACCTCGAGGAAGCCGCGGCGGTTCAAAAACTCGCGAATATAGGAGACGATGCGGCTGCGCAGCACAAAGGTGCGGCGCGACTCTTCGTTCATGATCAGGTCCACGTAGCGCTGGCGGTAGCGCATTTCCTGATCGGTCAGGCCGTGGAACTTCTCGGGTAGCGGCCGCAAGGACTTGGTGAGCAGGCGCACGCTCTCCAGCTTCACCGACAGCTCGCCGGCCTTGGTCTTGAATACCGTGCCTACCCCGCCGATGATGTCGCCCACGTCCCAGCCCTTGAAGGCCTGATACTGCCCCTCGGGCAGCGCATCGCGCGTCAGGAACAGCTGAATGCGCCCCGACATGTCCTGCAGGTGCGTGAAGCTCGCCTTGCCCATGATGCGCTTGGCCATCATCCGGCCGGCCACCGCCACGCGAATGCCCGCATTCTCCAGCTGCTCGGCATCCCAGTCGCCGTATTTCTCGTGCAGCTCGGCGGCGAGAGTGTCGCGCCGAAAATCGTTGGGAAACGCCTGGCCCTGCTGGCGCAGCGCGGCCAGCTTCTCGCGCCGCTGGGCAATCAGCTTGTTCTCGTCGTGGCTGCTCATGCTCTGATCTCTTTGTCCTGGCTCGGAAAAATACTAGGGCCCTGGGGCCGCACGAAACGGCGTACGGAGCGCCTTGCCCACCGGCAGGCGCTGTCTAGCCGCGGACTATGCCGAACTTACAGGCCGGCCTTGAGGCTGGCTTCGATGAACTGATCCAGATCGCCATCCAGCACCGCCTGCGTATTGCCGACTTCGACGCCGGTACGCAAGTCCTTGATGCGCGACTGGTCCAATACATAGGAGCGAATCTGGTTGCCCCAGCCGATATCGGCCTTGCTGTCCTCCAGCTTTTCCTGCTCGGCGCGGCGCTTTTGCATCTCCAGCTCGTACAGCTTCGCCCGAAGCTGCTTCATGGCCGTGGCGCGGTTCTTGTGCTGCGAGCGGTCGTTCTGGCACGCCACCACGATGCCGGTGGGGATGTGCGTGATGCGGATAGCCGATTCGGTCCGGTTCACGTGCTGGCCGCCGGCACCGCTGGCGCGGTAGGTGTCCACCTTCAGGTCGGCCGGGTTGATCTCGATGTCGATGTCGTCATCGATCTCGGGCGAGACGAACACCGACGCAAAGCTGGTATGGCGGCGGTTGCCGGAGTCGAACGGCGACTTGCGCACCAAACGGTGTACGCCCGTTTCGGTACGCAGCCAGCCGTAGGCGTACTCGCCTTCGAACTTGATGGTCGCGCTCTTGATACCGGCCACTTCGCCGTCGGAGATTTCCACCAGCTCGGTCTTGAAGCCGCGCCGCTCGCCCCAGCGCAGATACATGCGCAGCAGCATGCTGGCCCAGTCTTGCGCCTCGGTGCCGCCGGAGCCGGCCTGGATGTCCAGGAACGCGTTATTGGCGTCCATTTCGCCGGAGAGCATGCGACGGAATTCCAGCGTTGCCAGCTCGCTGTCGAAACGCGCCAGATCCGCCGCCACTGCCTCTATGGTCTCCTCGTCGCCCTCTTCGCGGGCCAGCTCCAGCAAGTCGGCCGCGTCGGAGATCGCCCCGCCTAGCCGGCTCAGCACCAGCACCACGTCCTCTAGCTGCGCGCGCTCCTTGCCCAGCGCCTGCGCACGCTCGGGATCGTTCCAGACGTCCGGCTGCTCCAGCTCGCGGGTGACCTCTTCTAGCCGCGCACGCTTCTCTTCATAGTCAAAGATACCCCCTCAGGGCCTCATAGCGCCCTTGAAGGTCGTCGATTTGATGACTCAGCCCGTTAATCTCGATCATGGCCTGCTCTTCGCTGAATGGCGCTGTTAGCGCCGGTTTCAGTAGGTTGTACGGCTCGCGGCGAGCCCCGCGTGGTCCGAGGCGATGTCAGGGGTATTGTGGAATCGTCCCACGGCGTCGTGGCGCGCCACATCCGACCGGCCGCCTAGCGGCGACGCGGCCCATGCAGCCTACTGAAGTAGGCTTTATAAAGGTGACGCATGTTACTACAGCCTCCAAGGGCTTGTAAGGTAAGCCGGCCTTGCCGTTAGTCTTTTCTTGCCGTGCAGCGGCCAACCGCGCTCGTTCCGGCTCGAAAAACCTTCTTGCGCGCCTCGTGGCGACAGCCAGCGATACCCGGCGGCCGCATTGCGCGGGTACCGAAGCGTTAGACCACTTCCTTCCACGCTTGCTCCAGCCGTTTGGCCGAAATGGGAACCGCGGTGCGCAGCTCCTGGGCAAACAGCGAGACGCGGAACTCTTCGATCAGCCAGCGAAAGCGCGTAAGCGCCGGATCTTGTATGGATTTCTTGCGATGCAGCTCGCGCCGCTCCAGGTAGCGCTCCCACCAGGGCCTGACGGCCATCAGCCCGCTGCGGTCGCGGCCAGGATCGGCCAGCAGCTTCTCCAGCCGCCGGTCCAAGGCCTGCAGATAGCGCGGCAGGTGCGGCAGCCATTCGGCCGGCGTCGCGCTCACGAAGCCCACGTAAACCAGATTGTCCAGCTGCTCGCGGCAGTCCTTGAGACTTTCCACGTGCGCCAGGGCGGTCGGGCGCTTGAGTTTCTTTTGGATCTCGTGGAACGCTTCCAGTGCCGGTGCCAACTGAGTGCAGATACCCTGCGTGGTGGGCACCAGATCGGCGCGCCCCCGCTCCAGGCGCGCCCTGAACTCCGCCTGCGTGCGCGGCAGCTCGCCATCGGCGAGAAAGCAGCGGTCGAAGCCGGCGGCGATAATATCTTCCCGCAACTCCTCGCAACGGCCAACGGCGCCGAAACGCAAGCACATCGCATCCAGCCCCGGCAGATTGCGGCGCAGGTACTTGGTTTGCTGCGACAGCTCCAGCATGAACAGCCGCCTGATCCCGGCCCGGCTGGCCTGCTCCGCTTGCTCGGGCGAGTCGTATAAACGCAGCGCCACCGAGTCGGTGTTGTCCACTACGGCCGGATAACCACGGATGATCACGCCGTGCTGCCGCCGCTCCACCGCCGACGGCAATTCGTCGAAATCCCAGCGCCGCAGTCCTTCGCGCTCCCAGTCGCTGCCGCCGCCGGCGGCGAACTCACGGCTCGCCGCGCCACCCAGATTATTCTGCAGCTGCGCCAGGGAGCGCCCCGTGGCCAGGGTCTTGCCGTTGCTGTCCAGCACGCGGAAGTTGGCTTGCAAATGGGTAGGCAGCTGCACATCGTCCCAGGCATCCAGCGGAATCTCGACGCCCGTCATACGCTTGAGTTCCGTGCGTACCGCCTCGGTAAGCACGCCTTCGCCCGGGGTGATGCGCTCCAACACGGCGGTGGCGAAGTCCGGCGCCGGCACGAAGTGGCGCCGCAGCTGCTTGGGCAGGCTCTTGATCAGCGTGACTACTTTCTCGTGCAGCAAGCCCGGCACCAACCACTCGAAGTGCTCGGGCGGCAGCTGATTCAGCGCTGCCAGCGGCACGCGCACGGTCACACCGTCCAGGGGATCGCCTGGCTCGAAGCGGTACTCCAGCGGCAGGCGCATGCCGCGCACCACGATATGATCGGGAAACTCGCCGCCGGTGACCTCATGCGGCTGGCGCTGCATCAGATCCTCGCGGCGCATGAAGAGCAACTTGGGCTCGGTGCGTTCGGCTGCGCGCCGCCAGCGCTCGAAGTCCACCCCGCTGCTGATGCCGGCCGGAACGCGCTGATCGTAGAAGGCGTAAAGCGCGTCCTCGTCGACCAGCACGTCGCGCCGGCGCGCCTTGGCCTCCAGCCGCTCGATTTCCGCGATGAGATCGCGGTTGTGCGCCTGAAAAGCGCCGCGGCTGCGGTAGCCGCCGCGTGCCAGGCCCTCCCGGAGGAAGATCTCGCGCGCGCCGACCGGATCGATGGGCGCGTAGTTCACGCGCCGGCGGGCGGTCAACACCAGCCCGTATAACGACACCGTCTCGTAGGCCGCCACGCGCGCGCTCCTGCCTTGCCAATGCGGCTCGGAGTAGCTGCGGCTGACCAGATGCTGCGCCAGCGCCTCGATCCACTCCGGCTGCACCTCGGCCACGTCGCGCGCATACAGTCGCTGCGTCTCTACCAGCTCGGCCGCCATGATCCATTTGGGCTTGCGCCGGGCCAGCCCCGAGCCGGGATGAATCTGCAGTTTCACGCTGCGCGGAGCGAGGTAATCGCCCTCCTCGGTCTTGAGCGCGACATTGCTCAACAGCCCCGTCAGCAGCGCCCGGTGCAGGGGCTCGTACTCAGCATCCAACTCGTTGACGCGAGCGCCCATACTCTTGACCAGCATCTGGAGCTGGCGGTGCACGTCCTGCCATTCCAGCATGCGCTTGTAAGAGACGAAATGCTCACGGCACCAGGCTATCAGCTTGCGGCGGCTCAGCTCGCGGGCCTGTGTGCTGAAGTCCGCCCATAGCTTGAGATAGGAGAGAAAGTCAGAGCGCTCGTCGCGCCAGGCGGCGTGAGCCTGGTCGGCCGCCTGCTGCGCTTCCAGCGGACGCTCGCGCGGGTCCTGAATGCTGAGGGCCGAGGCGATGATCAGCACCTCGCGCAAGCTGCCCTCGCGCTCGCCCGCCAGCAGCATACGACCGATACGCGGATCCACCGGCAGGCGTGCCAGCCTGCGCCCCAGCTCGGTGAGTTCGCGCTCGGCATCCACGGCGCCCAGCTCTTGCAGCAGCTTGAAGCCGTCATTGATGTAGCGCCTATCGGGCGGCTCGACGAACGGAAAGGCGTGAATGTCTCCTAGCCCCAGCCCTTTCATCTGCAAGATGACGGACGCCAGGTTAGTGCGCAGAATCTCCGGCTCGGTAAACCGCGGCCGCGAGAGATAATCCTCCTCGGAGTAAAGACGGATGCAGATGCCCGCGGCCGTGCGCCCGCAGCGGCCGGCGCGCTGATCGGCACTGGCCTGCGAGATCGGCTCTATGGGCAGACGCTGGACTTTGGTTCGGTAGCTGTAGCGGCTGATGCGCGCAAAGCCCGTGTCCACCACATAGCGAATACCGGGCACGGTAACCGAGGTTTCCGCCACGTTGGTCGCCAGCACAATGCGCCGCCGCCCGCCACCGGGCCTGAAGATCCTGGCCTGTTCCTCGCCGCTCAGCCTGGCGTAGAGCGGCAGCACTTCGGTATCGGGCGGATGGTGCTTGCGCAGTGCCTCGGCGGCATCGCGGATCTCGCGCTCGCCGCTGAGAAAGACCAGCACATCGCCCGGCCCTTCGCGGCTCAACTCGTCCACCGCATCGACGATGCCCGCGATCTGGTCGCGCTCCTCGTCGCCCTCCACCAGCGGCCGGTAACGCATTTCCACCGGGTAGGTGCGGCCGGAAACCTGCAGGATGGGCGCCCCGTCGAAGTGCTGGGCGAAACGCTCGGGATCGATGGTGGCGGAGGTCACTATGACCTTGAGATCGGGCCGTCGCGGCAGCAGCTGCTTGAGGTAGCCCAGCAGGAAGTCGATGTTGAGGCTGCGCTCGTGCGCCTCGTCGATAATGATAGTGTCGTAGGCCAGCAGATCCTTGTCGCCCTGGATTTCGGCCAGCAGCATGCCGTCCGTGACCAGCTTGATGTAGCTGTTGGGGCTGACGCGGTCGGTAAAACGAATCTTGTAACCGACGGCGGCGCCTACCTCGCTGCCCAATTCCTCGGCAATGCGCGCGGCCAGGGTGCGGGCCGCGATGCGCCGCGGCTGCGTGTGGGCGATCAAACCGGTGCGCCCGCGGCCTATGTCCAAGCAGATCTTGGGAAGCTGGGTACTCTTGCCGGAGCCGGTCTCGCCACAGATCACCACGACCTGATGCCGCTCTATGGCCGCGGCAATCTCGTCACGGCGTTCGCTGACCGGCAGCTCGGAGGGGTAGCTGATCGGCGGCACCGCGGCCGTGCGCGCCGCCACCCGCGCTGCCGAACGCTCGATGTCGACTTGCAGGGCCGCCACGCCCCTATCGAACGGCTGCCCCTTGCGCGCCCGCCGCTGCAGCCCCGCCAAACGGCGCCGCAAGGCCGGCCGGTCGGCCGCCATCGCCCCGTCTATGGCCGCGGGCAGAGAGGCAAACAGGTCGGTAGGGGTTGTGCGTTCCACCATTGGCATGCCGCCGCCGCGCTTGCGTTCGCCGCAGGTCAAAGCGCGCGATATTTACGCGGCGGCAGGCGAAACTCCTCCACGCTCCACTCGTCTTCGGTGCAATCCAGAAACAGGCACGAGGGCCCGCCATAAGTGCGGGTGCGGCCGGCGGCCCCCGGATTGAGAATCCAGGGGACTTCGCTGTCGTCTATGAGCAGGTGATGGCTGTGCCCATAGGCGATCGCGCGCGCCTTGGGATAGCGCTCGCGCAAGCGGCGATGGCGCTCGGCCACCGGACCGGCATCATCGCCGTGCACCACCACGAGCTGGCCGCCCGGCAGGTCCAGCGTCACTTCGCTGGGCAGCGTGTTCAGCACATGGATCTCATGGCTGGCCCACTTCTCCGGCACGTCGTTATTGCCGCGCACTGCCACCACCTGCTCGCGCGGCTGCAAGGCCAGCAGCACATCGGCACCGCCTACGTCGCCGGCATGCACGGCTATGTCGCAGCCGGCAACCATTTCGGCAATGCGTGGGTCGAGAAAACCGTGAGTATCGGAAACGATCGCTACGCGCATTCGCTATTCGTCAGCGCCCGAAGGCGTCCGTAATGGTTGCCATCAGTGCCCCGTAATCGCGCGTGACAGGGAACTGAGGGAACTCGTCGATGACGTTCTGCGGCGGGCAGAACAACACGCCAGTGTGGGCTGCCGCCAGCATGTTGGTGTCGTTGTAGGAGTCGCCCGCGGCTACGGTATGGAAATTGAGCTCGCGGAAGGCCTCCACGGCTTTGCGTTTGTGATCGGCCAGGCGCAACCGGTAGTTGGTGATACGGCCGGCCGCGTCGATCTCCAGCCGATGGCAGAACAAGGTCGGCCAGCCTAGCTGGCGCATCAACGGCCGCGCGAACTCGTAGAAGGTGTCGGAGAGGATCACTACCTGATAGCGTGCGCGCAGCTCGTCGAGAAACTCCCGGGCTCCCTCCAGCGGCCGCATGTCGGAGATCACTTTCTGGATGTCGTTGATGCCCAGGTTGTGCTCGTCGAGGATTCGCAGCCGAAACCGCATTAACTCGTCATAGTCGGGGACATCGCGGGTGGTTGCGCGCAAGGCATCGATCCCTGTCAGCTCGGCGAAGTCGACCCAAATCTCCGGGACGAGCACTCCTTCCAGGTCAAGGCATACGATTTCCACTGGAATCTCCTGTACTCACCGTTCGCATGGCATCACAGCCATGCCGGCGTATTGTTGCAAGCGGCTGAAGGCCAAAAACGGCGCCCAAGGTATTCTTTTTTCCTGACTGACGCAAGGCGCCGGCAGCAGTAACGCCGCCTCGTTGGCAGCCAAACCCTCCCGGCCCGGCCACTACGCTGCGTGACCGCCTCATATCGAGCCGGATCAGCCACTTATCGAAACCCCCTCATTGGCGACGCCATGGGGCACATGGCCCGTCGCCACATGCAAACGTGCCAGCTCGCAATGGCCTTGCTGATCGTCAAAGAAGATATCGGCACCGAATGCGCGCAGGAATTCGGCCTTGGCAAGGCCACCGAGAAAGATCGCTTCGTCGATGCGGATGTTCCACTCCCGCAGCGTGCGAATGACGCGCTCGTGCGCCGGCGCTCCCCGTGCCGTGACCAGCGCGGTACGAATCGGGCAACTCTGGGCCGGGTACTGCGCCTGCAATGCATGCAAGGCAGCCAGAAAACGCTTGAACGGTCCGCCGCGTAACGGCTGACGAGCGTGCGCTCGCTCGTTGGCGGCGAACCCATCCAGCCCCTGGTCGCGATACACGCGCTCCGCTTCGTCCGAGAACAGCACGGCATCCCCATCGAATGCGATGCGCAACTGCTCGCTGCTCACCTCCGGAGCGGTCTCCGCGACGGTGCCTGGCAAAATCGTGGCAGCGGCGTGACCTTGATTCAAGGCTTGAACCACGTCGTTGGGGTCGGCGGAGAGGAACAAATGCGCGCCGAAGGGCGCCACGTAACGGTACGGGCTCTCGCCATTGGTGAACGCCGCCCGGGTGATGTTCAGGCCATAGTGTTCTATGGAGTTGAACACCCGCAGCCCGGTGTCGGCGCTGTTGCGCGACAATAGGATGACCTCCACCCGCGTATGCTCCTGGCCGGCGTTCAACGCCAGGAGCTTGCGAACCAGTCCGAAGGCGACGCCTGGAGCCAGCACGTCCTCTTCGTGCTCGATCTGATAGCGGCAGTAGGCCTCGATCCCCTCCTCCACAAAAACGCGGTGGCTGTCGCTCATGTCGAACAACGCCCGCGAGGAGATCGCAATGACCAGTTGGTTCTCGAAGGTAGTGGGCATCTATTAATTATTGTTTATCCGCAAAGCGCGTTGCTGGCGGTATGCTGCCATATAGCACTGGGAACAGAAAAGGTCGCCGCGCACAGTTCCCGTGCGCGGAAGACCGCCGCCGTCCCGTCAGTTGCCTTGGATAGCGGCGCTTTGCTCCGTGCCGCCCGCTTGGCCCTCGCCAGCGCCACGTGCGGCCTGACCCTCCTGTTGCGGGCCGCGCTCCTGGGCTGCCTGCCCGGGCCGTTGCATGCCGTTTTGCTGCATATAGACAGCCAGCGGCATGTCTTCGTCGCCATGGGAGATGTACTGTTTCTGATCGTAGCTTTCCGCCTGCTGCTGAATCTGCTCCTGGTTGGCCTCGGTCATGTAGGCGACCTGATCCTCGCTTCGTATTTCCAGCTCCTGCAGCGGCACGGCGATCTGGGTGCCGCCTATGCCCAGCCAGCCTCCCACATCGACCACGGCATACGGGGTACGATCGGTGCGGCTGATCACTATATCGCGCACGCTGCCAATCTCCTCGCCGCGGGCGTTGACAACGGTAGAGCCATGCAGGGCGCCGACCGTAGCCTCCGATAGCTCAGTGCCCGGACGCAGCAGCTGCTGTTCATCGAACATGCCTTGCTGCCGTTCGTCCTGAGCCTGGTCGGCTTCGGCCTGCTGCTCCTGATCCGCAGGTGGCAGCGTATCGGCGCTGCGATCCTGCTCGCGAAGCGTTTCGTCCTTCACAACGGCCTGGTCATCCTGCGCCAGCGCGGACGCGCCGCCGGCCACAGTCCAGGCGAGCAGGCAGGACAAAGCGGCCGCCTTGCCCTTGTGTGCACTCAGGCGCGCAAGTACTGGTCTTACCATGTGGGCCCTCCTTGAGCCGGATCGAGCAGCCCCTTATCTGGACTTCTCTCCAGCGCCCGATGCCTCCGATAGCGGAAACGCTAGCCAGCCTTGTGTGTTCAAAGACTTGCGGATCGCGCCTCGCGAAACCAAGCGTCGCGCATGGCTGCCGCCTGACAAAAGAGCGGCACGCTTTCCCAGGCGGCCGTATAATTCGCAACGACACGGTCCGCAGCCTGCGCCCCGGCGCGATCGCAGCGAACTGGAACAAAACCTGCTGGTTGGCTACTGTTTAGCCAACTAGACTTACGGAATAGTCGCTTTCGTATTCGCAAACTTGTCTTAGGAATCAAGGAGGTTACCTGATCATGGCCGAACAGATCCGCGCTACTAGCGTGCCACGCGAACAAACGCTCGCTACCAACAAACTCATCCGCAACACTTACACCCTGCTGTCCCTGACGCTGCTGTTCAGCGCCGTCATGGCCGGGGTTGCGATGGCTGCCAACGTCCAGCCGCTGAATGTCTTCGTCGTTCTTATCGGCTACTTCGGCCTGCTGTTTCTGACCAACGCGCTGCGCAACAGCGCCTGGGGCCTCCTGTCGGTATTCGCGCTGACCGGCTTCATGGGCTTCACGCTGGGCCCGATCCTGAACTTCTATGTGCAGGCGGTCAGCAACGGCTCGCAGCTGGTAATGCTGGCGCTGGGTGGCACGGGAGTGATTTTCCTGGGGCTGTCCGGCTATGCGCTGACCACCCGTAAGGATTTCAGCTTCATGGGCGGCTTCCTGTTCGCCGGCATTCTCGTGGCCTTCCTGGCCGGCCTGGCGGCAGTGTTCTTCCAGATGCCGGGCCTGTCGCTGGCGGTGAGTGCCATGTTCATGCTGCTCATGTGCGGTCTGATCCTGTTCCAGACCAGCAACATCGTGCACGGCGGCGAAACCAACTACATCATGGCGACCATTACGCTGTACGTAGCCATCTACAACTTGTTCACCAGCCTGCTGCAGCTGCTTATGGCATTCTTCGGTAACGAGTGAGTACCATACCGTCTGGCATGTCGTTCCCGAGCCCCGCTTCGGCGGGGCTTTTTTCTGCCGCCACAAAGGGGCTCGGAACTACCCGCCCCGCTAGCCCTGGCGCGGCTCACTCGTCCCAGAAGCGCCCTTCCCCGCTGCCCTCGAACCAGGCCAGGCGATCGCGCAGACGCACCACCTCGCCCACGATCACCAGGGTCGGCGCATGCACCTCATGCTTGGCGGCCACCGTCGGCAACTCGGCAATGGACGCGGCGAATACCCGCTGATTGTCCGTCGTACCCTGCTGCACCAACGCAGCCGGCATGGTCGGCGGCATGCCGTGTGCGATCAGCCCTGCTGCCAGGTCTTTCAACCATTGCAGGCCCATGTAGATGACCAGCGTTTGCTGCGGCCGCACCAGACCGGCGAAGTCCAAGTCCAGCTTGCCGTGCTTGCGATGCCCCGTTACGAAGGTGCAGGACTGCGCGTAGTCGCGATGAGTCAGCGGTATGCCTGCGTACGCCGCGCAGCCGTTGGCCGCCGTTATTCCCGGCACGACCTGGAAACCCACGCCATGGGCAAGCAAGTGCTCGATCTCCTCGCCGCCGCGCCCGAAGATGAAAGGGTCGCCCCCTTTGAGACGCGCCACGCGCTTGCCGGCCAGCGCGTAGCGGACCAACAGCTCGTTGATCGATTCCTGGGGTACGGGATGGCGGTCGCGCCGCTTGCCCACATAGACCATTTCGGCCCCCGGCGCGCACAGTTCCAGAATCGCCGGCGCCACCAGACGATCGTAGAGCACGACCTCGGCCTGCTGAAGCAGACGCAGCGCGCGTACGGTCATCAGCTCCGGATCACCGGGACCGGCGCCGATCAGATAGACCTCGCCACGCGCGCTGGCGGCTTCGTCCTCGTCGAGCTGCGCTTGCAGCAGCGCTTCGGCGCGCTCGGTCTGACCGCTCATCGCCGCGCTCGCGCCCGGTCCGGCCATGAAACGCTCCCAGAACCGCTGCTGTGCCGCCTCGCCCGTGAGCCGCTGTGCGACCCGGCCAATCTGCTCCCCTGCCCAGCGCCTGAGCCGCTCCAGCCCCATAGGGGGCATGGCAGGCACCAGCGACGCTACCAGACGCTCCAGCAACGCCTCCCGTTCGCCGAATACCGCCACCGTGGCGGCGCCACGGTGCAGTTTTACCGGCGGAGTCCAAGAGCTGTTGTCGTCATCGCCGCGCCGGTGGACCGGCACCCCTTGCTTGCGTGCGGCCGCCATCACCTCCCGGTCTACCTCGGGGGTTGCCGCCGCGATCACCAGCCTGCAGCCATTGACCATGGTTTCATCAAACGGGGCGGATAAGACTCTGACCTGCCCCGTGCTAAGCAAAGCCAAAAACGGCTCGCTCGGTGCCCCCAGCAGATCCACCCGCGCGCCGGCCTTGACGAGCTCGGCCACCTCCACCGCTGTTGCGGCATCGCCGCCGACGACCAGCACCCTCGCCCCGGCCACATCCAGCGCCAGTAGATAACGCATCCGCCCCTTTCCCTTCCCTGTTGTGTTCTCCGGGCTCATAAAACTCTATTTCACCCCTTATGACACTTGCTCCATCACGCCCGTTATTTACAACAGGAATGAATTCATTTACCAATAGACCATTGCGTTATACCGCCCGGGTATGGCGCATGGCCGTATATCAGGTGGATCATGAAGCTCAACCAGCTCCGTTATATATGCGAAGTCGCACGCCGTGGCCTGAACATATCGGCCGCCGCCGAAGCGCTCTATACCTCTCAACCCGGCGTTAGCAAGCAGATCCGCCTGCTTGAGGAAGAGCTGGGCGTGCAGATCTTCGCGCGCAGCGGCAAGCACCTTACCCATGTTACGCCCGCCGGGGAACAGATCATCGCCGAAGCGGAACGCATCCTCACCAAGGTGCGCAATATTCGGGCTATCGCCGCGGACTACGACGACGACCGCCGGGGCAGCCTGTCCATCGCCACCACCCACACCCAGGCACGCCACGCGCTACCGGAAACCGTGCGCGAGTTCCGCGAGCGCTACCCTATGGTGAGCTTGCACATGCATCAGGGCACGCCGATGCAGATCGCGGAGCTGGCAGCGCGCGGCAATGTGGATTTCGCCATCGCTACCGAGGCCATCGAGCTGTTCGAGGACTTGGTGATGATGCCCTGCTATCGCTGGAACCGCTGCATTATCGTTCCGGACGGGCATCCTCTGATCGAAGACACACCGCTGACACTGGAGAAGATCGCGCGCTACCCGCTGGTGACGTACGTATTCGGCTTCACCGGGCGCTCGAAGCTGGACGAGGCTTTCATGCGGGAAGGCTTGAAGCCGGAAGTGGTGTTCACGGCTACGGACTCGGAGGTGATCAAGACCTACGTGGGGCTGGGCCTGGGCGTAGGCATCATCGCCAAGATGGCATACGATCCCGCGCGCGATCATGGCATCAAGGCACTGGATGCCAGCCACCTGTTCGAGCCCAGCGTGACCAACATCGGTTTCCGGCGCGGCGCCTATTTGCGCGGCTATATGCTGGAGTTCCTGCGCCTGTTCGCGCCGCACCTGACGCCGGCCGTTGTCGAGCGGGCGATCCAGGCCCGCTCCAAAGAAGAACGGGTCAAGCTCTTTGAAGAGCTTGACCCGAGTCTGGGTAATCGCTGATCGGTCTGCGCCGAACTATCGCCTTCCCTGTTTCCCCGCCGTCGGCATCCATGCCCCCCGCCGAGAGCATCCATGCCGTTGGCATCCGTCCCTGGGGGGAAATCCTTATCCCCCTGCTGCGGACCTCCTGTCCGCAATCTCCTTTGCTCCCTTAAGCGCTCTTACCGCCGAGGCGGCTCAGCATCCATACCGATCCCTGAGCGCTTATGTAAGCGGACCGTTCGGCTCCGGGGGAAGTTCCCTGCCGGAGCCTGTCTGCTTAGGGAATACCCTACCGCGCGCCAGGAAAGGGGTAAATCCGATTCTGCTGATAACCGTTGTAGGCATTTTGATAAGCGCTGTAAGAGATTTCTTACAACATCCACGCAACACCTGTTGCGCGGGCTCAACCTTGCAGCAAGAGAACAAAACGAGCAATAGGAAGAACGGACCACGGCCGGAGAATCCGGCCGTGGGAGAGCGGGCAAAATTCAGAGATAAGTACGGCCGCCGAGATAGGGCTGCAACGCGGTAGGAATCCGCACCCGGCCATCGGCCTCCTGGTAATTCTCCAGAATCGCCACCAGGCATCGGCCCACCGCTAACCCCGAGCCGTTGAGCGTATGCACCAGCTCGGGCTTGCCGGTAGCGGGATTGCGCCAGCGTGCCTGCATGCGCCGCGCCTGGAAATCCTCGAAGTTACTGCAGGAGGAAATCTCGCGGTACTTTCCCTGCCCCGGCAGCCAGACCTCCAGGTCGTAGGTCTTGGCCGCGGAGAAGCCCATGTCGCCGGCGCACAGCGCCATCACCCGGTACGGCAGCTCCAAGCGCCGCAATACTTCCTCGGCATGGCTGGTGAGCTCCTCCAGCGCCTCGTACGAGGAACCGGCCGGCACTATTTGCACCAGCTCCACTTTCTCGAACTGGTGCTGACGAATCATGCCGCGCACGTCCTTGCCGTAGCTGCCGGCCTCCGAACGGAAGCATGGCGTATGAGCGACATAGCGGCGCGGCATTTCGCCGGCTTCCAAAATCACATCGCGCACGAGGTTGGTAACCGGAACCTCGGCGGTGGGAATCAGATAAAGCGGATTGTCTCCGGCGATACGGAACTGATCTTCTTCGAACTTGGGCAACTGGCCCGTTCCACGCAGGCTGTCGGCATTGGCCAGATAAGGCACGTAAACCTCTTCATAGCCATGCTCGTTCACGTGCAGATCCAGCATGAACTGCACCAGCGCTCGCTGCAGGCGCGCCAGGCTGCCCTTGAGGACCACGAAGCGGGCGCCGGCAAGCTTGGCCGCGAGCTCGAAGTCCATTCCGCCGTGAATCGCCCCCAGCTCGACATGGTCCAGCGGCTTGAAGTCGAAGCTGGGCGGCTCGCCCCAGCGCCGTACCTCCTGATTCGACTCCTCGTCCAGCCCATCGGGCACGCTGGGATGGGGAATGTTGGGAATAGACAGATGCAGCTCGTCGAGCTCCTTCTGCAGCGCATCCAGCGCCTGCTCGTTGGCCTTGAGCCGCTCCGAGATGCCGCTCACCGCCTCCAGCAGCGGCTGCACATCCTCGCCGCGCGCCTTCGCCTGGCCGATCGCCTTGGAGCGCTGGTTGCGCTCGTTCTGCAGTTCCTGAGTCTCCACCTGCAGCGCTTTGCGCCGCGCTTCTATCGCCCGATAGCGCTCGGTGTCGAGCGTGAAACCGCGCCGCGCGAGTGCCTGCGCGACCTGATCGAGCTCGGTTCTAAGTTGTTTTGGATCCAACATGGCAATCGTCCGCTGCTGCTGGGTTTCAGGGGGGCATCGTGTCCCGATACCTGTGAGTTTGGACAAAACCGTGGGCGTCGCATGCTCGGACCGCGGTTTTCTCCAAACTCCAAAGAGCAGGCATTGTAACGGCTCCTCCGGCCGAAGATAAGCGACGTGCCGCCTTGGGTTGAGAGGCGCGCCCGCGGACCGTAAGCTTGCCGGGGCGGTAACCGACTTCCCCCCGCCGCCGCACTGAGGAGCGCGAGGCCCCATGGATCTGTTCAGCCAACTCACCCAGTCCGAATTCGAGCCGCTGGCGTATCGCATGCGCCCCCAAACGCTGGACGACTACATCGGCCAGGAGGATTTGGTAGGCCCGGGTAAACCGCTGCGGCAAATGGCCGAACGCGGCACGCTGCGCTCGATGATTCTTTGGGGTCCGCCCGGTGTGGGCAAGACCACCCTGGCTGAGATTCTTGCGCAGGCCTCCGGCGCGCGGCTGGAACGGCTCTCGGCCGTCATGGCGGGCGTCAAGGACTTGCGCGATGTGGTCGAGCGCGCTCGCGCGGCACTGCCCCAGCAGCGCCGCACTGTGCTGTTCCTCGATGAGATTCATCGTCTCAACAAGAGTCAGCAGGACGCGCTGCTGCCTCACGTGGAATCCGGCCTGATCACGCTCATCGGCGCCACCACCGAGAACCCTTCCTTCGAGGTCAACTCGGCGCTGCTCTCGCGCGCCCGAGTCTACGTGCTCAAGAAACTGGACGAGGACGCGCTGCTGAAAGTGCTGCAACGCGCGCTCAACGACCCGGAGCGCGGGCTGGGCGCTCGCAGGCTACGGGCGGACGAGAACACCCTGCGCATCCTCGCCCGCGCGGCCGGCGGCGACGCTAGGCGTGCGCTGGGCTTGCTGGAGGTGGCGGCCGACTTCGCGCGCCAGGAAGGCGACAGCGAGGTGCTGGACTCCGCCACGCTGGAACCCGTACTCGGGCATCATGCATCGCGTTTCGACAAGCAAGGCGACGCCTACTACGATCTGCTGTCGGCGATTCACAAGTCCATACGCTCCTCCCGGCCCGACGCAGCCCTAGTCTATATCGCTCAGTTCATCCGCGGCGGCGGCGATCCGCTGGACGTCGTGCGGCGGCTGGCCGCCATCGCTTCCGAGGACGTAGGCAATGCCGACCCGCGTGCCCTGCCACTGGTCATGGCGGCCTGGGATGCCTATTTGCGCCTTGGCGATTACGAAGGTCAGCGGGCTATCGCACACGCGGCCGTGCATCTGGCGGTGGCGCCCAAGAGCAACGCGGTGGAGGTGGCGTGGAAAGCCGCGCAGCAACTGGTGGCCGGCCACCCCGACTTCGAGGTGCCGATCTATCTGCGCAATGCCCCTACTCGCCTGATGAAATCGCTGGGACACGGCGAGGGTTATCGCTACGCGCACAACGAACCCAACGCCTACCCCGCGGGCAGCGAGCACGACTGCTGGCCCCCAGAGCTGCCCAGGCAGCGACTGTACCAGCCAACCGAGCATGGCCAGGAGCGGCGGTTCAAAGAGCTGATGGAATGGCGGCAGCGGCTGGACGAGGATGCCGACCGCGGCAGATAGCAAGGTTGGATACAAAGGCCAGGGACCGCATCGGCGCGGCCCCTCGGCTCACAGACCGTTCGAGATCACATCCACCCCGGGCGGCGGCTCGAAGTGGAACGTGGAGGCCGGAATCCGGGGATTTCGCTCCAGATTTTCCAGCCGCAGCCGCGTCTTCTGGCCAAGGCCGCTGTCGACCTCGACCACCTCCGGCATGCCTTGCACCATCCGCAGCCGCACGAGCTGAAAATCCCAATCGGCCTCTCGGGGTTCCAGCTCCAGCCAGCCATCGCCACGGCTGTGGATGTGGAACGTCTCCTGCAAGGAGTTGAAGTCGCCGCTCAGCAGCAGTGCAGGCCCAAAACCCAGCACCTCGTCCAGCGGACGCACGGTCACCTGCTCCAGGTCCACGTCGTATACCCACAGATGGCTACCGTCGGCCACGATCTCCTGCTCGAACGGCTCGGCATAGAACCAACGGAAACGGTTGGGCCGCTGGATGGCGAGCACTCCGGTGCTTTGCTCGATAACCGCGCCATTCTCGTCGACGGTTACCTGCTCGAAACTGCCTTGCAGCGACTGGATGGAGTTGAAGTAATCCCTTAGCGCATCGACCTCGGGGTTCTGTGCCGCAGCCACCGCCAACCAGCCCAGGCCGACCAAGAACAGCAGAGTACGTTTGATCATCTTGCCTTATCCCGTTATGGCAAAGTCAGTCCTTGGGTGGCGGTGGCGCCAATACTTCCCGCGAACCGTTCGATTGCAATGGGCCGACAATGCCGGCCGCCTCCATCTCTTCCACCAGTCTCGCCGCTCGGTTGTAGCCGATCTTCAGCCTGCGCTGTATTCCCGACACCGACGCCCGGCGGGTTTCGGTGACGATACGAACCGCCTGATCGTACAGCGGGTCGCTCTCGCCGTCCCCGGACTCGCCGCTCAGGCCGGGGATAGCCGCCCCATCTGTCGGCTCATTTAGAATGTCCTCGACGTAATCCGGTTCCCCCAACGTCTTCAGGTGAGCGACGACTCTATGCACCTCGTTGTCCGCCACGAAAGCTCCGTGCACACGTTGCGGCAAGCCGGTACCCGGAGCCAGATAAAGCATGTCACCATGCCCTAGCAGCGTTTCCGCTCCCATCTGATCGAGGATGGTGCGCGAGTCGATCTTGGACGACACCTGGAATGCGATTCGAGTGGGAATGTTGGCCTTGATCAGGCCAGTGATCACGTCCACCGACGGCCGCTGGGTAGCCAGGATCAGGTGCACGCCGGCGGCACGCGCCTTCTGCGCCAAGCGGGCGATCAGCTCTTCCACCTTCTTGCCGACCACCATCATCATGTCGGCGAACTCGTCCACCACCACGACGATATAAGGCAGCGGCTTCAGACCGGGCGCCTGCGGCATTTCCTGCGATTCGTCGAACAGCGCTTTCTCGTCGGGCTTGAAGAGCGGGTCGGGGATCGGCTCGCCACGCTCCTGCGCCTCGCGCACCTTCTTGTTGAAGCCGCCGATGTTGCGCACCCCCAGCGCCGCCATCAGCTTGTAGCGCCGCTCCATCTCGGCCACGCACCAGCGCAGCGCGTTGGCGGCCTCCTTCATGTCGGTCACCACCGGCGCCAGCAAATGCGGAATACCGTCGTAAACCGACAGCTCCAGCATCTTCGGGTCGATCATGATCAGGCGAACCTGCTCGGGCGTGTTCTTGTAGAGCAGGCTGAGGATCATCGCGTTCACGCCCACCGACTTACCCGAACCGGTAGTACCGGCCACCAGCAAGTGCGGCATCTTAGCCAAGTCCGCCACGACCGGCAGGCCGCCGATATCCTTGCCCAGCGCCATGGTGAGCGGCGCGGTGGAACGATCGTACTCCTGCGAGCGAATGATCTCGCTGAGCACGATCAGCTGCCGGTGCTCGTTGGGAATCTCCAGGCCCACGGTGGACTTGCCGGGAATCACCTCGACCACGCGCACCGCGATCACCGACAGCGCGCGCGCCAGGTCCTTCGCCAGGTTGGTGATCTGGCTGACCTTCACGCCCGCGGCGGGCTGCAGCTCGAAGCGCGTGATCACCGGACCGGGGTGCACGGCCACCACCTGGACTTCGACCCCGAAATCGGCCAGCTTGATCTCGACCTGGCGCGACATGGCCTCCAGGGCTTCGCGGGAGTAGCCGCTCTTCTGCTCCGGCGGCGGGTTAAGCAGGCTGATGGGCGGCTTGCCCTCGTCGCCGCCCTCGAACAAGGGCATTTGCTGCTCCTTGATCGCACGCGGCCCGACGATGAGCTTGGGCGCCGGCTGCTCAATCTTCGGCGGTTTGCGTGTGGCCAGCTTGCGCTCGTGCTGCTCGCGCGCCTGGGATCTGGCCTTGCGAGCCTGGCGCCCGATCCAATACTCGCGCAGATCGCGCGCCCGCCCCAGCACAAAGGCAATCCCCGCCATGACCATGCGCCCGGTCATGTCCATCAGCGACAGCCACGACAATCCGGTGAACAGCGTGACGCCCGCCAGGAACAAAGCCAGGCCGAACAGCGTGGCGCCGAGAAAGTTGAAAGCGGAGTGCAGCGCTTGGGCGATCAGATCGCCCAACACGCCGCCGGCCGACAGCGGCACGGTTCCCGGGATGGCTTCGAAATGCAGCGTTGCCAGACTCGCGCCCGCCGCAACCGTCATCACGAAGCCAAGCACTCGCAGACTAACTATGCCCCAGTGCACGCCATCGGCGGCGTTGCGGCGCTGCCAGCGAAACGCCTGCCAGGCAGCGTAACCCATCATCACCGGGAACAAGTAAGCTAGATAGCCGAACAAATACAGGCTGATGTCGGCAAAATAGGCCCCGGTGACACCGCCGGCATTCTGGATACTGTCGGTGGGCGCGCTATAGCTCCACCCAGGATCGCCCGGATGGTACGTGACCAGCGCCAGCATCAGGAACGCCGCCAGCGCGAGCAGCAGGAACAGGGCCGCCTCGCGCAGACCGCGACTGATATGATGCCCCAGCGGGGAAGGTAGCGCTTTGGTCGTTCGAGTCTTTTCGGCAGCAGCCATCGGCGGTTAACAACTGGGGTTAGTTTCGTCTTGTAAGTATTGATAGGAACGAACTTACCTGCTCGCCATGGCACCTGCAAGCGCAGGCGTCACAACCGGACAATCGCGAGCGTTTACGGGCTCGCCGCATAGTAACGGGCGTCAGCAGGAGCCGCCCCCGAGGTCCGGTTCCATGGCCAGCTCCGCAAGGTACTGCGGGGTCCCTCTCGCGCTGGACGACGGCAGCGAAAAGCGTGGGCGCAGGCACTCGAAGCCCGGACAGTATACATGGAGGCAGCGGCCGCTCCTATCGACCGCCTCGCAGCCTGGAAGCGGCAACGGGGGCGCGGCACTCTTACGGGCAGCCGAAGCCTCTAACAACATGCTGCCCCGCCCCCGGGTTGCCTGTTGATGGAACGGCAGGCAAGCGGAGAGCTGGAACAAACCCTGGGCACGGATTGCGGTCAACCTGAGCAGTAGAGATGAATCGAGCTGGAACTGCACTATGAAGCTGACCATCCACCGTTCCATGCTGGAAGTGGACGCCGAGGCCTGGAACGCACTCACCGGTACGGCTAATCCCTTTCTGCGGCACGAGTTTCTCACGGCGCTGGAGACTACCGGCTGTGTTTCCCCGCAGGCAGGATGGATACCGCTGCCGGTAACGCTGCACGACGACCTGGGGCGGCTCATCGCCGCCGCCCCCGCTTACTTGAAGCTGCACTCCTGGGGCGAGTTCGTGTTCGATTGGGCCTGGGCGGACGCGCACGCCCGGCAAGGGCTGGAGTATTACCCGAAGCTGATCGTGGCCGCGCCGTTCACGCCCGCCACCGGCAGCCGCTTGCTCACCGCTTCGGGGCACACCACGGCCGCGCTCTTGCCCGCCGTGGCCGATACCTTGCGCGATTTCAGCCGGGAGCAGCAGTGGAGCTCGGTCCACTGGCTGTTTCTGCCCGAGGCACAGGCAAGTGAGCTGGCCGCGGCCGGCCATAGCATTCGCCACGGCTTCCAGTTTCACTGGCAAAACGCCGGCTACACAGACTTCGACGACTTTCTGGCCGCGCTAAGCTCGAAAAAGCGCAAGAACATCAGGCGCGAGCGACGCGAAGTGCAGGCGCAGGGCTTCAGTTTTCGGCGCCGCTATGGCGGCGAGGTGGACCGCGCCGGCTGGCAACGCTTTAGCGAGTTCTATCGGGCTACGTTCGCTGCCTATGGTAACGTGGCGCCGCTCACCGCCGAGTTCTTCGCCGCTGTCGGCGCCAGCTTGCCCGAGCAGGTCTTGCTGGTAGAGGCAGTGCGCCATGGCAGCGTCGAAGCCGCCGCGCTGTGCTTTATCGGCGACGGCTGTCTGTACGGGCGCTACTGGGGCAGCCTGGGCGAGTACAGCAGCTTGCATTTCGAGACCTGTTATTATCAGGGCATAGAGCACTGCATAAAGACCGGGCTGCAGCGTTTCGAGCCCGGCGCGCAGGGCGCTCACAAGGTTGCGCGCGGTTTTCTGCCGACGCTTACCTACTCGGCGCACGCGATCAACGACGCACGCCTCAGCGCCGCTATAGAAGCGTTCGTGCAACGGGAACGAGCAATGGTCGCTGCCGCCATGGAAGAGCATCGTCAGCACAGCCCCTACCGTATGTCTGCCGACTGAGAGTCCCCATGCTTCGAATTCAGTGGTTGGATGAGTCGCTTGAATTCCCGCCCGCCCACGAGGCCTTGAAGGAACCTAACGGCTTGCTGGCCGCGGGTGGCGATCTGTCGCCGCAGCGGCTGATACAGGCCTACCGCCACGGTATCTTCCCTTGGTACTCCGTCGGCCAACCCATCTTATGGTGGTCGCCCGATCCGCGGGTCGTGCTTTTTCCCGATCGCATGCGTGTAACCCGCAGCCTGCGCAAGCGGGCCCGCAACGCCGGGTTCGCCGTCACCATGGACCAGGCCTTCGGCGCGGTGATGCGCGCCTGCGCCGCACCGCGCGCCGGCCAGGACGGCACTTGGATCACCGCCGAGATGATCGCCGCCTACGAGCGCCTGTTCCGGCTCGGTATCGCGCATTCGGTGGAGGTGTGGCGCGATGAGCGCCTGGTCGGCGGTCTTTACGGGGTTGCGCTAGGACGCATATTCTTCGGCGAGTCCATGTTCAGCCGCGAGCCGGATGCATCCAAAGTCGCCCTGCTTTGGCTTTGTCGGCAGTTGGTGATTTGGCGATATGCCCTTATCGATTGTCAGGTCGGCAATCCCCACCTTACGAGTCTGGGTGCGGAGGAGCTGCCGCGAGAGGTGTTTCTTGACATGGTCGAGCAGGCGGTGAACCAGCCCAGCCACCATTCATGGCAGTTCGATCCCGACTTTCATCCGCTTCGAGTGCCAAGCAGCGAGGACGACAGCCGTCCGCATGTATGACCACAGCCCCCCCCATCATCGCCGCCTCGCCGTCTACGCTACCGGAGAGCACGCCTGCGCTTACCTGCCCGAGCGCACCGCTCGTACGCTGTTCGTCGACCCCCGCGAGCCACTGTCCGGCGGCACGTACGATCATCTGATGCTGCAGGGATTTCGGCGCAGCGGCGACTACATCTACAGGCCCAGCTGCCCGAACTGCAGCGCCTGCCAGTCGCTGCGCATTCCTGTGAAAGCGTTTCGCTACAGCCGCCGGCACCGCCGCTGCATCAAGCGCAACGCTGCCGTTACAGTGCATGCCGCACCGCCACAGTTCCGCAGCGAGCACTTCGAGCTCTATAGGCGCTACATCGCCGCGCGGCACCCTGGCAGTCAGATGGACGACCTCAGCGCCGAGCAATACTACGAGTTTCTCACCGCCGCTTGGTGCGACACGGTGTTCTACGAGTTTCGCGATCAGGGCGAGCTGATCGCCGTCACCGTGACCGACCACCTGCCAAACAGTCTCTCCGCGGTGTACACCTTCTTCGACCCCGACCGCTCGGCGCAAAGCCTGGGCACGCTTGCTATCCTTTGGCTAATCGACGAGGCGCGCCGCTCCCGTTTGCCCCATGTTTATCTTGGGTACTGGATAGCGGAGTGCGACAAAATGCGGTATAAGAGCGACTTCCGTCCGCACGAAATTTTCACCTCAAAGGGTTGGCAGCGCGTGGAATAGCACCCATTTGCGCAGCGCCGGTGTACGCGCAGCCGCTATGGGGTAGAATCTGCGCTCCGGCGCACAGCCATAACTGAGAGAGAGGTGGAATGGCAAAAGAAGAGTCTATCAAGATGCAGGGCAAAATCATCGAGACCCTGCCCAATACCATGTTCCGGGTCGAGCTGGAGAACGGCCATATCGTGACCGCTCACATCTCCGGCAAGATGCGCAAGCATTACATCCGTATCCTCACCGGCGACACGGTCACCGTCGAGCTGACGCCGTACGACCTCACCAAAGGCCGCATCACTTACCGCGCCCGCTGACCGTACCGGCGTTGCCGGGACTGCCGTTCGTATCCCTTGCAGGCCCCCGGACTCCTGACCCGTCAGGACTGCGCCGCTGCGCACGTTCTTGGCTACTTCGTCGAGGCTACTTGCCGGCGACAGCCCGTGATCCCCTACGGGGATCGCGGCGCGTCCACGCGTGCAAGCTATAAGGCCGCCCCCGACCGCGCAAAAGAAAACGGTCGCCCCGCATGCGAGCAGGACGACCGTTACAGGTAACCGATCAACACCACCGGTATCAGTGCACGGCTTCCTCGGCTTCGGCTTCCAGGCTAAGTCCGCCTTCCTCGTTCACCGTGACGCGCACGTGTCCGCCCTGAACCAGTTCGCCGAACAGCAGCATCTCGGCCAGCGGCTTCTTGAGGTGCTCTTGAATGACGCGGGCCATGGGACGCGCGCCCATCTTCGGGTCGTAGCCGCGCTCGGCCAGCCACGCCTTGGCCTCTTCCTCGACCTCCATCGTGACCCGCTTGTCCTTGAGCTGCTGACGCAGCTCGCCGAGGAACTTGTCGACCACACGCCGCACCACCTCGGTATCCAGCGGGTTGAACTGAATGATCGCATCAAGGCGGTTGCGGAACTCGGGCGAGAAGCGCCGCTTGATCGCCTCCAGCCCATCGCTGGAATGGTCTTGCGGCGTGAAACCGATAGACCTCCGGCTGATCTCCTCGGCACCGGCATTGGTGGTCATGATCACGATGGTATTGCGGAAATCGGCGTGACGACCGTTGTTATCGGTCAGCGTGCCATGGTCCATCACCTGCAACAGCAGGTTGAACACATCCGGATGCGCCTTCTCGATCTCGTCAAGCAGCACCACCGAGTGCGGATGCTTGATCACCTCTTCAGTGAGCAGGCCACCCTGATCGAAGCCCACGTAGCCCGGCGGCGCGCCGATCAGCCGCGACACCGTGTGACGCTCCATGTACTCGGACATATCGAAGCGAATCAGCTGAATGCCCAGCACCTCGGCCAGTTGCCGCGTGACCTCGGTCTTGCCCACGCCGGTCGGGCCGGCGAACAGGAAGCAGCCCACGGGCCGCGTCTGAGCGCCTAGTCCGGCGCGCGACATCTTGATGGTCGCAGCCAGCGTCTCGATCGCCTCGTCCTGACCGAAGATCGCTTGCTTGAGCTCGCGCTCCAGCCCTTCCAGCGTGCGCATATCGGCCGCGGACACCCGCTTCGGCGGGATGCGCGCGATGTGCGCAACGATGCTCTCCACGTCGCTGACAGTCACCGTCTTGCGCCGCTTTGCTTTGGGTATCAGCTGCACACGCGCGCCGGCTTCGTCGATCACGTCGATCGCTTTATCCGGCAGCCGCCGGTCATTGATATGCTTGGCCGACAGCTCAGCGGCAGCGACCAGCGCCGGCTCCGTGTAACGCACGCCGTGGTGCTCCTCGAAGCGGGACTTCAAGCCCTTGAGGATCTGGATCGTCTCGTCCACGGTCGGCTCGCCGACATCGATCTTCTGGAATCGCCGTGCCAGCGCCCGGTCCTTCTCGAAAATACCCCTGTATTCCTGATAAGTGGTAGACCCAATGCACTTGAGCTCGCCGCTCGCCAGCATGGGCTTGATGAGGTTAGAGGCGTCCATCACGCCGCCGGAGGCCGAGCCGGCGCCAATGATGGTATGAATCTCGTCGATGAACAGGATCGCCCCTTTCTCCTTCTTGAGCTGCTGCAGGAGGCTCTTGAGGCGCTTCTCGAAATCGCCGCGGTACTTGGTGCCGGCAACCAGGGCGCCAAGATCCAACGAATAGATCTTGCTGTCCTTGAGCACTTCGGGGACCTCGCCATCGACTATCATCTTGGCGAGCCCTTCGGCGATCGCGGTCTTGCCTACCCCGGCCTCGCCCACGAACAGCGGGTTGTTCTTACGCCGGCGGCACAGAACCTGTATGGTCCGTTCGATTTCATGGCGCCGCCCGATCAGGGGATCGATCAGCCCCTGCTGCGCGCGCTCGTTCAGGTTGGTGGCGAAGCTTTCCAGCGGGCTTTTCGCACCCGCCTCCTGTACTACCTCTTCCTCGGAAGATCCCATGCTGCTGCCCTGCTCCTCGCCGGAAACACTGGAAATTCCATGGGAGATGTAATTGACTACATCAAGCCGTGAAATGTTCTGCTTATGCAGAAAATACACGGCCTGCGACTCCTGCTCGCTGAAAATAGCAACCAGAACGTTCGCTCCCGTGACCTCGCTTTTGCCGGCGGACTGCACGTGCAGAATCGCGCGCTGCAGAACCCGCTGAAAACCGAGGGTCGGCTGCGTCTCCCGGCTGTCGTTCAACGGCAGCAACGGGGTGGTTTCATCCAGGAACGCTTCCAGCTCGCGCCGCAGCTGGTCGAGGTCGGCGCCACAGGCCCGCAGCACCGTAACGGCAGCGGGGTTATCAGTTAAGGCGAGCAGGAGGTGCTCCACGGTGAGAAACTCGTGCCGTTTCTCCCGGGCCTCCTTGAACGCCAAATTCAGCGTGAACTCCAACTCTTTACTCAACATGCGCCATTACCTCAGTTCTCACGCCACGTCACATCGTTGCGGCGTAGCGGTCAAAACTTGGACTGGTCCTCACAAACGGAGTTCCCGCTTTCACAGCAGGCATCAGGCCTCTTCCATCGTGCACATCAGAGGGTGCTGATGCTGCCTCGAGTAGTCGATCACCTGAACCACTTTCGTTTCAGCGATGTCACGGCTGTAGACACCACACACACCCTTCCCCCGCGTGTGCACCTGCAGCATGACCTGGGTCGCTTGGCTCCGGCTCATACTGAAGAAGCGTTCCAGTACCTCGACCACGAACTCCATTGGGGTGTAGTCATCATTGAGCAACACCACTCGGAACAGCGGAGGCCTCTTCAGACGAGGCTTTGCCTCCTCAACCGATACCCCGTAATCGTCTTCGTGTTTACGCGGCTCCGACATAGCTTCCTCACAGCTTGGAGATAGTGCCGCCGAAGGATTTTAAAAGACCATCGGCAGCCGGCCAACGGCCGTCTAAAGACCGAAATCGCAACGCCTTCAGAGACAGAGACTGTCCCTGGCACACCGGTAAACTGCATGCGCCAAATTAGTCCCACCTGACTCTCGCGACAAGGGCATTGTCGTGTCGCAAGCCCTGGCCGCCGGTGGAGCGATGCATGCGAACCTCGCCGGCTCGTACTGGCCCGGCGTCGGCACCCTGGCGAGGATACATTATTGGCGATCGGCGGGCAGCGAACCCGGAAACGCGCGCCGCTCCGGGTTCGCAAGTGCGGCAACTTGGCCCTATCAGTCCTCGAACTGCGCTTCCTCGGTGGAACCGGTCAGTGCCGTTACCGACGACTGGCCGCCTTGGATCACCATGGTGACCTGATCGAAGTAACTTGCCCCTACCTCGCGCTGATGGCGCGTCGCCGTATAGCCATCTTTCTCCGCGGCGAACTCGGCCTCTTGCAGTTCCACGTAAGCCGGCATTTGCCTCTCCTTATAGCCTTTGGCCAATTGGAACATGCTGTAGTTGAGCGCGTGAAAGCCGGCCAGTGTAATGAACTGAAACTTATAGCCCATGGCACCGAGTTCACGCTGGAACTTGGCGATGGTCGCATCGTCCAGATTCTTCTTCCAGTTGAACGATGGCGAGCAATTATAGGCTAGCAGCTTGCCCGGATACTCTTTGTGGATGGCCTCGGCGAAACGCTTGGCGAAGTCTAGATCCGGCGTGCCCGTCTCGCACCAGACCAGGTCGGCGTACGGCGCGTAAGCAAGCCCGCGGGCGACCGCCTGGTCAAGGCCGGCACGCGTACGGTAGAAGCCTTCGGCGGTACGCTCGCCGGTGAGGAACGGCTTGTCCCGCTCGTCCACATCGGAGGTGAGCAGATCGGCCGCTTCGGCATCGGTGCGCGCCAGCAACAAGGTCGGCACGCCCATTATGTCCGCGGCAAGACGCGCCGCGATCAGCTTCTGCACCGCCTCTTGCGTCGGCACCAGCACCTTGCCGCCCATGTGGCCGCATTTCTTGACGGCCGCTAACTGATCTTCGAAATGAACGCCTGCCGCACCGGCCTCTATCATGGCCTTCATCAGCTCGAAAGCGTTCAGCACGCCGCCAAAGCCGGCCTCGGCATCGGCAACGATGGGCGCCATCCAATCGATACTGTTGTCGCCTTCGGCGTGGTGGATCTGATCGGCCCGCAACAGGGCATTGTTGATTCGCCGCACCACGCTGGGAACGGAGTTCGCCGGGTACAGCGACTGATCGGGATACATTGTCAGGCCAAGGTTGGCGTCGGCAGCGACCTGCCATCCGGACAGGTAAATAGCCTTCAGCCCGGCCTTGACTTGCTGCATGGCCTGGTTGCCCGTCAACGCCCCAAGCGCATTGACGAACGGCTCCTCGTTGAGGAGCTTCCACAGTTTCTGCGCGCCCAGCGTGGCCAGAGTGTATTCGATACGTACAGTGCCACGCAGGCGCACCACGTCCTCGGCCGTATAGCCACGCACCACGCCCTTCCAGCGCGGATTCTCAGCCCAGTCCCTTGTTAGCTGTGCAATCGCAGCTTGATCGTTGCTCATCAGTAGCCTCCCGACGTGGGTCATGGATAGTTGTACAACCGACCTGCCAAAGAAAGCCAAAGCGGCGCCGCCCGCCTCTCCCGGCGAGCGGCCAAGGCCTGATCTGGGGGCGCCGCCGCCCAGCAAGCCTTGACAACACCGATCGCAACGCTGCTTATGTCGCAGTGCAACGTAAGCCGTTTATCCTGAACTCATGCGCGTGCTCGGTCAACCTGCATGCATGGGTCCGAAACGGCGGGCGAGGTAGCGCGCGCGTGCGAATTGACGTCGACAAGGTCGCTCGCTTTACCAGCAAGGCACGCACGCAAAAAAAAAGCGAACCCTAAGGTTCGCTTTTCGTCAGGCCGACCGACGCGGTGCGCCGGTCGGTTCCATCGCCAGCTTAGAACTGGTTCATGGTGTTGGCGGCACCACCGGCCTTCAGAGCGGCTTCGCCCGAGAAGTACTCCTTGTGGTCGTCGCCGATGTTGGAGCCAGCCATATCCTGGTGCTTCACGGTCGGGACACCCTTGCGGATCTCCTGACGCTGCACGCCGTCGACATAAGCCAGCATGCCCAGCTCGCCGAAGTAGCCCTTGGCCAGCTCGTCCGTGGACAGCGCGGCGGTGTGGTACGTCGGCAGCGTGATCAGGTGATGGAAGATGCCGGCCTGAGCGGACGCATCCCGCTGGAAGTTCTGGATGCGGCGGTCGGCTTCCTGGCACAGCTCGCTGCCGTCGTACTCGGCGCTCATCAGGTTCGCGCGGTCGTAAGCCGACACGTCCTTGCCCTGGGCAACCCAGTCGTCGAACACCTGCTGACGGAAGTTCAGCGTCCAGTTGAAGGACGGGCTGTTGTTGTACACCAGCTTGGCGTTCGGAATGACTTCGCGGATGCGGTCGACCATGCCCTTGATCTGGCCGATGTGCGGCTTCTCGGTCTCGATCCACAGCAAGTCGGCGCCATGCTGCAGCGCGGTGATGCAGTCGAGCACCACGCGGTCCTCGCCGGTGCCCTCACGGAACTGGAACAGACCGGACGGCAGCCGCTTGAGCTTCTTCAGCTTGCCTTCGGCCTTGATCACCACGTCGCCGTTCTCGATGTCATCGGCGCTGCTGATGTACTCGCCGTCGAGGAAGCTGTTGTACTTGTCGCCAAGATCGCCCGGCTGGTTCGTCACCGCGATCTGCTTGGTGAGGCCAGCGCCCAGGGAGTCGGTGCGGGCGACGATGACGCCATCGTCCACGCCCAGCTCAAGGAAGGCGTAGCGGACCGCGCGGATCTTCGCCAGGAAGTCGGCGTGCGGCACGGTAACCTTGCCGTCCTGGTGACCGCACTGCTTCTCGTCGGAGACCTGGTTCTCGATCTGGATGCAGCAGGCGCCTGCTTCGATCATCTTCTTGGCCAGCAGGTAGGTGGCCTCTTCGTTACCGAAACCGGCATCGATGTCGGCGATGATCGGCACCACGTGCGTTTCGAAGTTGTCGATCTTGTCCTGGATGGCCTTGACGGCAGCCTCGTCGCCCCGCGCGCGCGCAGCGTCAAGGTCGCGGAACAGGTGGTTCAGCTCGCGAGCGTCAGCCTGCTTCAGGAAGGTGTAAAGCTCTTCGATCAGCTCGGGCACGGAAGTCTTCTCGTGCATCGACTGATCGGGCAGCGGACCGAACTTGGAGCGCAGCGCAGCTACCATCCAGCCAGAGAGGTACAGGTAACGCTTGCTGGTCGAGCCGAAATGACGCTTGATAGCGATCATCTTCTGCTGACCGATGAAGCCATGCCAGCAGCCCAGGGACTGGGTGTAGCGCGAGGGATCCTCGTCATACTCGGCCATGTCCCGACGCATGATCTTGGCAGTGTATTTGGCAATGTCCAGCCCGGTCTTGAACCGGTTCTGGGCGCGCATGCGGGCTGCGTACTCGGGATTAATCCCGTCCCAAGTACCGTTGTGCGCTTTACGCAGCGCCTCAACTGCCTCGATGTCCTTGGAGTATTGTGACATGTTTAAACCTTCTCTAGTCAGATTCAACAACTACGCGTATGGCACCTGGAGGAAGAGCTGCGGTGGGCGCCGGAGCAACCCACGCAGATCCTTCGCCCGTTATCCGGGCGCTGGTCGGCGGTCCTTAGAAAGGCACGATATCGGTGCGCCGCGCACGTCGGGTGACAACGTCGCTTGCGACACCCCAAGGATGCGCTGAGCTACCCTCGCGGCCGTGTGCGAGGAAGGTTTTCCGTTCCTGGTTAGGAGCGTAGGTCGGCAGGTCGTGGTTATCCCTGCGCGAGCCGTCGTGCGCAGCGGAACTCTGATGCGAGCCGCCGCGCCAAGAAGGCGGGCGGATTCTATCAGTAGATCCTGTAACTGCGCAACCGGCGGTCGAATGCAATGCCGCCGCCAACACTGCTTCAAACCGCTTTGTTCTCCACAAATCGCAACATTCCCCATTTCGCGCCACGACGTTCGTCCGAATCGGCGGGCTAAGCCTACGATGTTTGCTCGTCGCGGACCGGGACTTGGGTCCGGTATTGAGCTAGGCTCTGGCCCGGATTTCTCACGGGTTCGCAGCTTTATCGTGCGTGAATCACGAAATCGCGCGAGTCGGCCGAGATCTGGCACATAAGAGTATATTAGGGCATTTTTTGCAGTGCACAAACTTTTTTCGTTCGCGGCGCGCTCATGGGCCGAGCGCGACCGGGCCGTAGCGACAACGGGAGTAATGATTTCATGAGTGACGAGCGTTGGTGCCCGCACGTTACCGTAGCGGCAATAGCAGAGCGCGACGGCGGTTTTCTGCTGGTCGAAGAGACTATCGAAGGCCGCAAGGTGATCAATCAGCCCGCCGGCCACCTCGAGCCGGGCGAAAGCCTGATCGCCGCGGTACGGCGCGAAGCGCTGGAGGAGACCGCCTGGCATTTCGAACCGGAGGGCATCGTTGGGGTCTATCGTTGGGAAGCCCCCGCCGGCGAGACCTTCCTGCGCGTAGCATTCCGCGGCCGCTTGGTCGGGCACGAGGCATCGCGCTCGCTGGATCCGGCCATCGATGCCGTCCGCTGGCTGACGCGCTCGGAACTCGAGCTCGCACACACCGAGGCGCGGCTGCGCAGTCCATTGGTGTGGCAATCCATCCAGGACTATTGCGCAGGCCGCCACTATCCGCTGGATCTGCTGCGCGACCTGTCGGCGTAGCAGCGAACAAACCGTGTCCTTGTCGTCGCGCGTACGTTCGCTGCAGCGCCGCCAAGGCTGGCGACGAGCCCGCCCGGCTACGTCGGCACGGGCCGAACGTGATATTCTGTCGAGCTTTTAAGCACGTACGAACGTAACTGATGACCAAGCAACGCGTGATCGTCGGGATCTCGGGAGGCGTCGACTCCGCTGTCGCCGCCATGCTACTGCTCGAGCAGGGGTACGAGGTGCACGGCCTGTTCATGAAGAACTGGGAAGATGACGACACCGCCACCTACTGCAGTGCAGCGGAGGATCTTGCGGACGCCAAGCAGGTTTGCGCCACGCTCGGCATTCCGCTGCACCAGGCCAATTTCGCGCGCGAGTACAAGCAGGAAGTGTTCGAGCACTGCCTGAGCGAGTTCCGCGCCGGCCGCACCCCCAATCCGGACATTCTGTGCAATCAGCGCATCAAGTTCCGCGCTTTTCTGGACTATGCCCTGCGCCTGGGGGCCGACTACGTGGCCACCGGCCACTATGCTCGCATAGACCGTCAGGGCGGACAGCAGCGGCTGCTCAAAGGGCTGGACGACAACAAGGACCAGAGCTACTTCCTGTACACGCTCGGTCAGGAGCAGCTCGCCCGCAGCCTGTTCCCCATAGGCGAACTGAAGAAGCCGTACGTGCGGCAACTGGCCGAGGAAGCCGGTTTCGATAACTATGCCAAGAAGGACAGCACCGGCATCTGCTTCATCGGCGAGCGGGACTTTCGCGAGTTCCTCAGCCGCTACCTGCCGCGCGAGCCCGGCGAGATGCGCACGCCCGAAGGCGAGGTCGTGGGCCGCCATGAAGGCTTGAGCTTCTACACCATCGGCCAGCGGCAGGGGCTGGGAATAGGCGGCCGTGCCGGCAGCTCGCCGCTCCCCTGGTACGTGGTTGGCAAGGACCTTGCCGCCAACGTGCTGATAGTGGCCCAGGGCCATGACCACCCCTGGCTGCTCGCCGACGCCCTGGAGGCGAACCAGCTGAGCTGGACTGCCGGCGAACCGCCCAAGACGCCGTTGCGCTGCACGGCCAAGACGCGTTATCGGCAGGCGGATCAGCCGTGCGAGCTCACCGTCAGCGACGGTATCGCCCGCCTGAGGTTCGACCGTCCGCAGCGCGCGATAACGCCCGGGCAGTCAGTAGTGCTTTATCTTGAAGACGAATGTCTTGGCGGAGGAATCATCACCTCCGCCCAGCGCGCAGCTTAGGTTCTTCCATGGCAGATCCCATGACGACTCAAACCCTTGCACTGGCCGCGGCTCTACAGAGCCTGAGCAACGTCGTTTCGGTCGCCAACACGGGACACAGCAGGCGGGACGAAGTGGAGCCTTGCGTGCAAGCGCTGCTGACCGTTTACGAAGGTGACTTCGAACGGCTCTACGGCGGCCGTGAAGCCTTGGCAGCCGGCTTGCGGCAGCTGGTGGAGCAGCTCGAGCGGCCGCGAGACCCCATCCTCACCCGTTATCTGGTGGCCGTGCTGTATCTGGAGCGGCGTCTGCGCAAGCGCCCGTCCATGATGGCCCATTTGGGTAACGGCCTGGCCAATGCGCGCCGGCAGGCCGAGTATTTCGAGCGGCTGCACCCCAATGTGATCAGCAACCTTGGCTCGCTGTACAGCGAAACGATCAGCACGCTGCGCCCGCGCATCATGGTCGTGGGCGGGCGCGAGTATCTGGAACAGCCCAGCAACGCCAACCTGATTCGCACCCTGCTGCTGTCGGCCATTCGGGCGGCCACCTTCTGGCGCGAAGCCGGCGGCAACCGCTGGCGGCTCCTGTTCGGCCGCCAGAAGTACGTCGAGCGCGCACGCGAACTGCTGAGACAGCTCCAAGGCCCCTAAGACAACTCGTCATACACCAGAGCGCCCAGAGGATGCCGCCGCCGCAAGCGGGCATCCTGCCGCCCGCGCGCCGCGCTCGGGCTCCAGGCCCTGCCCCGCCGTTGTGACCGAAGCCCCTGATATTTGTGAACGCGGCCGTTGCAAAAGAGCGGCCCGACAACAACTTGGGGTATGATCTTCGGTATGCCTCGATGGCTGCCCGCGTTGCGGAATTCCGCACGGGGCCACATGCGGACCGGCATGCCTCCACCTGAAAGGTATTTCCGTACCTTTATGCAAGCCACGTGGCGGCATCCTGCTGATCCCGGTCACCTATACACGGATTGGGAGGTAAGATGATCGACAGTTTCAATGCCCGTTCAATTCTGGAAGTAAAGGGCAAACAGTACGAAATCTTCCGGTTCGACGGCCTCAAGGAAAAATACGACATCGATCGCCTGCCGTACTCGCTGAAAGTATTGCTGGAGAATCTCCTGCGTACCGAAGATGGCGAGAACGTTACCAAGGCGCATATAGAGGCGCTGGCCAGCTGGGATCCCAAAGCCGAACCGGATACCGAGATCTCTTTCACCCCCGCCCGCGTGGTCATGCAGGACTTCACCGGTGTGCCTGCGGTAGTAGACCTGGCTGCGATGCGCGATGCGATGAAAAAGCTCGGCGGCGACCCCCGTGCGATCAATCCGCTCTCGCCCGCCGATCTGGTGATCGACCACTCGGTAATGGTCGATCACTTCGGCACGCCGCAGGCGCTAAAGCTGAACACTGAGATCGAATTCGAGCGCAACCGGGAGCGCTACGTATTTCTGCGCTGGGGCCAGAAAGCTTTCTCCAACTTCCGTGTAGTGCCGCCGGGCACGGGTATCGTGCACCAGGTGAACATCGAGTATTTGGCCAGCGTTGTGTTCTCCCGGGAGGAGAACGGCGTATTGCGCGCTTACCCGGACACCGTGGTCGGCACCGACTCGCACACCACCATGGTCAACGGCCTGGGCGTGCTTGGCTGGGGCGTGGGCGGCATCGAGGCCGAGGCCGCCATGCTGGGCCAGCCCATTTCCATGCTCATTCCGCAGGTAATCGGTTTCAAGCTCACCGGCCGCCTGCCGGAGGGCTCCACCGCCACCGATCTGGTGCTGACCGTCACGGAGATGCTGCGCAAGCATGGCGTAGTGGGCAAATTCGTGGAGTTCTTCGGCGACGGGCTCGATCATCTGCCGCTGGCCGACCGCGCGACCATCAGCAACATGGCCCCTGAATACGGTGCGACCTGTGGCATTTTCCCCATCGACAACGAAACGCTGCGCTACCTGGAGCTTTCCGGTCGCGACAGCGAGCAGATCGCGCTGGTCGAGGCCTATGCGCGCGCGCTCGGCTTGTGGCGCGAAACGGGCCAGCGAGAGGCCGAGTACTCCGCCGTGCTCGAGCTGGATCTGAGCACCGTGGTCCCCTCCATTGCCGGCCCGCGCCGCCCCCAGGATCGCGTCAATCTGGGCAATGCGCCGGCCGCCTTCGAGGCCTACCGCAAGGACTACGCGGCGGAGCTGCAAGCTCGCAACAAGCCGCATAGCGCGGACGGCGTGGAAGTGACTTACAACGGCCAGACCTTCAAGCTGGAGAACGGCGCGGTGGTGATCGCCGCGATCACTTCCTGCACCAACACCTCCAACCCTGCCGTGCTGCTCGCCGCCGGGCTGCTGGCGAAGAAAGCGAACGAGCGCGGCATGCAGGTCAAGCCGTGGGTTAAGACCTCCCTCGCCCCCGGCTCTCAAGTGGTGCCGAGCTACCTCAAGGAAGCCGGCCTGCTCTCGCATCTGGAGGCGCTCAAGTTCCACGTTACCGGCTTCGGCTGCACCACCTGTATCGGCAATGCCGGCCCACTGCCCGAGCCCATAGGCGAGGCCATCCAAAAGGGCAATCTGGCAGTGGCGGCGGTGCTCTCCGGCAACCGCAACTTCGAAGGCCGCATTCACAGCGACGTCCGCACCAACTGGCTGGCATCGCCGCCGCTGGTCGTGGCCTATGCACTGGCCGGCAACATGAACATAGACCTCACGCGCGATCCGCTGGGCAAGGACCGGGACGGCAACGATGTCTACCTCAAGGACATCTGGCCGACGCAGCATGAAATTGCCGACGCCATCGGCGCCAACATCACCCGTTCCATGTTCAAGAACAGCTACAGCGACGTCTTCAAGGGCGACGAGAACTGGCGCGGGCTGAGCGTACCGGAAGGCGAGCTCTACGACTGGGGTCCGTCCACCTACATCGCCAACCCGCCCTATTTCGAGGGCATGACCATGGAAGAGCGCGGCATTCCCACTATCGAGAATGCCCGCTGCCTGGTCTATGTGGGCGACTCCATCACCACCGACCATATCTCGCCCGCCGGTGCGATCAAAGCCGATACGCCCGCCGGCAAGTACCTGATGGAGCAAGGCGTACAGCCCAAGGACTTCAACTCCTACGGCTCACGCCGCGGCAACCACGAGGTGATGATGCGCGGCACTTTCGCCAACGTGCGCTTGCGCAACAAGATGGCGCCGGGCACGGAAGGCGGTTACACCACGCATCAGCCCAGCGGCGAGCAGATGTTCATCTACGATGCCGCGATGAGATACAAGGAAGAAGGCGTGCCGCTGGTCGTGCTCGCCGGCAAGGAGTACGGCACCGGCTCCTCGCGCGACTGGGCCGCCAAGGGTACCATGCTGCTCGGCGTGCAAGTGGTGATCGCCGAAAGCTATGAGCGAATTCACCGCTCGAACCTGGTGGGCATGGGCGTTCTGCCGCTGCAGTTCCAGCCGGGCGAAAGCGCGGAAAGCCTCGGTCTCACGGGCAAGGAGACGTTCACCGTCGGCAGCCTGGCCGACACTCCCAAGACCGTCACCGTCACGGCGGTATCGCCCGAAGGCAAGACCACGCAGTTCGAGGCTATCGTGCGAATCGACACCCCCAAGGAGTGGGATTACTACCGCAACGGCGGCATTCTGCACTACGTGATCCGCGATCTGGCCAAACGCGCAGCCTAAGCCCGCCAAGCAAGCGGCCGGGCCCCGCCCGGCCGCGCCGTATGAACCTGCCAGCCCGCCCCCCCTTCATTCCAGAACCTGCAGCGTCCCCTCAAGTCTCCGCCCAGACAGCCGATACTCGAAAGCAAGCGCTGGGGGCAAGCGCGCCGCCGCGATGCGGTAGCCAGCGACCGCCACCTCGGTTCGATGCCTCGCCCGCTGGCCTTCCTCAGCGCTCTCCAGGGAAAAAGAGGGTTGCCATGCGTCCGGGTCTTCGCTCCTGTGTTGCGCTTCTCGCGCTTGTGCCGGCTGTCGCGGGCGCTGCCGCCGCGCCGCAGTTGTATCTCGCCTCCTGGGACCGCTCCGAATGGCACTCGGTAGCGAGCGAAGACGGCTGCCATTTGATGCACGAGATCCCCCACTTCGGGCTCGCCCTCATCAGCCAGCGCGCGCCGGGCGACTCCATGCTCAGCGTCTTCACCGAGAACCCGCCCACACAAGCGGACATCGCCGATGTCTTCAGCCGCACCCCGCCCCACTGGGACGATCCCGCCGAGCGTTATCTGCAGACCGTCCGTGTGGAAGCCGACCGCCGAATCTTTCACCTAGGCCACCACAGCACGCAGCGGATTGTCGCCGAACTGGCCGAGGGCCGCACCGTAGGCATGCGCTTTCGAGCCTGGTGGCGCGACAGCGATGCCGAAGTTGCGCTGTCCAATGTGGGGTTTCGGGACGCCCATCGTGCTTATCTAAGTTGTCTTGCCGAGCGCAGCGGCAACCGCCCGGAGTCTTTGCATGCCAGCGAGGACACGCTGGCGGCCATGGGCTATGCAGCGGTCGCGTTCCCCCGGCCCGAGCGGCGCGAACGCCCTCCGCTGCCCGGTCCCAGCGAGATATATTTCGATGGAGCCACCGCCGAGCTCGGCGCCGAAGCCCGCGCGCAGCTCGAAAAAGTGGCCCAGGCATTACGCGATCCGTCCAGTTGGAAAAGCCTGTCCATTGCCGCGTACAGTGACCCCCGCGGCTCGCGCGCCCGCAACGGGCAACTTGCCGACCAACGCGCCCGCGCCATTGCGGATTATCTGATCGAGCTGGGCATTCCACAGGAGCGTATACAGCTGGAGAGCCATGTAGCCCCGCCGCAGCCGGGCTCGGAGCAGCCTCAGCGCGCCCGCCACCAACGAGCCGTGGTGATAGTGCAACGCTAACGCCGACCGACCGACCGACCGCACCCGCCCCTGCCCCAAGGGCAGCCCGGCACAGCGTCGCTCTCTAGTTTACCCGGCGCCGCACAGGCGCAGCCGGTCGTGCGAACACGACTCGACCAGCCCTGCCGGCCCTGAATGCTGCAATGCAGCGAGTCGCGCCCGAAGCAGCACCACGGTATAATCGACAGCTTCAGCGCAAAGGATAGGTGATGACGCGTAGAAGTTACGACACGGTTATTATCGGCAGCGGTCCCGCTGGCGAAGGCGCCAGCATGAAGCTTTCGCAGGCAGGGCAGCGGATCGCGGTAGTGGAATCCCGGCCGGAAGTCGGCGGCAGCTGCACACACGCCGGCACCATCCCCTCCAAGGCACTCCGTCATACCGTCAGGCGTATGATGGAATTCAACTCCAATCCGCTGTTTCGAGAGGCCAGCGAGCCGAAAAGCCTCTCCTTCCCCCAGGTCATGCGCTCGGCGCAGGGTGTGATTGCCGAGCAGGTGCGCTCCCGCAGCGGTTTTTACCATCGCAGCGAGATCCCTGTGCTCAAGGGCAAGGCCAAGTTCGTGGACGCGCACACGCTGGAGATAGAGACTCCGCGCGGACGGGCGCGCCGCATCACTGCGGATCACTTCATTCTGGCGACCGGATCGCGGCCATATCGGCCCGAAGACGTGGACTTCTCCCATCCGCGCATTTTCGACAGCGACACCATCCTGGGACTGACTCAAACGCCCCGCTCGATGATCATCTACGGTGCCGGCGTGATCGGCAGCGAGTATGCATCGATTTTCTGCGGACTGGGCGTCAAGGTGGACCTGATCAACACCCGCGAGCGTCTGCTCACCTTCCTGGACGACGAGATCTCCGACGCGCTTAGCTACCACCTGCGCGAGCTCGGTGTGCTTATCCGCCATAACGAAACCTACGAGCGGGTGGAAGCGGACGACCACGGCGTAACGGTCTATCTCCAGTCCGGCAAGCGGGTGCGGCGGGACGTTCTACTGTGGGCCAACGGCCGCACCGGCAACACCCAGGACATGGGCCTGGAAGAACTGGGCATCATCCCCAACAGCCGGGGCCAGGTTGCCGTTAACGCCGACTACCAGACTGTCCAGCCCCATATCTATGCCGTGGGCGACGTAATCGGCTATCCAAGCCTCGCCAGCGCCGCCTACGACCAGGGGCGGTACGCAGCCACGCACCTGCTGACCGGGCAGTGCGATTATCGACTGGCGCAGGACTTCCCCACCGGGATTTACACCATCCCGGAGATCAGCTCGGTAGGCAAAACCGAGCAAGAGCTCACCGCAGCGAAGATTCCTTACGAAGTTGGCCACGCCTACTTCAAGGACCTCGCGCGGGCGCAAATCACCGGCCAGACCACGGGCATGCTCAAGCTGCTCTTCCATACCGAAACGCTGGAGCTGCTGGGTATCCACTGTTTCGGAGATCAGGCCTCGGAGATCGTGCACATCGGCCAGGCGATCATGGCACAGTCGGGAGGCGCGAATACGTTGATGTACTTCATCAACACCACGTTCAACTACCCGACTATGGCCGAGGCCTACCGCGTAGCTGCGCTCAACGGTCTGAATCGCTTGTCCTGACCGCCGCGGTACGAGCCGCGCCGCGGCAGGGTTGTCTTCGCCGCTGCATAGGCAGCCGCCCTTCGCCGTGCCTCGCGCCGCGCTGGCGGCAGCGCAGGGCAGGAGATACGGCAAGACCGGCAGAGCCTTTTTCGATTACGCTATAGGTCAAGCGGCTTCCGCCGGCCGCCTTCGTATTGAAGGCGGCGCGGTTCGCACCGATCACGGCATTGCCGACCACCGTTATACCAAGGGTCGATAAGTGAGCAAGCTAAAGGACATCCCGATCGTCGTCAGCGGCAGCAAGTTCGAGACCGAACACGGTTTCAGCGCCATTAAGGACGGGATCAAGCGTCAGAAGAACGCGCAGCCGGTTCCGCGCGGCCAGAAGCCCAGCTGGCTCAAGGCCCGCCTGCCCAGCGGCGAGGGCTATCACGAAGTCAAGCGTACCGTACGCGCCCATCGGCTCAGCACCGTCTGCGAAGAAGCCATGTGCCCGAACATCGGCGAGTGCTGGGGCGCCGGCACCGCCACCATCATGCTGATGGGCTCGGTCTGCACCCGCGCTTGCCGTTTCTGCGCGGTGGACACCGGCAACCCGCGCGGCTGGCTGGATCCCGAGGAACCGGCCAACACCGCCGAGACGGTGCGCCTGATGGGACTCAAGTACGTGGTGCTGACCTCGGTGAACCGTGACGATCTGGAGGACGGCGGCGCCAGCCACTACGCCGCCTGCATCCGGGAGGTCAAGCGCGTCAATCCGGACACCGCTGTGGAAGCGCTGACACCGGACTTCAAAGGCGTTCTGAAGGACGTGGAAACCGTGCTGGACTCCGGCCTGGAGGTGTTCGCGCAGAACGTCGAAACCGTGCGGCGCCTGACTCATCCTGTACGCGACCCGCGGGCCAGCTACGAGCAAACGCTGGCGGTACTGGAACACGCCAAGCGCTATCGACCGGATGTGCTCACCAAGACCAGCTTGATGCTGGGCCTGGGCGAGACCGACACCGAGATACAGGAGACGCTGGACGATCTGCGCGCCATAGGCTGCGATATCGTCACTTTCGGCCAGTACCTGCGCCCGACGGTGAATCACCTGCCGGTGGAACGTTACGTCACCCCCGAGGAATTCGCCCGCTACCGGGAATGGGGATTGCAGCGCGGCTTTCTGGAGGTGGTATCGGGACCGCTGGTCCGTTCCAGCTATCGCGCCGACAAGGTGCTGGAGAAGAACAACGTCGGTCTTGGCTAAGATGAGGACGTGCCGGGGCCGCAGGCAGCCTCCTGCGGCGCTCCCGGATGTAGCGCCCCGCCATCCAAGCCCTGCTGTACCGCGTTTGCTATCGTCCTGCCTGGTGTCTCCATTCGCCTACGTTGCCGTTAGGCTTACAAGATGTTTCTGCTCTCTCTTACATAAGCGGTCGCTATTGCTTACAGCTCGTCGGCGGCGCCTGCGTTACAGTAGCCGCTAACCTCGCAGGGGCGGGGGCTGCCGCGCAGGGAGCCGGCGGTTAGAGCCAGGGAGGGCTCGGGCGGGCCGTTGTGCTGCAGGGGGCAGCTCAGGGACAGGGAAGTCTCCAACGGCCCCGCCTCTCTTTAGACGGCTGCCGAGGCCGTAGAACCCGCTCCCGTCACCCCGCGATGCTGCCAAGGCACAAGTACTTGAGCTCAAGGTACTCGTCCAAGCCGTGGCGCGACCCCTCGCGCCCGATGCCCGACTCTTTCACGCCTCCGAACGGCGCTACCTCGGTGGAGATAATGCCTTCGTTGATGCCCACCATCCCGTATTCCAACGCCTCAGCTACCCGCCAGATGCGGCCCAGGTCGCGGGCGTAGAAATACGCGGCCAGCCCATAGGGCGTATCGTTGGCCAGTCGCACTGCCTCTGCTTCGTCTTCGAAGCGATACACCGGCGCGACGGGGCCGAAAATCTCCTCGCTGAAGCAGGCCATATCCGGACGCACATCGGCGAGGATGGTCGGCTGGTAGAAATAGCCGTGATCGCCCAGTCGCCCGCCCCCGCTCACCACCTGCGCCCCGCGCTGCACGGCATCGGCGACCAAGCGTTCTACTTTTTCCACCGCGGCGGCATTGATCAGCGGGCCTTGATCTACGCCTTCTTCGCTGCCCCGCCCCACTCGCAGTTTACTAACGGCTTCCTGCAAGCGCTGCACGAAGGCGTCGTGAATCCCCGCCTGCACCAACACGCGGTTCGCGCAGACGCAGGTCTGGCCGGAGTTGCGAAACTTGGATGCCATCATCCCAGCCACCGCCGCGTCGAGATCGGCATCGTCGAATACAATGAAGGGAGCGTTGCCTCCCAGCTCCAGACTGATCTTCTTCACCGTATCGGCGCAGGCGCGCATCAGCTGCTTGCCTACCTCAGTGGATCCGGTGAACGATAGCTTGCGCACCTGCGAACTGGCCGTGAGCGCGGCCCCGACCTCGGCCGCGCGGGTAGTGGTGAGAATGGACAGCAGCCCTTTGGGCAATCCGGCCCGATCCGCCAGCTCGGCAATGGCCAATGCCGATAGCGGCGTCTCCTCCGCGGGCTTGACCACGATCGCGCAGCCGGCAGCCAGCGCCGGCCCCGCCTTGCGGGTGATCATCGCAATCGGAAAGTTCCATGGCGTGATGGCCGCCACCACCCCAACCGGCTGCTTTAGCACCAGCAGCCGGCGATCGGCTGTGGGCGGAGGAATGATCTCGCCGTAGGCGCGCTTGGCCTCCTCGGCAAACCACTCGATAAACGACGCGCCGTAAGCCACCTCCCCCCGGCTCTCGGCCAAAGGTTTGCCTTGCTCCGCCGTCATCAGCCGCGCCAGATCCTCCTGATTGGTCAGCATCAGGTCATGCCAGCGGCGCAGAATCGCGGCACGCTCCTTGGCCGGGCGGGCCGCCCAGTCGCGCTGTGCCTGCGCAGCGGCATCGATGGCGCGCTGCACCTGCTCGGGGCCTAGGTCGGGCAGCTCCACGATCACTTCGCCGTCCGCCGGATCGCGCACCTCGAAGCGTGCCCCGTCCCCGGCATACCACTCCCCGGCCAGATAAGCGGCGTCGCGCAGCAGGGCAGAGTCTTGCAGTTGCGGCTTCATGATCGACACTCCTTCCGCGTGATTGGGGCAATACAGAATCGCTAAGGCACCCCCCTACACAGTGCGGGCACCTTTCCAACGATACACCGCCGACCTTCTCGCCGCTTGCATAGCTGCTCGCCAGTCAGCGCCACCCCGTCTGGCGAGCAGCGGGCAATCGCCACAGCCGTCGGATCGCCATCGCGCCGGCACGGCCCGCTTTGTGGGCGCAAAAGCAAAAGGCCCCGCAGTGCGGGGCCTTCTTCTAGCGTATGCAACGAGCCGGTGTTACACCTCAACCCGCGCCGCTTCCTCGACGAACTCCGGAATCTGATCGAAGTTCATGTAGCGGTAGATCTCGGCGCCGTTGGCGTTGACCACGTTCACCTGCTCCATGTACTCCTCTACCGTCGGCAGGCGACCCAGCAGCGCGGCCACGGCCGCCAGCTCGGCCGAACCGAGGTAAACGCGGGTGTCTATGCCCAGACGGTTCGGGAAGTTACGGGTCGAGGTGGAGATCGCGGTGCTGCCGCGGCGCATCTGCGCCTGGTTACCCATGCACAGCGAGCAGCCCGGCGGCTCCATGCGCGCACCAGTGCGGCCGAGCACACCGTAATAGCCCTCCTCGGTCAGGATCTTCTGATCCATCTTGGTCGGCGGCGCGATCCAGAGACGAGTCGGGATGTCGCTCTTGCCCTCGAGCACCTTACCGGCAGCACGGAAGTGGCCGATGTTGGTCATGCAGCTGCCGATGAACACCTCGTCGATCTTGT
>CAYWPG010000029.1:0-31194 GCA_964460035.1 uncultured Alkalilimnicola sp.
TGGACGACGTGATCTACGAGGAGTTCAAGGGCACCGGCAACATGGAGCTGCACCTGGATCGGCGTATTGCCGAGAAACGCATCTACCCGGCGATCAACATCAACCGCTCGGGCACGCGCCGCGAGGAGCTGCTGATGAAGCCGGACGATCTGCAGAAAGTGTGGATTCTGCGCAAGCTTCTGCACCCCATGGACGAACTGGCGGCTATCGAGTTCCTGCTCGATAAGATGAAGGACACCAAGACCAACGCCGAATTCTTCGAGTCCATGAAGCGCTGAGGCGCGGTGCTGTCGCAGGGAGCGGCGTCCAGTGCAAGGCGGGGGCTCGCGCGGAAGCAGTCCGGCTGGGGAAGGGCGCCCTCGCCGCGAATCTCGCCCCACCCACGACTCTTGGCATAATCCCTTCACGCCCAAGGGGCGCGCTCCCACAGTGGCTAGCTCATCGGCCTGTAGGAAGGTCCTGGAGACAGAAGCCACTGGTGGGAGTTGCGCTCTCGGTGCGAATCCGCCTCCACGCCGCACAGCACTGGATAAAAGGTTCCGCGCCCAGGTTGTGTTCACTCGGCGGGCCGCCCCTTGGGCGATGGGATCAGCCCCCGGAGGGAACGGCCGCATGGCCGCGAAATGGCCTTGCGCCGCGGTCAGCGTGGGCGCTACTGCGCTTTAGTCAGCGGATTCTGCGGCGTTGGCGCTTCGCCCTCGATAAGCTTGGCGATGGCCACGTCCTCGCCCACCAGCTGCTCCACCCGCAGGCGGCCTTTGACCGGACCGGGCACCCAGCCGGCGGTCGCGCCGGAGGGAGCGCGCAAGACTTGGCCGCCCGCGCGTATTTCCAGCACGTCGCCAATCTTCAGGCCCGAACGCTTGCCGGCGTTGATCTGCCAGCTGCTCCCGCCACCGCCGAAGGCGCGCGCCGCCCAAGGCGTGAGCGCCGCGCGCTGGGCTGCGTTCAGCAGAATCGCGTCCGCCAGCGCATCGTAAGCATCGGCATCGCCGGCTCGCGGCTTCTCAAGGTCCACGGGGGCGGACACCGCGCCGGTCAGGGTGTCGGCGAAGATAGCGCGCACCGTGGAGGCATCGCCGGGTGCGGTACGAAGCTCAACAAGCACGTCCACGCCGGGGAATACGGCCACGCTGTCCAGGCAAGGCCGGGAGAGCATGTTTCCGCAGTCTGCGCCTGCCAAGCTTTCCTGCACGGCCCCGGTGGGCAGCAAGAGTAAGTTGTGCTGGGGGCTGAGCCGGCTCAGGGCGCTCTGAAGTCGTGCGCCCGAAACACCGCTGCGTGCGTCGATGACCACCGCAATCCGTGCCGGCTGAACGACGGAGGCGGGTGTGGTGCGTTCTTCACTGCGGTCAGGGCTGCCAAAGAAACGCGAGAGCGGGATACCGGGATTCTCGCGTCGCTGGAATTCCAGGTTATCCGGTGTTTCGGCGAGGGGTGCTTCCGGTATGGTGGCTGTAGATGCGCAGCCGGCAGCAAGCGCAATCGCGAGAGTGAGGAGGGGGCTGTAGCGATTTCGGAACATGGTCATTATCCGGTACCTAGTATGCACCCAGGAGCATAGGCGGGGGACTTGGGCTTGGCAAGAACAGTTCTTTCCCTTAGGCGAATAAGAAATCCGATTAGACAGGATATCGAGCGTCCGGTTTGGTGAGTGTCATTAGCCTAGAGGCGCGCACAAAAAAGGCGCTCCTAACTGGAGCGCCCTTTTTCCGGTATGAGCCAGTTCAAACCTGGCTCGGCCCAGTGTCGCTTAGAAGCGGTGAATCAGGGCCACGCCGAAGGCGGAGGCGTCCTCACCCGCGACACCGCCCAGCACGTCGGACGTTGCGCCCGCCGCATACGGGGTGCGCGCCTGGAAGTCGTCGTTGCTGGTCATCGCGTAGTTCAGGTGAACCGTGGTGGTGGGCGCCAGAGCGTACTCGATGCCCAGGGCGAGCAAGGAGTGGTCGATGTCATCGGTCTTGTCCCACTGGGTCATGTAGTACTGACCCTTCAGGGTGACGCGATCCATGGTCCAGGAGAGACCTGCGCCAACACTCATGGACTCGTCCCCGCCCCAGTCAGCCATCTCGCCCATGCCAGCGACACGGAAGGCGCCGAAGCGGTAGGAAGCGCCCAGACGCACGGAGTTGGCATCAGGTGCGGCGCCGAACATCTCGCCGTGATCCTCATAGGTGAGGCCCACGAACAGCGGCCCCTGGGCGTAGTTCAGGCCGACGCCGAACATGGCCTCATCACTCTCGGTGGCGACACCGCTGAGGTTGGTGGTGTAGAACAGATCCACGCCGATCGGGCCGAAGCTGCCGCCGTAGGCAATGGAGTTGCCCACGCGCAGGTCGAAGGCGGTCTGGTTGGCCAGGCCGTTGCGGGCGTCACCGATCTGGTCGGCGAACAGATCGGTGCGGGCGCGCAGCACGGTGCTGGGCGGAACCATGCGGCCGATGCGCAGCGTGCCGAAGTCGCCGCGGACGCCGACGAAGGTGTCGCGGTTGGCCAGGGTGCCACCACCCTCGGCGGTGTTCACCAGCGTCTCGATCTGGTAGATGGCGGTCAGGCCGCCCACTTCCAGCGGAGCGCCGCCGCGGATGCCGAAGCGGCTGGTGCGCGAGATAACGTTCAGGCCGCTCTCGTCGCCGTTGTCCTGCTGCTCAAGAGAGGTGTGGATCTGGCCGTAAATGACAGGGCCCTGTGCGCTGGCGATGGCCGGGGCGCCGACCAGAGCAGCGACTGCAAGTGCAGAGGCAAGCTTCTTCATTAGTATGATCCCCAAAATTATTGTGGTTGGTTGACGGAATTCGCCAGAGGGGTTCCCTCCCTGGCCACCGGCCTCCGTCAGCCGGTACTGCGTTGTTGTCTTAATACAACACTGGGGCGAGGCCGCGTGGCTTCTGTCCCACACGTTGTTGTTCTACACCATGTTCTGTGCGGACGCAACAGTTCCATGTGTCCGTTGTACGGATGCAACACTAGCTTCGGTGCGCATTCTCCCCACGTAGCGGACTGTTAACTGACGGGCGGCACGGCGCTATGCAAACACCGTGCCGCCCAGGCCCTTAGAATCGATGAACGATACCAAGGGCGACGCCGCTTACATCGTCACCAGGTGCAGGTGCGGGCAGCAGGCTGGAGGGCGTAATGGCCCCCCGCGACCAGGTGCCGCGGTTCGCATCGTCGCCGTTGGAAACCACTGCATAGTTGGCGTACAGGTTGGTGCTCGCTCCGAGCCTGAACTCGGCACCAACCGCGAACAAGGTGGAGTCCTGATCGGTGCCGTCGTCCGTGTCCACCTCGGTCATGTAAGCCTCGGTCTTCAGCGTGACGCGGCCGATGGTGTAGGCCACGCCGGCGCCAGCCGTCCAGTGATCGACCGACTCGCCGCCGCCGAACACAGCGGAGGTCAAGGGATAGTACTGGTTGCCGACCTCGGCCATGCCCGTGATGCGCAGCGGGCCGGAGCGGTAGGAAGCGCCGACGCGGAACGAATCGGCGTCGCGCAGCGCCCGGGTGCGGTCCGGCAAGGTCGGGAAGACCACAGGGCCCGTTACGCCGAAGGCGTCCTCGTGGCGCTCATAGGTGGCGCCAACCCACAAGCCGCCGCTGGCGTAGCTCAGGCCTATACCGTACATGGCCTGGTCGCCGTCGGTGGCCGCCGGCGGATTATAGTCCGGCGTGTCGAAGTCGGTTACATAGTAGAGGTCCAGCCCAATGGGGCCGAAGGTGTTGCCGTAGGCGATGGCGTTACCCACACGCAAGTCGAAGTTGGTTTCGCTACGGAAGGCGTTGCGGTGGTCGCCGATCTGATCGCGGAACAACCCGACGCGGAAGGCGAGCACCGTGCTCGGCGCCGAGATGTGGCCGATACGCAGGGTGCCCAGGCTGCCGCTGCGCAGGCCCACCCAGCTATCCTGCCCGAGCAGCGTGCCGCCGCCCTCCGCTGTATCGACGCTGCTTTGGAGCTGATAAATCGCCATCAGCCCGCCTACCTGCAAGGGGATGCCGCCACGCAAGCCGATGTGGCTGGCGCGGGCAACCACGCCCAGGGAGGTGTCGGTGCCGTTGTCGTGGTGTTCGACGGCAGTGTGCAGCAAGCCGTAAAGGGTCGGGCTTTGGGCACTCGCCAAGGACGGCGCAGCAATGGCGGCAGCCACCGCTAGTGCGGATGCAAGCTTCTTCATTACTAGTGATCCCCAGTCGTTGTGGTTGTTGCGCGAAGTTAGGCTTGGGGTCTCTCTCTCTCTCTCCTCCTTAGCCTCCGGTCTTCGCTTCACCGGTGGCAGGAAAACCTGCCAATTCTTTTTTAGTAAATTTGGATACAACGGGCCGCGGCATCTTGCGTTGCTCGTTGCTATTCAATTCTTCTACACCATGAAGTAAAGAGCTGCAAGTGTTGAGAACTTCTTATTTTTCTCTTTGGAGATTGTTGCTTAGCAGCAATTATTGCGGTGCGTCATTAAAACTGGGGTAAAAATCGATTCCTTAGACCGCGCGTTCGTAGTGCACGTAAGTAATGGGATAAGGGGTTTTTAGCCCTACGCCGTGCGAGTCTCTGTAGCGCTCTATCCAGGCATCGGGGTCCAGGGGAGGGAAGAAGGTGTCGCCCTCGATTTCGGCATGAACGTAAGTGAGATAGAGCCGATCCGCTCGCGGCAGCAGCGTGTTGAATATCTCTGCGCCGCCTATGACCATGATTTCGGGCACGTCGCCCGCGGCGGCCAGCGCATCCTCGATGCTGTGCACCACCGTGCAGCCTTCGGCTCGGAAGCTCGTGTCGCGCGTTATGACGATGTTGTGCCGATTGGGCAAGGGCTTGCCTATGGACTCGTAGGTGCGCCGGCCCATGACCACCGGCTTGCCGGTGGTCATTCGGCGAAAGTGCGCCAGGTCCGCCGGAATATGCCACGGCAGTTGATTGTCGCGCCCTATGACATGGTCGTCGGTAAGCGCCACGATAAAGGAAATGATGGGACGTTGCGAAGCTTGTTGCATGACACCAGGCCTGGCCGAGACAAGGGCTTTCATTAATAGCGGTGGGCGATTGCAGTGGCAAGGAGCGGAAGCGTTGCAGGCCGCAGCCGGGAAAACGCGGTTGAGCCTTGCCGCCGCGGCTAGGCGAATGGCTTGGAGAGAGACGCAGGCCGTGCCCGTTTCTTGCTTTTAAGCAATGCAGCGCCTCCAGGCGGGGGCATACCATGGGCTGTAATCGCGTGCCGGCCGCGTATCGTCGGTTCCGATGCTGCGCGGGCTCGGCAAGAGGCCGACGGTTCGCGGCGATGCTGGCCTATAGCCCTGAGAGGAGGCGTGATGTACAAGAAGATCCTGGTGCCGGTCGATGGTAGTGCCACAGCGCAGGCCGCTTTGGCGGAGGCGGCGCGCATAGCGCGCGCAACTGGCGGCGAGGTGCGGGTGCTGCATGTATGGGACTTGTTCGACAGCATGCGCGGCATCCAGCTGTCGGCTTCGGTGATCCAGGAGGTGCGCGCCGCGGCGCTCAAGCAAGCGGAGCAAGTGCTGGCCGACGCCTCGGCATCGGTGGACCCAAGCGGTTTCACGCTGAGCAGCCAGTTGATCGAAAGCAGCGGCGAGCCGGTGGCCGAGCTGATCGTGCGGGGCGCGCAGGAGTGGGGCGCCGAGCTGATCGTCCTGGGGACCCACGGGCGGCGCGGCATCGAACGATTGGTGATGGGCAGCGACGCCGAACAGGTGGCGCGTACCGCCCCGGTGCCGGTGATGCTGGTGCGCTACCCGCAAGGGCGATAGCACCCGCTGTACCTCATTGAGTGCGGTTACCCCGCGGTTGCCGGTGTCCGGACGCTTCTAGACGATGCTCCGCTGCCGGCGCGTCATATTCGCCGAGCTGCGGGGCATTTTTGGCGTGGTGTTCGCCGGCATTCCGCCAGCGGGCGCTGTGCGCATCCCCGCTGCGCTGCGCCGCGTCCACGCCCTTGTCGAGCCTCCGTGAAGGATGCCGTTGCCCTCACGGGCTATAGGCATGCCCGCCTCCTGTGGGCATAATGCCCTCCGCGTGCAGTTCATCGATGGGCGCCCGGGCAGCATGCCCTCCAAGCTGACCGTCTGCGCGCGATCTTCCGAGGAGGGACCTATCGCATGAGTGTTGTTGCGGATCGTAAGAAGCATCCCCTGTATACGGCGGCGTTATCGCTTTTCATCATCATCGCCGTCGGTTATCTCATGATCGTTGCGCAACGGCTGCTGATCCCGTTCGTTGTCGCATTCTTTCTCTGGTATCTGGTCAATGTGCTGGCGGGCCTGTTCGGGCGAGTGCGCGTCGCCGGAGTGGCTCTGCCTGCCTGGGCTCAGTACACAGCCGCCTGCGCGGTGCTTGCCGTTGCTGGACACGTCGTGGTCGGAATCATTACCTCCAGCGTGGGCGAGCTGATCTCGGCCGCGCCGGGCTACCAGCAGGCTTTTCAGCGCCTTGCATGGGGGCTGCAAGAGCGTTTCGAGTTCGTCGATATTTCGGAGGTCTCTCAATTTATTGCCGAAATTCGTGTCGCCACGTATATCCGTGCGCTAGCGACGGCCTTTAGCGGATTGGTCGGCAATCTGGGGTTGATTATTATCTTTCTGCTGTTTTTGTTCTTGGAGCAGCGGTATTTTTCGGCCAAAATAAATGCCCTCATCCCCGACCCGAAAAGCCGGGCGGAGCTTTATGCGCTGCTAGCCGAGATCGACGACGACGTTCGTACCTATATAGGCATCAAGACCGCCGCGAGTCTGGTGACCGCCGTGGCGGCATACCTGGTCATGAGCTACGTCGACCTGGACTTCGCGGGCTTCTGGGCCTTGCTGATTTTCCTGCTGAACTTCATACCCAATATAGGCTCCATCGTGGCCACGGCGCTGCCTTCTCTGCTTGCCCTGGTTCAGTTCGATACCTTGGGGCCGTTCTTCGTGGTGGCGGTAGGTATCACGATAATACAGTTTCTTATCGGGCAGATAATAGAGCCGATTTTTGCGGGTAAGACGCTGAATGTTACCCCCTTGGCAATCATTTTCTCGCTGGTTATCTGGGGGATGATGTGGGGGATTGCCGGTGCCTTTCTGTGCGTGCCCATTCTGGTGATTAGTATGATCATACTTTATCACTTCGAGTCCACGCGCTGGCTGGCTATTCTGCTCAGTCAGAACGGTCGCGTCGCGCGCCGTGGACGCACGGCACCGGTATCCGAAGAAGCCTCTTGAGTGCGGGAGTAGCGGCCGCCTTAGGGCTATAGCGCGTCGGCCGTTAGGGCGTACCGGTATCGGTTACGGGCTTGTCCTTGCTGTCCGGTGTGGCGGGCCGTTGCGCTTCCAGTTCCAAGAAGCGGCGTAGAATGGCCTGTTCTGTGCGCCCCCGCTTTCGTGAGGGAGCGGGAAAGCGCAGGATCAGGTGGATTTCGCCAGGCTTAGGGAAGAGCAGCGTGACGCGGGGCTGCACCGAGGGCACGTCTATGCCCTGGCGCCGCGCCACCCGAGCGATGTGGCGCCGGGCCGCGTCGATGAACTGCGCGCATACTTCGTTGGCGGCCTGCAGCAGGTGCGATTCCATGCGGGCCCAATCGTCCTGGGACGAGATCGGTAACACGCAGGTGTGCAGGACATAGTCCTCGGAGTAGCTCTCGTTGACCACCGGCTCGGCAAGGAAAACCGAGTTGGGCAAGATCACGGCGCGCCCGGTGTGCTGATGAGTGAACGGATCGGGACCGATTTCCAGGATGGTGGTGGTGAACATGTTCAGGTCGATCACCTCGCCCCGCAGCTTTTTGACTTCGATGCGGTCGCCGATGCCGAACATGCCGGTGCTGGAGCGCAATACCCCGCCCGTGAGGCACATCAGCAACTCCTTGGTCGAGATGATGATGGCGGCGGCGAAGGCGACCACCGACAGCGCCAGGGTACGCAGCTGCTCGGCCCACACCACCACCAGCAGGAATATGGCGAGCAGCACGGCGACATTGCGCGCCATGACCAGCCAGCGCCGCCGCGATTCCAGCGTGGACCACTGCAGGCGCCGAATACTGGCGGCGGCGAATCGATAAGCTACCGCGAGGCCCGCGATGAGCAAGGCGCTGCTAATCAGTTTGCTCAAGAACAAGCTTTCCGAAATGGCCCCAAACTGCTCCATGGCTTCCTCGCGCCGCTGAGTCCTCGCCCGGCGAAGATTATGGTTGTATTGGTCTAGCCAGTCACGTGGCAGGAGCCGGTATTGTGGGGGAGCCTACGGAGGATTCGCCCACCGGGGGGCATCTCTCCGGCCGAGCATAAAGCCGCTGTGGGGGCGCCCTTGGGCGCGAGTGACTGTGGCTATGTTGCCCAGCCCCCTTGCGCCGAGACCTGGAATCCCCCCGGCGGGCGCTCCGCCGGGAGGCGTTTAGGGGGCTCGCTCAAAGCCGCTTAAACGGCGATCGGCGCTTTGATGGCGGGGTGGGGGTCGTAGCCCACTATTTCGAAGTCCTCGTACCGGTAGTCGAAGATCGAGGCGGGCTTGCGTTTGATCACGAGCTTGGGCAGCGCCCGCGGTTCCCGCGCGAGCTGCAGCCTGGCTTGCTCCAAGTGGTTGTTGTAGAGGTGGACATCGCCTCCGGTCCAGATGAACTCTCCTACATCCAGATCGCACTGCTGGGCGACCATATGGGTAAGGAGCGCGTAGCTCGCGATGTTGAAGGGCGTTCCCAGGAAGTAATCCTGGCTGCGCGCCATCAGCATGCAGGAGAGCCGGTTGTCCGCAACGTAGAACTGGAACAGCGTGTGGCACGCTGCCAGCGCCATGCGGCCCTGCCGGACGTTCTCCTGGGGGCTGATCGACTCGTCGGGGAGATGTTCCACGTTCCAGGCGCTGACGATGTGGCGGCGCGAGTTGGGATTGGTCTTCAAGGCGTCGATCAGGCGGCTGATCTGATCGATGGTGCCGCCGTCCTTGGTCGGCCAACTGCGCCACTGCCGGCCGTAGATTGGCCCAAGCTCTCCTTCCTCCGTCGCCCACTCGTCCCAGATGGTCACGCCATGCTCGTTCAGGTAACGAATGTTGGTATCGCCATTTAGGAACCAGAGCAGCTCGTGGATGATGGACTTTACATGAACTTTTTTGGTGGTCAGCAGCGGAAAGCCTTTACGCAGGTCGAAACGCATCTGGCGCCCGAACACACTAAGGGTGCCAGTGCCCGTGCGGTCGCCCTTGGGCGTGCCCGTCTCCAGGATCTCTCGCATCAACTCTAGGTATTGCTTCATGGTGCACCGCTCTGATCGTTCGGTTTAGCTGCCCGCGCGGCACGCAAGCGTGCAGCGGTTATGGCGTGGTTCCGCCTGGCGCAGTCCGTTGGCGAAACGGATATTGTTCCTGAAGTAAGGGTAGCGTGCTCGAAGGCTCTCGCTATCTCCCTGTGGCGACACGGCTGCCCAGGCAGTCCCTGTACGCCCATCCCAATAATGCGAGGCCGCCGATAATCATCGGCAGCGAAAGCAGGTGTCCCATGGTCAGCCAACCGAGCGCCAGATAGCCGATATGCGCATCGGGCAAGCGGACGAATTCCACCAGGAAACGGAAGCAGCCGTACCCGAGCAGGAACAGCCCGGTGGCCGCGGCACGCGGACGGGGCTTGCTAGTGAACCACCAAAGGATCACAAACAGTACCGCGCCTTCCAGTAGCATCTCATAGAGCATGGAGGGGTGGCGCGCTGCGTCGCCCAGGGGCGGATAAACCATGCCCCACGGCAGTGTGGTCGGGGCGCCCCAGAGCTCGCCATTGATGAAATTGCCGAAGCGTCCGGCGCCCAGTCCTATGGGCGCCAGCGGGGCCACGAAATCGGTCATTGCCAGGAACGAGCCATGGCGACGGCGCTGGTACAGCCAGATGGCGAAGGCCACGCCCAGGAGGCCGCCGTGGAAGGACATCCCGCCTTGCCAGATCTGCAAGAGATACAACGGGTTGCCCAGGAACGTGCCGAGGTCGTAGAACAGCACGTACCCTATGCGCCCGCCTAGCACTGCGCCAAGGGCTCCGTAGATGAGCAGATCGTCCACGTCTTTGGGCCGCAGCGGCGCATCCGGCCGCCGAGCGCGCAGGCGACCGAGCCACCAGGCGCTGAGAAAGCCGACGGCGTACATGAGGCCGTACCAGTGTACGGCGATAGGGCCGAGCCGGAAGGCGACAGGGTCGATGTCAGGGTAAAGTAGCATAAGGAATGACTATAAACCTCAAGGGGCTGGGTAACTAGGCCAATGCGGTATCCACCAGTATAAATGCCAGTATGCCAGCCCGCCGCTGTTCGGCGCCGCTATGGCGCCAGGATTCTGAATTGTATGCCTTTCAGGTAGCGCGTTTCCGGTATTGCCGGATGTACGGGGTGGTCCGGGCCCTGTTGACCGAACTCCAGAATCTGGGCGCTACGATCCAGATGGCGCGCGCTGGCGAGCACGGTCTGCACCAGGCTGCTTTCGCTCAAGTGCGCAGAGCATGACGCCGAGACCAGCAGGCCGTCCTTGCCAAGCAGCTGTATCGCCGCCTGATTTAGCTGGCGGTAAGCCGTCAATCCGGCCTTGAAATCCTTGCGCCGTTTGATGAACGCAGGCGGATCGACGATGACGACGTCGAAGCGTTCGCGCTCGGCGCGCAGCTCCTTCATCGCGGCGAAGGCGTCGCCTTGGATGGTGCGCAGCTTCTCGCCGACGCCGTTGAGCTCGGCGTTACGGTGGGCGTAGTCCAGGGCGGACTCGGAGCTGTCGATGCAGGTGACATCGGTGGCCCCGGCACGCGCGGCGAGCACACCCCAGGCTCCCACGTAGCTGAATACATCCAGCACGCGCGCGCCGTGCACCAGTCGCGCAAGGCGGGCACGGTTCTCGCGGTGATCGAAGTACCACCCGGTTTTCTGGCCGCTGGCAGCGGGGGCCATGAAACGCGCGCCGTTCTCCTCCACTTGCAGCTCCGTGGGGCCGTCGCCGGTGGCCCATTCGACATAGGCAGGCAGCCCTTCCATCTCCCGCACGCTGCTATCGGCACGGATGAGTATGTGGCGGGGGCGCACGACCTTGGCCAGCGCTTCGACTATGCTTTCCTTGACCCGCTCCATGCCCGCCGTGTTGATTTGTACCACGCACAGATCGTCGAACCGATCCACTATCAGGCCCGGCAGGGAGTCGCTTTCCCCGTAGACCAGACGGTAGTAGGGCTTTTCGTAGAATCGTTTCCGCAAGGACAGGGCGACGTTCAGCCGATGAACCAGCAGCGAGCGGTCCAGCGGGCGGTCAGGATCGCGGCTGACCAGCCGAGCGCAGATCAGCGAGTGCGGGTTGGCGTAGCCGCAGCCTAGCGGCTTGCCCCTATGATCGCGAATCAGCACGGGCTGCCCTGGAGCCAGTTCCTTGAGCCGGGACCGCTCCGAATCGACCTCGTTGCTGTACACCCATAGGTGCCCGGCGCGCAGGCGGCGCTCCTCGCCCTTCTTGAGCCATAAATCGGTCGTCTCATCGTGCATTGTTCTCATCTCCTGCAGCACCCTGTTCGCGTCCGTTAGGGCTTCCGCTACAATCAAACGCTTATCTAGTAAGCTTGGTTGAAGCAATTCGTGCCGCGGCCGTTTCGAGCGCGTGATGTCGTGTTGTGGGGCGGCGGCGCTTGCAAATTGTTTCCGATAATACTTCCGCGCAGGCATAGGTGCTGGACGCGGTCTGTTCCTGAGTCGCCTTGGCCGGCCGCGCGTATGGCTGGCCGCTGTCGGCGTCCGTATGCGGAGTCTTAACAGGTGAAATATTGGGTTCTGTTCATGGTATTGCTGTTAGCCGGTCAGCCCTTGATGGCGCAGCCGACCCGCTACGTCTCGGACGAGCTCGAAGTCGACATGCGTACGGGGCCGACGCTGCAGCATCGCATCATGCGCTTCATCCCCAGCGGCACCCCCTTGCAGGAGCTGGAAAGCGCCGACGGCTGGTCCCGTGTGCGTTTGCGCAATGGGGAAGAGGGCTGGATGCTTAGCCGCTATCTGGTAAACACTCCCAGCGCCCGGGAGCGCTTGGAACGTGCGACCGCCGGCATGAACCAGGCGCGCGAAGAGAGCCAGCGGCTGCGTCAGCAACTCAACGCGGAAAGCGAGCGGTTGCGGGCCGCGCAGGCACAGATCGCGCAGCTTACCACCGCCAACGAGAGGATGAAACAGCAGCTCGCCAACGCGGAAGAAGGGCTGCGGCTGTTCGAGGAAAATCGCGATCTGAACAAGCGCATTGTCGATCTGCGCCGCGAGATCGAAGATCGCGATGCGGAAATCAGCCGCTTGTCCGACCGTAGCCGGCAGGACTGGTTCGTGGCGGGGGCCGGGGTGCTGCTCGCCGGAATGCTGGTCGGCATCATCGTGCCGCGCATCCGCTGGCGTAGACGCTCCAGTTGGGATCGGCTCTAAGCTCTAACGGCATACTGCAAAGCCCTTGTGGGCTTGTTTCAGCTGGTTGCCCCGCGAGGCATGCCATGCATGCGCGCGGGGCGTTTCGTTTTTTATCCGTCTCCATCCAGTCCAAGGGCCTTGCCGCATAAGCGCTGGTGCCGCCAGCCAAGAACGCGTTCGACCGCGGTTGCGCCCTGCAACGGCGCAAGCCATGGAAGCGGACAGCTCTGACCATCGTGTTTCCCACGCGCCGCATGGGCTAGCGCCAGCCCGCGAGGAGGCGCGGATGGGAGGTGGCGAACTTGCGAGCGCTGCCGGTAGCAAGCATGCTGTGGGAAGAACCGCGGTAGCGGGCGATCAGTCCGTGGATAACCGGCGTTGGCCCCTATACCGCTTCCCGTAGTCTTGCAGCGAGCGAGTGCTCTACTATGGCCACCCAGCCGCCGTCCTTAATGCAGATGATCGCGGAGTTGATCGCGATCCCATCCGTAAGCAGCGTCAGTCCCAAATTCGATCAAGGCAACCGCGCGGTGGTCGAGCGGCTGGCCGAGTGGCTGGAAGCGCTGGGCTTCGCCTGCGAGCTGCAGCCGATCGCCGGTTCTCCAGCGAAGGCGAACCTCATCGCGGTACTCGGGCAGGGCGACGGCGGGCTGGTATTGGCCGGGCATACCGACACGGTGCCCTTCGACGAAGGGCGCTGGCAGAGCGATCCGTTTCGCCTCGTAGAGCGGGATGGCCGGCTTTACGGGCTGGGTACCAGCGATATGAAGAGCTTTCTGGCGCTGGCGGTGGAAGCGGTGCGCGACATCAAGGCCAGCCAGCTCAGGGCGCCGCTGACGATACTGGCCACTGCGGATGAGGAAAGCAGCATGTCCGGTGCGCGGGCGCTGCTCGAGTCGGGGCGGCGCTTCGGCCGTCACGCGATCATCGGCGAACCTACCGGCCTGCGGCCCAAGCGCATGCACAAAGGGGTGATGATGGAGGCCATCAGAGTGCTTGGCCGCTCCGGGCACTCCAGCGATCCTGCGTTGGGCATCAATGCGCTGGAGGGCATGACGCGCGTGCTCAACGAGATTCTGCGCTGGCGGTCCGAGCTGCAGCAGCGCTACCGCGAACCCTTGTTCGCCGTGCCGGTGCCCACGCTCAACCTCGGGCACATTCACGGCGGCGATAACCCTAATCGGATATGTGCTGAGGCGGAGTTGCATATCGACTTGAGGCCGCTCCCGGGCATGTCGCTGGAGCAGCTGCGGACGGAGCTGCGGGGGCGGCTCGAAAGCGCTTTGGGCGATGGAGCCTGGGGGCTGGAGTTGCGGTCGCTGTTCCCCGGGCTGCCGCCTATGCAAACCGCCGCGGATGCCGAAATCGTGCAAATAGCCGAACGGCTTACTGCCACTCAGGCCGGGTCGGTCGCGTTCGGAACCGAAGGGCCCTTTTTTAGGCAAATGGGCATGGATGTGGTGGTGTTAGGACCAGGCGACATAGAGCAGGCGCACCAGCCCGACGAGTTCATTCGGCTTGACCGCTTGGCGCCCACCGTGGAGCTGCTGCGCGATTTTATCGCGCATTTTTGCCTGCGCGCAGCGTAAAATCGCGAATTGGCGACCATAAGCATTCGGTAAGGAACTAGAGGCGATGAAGCCTGGGGAACAGAGCGATTTCGTCCGCTGGCTGCGGCACAGCTCGCCCTACATCAATGCCCATCGCGGGCGGACCTTCGTGGTGGCTTTCGGCGGTGATGCTGTGGCGGATGGGGCGCTGCGGAATCTGGTACACGATCTGGCGCTGCTGTCCAGTCTAGGCGTGCGGCTGGTGCTGGTGCCCGGAGCGCGGCCGCAGATCGAACAGCGCTTGCAAGAGCGCGGCGCGCAGATTCGTTACGTTAACGGCCTGCGAGTGACCGACCCCGCCGCGCTGAGCTGCGTGAAGGAAGCGATCGGCAATGTGCGCGTGGAGCTCGAGGCGCTGCTGTCTATGGGGCTGGCCAACTCCCCGATGGCGGGCTTCCGCATTCGTGTGGCCTCGGGCAATTTCGTGACCGCGCGTCCTGTCGGGGTTCGCGAAGGAGTGGACTACGAACACACGGGAGAGGTGCGGCGCATCGATGGCGAGGCGATCCGCGAGCGCTTGGCCAGCGGCGCGGTGGTACTGGTTTCCCCGCTGGGCTATTCGCCTACCGGCGAAGTCTTCAACCTTTACGCCGAGGATGTGGCTTTCGCCGTTGCGCGCGAGTTGCGCGCCGACAAGCTGTTGTTCCTGCTCGATGGCGAGCCGTTGTTGAATGCGGACGGGGAGCTGGTGCGCGAGCTGACCGTGTCGGAGGCACAGCAGTACCTGCGCGAGCCGGGGCGCTTGTCCGAGGATATGGCACGTATTCTCGCGGGCGCCATCGAGGTATGCCGTAGCGGCGTGCCGCGCGTTCATCTGCTGGAGCGCCGGCTCGATGGCGTGCTGCTGCTGGAGCTTTTCACGCGCGACGGCGTCGGCACCCTGCTCACGGCCGAGGCGTTCGAAACCACGCGGCAAGCAACGGTGGACGATGTGGCGGGCGTGCTCGAACTCATACGCCCCCTGGAGGAGGACGGTTCGCTGGTGCGCCGCTCACGGGAGCTGCTGGAAAACGAGATCGAGCATTTCCTGGTGTCCGAACGCGATGGGACCATCGTGGCCTGTGCCGCCTTGTATCCGCACCCTGAGAGCGGGCTGGGCGAGGTCGCCTGTGTGGCCGTGCATCCGGACTATCGCCGCCAGGGGAGGGCGGATATGTTGTTGGCGCGGCTGGAGAAACAGGCGCGCGCATTGGGCCTGCGCGGGGTTTTCGTGTTGACTACACGCACCGCGCACTGGTTTCAGGAACGCGGCTTTACCGCCGCCAGTCTGGATGCGCTGCCCATGGCCCGCAGAGCGCTGTACAACTTCAAGCGCAACTCCAAAGTGTTTCTGAAGCAGCTTTGACCTCGCGGCGAAGGCGCGGCCTTGGCTCCTTCGCCGTATCAGCCCTCCGGGGCGGCTCTGGTTTGCGAACGGGTCGCCCCTATAGTTGCGAGCTGGCTCAGCGCTTGCAGAGCCGGGCGATGCCCCTGCTCGGCGGCGCGGTTAATCCAATGCATCGCGCGTTCTATGTTCACGGCAGTGCCCTGGCCGTTGTAGTACATGTAGCCCAACGCGTATTGGGCCTGCGGGTTGCCGCGCTGGGCTTCCGCGTGCATGAGAATGAGGGCTTTTTCGTAGTCCTGCTGTTCCCAGGCAGCACGCGCTTGCGCCATGGTGTTGGAGGGCGGTGGGGTGGTGGCGCAGGCGGCAAGGCTTACGGTCAGCGCGCCGATGAGGCAGAGCTGCTTCAGGTTCAAAGTCTCTGGCCATGGCCGCAGGCGTCGCCGCGAGCTAGGCGCGGTCGCGGCGCGAGGGAGTGAGCGCACCGCCTCGGCCAGGCCTTGGTTTGATCGTGCCTGCACCTTGCACAGACGCGCCCGAATGTCGTTAAGGGCCTTAAGCACTTTACTCTCCTGTAAATCAAACCGTTTCGCGTTTACGCGCAAGCGTGAGTCCGTCGCCTATAGGTACGATGCTCAAGTCTATGCGGCTATCGTCTCGCAATTTGGCGTTGAAAGCACGAATGGCGCGAGTGCTTGCCGCACGATCCTGCGGATCTGCCACACGTCCGGACCAGAGCACGTTATCTATGGCAATCAGCCCGCCGGGGCGCAGCAGCTCTAATGCGAGATCGTAATAGCATGAATAATTCTGTTTGTCGGCATCAATGAACACGAAATCGAAGCTGCCGGCTTCGCCCGCGGAAAGCAATGCTTCCAGCGTTTGGGCGGCGGGCGCCAGCTTCAACTCGATCTTGTGGGCAACGCCGGCTTCCTGCCAGTAGCGACGCGCGATCGCGGTCCACTCTTCGTTGATATCGCAGGAGACCAAGCGGCCGTCCTCGGGCAAAGCCAAAGCGATTGCCAGCGAGCTGTAGCCGGTAAACACTCCGAGCTCAAGCGCTTTGCGCGCGCTCATCAAGCGGACAAGCAGCGCCAGGAATTGCCCCTGATCAGGGGCAATCTGCATGCTGCCCAAGGGTAAGGCTCCAGTCTCGATACGCAAGCGACGCAGTATGTCGTGCTCGCGCAAGGAATGTTCCAGGATATAGGAGTGAAGCGGTTCGGAAAGCTGCAAGCGCTTGGTGGTCATGCGAGCGGCCCCCTAATGGGATTTAAAAGATGTGATTTCAGCAGCAGTTTCGGGGCGGCCGCTTCGCCATACTAGCCGAGATGCCGAATGCGGTACGCTGAGAAAGTTCGAAACACGATCGACGGCTTGGGCAGCATGCCGCGCATGACTTGCTAGGATACCCCCGACGAGCGGCAGGGCCTGCCCGGTTGCGCGCGGCCAGACAATAACAAACGCTTGCATGAGCATGCCAGAGAAGAATGAAAAAGATCGGGTGGGGTGGCTATATCAGACGCGACGAGCCAGCAGCTTGGGACGGCCCGCAGTATCCGACGATGCCCGCTGCGATGGCTGACTATCTGCCCACAGAGCCTGCGGACTCGGCGCTGCTGCGCATTATCGGCACTGGCGATTCGGCCGCCGTCGATTTCTGGAACAGCAGCTACCTCATCGAGACGCATGGCAAGCGGCTGCTGATCGATTGCGGCTTTACCATCAAGTATGCGCTGCGCGATTTGGGGTTGACGCTGGCCAATATCGACGCGGTATTCATCACGCATGTGCACGGCGATCACATCTACGGCCTGGAGCGGTTAGGGTTCGAGTCGCGCTACACCTACGGACGCCGCCCTCAGTTGCTGCTCGCGCCGGGCATACGCCCCGAGCTGTGGGAACATTGCCTTAGGGGCACCATGGGCAGCGAGGACAATAGCCGGCTGGAAGATTACTTCGATGTAGAAGACGTAGGCAGCGACGGCTTTCAGTGGGAAGGCGTAGATCTGCGCCTGTTCCCGACCTTGCACGTTCCCAATAAGCCCAGCTACGGCTTGATTATCAACGACAGGGTGATCGTCACCTCCGACTCCAAGCCGCTGGAGTGGCTGGCGCGCGACCGCAGCGATAGAGTGATCGTCCACGACTGTTCCCTTAGTCCGTTCAATCCCGTGCATGCCACCTTGGATGAGCTGATGCGGTATCCGGCGCCGGTTCGGCGCCGGGTGTGGGTAACGCATTATGGCGATGAGATCGAACGGTACCGCGAACGCATAGAGCGCGAGTTCGCCGGCGTCGCAGCGCAGGGCCAGACCATCCCGCTGCCGCAACGGGTTAGAAAGGCAGGCTAGACGCCTCCCCGGGACCCGCTAATTGCTGCCAAGGATTTTGCGGCGGCGATAGGGCGCTTGCGCAATCTTCTCGCAATCCTCTAAGGCGGGCATGCCCTCCACCCCACTTTTGCCGGCAGTGACCTACACTCAGGGCTGTAGATCCTGCTGTAGGGAAGGTAGGTGAGGGATGAGCGCGGCAAGCGATATGGACACTCGCGACAGCCAGGCAGACGATCCTGCGCAACTGCGGGAACAAGTGGAAACCCTGCGTCGCCAGCTAGAGGAAGAACGGACGTACTCCCACGCGCAGCTCGCAGCGCAGCGGCAGGCGGCGCGCGCGGAACTGGATCGCGTGCTGTCAGCGGCCAAATCGTCCTGGCGAATGGCGGAAGAGGAACTTGCTCGCACCGAGGCGGAGCTGGAAAAGACCCGCGCACTGCTCCTGCGCGAGCGCGAGCAGAATCGCCGCTTGAAGGAGGAAATCAAGGAGTTGCGCAGAGTGTTGCGCCAACGCGCGGCACCTTCCTCAACGCCGGAGCGCCCGCTGGCCTCCGCGCGGGAGTCGGCTCCCGCTGTGCACGGGACTACCACCGCATTGCCGCTTGGAGCCGAGCTTGGCACACCGCCGGCGCTCCCCGAAACGGGTTGGGGTCAGCTTGGGAGCGCACAGATCGCCGATGAGCTTGCGGATGAGTTTCTGCTGCTGGAGGCGGATGAGTCGTACAGCCATCGCGATCCGCCGCCGCCACCCAGCGAGCCGGCCGATCGGCCGGAAGCGGTCGAGCGCAAGAAGATCGACCCGATGCCCCTGCCGGTTGACAAGCCGGTGGCCGCGCAGCCGCAAATCCTCGTCGCCAGTGCAATGTCGAGGATGGCCCGGCGCAGGCGGAAGATACGGCGCTGGGTATTGGGATTTGCGGTTTGCGCAACGGTATCGCTAGCGCTCTATGCGGTGTTGGGGCAAGAATCAGTGCGTCCTTGGATGCGCGACGCACTGGAGGCCGTCACCGTGAGGTTCACCCGCTGATCGCAGCGGTCTGCGCCCGCCTGCAGGCCCGGCATGGCCCGCTCGACGGCGATGGCGGCACGTGGCTGGTCAGATCTCTATCATCTCGAAGTCTTCTTTGCCGGCGCCGCACTCCGGGCAAGTGAAATCGGCGGGGATATCTTCCCAGCGAGTGCCGGGCGCGATACCCGCCTCGGGCAAGCCCTCTTCTTCCTCATAGATCCAGCCGCAGATCACGCACATGTACGATTTGTATTCCATGGTCTCCTTCGCATACTTTCATCCGCACGCCGACGGGCGCAACTTTACCGGCTAGTCGACGCTGGTAGAAGCATTGCAGCGGAACCAGGGGCTGTTTTCCATCGTTGCGCCCCGGCAGTTCCCACCGCATGTCGCGCCGGCCCGGACGGGACGCCGCGTCAATAGCCGGGAGCGAGGCTGGCCGGATGGCGAGCATCGGTGGCCGCACCCCGCAATCTCACAGCCTTTGAGGAGTAGTACATGAGCCGCAAGTCGCAACGGCGCCGCATTGCCGGACTTTACCTGCTTACCGACGCCAGCGTGGGCGATGTGCATGCGTTGGTGCGCCTGGTCACGGCGGCCATCGACGGCGGTGCGGCTATCGTACAGTACCGCGACAAGGGCGACGACCGCGATCGCCGGTACCGCGAAGCGGAAGCGATTCTGGAAGTTTGCCGCCGCCGGGATGTGCTGTGCCTGATCAACGATGACGTTCGGCTTGCCGCCGAACTCGGTGCCGACGGCGTGCACTTGGGCGAGCATGACGCTTCGCTGGCAATGGCCCGACGGACGCTAGGCGCCGAACGGCTTATCGGGATCTCCTGCTACAACTCGCTGGAGCGAGCGCGTGCCGCGGCGGCTGCCGGCGCCGACTATGTCGCATTCGGCGCTTTCTACCCCTCGGCGACCAAGCCGGGTGCCCGTCGCGCTCAGCCCGCCCTGCTGACTGAGGCCAAGCGCGAGCTCACGGTGCCGCTGGTGGCCATAGGCGGCATAGACGCCAGCAATGCGGGGGCGTTGATCGCGGCCGGGGCGGATGCGGTCGCAGTGGTCGGGGCCGTTTGTCATGCAGCGGATCCGGCCGCCGCGGCACGGGCGATAGCAAGCCAGTTTCACTCCGGTACAATGATCACTTAAGGTCTCCGGGGTCGTTAGCGGCTCTAAGTCGATGGCAGCCGGTGAGAGTGGTTTCGCACGCCTGCGCCGGGCCCAGCGGCGTCGCACCCGCTTGCATAGCGGCGGGGTGCGGGCTTCGGCATCCCGCCAGGCACGCAGGCTCTTGAGTAGGTAACGAGGGAAGTTATGACGCGTTCGCAATCGCTGTTTGAGCAGGCGCAGGGCGTAATCGTGGGCGGAGTGAACTCGCCGGTGCGCGCTTTCCGAGGCGTAGGGGGTACGCCGATATTCTTCGAACGCGGCGAAGGGGCCTATCTCTACGATGTGGATGGCCGCCGTTATGTGGATTATGTGAACACCTGGGGGCCTGCGGTGCTGGGTCATGCTCATCCCGAGGTCGTGGCCGCCGTACAGCAGGCCGCCGCCCGCGGATTGAGCTTCGGTGCTCCCACCGAGATCGAAGTGCGCATGGCCCAGACCTTGCTGCAATTGGTTCCGTCGTTGGAAATGGTGCGCATGGTCAACTCGGGCACGGAAGCGACCATGAGCGCCTTGCGTCTGGCCCGCGGTTATACCGGGCGCGACAAGATCATCAAGTTCGAGGGTTGTTATCATGGGCACGCCGACGCGCTGCTGGTCAAAGCGGGGTCGGGCGCGCTGACGCTGGGCGTGCCCAGCTCGGCCGGTGTGCCCGCGGCGGCAACGGCGGACACCCTCACCGCCACCTACAACGATCTGGAGTCGGTGCGCGAGGCCTTCAGCCGCCACGAAGGACAGATTGCCGCAGTGATCGTAGAGCCGGTAGCCGGGAACATGAACTGCGTGCCGCCGGTGCCTGGTTTTCTCGAAGGCCTGCGCAGCCTGTGCGATCAGCATGGCGCCGTGCTGATCTTCGACGAAGTCATGTCGGGCTTCCGAGTGGCGCTGGGCGGTGCTCAGGCGCGCTACGGCGTGCGCCCCGATCTGACCTGCCTTGGCAAAGTGGTGGGCGGCGGCATGCCCGTAGGCGCGTTTGGCGGACGGCGCGAGATCATGGAGCAGCTAGCGCCGCTGGGGCCGGTCTATCAGGCGGGCACCTTATCGGGCAATCCGCTAGCAATGGCAGCGGGGCTGGCAACGCTGGAGGCGCTTGCGCGTCCGGGCGTGTTCGCCGCGCTGGAAGCCGCTACCGCCAAGCTGGCTGAAGGGCTTAGGGAGGCGGCCAAGGCGTCTGGCGTGCCCGTTGTGGTCAACCAGGTCGGCAGCATGTTCGGCCTGTTCTTTACTTCGGCTGCCGCCGTGACTTCTTACAGCGACGTCATGGCCTGCGACGTCCAGGCGTTCACTCGCTTCTTCCATGCGATGCTGGCCGAAGGGGTTTATCTGGCTCCCTCGGCATTCGAGGCGGGGTTCGTTTCCACCGCGCACGACGAGGCGGCGATTGCGCACACGCTGGAGGCCGCGGCGCGCGCCTTCAAGGCAAGCCGTCAGGGGTAGCCGGATCGTTTCCGAATCTGTCCGGCCTACCCGGGCAAGGCGGCGGACAGTGCAGCCGGGTGCAGTATGGAGCTGCCGAGCCGCCGCCTCTGCGCCAGGCGCGCAGTCGGCGCAGGGCGCATGCGGGGTAGGCAGGCGTTGGGAGCAGCGCTGGGTGCTTGGTAAGTGGACTGGCTGGCACCGCTACTGAGCTGGATCGGCGCCCATCCCCAATGGGCGGGAGGGCTGCTGTTCTTCGTGGCGTTTGCCGAGTCGCTTGCCGTGGTAGGGCTGTTCGTGCCCGGCGCGATGTTGATGTTCGGCGCCGGCGCGCTGATTGCCACCGGCCATCTCGACTTCTGGTGGGCTGCCGGGTGGGCCGCGCTGGGTGCCATTGCCGGCGACGCGGCGAGTTTCTGGCTGGGCCGTCATCTCGGCCCCCGCTTGGGCGCGATCTGGCCTTTTCGCGCCAATCCGCTACTGCTCCGTCGCGGCGTGCACTACTTTCGCTTGCACGGCGGCAAGAGCGTGCTGCTCGGTCGATTCATCGGACCTATTCGGCCTGTGGTTCCCGCGGTTGCCGGCATGTTCGAGATGCCTTCCGGCCGCTTTCTGCTCGTCAATGTGGTTTCCGCGCTGCTCTGGGCTCCAGCGTACCTGCTGCCGGGGATGGCCTTCGCTGCCTCGTTCGCCATCGCCGCGGCGGTGGCTGGGCGTTTGGCGGTATTGGCGGCCGCCGTTCTCGCGTTCGGCTGGCTGCTCTACCTGGGGCTGCGGCAGATCATCAGTGCACTGGCGCTGCAGCGGGGTAGGGCGCGCTGGGCGGTGCTGCTGCTCGCGCTGGTAGCTGCAGTCCCGACGGGAATGCTGGTTCAGCGCCATTTGCACGCCAGGGCGGTGCTTGCCGATCCTATCGTCGTCACGCTGGAAGAGTGGAGAGCGCTGCCCTTGAACGAGTTGCTGCCCGCGGATCGTGCCGGCCCCTGGGGACGCGGGTCCTTTGACCTGCAATGGGCGACAACGTGGCCGGCGCTGGAACGTAGCTTGCAGGCCTCGGGCTGGAATGCGCCGGCGCGCCTGGATGTCCGAGGCGCCTTGTTGTGGCTGAGCCCCGAACCGGACGTGCGCTCCTTGCCGCCGCTTCCGATGTGGCGCGGTGGATACTTGCCCAACAGCGTTTGGGTTCGGACGCTGGACGGCACCGAACGGCTGGTGCTGCGTCTGTGGCAGGCACCGCTGGTGCTGGCCGGTAACGAACATCGGGTTTGGTTGGCAACGCTGGAGCGCGAGCAGTTGCGCCCGGCCTGGCCTTGGATCCGCCGAGAGGCGCAGGCGGTGCCGGCCGCTATGCTGAACGCCGTGGCCGCCGAACTGGGCGCCCGCGAGGCGGGCGAGCGGTGGCACTATGCCAGCGTGTCGGACCAGCGATCTGGCAAGAGTTTTTAGCGAAGCCCTAGCGCGTTCCCACAGGCGTTCCCTCCTACAGGCCGATGGGGCGGTACTGAGCTCACCGGGCGCGAAAGGTTTTGGCTATGTGCCTCGGCTCCTTACGCCGGGATATGGAATCTTCCACAAGGGGCGCTCGTACGGGCTTTAGCCAGCGGGGGCAGCCGAGCCGCGGGGGGAGGCGTTAGGTGGTTGGCTGGCGCTGTATCAAGCGCTGCAGCATCTCCAGCCGCTCCACCGGCCTATCCAGCTCCAGCAGCTGCTGCTTGGCCGTGAGCGGTAGCGGCAAAATTTCGGCCAGGCGATAGCCGACCCAGCAGGCGTTCCCGTACTGCATGGGAAGATCGCGATAGAGGCCGTCTAGCTGTTCGATGATGCGCCGAAGCAGATCCTGCAATGGCAGATACTCGTCCGGCAAAGGTTGAGGCGGGGGTTCTTTAAGCACCGTAGCCGTTCCCACCAGGAGCTGGGTGTCGTTCGCAGCGTAATCCTGGAGGCGAAAGCGCTGCTCCCCCAATACGGTCACGCCGAGCAAGCCGTCCTTGCGCTGCTCCCAATCGACGATGCGCGCCGAAGTACCTACCGGCTCGGGAACGGCGGCCTCGCCGACTTCCGCGCCCTCTCGGATCAGGCAGATTCCAAACGCCGATTGATTGCGCAGGCATTCGCTGACCAGTTCCAAATAACGCGGCTCGAAGATTCGCAGCTTCAACGGCCCACCGGGAAACAAAACCGTGTTCAGAGGGAACAACGGGATGCGGATCACTCGTCGGGCTCCTCTTCCGTATGACCCCAGCGCGGGATAAGAGAATGAGGGACTTCTAAGTGATCAAGAATGCGGCCGACGACGAAGTCTACCAAGTCCTCGATGCGTTCCGGCCGGTGGTAGAAGCCGGGGTTGGGCGGCAGGATCACGGCGCCTACCCGCGCCAGGCGCAGCATGTTTTCGAGGTGAATCTCGGAATAGGGTGTCTCCCGTGGTACCAGAATCAGGCGCCCACGCTCCTTGAGCACCACATCAGCCGCGCGCTCTATGAGATTGTCGCTGACACCTGTGGCGATGGCGGCCAGGCTGCCGGTCGTGCACGGACAGACCACCATGTCTCTTGGCGCGCCGGAGCCCGATGCCACCGGTGCGGTCCATTCGTTGTTCCCGAACACCCGCAGCTGTCCCGGCGTGGCGCCATAGCGCTCGCTCAGCGCGGTGGCAACTTCGCGTGCGCGGGCCGGCAAGCGCAGCTCCGTCTCCATCTTGATGACCACCCGCGCAGCGTCGGATATGAGCAGGTAAGTCGGGTGCCCGGCCGCCAGCAGACATTCCAGCAGCCGCAGCCCGTACTGGATTCCCGAAGCGCCGGTCCATGCCAGCGTAATGGGGCGGGGCGATGCGCTCATGCCGGTGCCTGGACCTCCGCGCGCATCTGCAGCCGCTCTAGCAACTGCTGATGAATGCCGCCAAAGGCCCCGTTGCTCATGACCAGGATGTGGTCGCCGGCAACGGCAGCGGAGACGACCGCCTCGGCCAGCGCTTCCACGGAGTCGGAAACCAGCGCTCGCTCGCCCAGGCTGGCCACAGCACTGTCTACACGCCACTGCAGGCCCGGCGGCTGCAGCAGGAAGCTGCGGTCGGCGCCGGCAAGCGCATGCGCCAGCTCGTCTTTGTGAACACCCAGCCGCATCGTGTTCGAGCGCGGTTCCACAACGGCCAACACCCGGCCACTGCCGGCTTGTGCCCGCAGCGCCGCTATGGTCGCTTCGATAGCTGTAGGGTGATGCGCGAAGTCGTCGATGACTCGCACGCCCGCCGCTTCTCCCCGCAGTTCGAGCCGGCGCTTGACGCCGCGGAACTCGGCTAGCGCGGCCGCGCCCACGGCCAGCGGCACCCCCACATGCCGCGCAGCCAGCAGCGCGGCAAGTGCATTGTGCGCATTGTGCAGCCCGCCCAGCGGCCAGCTTACGCGCACCTGTTCGCGGCCGCCCTGGAGCACGCTGAACGCGCGTCCGTCTTCGCTGAGCGCACCGACTTGCCAGTCGCTCTGCGTCTGGCCGCCGAAGCGTTCTACAGGTGTCCAGCAGCCCTGGGCCAGGGTTTGCTCTACGGCCTCCTGGGCGCCGTTGGCAATAATCAACCCGTTACCGGGGACGGTGCGGATCAGGTGATGAAACTGCCGCTGAATCGCCGCAAGGTCGGGGAAGATGTCCGCATGATCGTATTCCAGGTTGTTGACGATCAGCGTGCGCGGACGGAAATGCACGAATTTGGAGCGCTTGTCGAAGAACGCGCTGTCGTACTCATCGGCTTCGATAACGAAGAACGGGCTTTCGCCAAGCCGGGCCGAGCGGCCAAAGTTGACCGGTACGCCCCCGATCAGAAAGCCGGGTTTCAAGCCGGCGTACTCGAGTATCCAGGCCAGTATGCTGGCCGTGGTGGTCTTGCCGTGGGTACCGCTGACGGCCAGGACCCAGCGATCGCGCAGTACCTGTTCTGCAAGCCACTGCGGTCCCGAGCTGTAGTCCAGTCCGGTGTTGAGCAAATGCTCGATCACGGGATTGCCGCGGCTGAGCGCGTTGCCGACCACGACACAGTCCGGTGCCGAGTCCAGCTGCTCGGCGTCGTAGCCTTCGTGCAGAGCGATGCCATGCTCGGCGAGCATGGTGCTCATGGGGGGGTAAACGCCGCTGTCTGCGCCAGTGACCGTATGGCCCGCTTCGCGCGCGATCAGAGCGACTCCGCCCATGAACGTGCCGCATATGCCGAGGATGTGAACGTGCATGAAAGGCTATCCTCCTGGGTTTGATTGATGGTAGCACGCGCTTGTCGCGGGCCAAATAAAGCCACAGGGCAGTTCCGATCTTGCAGCTAGCCCTAGGAAACACGGCCATGGGCGGCCATTCTTTCTGTATATTGCAACGACATTCGCGCTCGCTATCTTAAGGAAGAATGCAGGCTGCGGGCAGCGATCATGCACGCAAGACCCGCCAAGCCGGCCGCATCGCATCGGCGGAGCGCGTCTGTGCGGTGTTTTGACCTTGCTTTCTGCGTCGCCCCTCGTGCGTCAGCGCCTGGCGAGGCGGCGGTACGATTTGAGTGCGGACCCTAATACCACGATAACAAGACGGGGCGCCGACCGGGTCCGCGCGCCTACCAGCGGGACGGGTGGCGCACGGCTGCCTCCATGCAGAGATTCATCCGGTTCCGGTGTCGCCAGGATCTGTCGATGCCGGAGGCTATCGAAGGAGGGTCGAATGCAGGTTGAGAAGCTGTTGGAACGCCAGATCAAGCAGGGCTCCCTGGTCCTGGTGCTGCCTGATGGCTCGCGCCAGCTCTACGGCAGCGGCGAGCCGACTGCCGAGTGGCATGTGCACGATCGCAAGGCGCTGCTACGGATTGCTGCCGATCCGGAGTTCATGCTCGGGGAGACCTATATGGACGGCGCCTGGGATGCGGGGGAGCCGGGTCTGCTGGCTCTTCTGCAGGTGCTGATGGTGAACTTCCCGCCCGCCGAGCGCGGCTTCGGGCGCGCCCTGGGAATGCTGCTCAAGCCGCTGCAGCAGTGGAACCGGATCTCCGCCGCGCGGCGCAACGTGGCCAGCCACTACGATTTGGAGGAAGACCTGTTCCGCAGCTTCCTGAGCGCCGATATGCAGTACTCCTGCGCCTATTTTCGGCTGCCGGAGATGGATCTGGAGGCGGCGCAACAAGCGAAGAGCGAGCACATTCGGCGCAAGCTGCTGCTTGAGCCCGGCATGAAGGTGCTGGACATAGGATGCGGCTGGGGCGGCCTGGCGATCTACTTGGCACGCGAAGCGGGCGTGCACGTCACGGGGCTGACGCTATCGCAGGAGCAGCACAGGGCTGCCATCGAGCGAGTGCGGCGTGCCGGGTTGGAGGGGCAGGTGGAGATCCTGCTGGAGGATTACCGCGAACATGCCAAGCGCTACGATCGGGTTGTGAGCGTGGGCATGTTCGAGCACGTGGGCACGCCGTATTACCGTACCTATTTCAATAAGGTCAAACAGGTACTGCATGAGGACGGCATAGCACTCATACACACCATCGGGCGCTGCGGATCGGCGGGATCGGGTACCAACCCCTGGATTCGGCGCTACATTTTCCCCGGCGGCTACATCCCCGCCATGTCGGAAGCCATGAAGGCCATCGAGCGCAGCGGCCTGTACACGGCCGACGTGGAGGTGTTGCGTCTGCACTATGCCAAGACGCTGTCCTGTTGGCAGCAGCGCTTCCAGCGTGTGCGGGAGCACTATGCGCAGCAAAAAGGGGAGCGCTTCTGTCGCATGTGGGAGTTCTACCTGACCGCGTGCGAAGCGGCGTTCCGCTGGCGCGGTCTGGTGGTTTTCCAGTTTCAGCTGGCCCGCTCGTTGACGGCGGTGCCTATTACGCGCGATTACCTTTACCCGCCCGCGGATCTGCCCGCAGGCACAGCCGGTCGGATCCGGGCGGTTTAGGGTTTCCGGCAACGCCCAGGCAGGTCTGCGTGGCGCCTGACGGGATGGACCGGCAAGGCGCGCTGGAGCTGGCGGAAGGCATGCGCCCGGAAGAGTGCTGTCACGGTCGCGGGCAGCACTCTTGGCATGAGGCCTGCTGCTTCCGGGCGCGAAGCCTGCCGAGCCGCTTCAGCGGTCCGGTTTCGCCGTCAGCCGCTCAATCAATACGCGTAGGCCGGCTTTTGATTGAGCTTGTGGATCGCTTCGATAAACCGGATCGTACCGGTCTTGGAGCGCATGATGACGGAGTGCGTGCGGGCGATGTTGTGGCCGGAGTAAGTAACGCCCTTCAACAGCTCGCCGTCGGAAATGCCGGTGGCCGCAAAGTACGCTTCGTCGCCCTTGACGAGGTCTTCCATGCGCAGGACCTTGCTCACGTCCAGCCCCATATCGCGGCAGCGCTGCGCTTGCGCCTCGTCCGCCGGTAACAGCCGTCCTTCGAATTGCCCGCCCAAACACTTGATTCCGGCCGCGGCGATGACGCCCTCCGGGGCGCCGCCAGAACCCAGCAGGATATCCACGCCGGTGTATTCGAAACAGGTCGCCAGTGCGGCGGCAACGTCACCGTCCTGGAAGAGCTTGATGCGGGCTCCGGCTTCGCGGCATTGGCGGATCAGCTCGGCATGCCGGGGGCGATCGAGCATGGTTACGGTCAGGTCGGCCACCGATTTGTTGAGCGCTTCCGCCGTCGCCTTGAGATTCTCGTGCACCGGGGCGTCGAGATGAACCTTGCCGGCGGCCTTGGGGCCGACCGCGATCTTGTCCATGTACATATCCGGCGCGTTCAGCAGGCATCCGCGCGGCGCCATGGCCACCACGGCAATCGCGTTGGGCAGGCCCTTGGCTACCGAGTTGGTGCCTTCTACCGGGTCGACGGCTATGTCCACCGGCTCCGAGTTGGGGCCGCGAATGCCGACGCGCTCGCCGATGTACAGCATGGGCGCCTCGTCCATTTCGCCTTCGCCTATGACCACGATGCCGTCGATGTCGAGGTTATCGAACATCTTGCGCATGCCGTCGACGCCAGCCTGATCGGCCGCGATCTTATCGCCTCGTCCCATGTGCTTGGCGGCGCACAGCGCAGCTGCTTCGGTAACGCGGGCAAGGTCTAGCGCTAGGTTTCTGTCCATCGAGTACCACCTGCCTTCTTCTGTTGTGGAGGAAAGCGCCGGACGCTACGGCGGCCGACAACCGCGGCGAATCGTGTGGCGCAATCGATAACGGTATTCTGGCCGCATACTCCTTGCTGGCGCGGCCGCGCGCCAATGATACCTCACGCCAATGCAAGAGATGGCTTCTTGTAGCGTTTCGGCAAAGGCATCGGCTCGCTGTGCCAACCCGGTGCGGCTTGCCGCTGCGCCGGACGAGCCCGGCCGGGCCGCCGCTGGGCTTGAGGGACTCCAAGGGAGCATGCGCCGTTAACGAAACGCATGATCGTCATATAGCGGTACGGAAAATGGGCTCCAAAAAGCCAGCTCTCGCCCGCAGGTAACAAGCCGCTTTTGCGCAGACGCGCGCCCAGATCTTAGTTGCCTTATAATCCGCGCCAGCCGCCGGTGCTGGCCGGCCGCGTTTGGTACTACTTTTATCGGATTGGAGACATCATGAGCCTGGACAGCATCACCCCTGGCAAGGCAGTGCCCGACGACATCAATGTGATCATCGAAATCCCCGCCCACGCCGACCCGGTCAAGTACGAGGTCGATAAGGACAGCGGGGTCATGGCGGTAGACCGCTTCATGGCCACGGCCATGCACTACCCGTGCAACTACGGCTATATCCCGAACACGCTGTGCGAGGACGGCGATCCGGCCGACGTGCTCGTGATCACGCCGCATCCGGTGATCACCGGCTCGGTTATTCGTTGCCGCCCGCTGGGCGTGCTGGCCATGACCGACGAGTCGGGCGGCGATGCCAAGATTCTGGCTGTGCCGGTCAGCAAGCTCACCACCATGTACGACAACATCAAGTCCATCGACGACCTGCCGCAGGTGACGCTGGATCAGATCGCGCACTTCTTCGAGCACTACAAGGATCTCGAAAAGGGCAAGTGGGTGAAGATCGACGGCTGGCACGGTGTCGAGGCGGCTCGCCAAGAGATTCTGGCCGCCGTGGAGCGCTATAAAGCCAGTAAATAAAGGGCGCCCCTCGCGCTGCGATGCGGCGGTGCATCATTGGGGGGTTGGCCCGCTAGCGGCCGCTCCCCATATCACCGGTTCGTTGGGCTGGACTTCCGCTCTAGGAGTCGTGATAATCCCCGCAATCTCGCAGCGAGCACACTGGCTCCGGGTTCGCCGTGGCGTGTGCCGCTTATGCCGCTAAAACGGCTGGAGGAAGGATCCATGGCTAGGGTAATGACCACCAAGCAGCTTGCCCGCGAGAATCGCTCTTACGCATCTACTGGTGGCGTCAGCCAAAACAATCGCGGCCACGGTTTCAGACCCGCCTTCCTGGATACCGCGACCGGTATTGTCTACCTCTCGTGTAATCAACAAGGCTCCCTTGCTCCGTTCCACTGTTTGGACGGTTTGCCGTCGGAACTGGTCGAGGCGCGCGATGCCTGTGGGCGGGTGATTGCCGTCAAGCCGACAGTGCAGGCCGGGTTCGAACGCGATGGCGTTTTTTACAGCCGGGACGAAGCCGCGGCTGTAGTCGGTCGGGAAAGTTGACTGTAGCTGGATCTATCCATTCTCTCTAACTGCGAACCTCGCGCGCCTGAAAGCGCCTGACGGGCGTCTGCATGCCATTCCTACAAGTCACACTGGAAGTCAGCGCGGAGGAGTGTCCGCCGCTGGAAGAAGCGCTAGAGGAGCTGGGCGCGCTAGCTATTACCTATGCCGATCCGGGCGGCAAGCCGGTATTGGAGCCCGGCGTGGGGGAGAGCCCGCTTTGGGAGCGCGTGCAGCTCATTGCGCTGTTCGACGACGAAACTCCCGAGCGCGCGGTGCGCAACGCGCTCGTGCAGGCCAAGCCGGATCTCGCGGAGGATGCGCTGCTGGTCGAGCGATTGGAGGATCGCAGCTGGGAGCGCGCCTGGATGGACGACTTTCGCCCCATGCGTTTCGGCGACAGGCTATGGGTGTGCCCTAGCACCGAGGAGCCGCCCGATCCCGCGGCGGTGAACCTGCGCTTGGATCCGGGGCTTGCGTTCGGGACCGGTACCCATCCAACCACTGCGCTGTGCTTGCGGTGGCTGGACCGTATAGACCTCTCCGGGCAAAGAGTCGTCGACTTCGGTTGCGGCTCGGGAATACTCGCCATCGCGGCGTTGCTGCTGGGGGCGGAGCATTGCTGGGGTGTGGACAACGACCCGCAGGCCTTGCTGGCGAGCGCGGACAACGCGGAGCGTAACGGCGTTCGTGAGCGGTTGACGCTGCTGGCGGCGGCCGATGCGTCGCTTGGGCCTGTGGACGGAGTGGTGGCGAATATCCTGGCCGGCGTGCTTATCGAGCTGGCGCCGATGCTGCAAAGCCTGGTGCGCCCCGGCGGCTGGCTGGCGCTGTCAGGCATACTGACCGACCAGGCGCCGGCGGTCGCTCAAGCCTACGAGCCGTGGTTCGAGATCGCCGAACCGCAAGAGCAGGAGGGCTGGGTGCTGCTACATGGGCAAAAGCTGCCAGCCTTATAGGCTGGTAGTGCATTCGCGCGCAACCGGCCTGCGGCCGGCTCCCCTCGCGCTGGATACTGTGCGCCCATCGGCTTTACAACGGTTGACGCCGCGACCGACAATGGGGCGTCTTCGTCGGGAATTTTCCATGTATACCCAATGCGACAGCTGCTACACGGTGTTTCACGTAACGCCGCAACACTTGCGCGTTGCCGGGGGGCGTGTCTGCTGCTGTTTGTGTAACAGCCCTTTCAACGCGTTAGACAGCTTATGCGAAGAGCTGCCTCCCGAACTCACCGCCGAGCACTACTCAAAGCGTACAAGCTCGTTCACACCGTTGCTAGCAGAGCCCGCTGCTCTTATGGACGAGCCCATGCAGCGGCAATCCA
>CAYWPG010000029.1:31294-51057 GCA_964460035.1 uncultured Alkalilimnicola sp.
CCGCCGTTCCCTGCTAGCGAGCAGGAGGCAATGGCGGAGCATGACGCGGCCGATGCAGCGGAGTGGTCTGCGGATGATCTCGATACAGACCCACAGGATGTAGATCCAGCTATGGACACCGGGCACGTTGCCGGTGCCGATGCGTTGGAGGCGGCCGAGACGATTGCGCCGGAAGAGGCGGACGACCCCGTGTCGCTAGCCGACGAGCCAATATGCGCTCAGGATGAGGCGCCATCGGACGATCATAGCGGCAGCGATGCTCAGCGAGTTCGCGCCGAGGACGCAGCCGCGGACAAGAGCGCCGCGCGGCGCGAGCCGGCGGCAGTGCCCGACATAGACAGCCTGGTGCCCGGCGAGGACGAGTTGCCTGCGCTGACTGTGGAGGATCTGCGCGAGTTCGCGCCCTTCGAGGAGCCGGTGCTGTCTGCTCCGCCGGCTCCGGCGGCTCGGAACTGGGCAACCGTAGGCTGGTCGGCCGGCATCGTACTGCTGCTGGTCGTATTGCTGTTGCAGGCGGCCTATGCGGCGCGCGTCGAGCTTGCGCGCTACCCCGCGCTGCGGCCGCTGCTGGCGCAACTATGCGCGGTGACCGGATGCGAGCTGCCGCCGCGGCGGGCGGTGGATAAAATCCGCATTCTCGAGCGGCGCATCGTCGCCCACCCGTCGGAGGAGAATGCGCTGCTGGTGGAGGCACGGATTCGTAACGAGGCGGGATTCGCGCAGCCCTTCCCTCAAATGCGCATAGCCTTCTTCGATCATAATGGGCAGGTTACCGCGCAGCGCTGGTTCACGCCGCAGGAGTATCTGCAGGAACAGGTTGCCGACGATGCGCAAATGCCTGTTGCCAGCTCGGTGTCGGTGCGGCTTGAGCTGGTCGATCCGGGAGAGGGCAGCGATAACTACGAACTGGGCTTTCGGTGAGCCTGGCCAAGCGGCGACAGGCGCCTTTGGCTAGCTAGCCCGGCGCTTCGGTGCGGGCGGTATAGCCCATGCTGTCGGCGGCCGCTCTGAAGTCCCTCGTGCGGCACTGATCAGCCCGACCGGCGGCCGCCCTTTCAACTCGCGGCCGTTTGGGGGTATCATTTCGCGTTCGCGCCGCAGGATGCGCGGCGCTGCCTACGGCCAGAACGTCTAAACTATCCTCTGCCACCCTTAGTCTCGGTTGCCTGCGCGTAAATGATTATGGAAGAACAAGCGATCACCGGCCGTGCGCACGAGCCTGCACGCAATGAGTTGCAGGGCGGTGAGGGAGTGGGACCCATTCGGGCGTGCGTCAGCGAGGCTCTGGCGTCCTACTTCGAAACGCTCAAGGGACATGACTGCGACGGTCTTTACAAGTTGGTTCTGGCGGAGGTCGAGATTCCTCTGCTAGAGGCGGTTATGCGACACTGCGGCGGCAACCAGACGCGCGCCGCCCAGATGTTGGGAATCAACCGCGGAACATTGCGCAAGAAGCTCCAGCAATACGGTTTGGATCAATAATCTCTACTCGCTCATGCGCCTGCGCAGGGATTTGCGCAGGCGCGCACTCTATACCCATCAATGCGGCCAGCACCGCGCTGTACGTTGAATGCCATGCCAGAAGCGCTCGCTCTTGTCGGGCGCCGGGCAGGCGCTGGCGCGTGCGCCGCGGATTCCATGTCCTAGATCGAGCGGTCCAAGGCGCATAGTCAGCGCGATTTTCGATTGAGGCGAAAGTCGCCCGGTGGGCGCGGCCCCTCGGCCGCGAATCTCCGCCTCATCCGCCGGCTTTGAAAAAGTCCTTTGCGCTCGGGGGGCACCGTGCTCGAATCCTCGCCTGGTGATAAAGCGTTCCGGTGGGGGCGGGGGCAGGCTCGGGCAGACGTGCCATGAAGCGGCAGGCGAGCGGCTCAAAGGGCCGGTTCCATGGCTTATTGGCGCCAATGTCGGCGCATAATCCGGGCGCGTTCATCGCGCGCCGTAATCCGCTATAATGCGGGCCCTTCAAAGCCACCTTATCAACGAAGGGAATCTGCCCTATGTCGTCATCAGAGTCTCGGCCTATCCAGCGTGCGCTCATCAGCGTGTCGGACAAGACCGGTGTGGTCGAGTTTGCCAAAACTCTTCAACGCCTCGATGTGGAAATCCTGTCCACGGGAGGTACGGCGAAGCTGTTGGCCGAGAACGGCATCCCTGTGGTCGAGGTCTCCGACTACACGGGCTTTCCGGAGATGATGGCCGGTCGCGTCAAGACTCTGCATCCCAAAGTGCACGGGGGGCTGCTCGGGCGGCGCGGCCTGGACGATGACGTCATGGCAGAGCACGGTATCAAGCCGATAGATCTGCTGGTGGTGAATCTGTACCCGTTCTCGGAGACCGTGGCACGTCCCGATTGCACGCTGGCCGAGGCTATAGAGAACATCGATATCGGCGGGCCCGCCATGGTGCGCTCGGCGGCGAAGAATCATGCCAGCGTTGCGGTGATTACGGATACCGCCGACTACGCCGCTGTTGCCGACGAGCTGAGCCGTACCGGGGGATTGACCCGGCAAACGCGCTTTCGCCTCGCGGTCAAGGCCTTTGAGCACACGGCGCGTTACGATGGCGCGATCGCCAACTATCTCGGCACTATGCAAGTTGAGGGTGAAGGCGAGCGCGCTGTATTTCCGCAGACTATCAACTTGCAGTTCGTCAAGGTCGCCGACATGCGCTACGGCGAGAATCCGCATCAAGCGGCGGCCTTCTACCGCGAGCACGATTGGCACGAGCCGTCGGTGACTACCGCGCGGCAACTGCAAGGCAAAGAACTCTCGTTCAACAACGTCGCCGACACCGACGCCGCGCTGGAGTGCGTCAAAATGTTCTCCGAGCCGGCCTGCGTGATCGTCAAGCATGCCAATCCCTGCGGCGTGGCGGTAGGCGCGACGCTGGAGGAGGCGTACGATGGCGCTTTCGCCACCGATCCGACTTCGGCCTTCGGCGGCATTATCGCTTTCAACGGTCCGCTGGATGCCGTGACTGCCAAGGCGGTGATCGAGCGCCAGTTCGTAGAAGTGATCATTGCCCCGGAGGTTACTCCCGAGGCGCTGGAGATCACTCGCACCAAGCCCAACGTGCGCGTGCTCGCGTGCGGCAACTGGGAGCGCAAGCGCAGCGATTCGTTCGACTACAAGCGCGTCAACGGCGGCTTGCTGGTACAGCAGCGCGACATAGCCACGCTGCAGCCTTCCTCGCTCAAGCTCGTGACCAAGCGCAAGCCGACGGAAGCCGAGCTGGACGATCTCTTGTTCGCGTGGAATGTGGTGCGGTTCGTGAAGTCCAACGCCATTGTTTATGCCTCCGGGGGACGCACCATCGGGATCGGTGCCGGCCAGATGAGCCGTGTGTTCAGCGCCCATATCGCCGCCACCAAGGCAATCGAGGCGGGGCTGTCAGTCGCCGGCTCGGTGATGGCTTCGGATGCTTTCTTCCCGTTTAGGGACGGGCTGGATCAGGCAGCGGAGGCAGGCGTAAGAGCCGTGATCCAGCCTGGTGGCTCCATTCGCGACGAGGAGGTGATTGCCGCGGCCGACGAGCACGGCATGGCAATGCTCTTCACGGGCATTCGTCACTTCCGACATTGATCCGGCGCGCAGCGGCAACTGCCGCTGCATTCGTTTCGGCGGGAGGACGGTTGCGCACACGGCGCGGCAACCGCCGCTCAGCCATCACTAATAGGAGCGAAGCGATGAAGGTGCTGATCATCGGGGGCGGTGGTCGCGAGCATGCACTGGCATGGAAGACAGCCCAGTCGCCTCGGGTAGAAACCGTATTCGTCGCACCAGGTAATGCCGGCACCGCGCTGGAGCCCAAGGTGCAGAACGTGCAGGTGGGCGCCACGGACGTGCCTGCGCTGGTTTCTTTTGCCCGGGACCATGAAGTCGATTTGTGTATCGTCGGTCCGGAAGCACCCCTGGTAGCGGGTGTGGTGGACGCGTTCCGTGCCGCCGGGCTGCGTTGCTTCGGCCCTAGCCGTGCCGCTGCCGAGCTGGAAGGCTCCAAGGCGTTCACCAAGGATTTCCTGTCCCGTCATGGTATTCCCACCGCGGAGTATCAGACGTTCAGCGACATTGACGCGGCCCGCGATTACATCCGCAGCCGCGGCGCTCCCATCGTCGTCAAGGCGGACGGTCTGGCGGCCGGCAAGGGAGTGGTGGTCGCTCAGAGTATCGACGAGGCCATCTCCGCGGCCGAGGACATGCTGGAGGGCAACGTCTTCGGCGACGCGGGGGCGCGCATAGTCGTCGAAGAGTTCCTCGCCGGGGAAGAGGCCAGCTTTATCGTCATGGTCGATGGCGAGCACATTCTCCCCCTTGCCTCCAGCCAGGATCACAAGGCCAGGGACGATGGCGATGTGGGGCCGAATACGGGCGGGATGGGGGCGTACTCGCCGGCGCCGGTGGTTACCGAGGAGCTGCATGCGCGTGTGATGCGCGAGATTATCGAGCCGACCGTGCGCGGGATGGCGGCCGACGGCCGTATTTACACCGGTTTTCTCTATGCCGGCCTGATGATCATGCCGGACGGTTCTCCCAAAGTCCTGGAATTCAACTGCCGGCTGGGCGACCCGGAAACGCAGCCAATCATGCTGCGGCTGCAGAGCGATCTGGTCGAGCTTTGCGAGGCGGCTATCGACGGCCAATTGGATCGTTGCAGCTTGCAGTGGGATCCGCGCAGCAGTGTGGGCGTGGTGATGGCAGCCGCAGGGTATCCTGGCTCTTACCGCAAGGGCCAGCCGATTAGTGGGCTGCCCGAGCAGGAGCTGGAAGGGCGCAAGGTCTTCCATGCCGGAACCGACTTGAACAGCGAAGGGGCCGTCGTTACCAACGGGGGACGCGTACTATGCGTCTGTGCACTGGGAGACACGGTGGCGGAAGCGCAGCGGCGTGCGTACGAACTCGTTGACCAGATTCATTGGGACGGCGCGTTCTGCCGCCGCGACATCGGCTACAGGGCCATCGCAAGGGAGCGTGCCGCCGCGGGCTAGCCTGCGGCGCGCGGCTTGCCAGGCATCCGCATGGACGTGGTGCCCCCGGTGCGCACGTGACCGATGGTGGCCTTGCAGGGAGAGTATCCGCCCGCGCTTATCCTGCGCGGGCGCGGTGAAATGGTCGGGAGCGGACCCTAGGCTTTAGCGTATGAAAGCGCGCGAAATGTTCCGGCACCAGATCCGGTGGGCTGTGATCGCTCATGCGATCGGAATGGGTGTGCTCCTGCTGGCCCTGTGGCTGCGTTCGCTGAGCTTGGCTATGGCAGGTGCGGTTTTCGTGCTCAGCGTGGGCCTGGGAGCCAAGGCGACCATGCGCTGTCCGTTTTGTCAGCGTCCGGTGGCAGGGGAAATGATCCGCTGGCCGCTGCTATGGCAAAGCCGGGTGCCGGCTCGGTGTCCTTTCTGTGCAACTGATTACGAGCAGGACATGTAGCCGGGGTGCGGTCCACACTGCGAATCTTGGCTTACACCCGCTGGCCTCGGGAGCGCCGGGGGCGCGCTCCCACAGCGGCTAGCTCGCCGGACTGTGGGAACGGTCCCCTGGTGGGAGTAGCGTCCCTGCCGCAACTGAAAGGGCTTTCCCCGCCCTGGGGAGCGCTCAGCCAGAGGCTCCCAAAGGCTTTGACGAGAGCTTATGCGGATTTGCGCGTAGGGGTGGCTTTGGTGGGACCGGGCTGAGCACCTTGGGCGGCGCGGTTGAAAATGACCACGTTCTCTTGGGCCAGCTTTTGAATTTCGGCGCCGAAATCCTGCCCCAAGGTCAGTAGAGTGTTGGCGTCCTCCGCAATCTTCTGGCTCACCGTTTCGGCAATCCTGAGCTGATTGCTGAAGTAGGCCTGCAGGCTGGCCATGTCGGATATGTCCAGCGCGGCGCGCGCCTGGTCAAGCGCGATACTGCTATAGGTGCGGGCAGACGTCAGCTGCAAATCGGCGAGTTTCTCCGTGCATTCCAATAGCAGCGTATTGAATCGGCGCGCAGGAGCGAGCGCTTCGCCGAACTGTGTGCTCACGCTTTCGAGCAAGTCCTCATACATCTCTCTACATCCTCCGCTCTTCATCATCGGATTGTTGTAATCGCCAGAATTTCTGGTGCAGTGCACAATAACAAAGCCGATGCTGCGTTGCAACATGCTAATTGCCCAGGCAGCGAGGGTAAGCGCGAATTTTGTAGATGCGCTGCCGGCCTTATTGCGGTGCTTTTTAGAGAGCTAAGTGGACTACGGTTTCGAGCGCGGCCGCCAGTACACTTCCTTATCGCCCGCATGGCGAATCATGATACGGGCCGCTACGAAAAGAACGTCAGAGAGCCGATTAAGATAATGGAGCGTGTGGGCGTTGACGTTGCCGTCCTCGCGGGACAGGCGGACCAGCAAACGCTCGGCGCGGCGGCATACCGCGCGTGCCAAATGACAGTACGCGGCGGCCGTGTTGCCCCCCGGCAGGATGAATTCTTTCAGCGGCGGCAACTCGGCGTTCAGCTTGTCCAGCTGCTGCTCGAGTTCGCTAACGGCGTCGGCGTCCAGCGCCGGACGGGCAGGCAAGGCGAGTTCTCCGCCTATATCGAAGAGCACGTGCTGTACCGGCTCTAGCACCGCGCGCACCGCGTCCGGCACCTCGACGCTTAGCACGACGCCCAGCACCGAATTCAACTCATCCACGGTGCCGATGCAGTCCACGCGCAGCGCATCCTTGGGCAAGCGCGTGCCGTCGGCAAGCCCCGTGGTGCCGTCATCGCCGGTGCGCGTATAAATTCTGGAGAGCCGGTTGCCCATGGCTTAATGTCTCGCTTTCCTGATCTGCAGTGCCTGGTGCCGCCACGACTTTGCCGGCGTAGCCTTACAGTCCGAACAAGCGTACCACCACCGGCAGCAAGAATGCCGTAATGACCCCGGCGACCCCCATCGCCAGGCCAGAGAAAGCGCCGGCCTGTCGGCTTACCGTAAAAGCTTGCACCGTGCCGAATCCGTGGGCACTCAGGCCTAGGGTAAATCCCTGCGCAGCATGGTTCTTGATGCGCAACAGGCGGAACATCAAGGGGGCGCAGAGGCAGCCGATCGCGCCGGTGATCAACACCAGAGCCGCAGCAACGCTTGGGATTCCCCCGATCTGCTCGCTAATACCCATCGCTATGGGAGTAGTTACCGATTTGGGCGCCAATGACATGACCGTTTCCCTATGGGCGCCGAACAGATAGGCCAGTCCCAGAGTCGAGGCAATAGCCGTGGCAATCCCTGCCAGACAGGCAACCGTCAGCGGGCCGAACAGCTGTTTGATCTGCTGTCGGTGCTCGAACAGCGGGATGGCCAGCGCCACAGTGGCCGGGCCGAGCAGAAAATGAATGAACTGGGCGCCCTGGAAGTAGCGCTCGTAAGGGATTCCGCTAAGCAGCAGAAATCCGATCAACAGCCCGATGGCGATAAGCACCGGGTGTAAGGCCGGGGTGCCCCCGGCGCGCCGATTCAGCCAGACGCCCAGCTCGAAAGCGAGCAGCGTCAGCGCAATGCCCAGCAGCGGCCCGTTCAGCAGTTGTTCCCAGCCCCGCTGCAATGCTTCACTCACGCCGGCGGGCCTCTCGCCGCATCATGTACTGCAAGGTCAGCGCAGTGACGGCAATGGTGAGCAGCGTGCTGAGTACCAGCACCGCGACCATAATGGGCCAGTCTGCGTGTATCAGCTGCCAGTGCAGCATTATGCCCACGCCGGCGGGTACGAACAGCAGTGCCAGATAACGCAGCAGGGTTTCAGCCGCCTGACGCAGTCCGGGGGGCACCTCGCCCTTAATCAGCAGGAGCGCCAGTAGTAGGACCAGCCCCAGTACCGGACCCGGAACCGGTAGCGAGAGCAGGCGGGCGATCAGTTCGCCCAGCATCTGGCAGACGAGCAGAGTGGCGAATCCTAGTAACAATTACGCTTGTCTCCGGAACAGGCACGCTAGAGCAGCGCTTCTGGGCAAGCATCGCGCAGGCTGATTATCTTCCAGCCGCGCGCTTTGGCATGATGCCGCAGCGTTTCGTCGGGATCGACCGCAACTGGATTGTCGACTCGCTCCAGCAAGGGAATGTCGTTATGAGAGTCGCTGTAGAACCAGCTGCCTTCGAGGCTATGACGGGACTCCTCCAGCCACTGCTCCAGCGCCGCGATCTTGCCCTCTCTATAGGTGGGAATTCCGACGATGCGCCCCGTGTAACGATTCTCGATCAGCTCCGGCTCGCAGGCCAGCAAATGCTCGACGCCGAAAAGCTCGGCAATCGGCGCGGTGAGGAAGCGATTGGTCGCGGTAATAATGATGGCGACATCGCCTCTCGCCTGGTGCGCGGCGACCAGCTGCCGAGCTGCCGGGAGTATGCGGGGCTCGATTTCGCGGGCAACGTACTGTTCGCGCCAGGCGTGCAACCGCTCCAGCGGGTGTTGAGTCAAGGGGCGTAGCGCGAATTCACAGTACTCGTAGATGTCCAGTTCGCCGTCCAGGTACTGTCGGTCGAACCGCGCGCTGGCCGCGCGAAACTCCTCGGCGTCGACCACGCCTTGCGCAATCAGAAACTTGCCCCAGCAATAACCGCTGTCGCCGGCGATAAGCGTGTTGTCCAGGTCGAAGATTGCCAACGCCATGCACGAATCTCCCCAGGGCTGCCAGTGGGCATTGTAAATCAGGCGCTTGAGCAAACCCAGGGAGATGCGCGGTGCCGATTGCGACGACGGAATGCGATGTGGAACAATATTCAGGTGGCGCAGCTCACAGGCAAGGGTTATAAGTGATTGATTCGGACGGGTTCAGACCGAACGTTGGCATCATTCTGACGAACCGGAAGCGCCAGGTCTTCTGGGGGCGGCGGATTGGGCAGAACGCTTGGCAATTCCCGCAGGGTGGAATCAAACGCTTCGAGACCCCGGAGGAGGCGCTTTACCGCGAGCTGGCGGAAGAGGTCGGGCTGCGCCCCGAGCACGTGGAGATCATGGGCTACACCCAAGGATGGCTGCGCTATCGGTTGCCGGCGCGGCTTATCCGTCATCATCGCAGCCCGGTCTGCATCGGTCAGAAGCAGATATGGTTCATGCTCCGCCTAGTGGGGAGCGAGAGCAATGTTTGTCTGAACGCCAGCGCGGAGCCGGAGTTCGATCATTGGCGTTGGGTCGATTACTGGCACCCATTGCGCGAAGTCGTGTTCTTCAAGCGCAACGTCTACGATCGCGCGCTAAGCGAGCTGGCCCCTCTGCTGTTTCCTAACGGGGTTCCCATGCGCCCCCAGGAACTCGAGCGGCGGCGTACCCAGCGGCGCCGTCCGGTTGCGCGTTGAACGGTGCAGGCAACTCCAGGAGGCAGGTGGCGGCGCAGCCCCTCGGAGCGACTTGCCGCGGCCGCTGGCTCGGGGGTTGACGCTTAATTTAGGGCCCCGTGGGCGTGTGGCGCGGGGCAGCGAGCTGAAGAAGGGTAGGGAGAGGCTTTTCAGCATCCTGCAAGGCGCCGTGTTCCGCACGTGCCTTCGCCCGTTGCATGGAGACTGCGCCTGAATGCTCGAGACCCTGCATCAGATCGTTCAAGAAGTGAATGGGGCCCGCGGCCTGCCGCAGGCGCTGAGCATCATCGTTCGGCGCGTGGCGGAGGCAATGGGCGTCGACGTGTGCTCGGTCTATCTGGTCAACCAAGAGGTTGACGAGTACGTACTAATGGCCACCATCGGGCTGAACCCGGAAGCAGTGGGCCGTGTACGGTTGCGCCGGGACGAAGGGTTGGTCGGCCTGGTGGGCGAGCGCGAAGAGCCTATTAACCTGGATAACGCCGATCAGCATCCGCGCTTTCGCTATTTCCCCGAAACGGGCGAGGAACGCTTTCATGCCTTCCTAGGCGTTCCGATCATCCATTTCCGCAAGGTCCTGGGCGTGCTGGTCGTTCAGCAGCAGGATCCGCGCCGCTTCGACGACGCCGAAGTCGCGTTCCTGGTGACCATCGCGGCACAGCTTGCCGGGGCGATCGCGCACGGCGAAGCGAGCGGCGGCATAGACGGACTGCGGGCGAAACGCGCCGGTCGCGGACTGGCGCTGTTCGGCGTCTCGGGTTCCACCGGGGTGACCGAAGGCACGGCCATGGTGGTCTACTCGTCAGCCGATCTGGATGCGGTGCCCGATCGCGTGCCTGACGACATAGAGCTCGAAGTCGAGTTGTTCAGGGCTTCGGTGCAAGCCGTGCGCGAGGAGCTGAAAGCTCTCTCCGAACGCCTCGCATATACCGTTGCAGCCGAGGAGCGGCATCTGTTCGATGCGTATTTGCGCATGCTCGACGGCGACAGCTTGGTAAAAGGGACCATCGCCCGCATTCGCGAAGGCAATTGGGCGCCGGGAGCGCTGCGCGAGACCATCGGCGAGCACGTGCAGGTGTTCAACGAAATGGAGGACCCCTACCTGCGCGAGCGCGCGAGCGATATACGGGATATCGGGCGGCGCATTCTGATGCGCTTGCAACTGGACAGCGGCGACAAGCGAACCATCCCGGATAGAGTGGTTCTGGTTGGGCAGGAGGTAAGTGCCTCCCAGCTGGCCGAGATTCCCGCGGAGAAGCTTGCGGGGGTGGTGACCGCGCGCGGCTCCGGCAATTCTCACGCGGCCATTCTGGCGCGCGCGTTCGGGGTACCGGCGGTGATGGGAGTGAGCGAGCTGCCGGTTGGGCGGCTGGAGGGTAAGTCGGTCATTGTTGACGGTTACTCCGGCCGCGTCTTCATCGAGCCAACCTCAGCGGTGCGCCGAGAGTATCGCCGCCTGATGCGGGAGGAGGCAGAGCTGTCGGCAGAGCTTGCCAGTCTGCGCGATTTACCCGCCGAGACACCGGATGGGGCGCGGGTGAAGCTTTATGCCAACACCGGCCTGGTGTCCGATATCAACTCCTCGCTGAGCAGCGGCTGCGATGGTATCGGACTGCACCGCACCGAATTTCCGTTCATGGTGCGCGAGCGCTTTCCCGGCGAGGAGGAACAGGCGCGCCTGTACCGGCAGGTGCTGGAGGCGTTCAAGGGCCGGCCGGTGGTACTGCGCACGCTGGATGTGGGCGGCGACAAGAATTTGCCGTATTTCCCGGTGCGCGAAGACAACCCCTTCCTAGGCTGGCGCGGCATACGTCTGACGCTGGATCACCCCGAGATCTTTCTCGGGCAGTTGCGCGCCATGCTGCGCGCAGATATAGGCGTACATAACCTGCGCATCATGTTCCCCATGATCAGCCGCGTCGACGAGGTAGAGCAATCCCTCGCCTTGCTCCGCCGCGCGCACAGCGAACTGGTCGAAGAGGGACACGCGGTCGCCATGCCGCAGGTAGGCGTCATGATCGAAGTGCCGGCCGCGATCTTCCAGGCCGAGGCGCTTGCCAAGCGCGTGGACTTTCTCTCTATCGGTACCAACGACCTCACGCAGTACCTGCTGGCGGTGGATAGAAATAACTCCCACGTGGCTAACCTGTACGATGAACTGCATCCGTCCGTGCTGATGGCGGTCAAAACGGTCGTCGAGGCCGGCGCGCGTACTGGTTGCCCGGTGTCCGTTTGCGGGAGCATGGCGGGCGATCCGGCCGCTGCCATCCTCCTGCTCGCCATGGGGGTGCAAGCGTTCAGCATGAGCGCGGCCGCCCTGCCGCGTATCAAGTGGGTGATTCGGAGCATATCGAAAGCAAGGGCCAGCGAACTGCTGGCTCAGGCGCTGGAGCTGGAAACGCCGGAGGCGATCCGGCACCTGCTTAACGAAGAGCTGGAGCGGGCAGGGCTGGGGGGGTTGGTACGCGTAGGCAAGTAATAGTTGAGAAGCAGTTTGCGAATACGAGTCACTCGCAATTGACAATGAATCTCGTTTAGCGTCATGATGCAGCGTACGCTAATGTGATGGGTGCGCTATGTACGTTTGCATTTGCCACGCGGTGACCGACTCTCAGATTCGTCGTGCCATACAAGAAGGCGCTCGCTCCATGCGTGCACTGCGTCAACGGCTCGGTGTATGCAGCGACTGCGGTAAATGTGGCCCATGTGCGCGAGAAGTATTGCGCGAGTACGTGGCCCGCGCCGGCGCCGAGCTGCTCGCCAAGCCGGCCGCCTGATCGAGTTCGCATTTCTCAGGGAGCCTGTCGTAAACTGGTGTGTACCGCATCCAATCCTTCGCATGGGAAGGCGAGGGGCGCTCTCTTTGGCAGGCTACTCTTGAGGCGCATATGAAAGGCGATCCCAAGGTCATCGGTTACCTGAACAAGGTACTCACCAACGAGCTGACCGCGATCAACCAGTATTTCCTACATGCGCGCATGTTGCGCCACTGGGGACTGGAGAAGCTCGGGGCCAAGGAGTACGAAGAGTCCATCGACGAGATGAAGCATGCCGATCGACTGATCGATCGGATTCTTTTTCTCGAAGGACTGCCCAACCTGCAGGACCTTGGCAAGCTCCTTATCGGCGAAGACGTTAAGGAGATGCTGGAGTGCGACCTCAAGGCCGAGCGCGACGGCTGCCAGCTTTTGCGCGAAGCGATTGCTTACTGCGAAAGCGTGCGCGATTACGTCAGCCGGGATTTGTTGGAAGAGATATTGGCCAGCGAGGAAGAGCACATAGACTGGCTGGAAACCCAGCTCGAGCTGATCGACCGGCTGGGCCTGCAAAACTATCTGCAGTCGCAGGTTTCCTAAGCGACCGCTCGCCTCGATAAGCGAGCGGCGCGGCCATCCCGTACCCTGTCTGCCGATGATCAGGCGCTGCGCGCGGCACTATTGGTAGCGTCCGCGCCGTTCTTCCCACGGAATACCCGCTTCGCCAGCAGCGTGCTGGCCGCTGCTTTGGCTACATCCAGCGGCCAGCGCATCGGCAAGCCAATCCCGTTAGAACGGTTTGACGATTGCCAATATCACGACAGGGACCAGGACCAGCACAGGCAGTTCGTTGAACCAGCGGTACCAGACGTGGCTGCGCAGGTTGCGTTCGGCGGCGAAGTCCCGCATCAGGCGCCATGAGTACGCGTGGTAGACGATCAGCAACGCAACCAGCGTGAGCTTGGCATGCATCCAGCCCATGGACAGCACAGCCGGATTGAGCGTCAGCAGCCAGATCCCGAACACGAGCGTCAGGACCATGCCGATGGTCATCATCCCGAACAGCTTGCGCTCCATCAGCTGAAACCGTTCTCGCCCGACCCGGTCTTCGGTCATCGCGTGGTAGACGAACAGCCGCGGCAGATAGAACAAGGCCGCAAACCACGTCACCATGAAGATGATATGAAAGGCTTTGACCCAGAGGTACATCATCCGGCCCGCTCCACTGGCAGCATTCCGACGATCTGACGCTTGACCTGTTGCATGTCCAGCTCGCCCAGGCGGCGCCAGACGATGCGGCCATCGGGGTCGATGAGTACCGTGGTCGGAGTCAGGCGTATGTCCCCAAAGGCGTTGGCGATCCGATCGTCCTTATCAAGCACGATGGGATAGAACATGTCGCGTTCTTCGACCATGGCGGCGACCTGCTCGGGCGGGTCGTAAGACATCGCCACCGCGATCAGCTCCATGCCCTGCGGGCCAAGCTCGCTATACAGATTCTTGAGATGAGGTATTTCTGCGACACAGCCTGGGCAAGTAGTTGCCCAGAAAGTGACCAGCACCGGCTGTCCACGCAGGTCGGCGAGGTTGATCTCGCGCCCGTCGAGGGTGGTGAAATTCACCTCGGGCGCCGGTTCGCCGGACCAGGGGCCCAACCACACCAGCCCAACGGTGACAGCCAAAACCGCGGCGATCAAAGCGCCTATAAGGTCCTTACGTCGCATAAGCCGTCGTACTCACGTGTTGTCGGAAACTTTGCCCGCTGTCTTGCAAAGCCGCGTAGGGCGGTAGGGACATGGTCGGCGAAACCCTAGGAGCTGCTGCGCCACAGCCCGCTCTGCGGCGGCGATGTCTTGAGCGGGCGCAAGCGCCGGCGCTGCGCCGCGATCAGCGGAATCTACTCCTGGCACCGTAACCTGATCGGGATTCTAACGTGCTGGCAAGGGCAGGGCTAGGAACTAGGGAGCTGTTCCGCATAGTGCCGGGACAGGGGCAAAGGGCGACTGTCAACCTCGTCTGCTCCGCACTGCTGACTCGGGAGTGGTAAGCGCGGTCGAAGTTTTCCCCGCGGGCGATAGCACGTAGAATCGACAGTTCGCGCTCACCCATTCCACAGGAACTTGCGAGGGCTGTCATGTACAAGGTCGGAATCGTCGGCGGTACGGGTTATACCGGCGTCGAGCTGCTACGCCTGTTGGCGCGCCATCCCGACGTGAGCCTGGAAGTGATCACTTCGCGCGGCAATGCCGGTACGCCGGTGGCGGAGATGTTCCAGTCGCTGCGCGGCAGGCTGGACCTGACGTTTACCGAGCCTGATGCGGCTACGCTGAGCGCCTGCGATCTGGTTTTCTTCGCCACTCCGAACGGTACGGCAATGCAAGCGGTGCCGGAGCTGCTGGCCGCCGGTACCAAGGTGATCGATCTGGGCGCCGACTTCCGGCTCAAGGATGCGGCTCTCTGGCGCGAGTGGTACCGCTTGGAGCACACCTGTCCGGAGTTGCTGCAAGAGGCGGTGTACGGTTTGCCGGAGCTGAACCGCGCGGCAATCAAGGAGGCGCGCCTGGTTGCCAACCCGGGCTGTTATCCGACCGCCGTGCTGCTCGGGTTCCTGCCCTTGCTGGAGGCCGGCCTGGTCGATCCGGAGCATCTCATCGCCGACGCGAAATCCGGTGTGTCCGGCGCCGGTCGCCAAGCGCAGCAGCATACGCTGCTGTGCGAAGCGGGTGAAAACTTCAACGCTTACGGCGCTTCGGGGCATCGCCACCTGCCCGAGATTCGCCAGGGGATGGCCGCCATCACGGGGAAAGAAGTGGGCTTGGTGTTCGTGCCGCATCTGGTGCCGATGATTCGCGGCATGCAAGCGACGCTGTACGGCCGTTTGACGGACCCCACAGTCGATCTGCAGAAGCTTTATGAGCAGCGCTACGCTGACGAGCCCTTCGTGGACGTGCTGGCGCCGGGTTCCCATCCTGAAACGCGCAGCGTGCGCGGAACCAACATGTGCCGCATCGCAGTGCATAGGCAGCGCGGCAGTGATACCGCGATCGTCCTCTCGGTGATCGACAATCTGAGCAAGGGGGCGGCGAGTCAGGCGGTACAGAACATGAACCTGATGCTAGGGCTGGAGGAGACCCTGGGGCTGGACGATATCGCTGCGCTGCCTTGAACTATGCGCAATAATATTTGACTAACGTGGTCAGGAAATCACACAATCGCTTGAACGTTCAAGCCTTCCGGAGGCTTATTTAGATGACCGATGTCGCTGTAGCAATGGAAGAGCCAGGCCTGATCTTTACCGACAGCGCGGCCAACAAGGTGCGCGAGCTGATCGAGGAAGAGGGTAACGACAGCCTCAAGCTGCGTGTATACATCACCGGCGGCGGCTGCTCCGGCTTCCAGTACGGCTTTACTTTCGACGAGAACATCGAAGAAGGCGATGCCGTGATCGAAAAGAACGGCGTAACGCTGCTGGTGGACCCGATGAGCGGGCAATACCTGATGGGTGCCGAGATCGATTACGTAGAGGGTATCGAAGGCGAGCAGTTCGTCATTCGCAACCCGAACGCCACCACCACCTGCGGTTGCGGGTCTTCGTTCTCGGTCTAATTGGTCCGCATAACTCTGTTCGCGGCCCCGCGGCTCATGGCTGCGGGGCCTCATCGCACCGCTCCGGCTTATCAGATCAGCCGGCGGCCAGGATAGATCCCGCCCAGTATCACCTCACGTTTGGCGCCTGTTACCACGGGGGCATTGCCGTAACGCCCGTTCAGCGTTTCTCGGGCCAGCCAGGCGAAGGCGCAGGCTTCAACGAAGTCCGGGTCCACGCCCACCGCGGCAGTCGACTCTACGGTTATCGGCGCTAGCAGCGCACCGAGTCGGCGCATCAGGTGGCTGTTGTGCGCGCCGCCGCCACAAACCAGTACTCGCTCCGCGTTCTTGGCGCGCGCAGCGATCGCCTTTGCCACGGTTCTAACGGTTAGCTCCGCCAAGGTCGCCTGCACGTCGCGATCTGCCAGCGGGCGGGCCAAAGCGTCCAAGTGCCCTTGCAGCCAGGCCAGGTTGAAGTGTTCGAGTCCAGTGCTCTTGGGCGGTTCGCGTTCGAAGTAAGGGTCGCTGAGAAGGCGTGCTAGCAACCCTGAGTCCGGTTCGCCGCCGGCGGCCCACTCGCCGTCGCGGTCGAAAGGCTGCCCCCGGCGCGCGAAGATCCAGGCATCGAGTAACGCATTAGCCGGACCGGTATCGAAGCCTTCCACTAGCTGTTCGCCAACGAGAACGCTGATGTTGGCGATGCCGCCCAGGTTCAGCACGACACGCGTCTTGCCCGCGCAGCCGAACAGGCTGCGGTGGAAAGCGGGGGCGAGCGGCGCCCCTTGTCCCCCGGCCGCGATGTCGTGACGACGGAAATCGGCGACGGTAGTGATTCCCGTGCGCTCGGCGATCACGTTCGGGTCGCCGAGCTGAATCGTGTAGGGCGGTTCGCTGCCTGGGGCATGCCACACGGTCTGGCCATGGGAGCCGATCGCGCGCACTTGTTCGGGGGCGATCCCCGCGCTTTTCAGTAGAGCGTTGGCTGCGTCGGCAAACAGCTCGCCCAGGACGACGTCGAGCTGAGCCGCATCGCCTAAGCGGGTGTGGGCGCCCGTGGCGCGTATCCTCGCTTTGAGATCGGGAGCGATGGGGTGGCTGTAAGAGGCGAGCTGTCGCAGCTCCGGATCGAAACGGACCAGGACTGCGTCCACCGAATCGGCACTGGTGCCGGACATCAGGCCGATATAGCACTCGCTCATGAGGCTCACTCGTCGCCGAGCGCGAACTCTCCGCGGCCGATGACGTCCAGCTTGGCCAATAGTGGCGCCGTTTGCGCCTGGAACGCTTCCAGCAAGTCCTTATGGATCGGTTCGGCGTCCGGTAGTCGCACGGTCACCGGGTTGCGGTGCACGCCATCGACGAGGAACTCGTAGTGCAAATGAGGCCCCGTTGCCACGCCGGAGGCGCCGACGTAGCCGATGACTTGGCCCTGGCGGACACGGCTGCCTACACCCAGGTTGGCCGCATAGCGGGACATGTGGGCATAGAGCGTGCTGTAACGGCTGCCGTGCTGGATAACGATGGTGCGCCCGTAGCCGCCCTTCCAGCCAAGGTGAACGATGCGTCCGTCGCCGGCCGCACGAATCGGCGTGCCGGTCGCCGCCGCGTAGTCTACGCCGCGGTGCGGGCGTCGCGTGCCGTGAACTGGATGCAGCCGGTTCGGATTGAAGCCGGAGCTGATACGCCGAAAATCCACCGGCGAGCGCAGGAAGGCTTTGCGCATGCTGCGCCCGTCCGGAGAGTAGTATTCGGCTCGCCCGTTGTGCTCGAAGCGCACGGCGCGAACGGTGCGCCCCTGGTTTACGAACTCCGCGGCGACAATAGCGCCATCGCGCACCTTCTCGCCGCCCCGGTGCAACTGCTGATAGATGACGGCGAAACGATCTCCGGCGCGAATGTCCAGCGCGAAGTCGATATCCCAGCCGAAGATTCCCGCCAGCTCCATGATCAAGCGGTCGCTCAGCCCGGCCTCTTTGCCGGCGAGGAACAGCGAGGAGTTGATCGTTGCCGTGGCGTGCACCAGATGCACGTCCAGCGGGTTGGCGACAAGCTCCGCAACGAAGCCATCGTCCTCGTAATCGACATGAAGGGTAGTGCCTTCGTCCACGGCGTAGCGCATGGCGCGCAACTCGCCGTCCTCGATCAAGAAGCGGATCTCGTCGCCCGGGAATATGCGGCGCAGCGACCGGCCCGCCTCGCCCGCGTTGGTTACCGCATGGAGCGTGCGCTGGCTCAAGCCTACGCGGCTGAAAATGGCCGACAAACTGTCGCCCGGCCGAACCGTGATCGTTTGCCACTCGGCACCGCTTTCCTCCGCGACGAGTTGCTCGCTGTCGTCGGACTCGTCGGCGGCCACGGGGGCGCTGGCTTCGGGCGCGGGAGCTTCGATGGCCCCAGGTATTGCCTCTTGCGGTGCGGACGCTTGGCCTTGCAATGGTGGGATCGGCAAGCTGGCTTCGAGCACGCGTCCCTCCAGCGCTGTCGCCGGGGTCTCCCGCAGCGCTTCGGCTTTGTCATTGCTTAGCAGTAGCAACGCTGCTCCGGTCAGGCCCGAGAAGGCGAGTACCGCAACATGTAGTCGCCGCAACCTCATGCCCCGCTCTCTGCGGAAGCTGGATCCGGCACGCAGCTTGAAATCTTTATCGGTGTAGCGCGTATATGCCACGGTAACCCCATCCCCTTTGAGCGGGAACCATAGCCAGAACCGTGCGGCCCGGTCAACGAATTCTTAACTATGTCGTTTAAGTTATCGCAAACCCTATATGTTTTACCCGAAATGGGAGCTTTGCCATGTGCGATGGTTCGCGTTTTCGGTAGAATCCGCCCTCGTGCAACCGACTGCGGGAGAACATGATGGCTACGGCGAGCGAAGCGCTCGCGCTGATCAAGCGCGGAGTTGAAGAGATACTGCTGGAAGAAGAGCTCGAGCAAAAACTCGCGCTCGGCCGGCCCTTGCGGATCAAGGCGGGCTTCGATCCTACGGCTCCGGATCTGCACCTGGGTCATACCGTCCTCATTAACAAGCTGCGCCATTTCCAGTTGCTCGGGCACGAGATCCTGTTCCTGATCGGCGACTTCACCGGCATGATCGGCGACCCCAGCGGCAAGAGCGCGACCCGCAAGCCGCTCACGCCGGAGCAGGTAAGCGCCAACGCGCGTACTTATAAGGAGCAGATCTTCAAGATCCTCGATCCCGAGCGTACGCGGGTGGTGTTCAACTCAGAATGGATGGGCAAGCGCAGCGCCGCGGATCTCATTCAGCTCGCATCGCAGTACACGGTGGCGCGCATGTTGGAGCGCGACGACTTCAGCAAGCGTTACAACAGCGGGCAGCCCATTGCCATCCATGAGTTCTTGTATCCGCTGATACAGGGTTATGACTCGGTTGTTCTTCAAGCAGATGTGGAGCTGGGAGGCACCGATCAGAAATTCAATCTGTTGGTGGGGCGGGAGCTGCAGAAGGGGGCGGGGCAGACGCCGCAGACGGTCATCACCATGCCCATCCTCGAGGGACTGGACGGCGTCCAGAAGATGTCGAAGTCCCTGAACAACTATATAGGCATCAACGAGCCGCCCGACGAGATGTTCGGCAAGCTGATGTCTATCAGCGATACCTTGATGTGGCGCTACTTCGATCTGCTTAGCTTCCGCTCCAGCGAGGAAGTGGCCGCGCTGCGCCGCGCGGTGGAGAACGAAGGCCGTAATCCGAGAGACGTGAAGTTCATGCTCGCGCAGGAGATAGTGGCGCGTTTCCACGACCAGGCTGCGGCCGAGCGCGCGCAGCAGGAGTTCATTGCCCGTTTCCAGAAGGGTGCGCTCCCCAGCGAGATAGCCGAGCACGACGTGCCGGCCGATAGCGAAGGCATAGCCTTGCCTCAGCTGTTGAAGCAGTGCGGCCTTACCGCGAGCACGTCCGAGGCGCTGCGCATGATCAAGCAAGGCGCTGTGCGCATAGACGGAGAGCGGGTGGAGGATGCTGGGCTGGTGATTCCGGTGGGCGCCACGCATGTGGTGCAGGTTGGTAAGCGCCGTTTTGCCCGCGTGAATGTTACAGCCGCTTGACAGCCCGGCCTGGCCGAGTAGAATGGGCGCTCCTTTCGGCACGTAGGGTGCCGGGTTCTTTAAGCGAGAAGG
>CAYWPG010000030.1:0-50450 GCA_964460035.1 uncultured Alkalilimnicola sp.
GCGCTCAGCAGCTCAGTGAGAATCTGCACCACGCTCTGGCCACAGAGCAGGCGCGTGCGCCGCTGCGCACGCAGCTGCACCAGGCGCGGCTCGACCGTCAGCCCCACCCCCGGCGCCCCCGAGTCCAGGGTCAGCGCCTCGACCGCGGTGACCAGCCCGGCGCGCTCGCCGCGCTGCCCGCTCGGGTCCTGCCAGCGCAGCCAGGCCGGCTGGCCGAGCAGCGCCGTCAGCGCCAGTGAGGGCGCGCAGCGGGCCTCGATGCGGTAGCGAAACGGCGCGGAGAGGGCTTCCTCGCCGCGCAGCCGCTCGCCCTCGAGCCACACGCCGCGCACCTGCACCTGCACACCTGCCCCCACACCCCCTTCCATAGGCCTCGTCCATTATGATTATTCTTGCTCGGGCGAAACTTTCTCCATTCTTGGATTTTTTGTCAAGAAATGCAGGATGATCTGAGATCGAATTAATATATCGCTAAATTAGTAACAAAAGATCTTAAGGACGAGCCGCCAATACAGCCAATACCAACCCATGTTTTTTTAATTATTGGCGACACATGGTAAGCCGGCTCGATAAGCGAATCGCTTGCAGCCGGGCGTTAAAACGGCAGCGCAAGGCCTGGCTCGATCTCGAGCAGCTTTACGCGAAACTGCTCTTTCAAGCGCAAAAGTGCAGCCTCATCATCCGCCTCGAAGCGGAACACCAGGCTAGGCGTGGTATTCGATGCGCGTACCAGCCCCCAGCCATGATCGAAATCGGCTCGTAGGCCATCGATGGTGATCAGCTCCGCACCCTTAAAACCGCTCTGCAGGCGACTCATGAGACGGCGCATAAGCGCTTCCGGCTGCCCCGGAGACAGATCCAGCCGCAGCTCGGGCGTGCTCACGGCATTCGGCAGCTCGGCGAACAGCTCGGCGGCGGAGACTCCGCGCGCTGCCAAAATCGAGAGCAAGCGTGCGCCGGCATAAAGCGCATCGTCGAAACCGTACCAGGTATCGTTGAAGAAAATGTGGCCGCTCAATTCGCCGCCCAGCGGTGCCGCCGTTTCCTTGACCTTGCTCTTGATAAGCGAATGCCCGGTTTTCCACATCACCGGAACACCGCCGTGCTCGCGGATCAAGCGGGGCAAGCCCGCGGAGCATTTGACGTCGAAAACGACGCTTGCTCCAGGTCCCACTCGCGCCAACACATCGCGTGCGAACAGCATCAGTTGGCGGTCGGCCCAGATGATATTGCCCGCGTTATCGACCACTCCCAGGCGATCACCATCGCCGTCAAAAGCCAGCCCTATATCGGCCTGCCGCCGGCGCACACGCTCGATCAGCGCAGCAAGATTAGCCGGCACCGTCGGATCGGGGTGATGATTGGGGAAACGGCCATCGACCTCGCAGAACAACTCGTCCACTGCGCAGCCCAGGGCGCGGAACAGCTGCGGCGCCACGGCTCCGGCCACGCCATTGCCGGCATCCAGGACAATCTTGAGCGGACGGGCCAGCTCTATCTCAGCCACAATGCGGTCAATATAGGCGGGAACCACATCCTGCGCGCGGTAGCCACCGTTGCCGGCTATATAGTCCTGGCGGTCCACGCGCCGGCCTAAGTTTCGAATAGCTTCGCCCGAGAGGGTCTGGCCGCCGACCACGATTTTCAGCCCATTGTAATCGGCAGGGTTATGACTGCCGGTAACCATGACGCCGGCACCGGTGCCAAGGTGAAACGTAGCGAAATTCATGACAGGCGTTGGCACGCGGCCCAGGTCGATCACGTCCCGGCCGCTGGCCCGCAGGCCGCGGATCAGTGCTTGCGCAAGTTCGTCGCTGCTGAGCCGGCCATCGCGGCCGACCACCACCTCGCGCTGCGCGTGCACCGCCGCTTCGCTGCCGATGGCACGGCCAAGCTCATAGACAATGCCTGCATCGAGTCCGTTACCCACAATTCCGCGCACGTCGTACTCGCGCAGAATCACCGGATCGACACGACGGCTGACATCAACTGAAGGCGCACCCGCGCCAAGAACCGTAGGATGGCTAGCACCTTTCATTATTCCCTCCATCACCGGTCTGGCCCTCCTTGGCTACGCAGCGGCACACGCCGGCGGCATGCCCTTCTTGCTATGTGCCCAACAGTCTCCGGCCGTCTTTTCGGCTGCGCCTGCTACGCGACAGGCATACTGTCAGGCTCGCTCAGTAGCACGCATTGTTGTTCAAACCCTCCCTGGAGGGGATACCTCGAAAGAGGCCGCAGAGTAACGCCTCTTGGCTAGGACGGCAGCCGCCCCATGAATCTTGAGGTCCGCCGAGGCTGCTTCCCGCACAGCCGGCCTGCCTCAGCGGGCCGGCTTCCTAGCAAGGATCAGTACATGTTGTAGAAGAAACATGTGGATCAGGCCAAAACGGAACAAGCAGATCCTCTGATACAGCTGCTCGCGTTGGCAACTAGCCTTGCACAGCGACGGCTGTCCGTCCGCACGTTCGCGCCGCGCAGCACTCCTGAACGCGTCGCAAGAGACGCAAGGCCTGGCGCTGACGCCCATCGTTCGGTTAAAGGCGGTTAGTGTCTTCCCGAATGGCCGAAGCCGCCCTCGCCGCGCTCGCTGGCAGTAAACTCGGAGACCACCTCGAACTGCGGGCGCACGACCGGGACGAATACCAGCTGGGCAATCCGCTCCCCCGGCTCGATCGCGAAAGGCGTGGCGGAGCGATTCCAGCATGATACGAACAGTTGGCCCTGGTAATCGGAGTCGATCAGGCCAACGAGGTTGCCGAGCACTATGCCGTGCTTATGCCCCAGCCCCGAGCGCGGCAGGATCATGGCGGCATACCCTGGGTCGCCGATATGGATGGCCATGCCGGTGGGGATGAGCTCGGTTGCGCCGGGCGCGATGACCAGCGTCGTTTCCAGGCAAGCACGCAAATCGAGTCCCGCGGACCCCTCGGTGGCGTAGCTCGGCAGGGGAAACTCCGTGCCCAGGCGCGGATCAAGTATTTTCAGCTGTATACTTTTCATCGTAGCGCTCGGCAATCAGGCGGACCAGGGCTTGCGCGAGTTGCGGCTTGGGCTGACGGGCGAGCGTCACGTGGCCGTCGCGCCAAAAGACCTCCAGGGCATTGTCGTCCGAGTCGAAGCCCGTCTCACCGCCAACCCAGTTGGCCGCGATCATATCCAGCTTCTTGCGCTCCAGCTTGGAGCGCGCATAGCCAGCCAGATCGTCGGTTTCGGCGGCAAACCCCACGCAAAAGGGCGCGTCCTCCAGAGCGGCGACCGATTGCAAAATGTCCTGCGTCCGCTCCAGCGCAAGGCCCAGCTCCGCCTCGGTCTTCTTGATCTTGGCCGTTGCCATGGTCGCCGGTCTGTAGTCCGCCACGGCGGCGGTGCCGATGAAGATGTCCGCCGACTGAACGTGGGACATTACCGCATCGTACATTTGCGCCGCGGTTTCCACATCCACACGCTGCACGCCGGCCGGCGTTTCCAGCCGCACCGGGCCGGCCACCAGCGTCACCTCCGCTCCGGCCTGGCGCGCCGCTGCAGCGACGGCGAAGCCCATTTTGCCGGAGCTGCGGTTAGTGATGTAGCGCACCGGATCAATGGGCTCACGGGTGGGACCTGCGGTTATCAGGACACGCTTGCCGCTAAGCGGTCCTCCGTTCTGCGGTGCAAGGAGCGCCACCAGCTCCAGCGGCTCGAGCATGCGGCCGGCACCGACTTCACCGCAGGCCTGGTCGCCCTCGCCAGGTCCCAACAGGCGCACGCCGCGCTCGCGCAGGATCCTCGCATTGGCCTGGGTCGCCGCATTGGCCCACATAACGCGGTTCATGGCCGGCGCCAGCACGATCTCCGCCTCGGTGGCCAGGCAGAGGGTGGTCAGCAGATCGTTAGCGAACCCGTGCGCCAGCCGTGCCATGAAATCGGCGCTGGCGGGTGCGACCAGCACCGTATCGGCCCAGCGCGCCAGCTCGATGTGCCCCATCCCGGCCTCGGCCTGCGGATCGAGCAGGTCCTGATGCACGGCATTGCCGGAGACGGCCTGAAACGTCAGCGGTCCGACGAACTGCGCGGCCGCAGCTGTCATGACCACCCGCACTTCGGCCCCTGCATCGCGCAGGCGCCGCACGAGATCGGCGCTCTTGTAGGCGGCGATACCGCCGGTCACGCCCAGAAGTATCCTGCGTCCCGACAAAGTTGGCATATAGTTACACCCGGAGCGTCGCGAAAAGTGGCGACAGGTTATACCTCAAAGGCATGGTTGTAAAAAACCGCCTGAGTGGCAGGCCGCTCGTCACATCGATAATTACCCGCGACAAAGCCGACCAGTAAAGAACCAGTCTCATTAGACTACCAGCCTATGGAGGGGCATATGGCGATTACCGATTGGCCGGTTGCCGAGCGGCCGCGCGAGAAACTGCTTGCCCAGGGCGCTGCCGCGCTATCGGATGCGGAGCTGCTGGCGATTTTCCTGCGCACGGGGCGCGCAGGACGTACGGCGGTGGATGTCGCCCGGGAGCTGCTCGCGACCTTTGGAAGCTTGCGGGGGCTGCTGCAGGCCGATGCGGCAAGCTTTTGCATGCATCCGGGCTTGGGCCCGGCCAAGTTCGCGCAACTGCAGGCCGTGCTGGAAATGGGGCGGCGCCATCTCTGGGAGCGGCTGCAGCGGGGCGACGCCCTTAGCAGTCCCGACGATACCCGCCGCTTTCTGATCGCTCGCCTGCGCGACCAGCCACAGGAAGTGTTCGCTTGCCTGTTCCTGGACAATCGCAACCGCGTGATCGCCTTCGAGGAGCTGTTTCGCGGCACTATAGACAGCGCCAGTGTTTATCCCCGGGAGGTGGTCAAGCGGGCGCTGGCCCATAACGCAGCCGGCATGATCGTCGCGCACAATCACCCCTCCGGCGTTGCCGAGCCCAGCCGTGCGGACGAGGCCATCACACAGCGCCTGAAAGATGCCCTGGCGCTGGTGGATATACGGCTGCTGGACCATTTCGTCATCGGCGACGGCGTCGCGGTCTCTTTTGCCGAACGCGGCTTGCTTTGATCCGACGCCCGCAGGCCCTACGCTGATGACATGATACGAGAACTCATAGACGCCGAAGGCCGGCGCTGGGACGTTACGGTAGGCCGGGAATCCTACGGAATCCTGGTCCTGCTGTTCGCCCCCAGCCGCGGGGAAGGGGTTCGCAAGGCCATGCTCGCTTCGAGCACGCGCCTGGAGGCGCTGCAAGAGCTGGCGGAGCTAAGCGACGAAGAACTCGTCGAGCGGCTGCGGCAGTCTCAACCGTGGGATACGGAAGGCTGGGGCCCAGCAGGATAAACCGATCGCGACACCCGATCCGCGACCCGCAGCCACAAGACTGCCGGCCGGCCTGGCCCTTGCTCACTCATGCGATGGGATCAAACCTCGATGGCGCAGCAGCTCGCGGCTGCGCCATCGAGATCCCCGCAGAGGCGGCTAAATCGAACTCATCGCCGCATGCAGTTTCTTCATCGCGTTCTTCTCCAGCTGCCGGATGCGTTCGGCCGACACCTGATAGGCATCGGCGAGCTCCTGCAGCGAAGTCTTCTGCTCGCCCAGCCAACGCCGCTGCACAATGTCACGGCTACGCTCGTCGAGCCGGCACAGTGCCTGATGCAGAGCGCTTGACTGATAGCGCCGCCAATCCTCCTGCTCGATTTCGGTAGCCGGATCCAGGCTGCTGTTCTCCAGATAGGCCGCCGGAGCACGGATTACGCTGTCTTCGTCATCGTCGTCCGGCCGGGCATCGAAACCGACGTCCTGACCGCTGAGACGAGACTCCATCTCCAGTACCGTTTCCGGCTTCACATTGAGGTCTTCCGCAACGGCCTGGACCTCCTCGTAGCTCAACCAGCCCAGCCGCTTCTTGCGGCCGCGCAGATTGAAGAACAGCTTGCGTTGAGCCTTGGTCGTGGCGACCTTGACGATGCGCCAGTTACGCAGAATGAACTCGTGAATCTCGGCGCGAATCCAGTGCACCGCGAATGAGACGAGCCGTACCTTCACCTCGGGGTCGAAGCGCTTGACGGCCTTCATCAATCCTATATTGCCCTCCTGGATCAGGTCTGCCAGCGGCAAGCCGTAGCCCGTATAGCTGCGAGCGATATGGACCACGAAACGCAGATGGGACATTACCAACTGGCGTGCCGCATCGACATCGTCGTTGTTACGGTAGCTGACCGCGAGCCGATACTCGTCCTCGGCACTGAGCATCGGTACTCGGTTAACGGTGTGGATGTAGGATTCCTCGCTACCTACCTGTACGAGGAGTATCCCGGCTTGAGGCTTGATTAAGGCGGAGTTCACGTCCATTGACCCCCCTATCCCTGTTGATAACAATCCATTGCCTGTTCGCGACGGCTACGAGCAGAACGTCCCTGACGGCAAGAGACACGTGCCCTTGCCGATACAGGATCAGGATGGGTGATCGGGGTAGCGAGTAGTCATCGTCCATGATGCCGCACCCTGCTCATCCTGAGCCTTGGCAGCCGTCCCGGGGGAGAGACCGGCTACCTATCAGCGGGGCTCAATTGCTGCCAGGTGGCGCCCCACTGCCGTCCACGAACCTAGTAAGCCTAACAGGCCTCCAGCAAGAGTCAATTGACCAATTCCTACTAGTCCTATCCCGTGTAGGGAAAAACCACTGCCATACAGCAGGGCCAAGTTCCGCGCCGGCTCATTCATGAGCAGTCGGCCGCATTCGATGAGAACGGCCGCCAGGATGCCGCCCGCCAGTCCGTACCAGATGCCCTCGTAGAGGAATGGCCGCCGCACGAACGCATCGGTGGCGCCGATAAGCTTGGTGATGACGATCTCGTCGCGCCGATTCTGTATATCCAGGCGAATGGTATTGCCCACCACGAGAATAACCGTTATCGCCAGCAGCGCCGCAACGACCCACACCCCGCGCTCAATCAATTGCATGATGGCGTGCAGCCGCTGCACCCACTCCTGGTCCAATCTGAGCTGCGCCACCTCTGGGCGAGCGCGCAAGCGGCTCACGAGCTCCTGGATCTGTTCCGGGTCCAGCCCAGCCCCGGGTTGCACCACCAGCACGGGAGGCAGCGGATTGCCGTCGAGCAAGGCCAGGGCGTCCTCGAAGCCCGAAAGGCGACGGAATTCTTCCAGCGCCTCCTCCGGGGTGATGATCTCTACCGCCGCAATGGTAGGATCCCGCCGCAGTTCCGCTGCCAGTGCGCGATAGCGCGACTCTTCCATCGCGGACTGCATGAACAGCGAGATCTGCGCGCTGCCCTCCCAGCCGCCGGTAACCCGCTCCACGTTGGTCAGCAACAGCAGGAAACCGCCCGGCAGCGCCAGTGCGATGGCAATGACAGCCGCGGTCATCAGGCTGGACAGCGGCGTGCGATACAACCGTCCCAGCGACGCCACCCAGGCCCGCAAATGGGCCGCGCCCCAAGCGGTAAGCGCCTGTTTCAATCCGACGGAGTTGGCTTGCGCGCCGGCCATCAGGCCACCTCCTCTGCGCGGGTGTCCGCGACCAGGCTGCCTTGTTCGAGCGTGACCACGCGCTGCCCCATACGGCGAATCAAATCCAGGTCGTGACTGGCGATGAGCACCGTCACGCCGACCTGGTTGAACGCCTTGAACAGCTCCATGATCTCCGCCGACAGCGCGGGGTCCAGATTGCCCGTGGGCTCGTCGGCAATGAGGATGGGCGGGCGGGACACCACGGCCCTGGCAATACCTACGCGCTGCTGTTCGCCCCCCGACAGCGTGATGGGATAAACCCGCTCCTTGCGGAGCAAACCCACTTTATCGAGCGCGGCGCGTACGCGCCGGCCCACTTCGCGATGCGGCACGCCCGCGATGATCAGCGGCAACGCCACATTGTCGAACACCGGGCGATCCATCAGCAGCCGGTGATCCTGGAAAATCATGCCGATACGGCGGCGCAGCTGCGGAATCTGCGCCTTGCGCACGCGCGTCAGATTGATGCCCGCCACCAGAACCTGCCCGGCCGACGGGCGCTCCAGCAGCGGGATCAGCCGCAGCAGCGTACTCTTGCCGGCTCCGGAGTGCCCGGTAATGAAAACCATCTCGCCTTGCGCGACATGCAGGTCTATTCCCCGCAGCGCCTCGAAACCGCCCGGATACCGCTTGCTCACTCCGACGAAGCGAATCACGCCCGCCCCCAGAAAAATCATCCCGCGCTTATCATAGCCCAGGCAGCGCCATAGGCACGCAGTGATGTCTCGCTAGTTACCGTCGTCAGGCGGCGCTCTGTTCCTCGCTGAGCAGTGCGCTGACGAACTCCTTGGCATCGAACGGGCGCAGATCCTCCAGCTTCTCGCCGATCCCGATGAAGCGGATCGGCAGCTTGAGCTGCTCGGCGATGGCGAAGATCACGCCGCCCTTGGCCGTGCCGTCGAGTTTGGTAAGCACTATGCCGTCCACGCCCACGGCCTCGTGGAAGCGCCGCGCCTGGGCCAGCGCGTTCTGACCGTTACTGGCATCGAGCACCAGCAGCGTTTCGTGCGGTGCGCTGGCGTCGAGCTTGCCCAGCACGCGCTTGACCTTCTTCAGCTCCTCCATGAGGTTGTCCTTGGTGTGCAGGCGCCCTGCGGTATCGGCGATGAGCACCTGCTGTCCACGGGCCTGAGCCGCCTGCAAGGCATCGAAAATCACCGAGGCCGAATCGGCGCCGGCATGCTGTGCGATCACGGGGATTCCGCTGCGCTCACCCCAGACCTTGAGCTGCTCGACGGCAGCGGCGCGGAAGGTATCGCCCGCGGCCAGCATCACCGAACGGCCCTCGCCCTGGAAGCGCCGCGCCAGCTTGCCGATGGTGGTCGTCTTGCCGGCACCGTTGACGCCGACGACCAGTAGCACGAACGGTTTCACCGCCGGGTCTATCACCAGCGGCTGGCTGCAGGGTTCGAGAATGGCCACCATGGCGTCGTGCAGCGCCTGCATCAGCGCCTTGGCATCCTTGAGCTGGTGCCGGGCGACGCTCTCGGTGACGCTATCGAGGATGCGCTGCGTAGCCTCCACGCCGACGTCGGCCATCAGCAAGCGCGTTTCCAGCTCCTCAAGCAGCTCGTCATCGATGGCCTTCTTGCCCAGGAAGAGGGCGGCCAGCCCCTCGGTAAGCCCGCTGCCCGTGCGGTTAAGGCCGGCGCGCAGACGGGCGAACAAGCCCAGCTTCGCCTCCGCTGGAGCGGGTTCGGCTCCCGCTTCCCCGGCCGGTGCGGGCATGACTGGCGCCGTTTCCTGTGCCGGCGGCGCGGCCGGCGCGGGACTCGGCTGCGGCGGAGCTACCGGGCGCGCGCGCTCTTCGGGCAGCGGCACTCCGCTTACCGGCGGTGCGATGCGCAGATCCTCTGGCATCGTCTCGGGCCGCGGAGGTGCAGGCGGACGCTGCGCACGCGCCTGCTGCCGCGCTCTGAGACGGTCCAAGAAGGCCGACGCCTGCGACTCGGCCATCGCCTGCTCTTCGCGATCGATGTCCGGGTGGCTGCCGCCACGAGCGATGAGTGCGGACTCGGGCTCAACGAACGGTTGCCGCTGGGTGCGCCCGTGACGTTCGAAACTGAGCTCGGCCTCGTCGACCGGCTGTATGTCCTTTTTCCGGAAACCCCACATGGGCTGTTATGGTCCTTACTCTGGATATGGAAGAAAATCGTTCAGTATCCTACCACTCCACGCCAGGCCGGCTAAGAGCCCCTGGTAAAGCGCCGCCCGGGGCGCCCACTCGCCCATAACCCCAAGGAGCGCCATGAAACGGATTCCGATTCTGACCCTGCTCTGCCTGCTGCTGGTGCCACTGACGGTGACCGCGGCCCCGAGCACCGAGGTGCGCGAGTACAAGCTCGACAACGGGCTCACGCTGATCGTGCGACCCGATCACCGGGCGCCGGTGGTGGTTTCGCAAGTCTGGTACCGTGTCGGCTCGAGTTACGAGTATCGGGGCGTCACGGGTATATCTCACGTGCTCGAGCATATGATGTTCAAAGGGACGGAGACGCTCGCACCGGGCGAGTTCTCGCGCATCATCGCTCGCGAAGGCGGTCGCGAAAACGCTTTCACCAGCCGCGACTTCACCGGCTACTATCAGCAACTGTCGGCCGACCGGCTGCCTATAGCCTTCAAGCTGGAAGCCGACCGCATGCACCGCCTGCAACTCTCGGAAGCCGAGTTCGCCAAGGAGATCGAGGTGGTCAAGGAAGAGCGCCGCCAGCGCACCGAGAACAATCCCACGGCGCTGATGATGGAACGCTTCAACGCGGTGGCGTACGTTGCCAGCACCTACCGCCAACCTATCGTCGGCTGGATGGAAGATCTGGAGAATATGACCTTGGCCGACGTCGAAGCCTGGTACCGCCGCTGGTACGCGCCCGAAAACGCGATCGTGGTAGTGGTCGGCGACGTCGATCCCGACGCGGTACGCAGCCTGGCCGAGGAATACTTCGGGCAGGTGCCCGCACGCGCGGTTGCCCCGCATCGCCCTGTGCAGGATATCCCGGCACCGGGCGAGCGCCGCATCCGTGTGCGGGTGCCGGCCGAGCTGCCCACCGTGGTAATGGGCTATCAAGTGCCGTCGCTGGCCACTGCTCAGCGCTCGTGGGAGCCGTATGCACTGGAAGTGATGGCGACCATCCTGAGCGGGGGCTCGGCGGCCCGACTGCCGGCCCGCTTGATACGCGGCAAGGAAATCGCCGCCGCGGCCAGCGCCGGCTACTCTGCCGTAGCCCGCCTCGACTCGCAGTTCCTGTTCAGCGCCAGCCCGGTTCCCGGACAAGATGTGGCAGCGCTTGAAGCGGCGCTCGCGGAAGAGATCCGGCGCCTGCGTGAGGAGCCGGTGAGCGCTGCCGAACTGAAACGGGCGCAGAATCAGATCATGGCCGATCACCTGTTCCAGCTCGACTCGGTGTTCTACCAAGCCATGCAGATCGGCATGCTGGAGACGGCTGGCATCGGTTGGCGCGAGCTCGATCGCTACGAGCAAGGCATCCGCTCGGTCACGCCCGAGCAAATTCAGGAAGTGGCTCAGCGCTATCTGGTCCCGGAGCGGCTGACCGTCGGCATTCTCGATCCCGTCCGCGGAGGTGAGCAATGAGCATGCGCGCACGACTGCTTGCCACGGCCCTGCTGCTGATCGCACCCGGCCTGCTGCTCGCCGGTCCGCAGATCCAGCACTGGCAGCTCGACAACGGCGCGCGAGTCTACTTTGTCGCCGCCGACGCCCTCCCCATCGTCGACGTTCGTATTACCTTCGATGCCGCGGCCGCGCGCGATGGCGAACTGGCCGGCTTGGCTCGCCTGACCAACAGCCTGCTCAACCAGGGCGCCGGCGGACTGGACGCCGACGATCTGGCCCAGGCATTCGAGAGCGTAGGCGCCCGCTACTCCAGCGGCAGCGAGCGCGACATGGCCTGGATCCATCTGCGCAGCCTCAGCCGGCCCGAGTCCCTGCAGCCTGCGGCAACCACTCTTGCCCGGGTCCTGACCGCGCCCGATTTCCCGGAAGCGGCGCTGGAGCGGCAGCGCCGCCGCATGCTGGTCGCACTGCAAGCCGAGCGCCAGTCACCTCCGGCGATGGCGAACCGCGCATTGTACGCCGCCTTGTATGGCGATCACCCTTACGCGACGCCGCCGCAAGGTACCGAGGAGAGTCTGGCAGCCATCGACCGCGAGGCGGTAGAAAACTTCTACCGTCAATATTACGTCGCCACCAATGCCGTGATCGCTATCGTCGGCGATCTCGATCGCAGCCAGGCCGAGGAGCTGGCGCAAACCATGGCCGGGGAGCTGCGGCCTGGCCAGGCGCCCGCGCCGCTGCCGGAGCCGACGCCGCCCGAGGCCCAGACCGTCCACATCCCCTTCCCGGCCAATCAGACCACGATCCTGATCGGGCAGCTGGGCATGCGCCGCGACGACCCGGACCGCTTCCCGCTGGAAGTCGGGAATCATATCCTCGGCGGGAGCGGGCTGGTCTCGGTGCTCGCCTACGAAATGCGTGAACGCCGCGGCCTGTCGTATAGCAGTTACAGCTATTTCGTCCCCAGTGCGGCCACGGGTCCGTTTATCATCGGCAGCCAGGTCAGAGCCGATCGCGCCGGCGAGGCACAGGAGTTGCTGGAGACGGTGTTCCGCGAGTTCCGCGATCTCGGGCCCAGCGCGGAACAGCTGGAGGCGGCGCAGGCGAACATCACCGGCGGATTCCCGCTCTCTTTGGACAGCAACAGCAAAATCGTCGGCCAAGTGGCCATGATCGGCTTTTACCGCCTGCCGCTCGACTACCTGGATACCTACACCAAGCACGTTGAGGCGGTGAGCCTGGGCAGCGTACGCTCGGCATTTCAGCGGCTGGATCCGAACCATCGGGTAGTGGTGTTGGTAGGCCCCGAACCGGAAGCCCAAAGCGAGTGAGCAAAGGCAAGCAGACCCTACGTATCATCGCCGGTCGCTGGCGCAGCCGGCGCCTGGTGTTCCCCGATCTGGCGGAGCTGCGGCCTACCGGTGACCGCGTGCGCGAGACCGCGTTCAACTGGTTGCAGCCCTACGTCCCGGGAGCGCGCTGCCTGGATCTTTTCGCTGGCGCAGGGGCCATGGGCCTGGAAGCGGCCTCGCGCGGCGCGGAGCGGGTAGTGCTGGTCGACCGCGCCCGGGTTGCCTGCGCCGCTCTGCGCGAGAACCAGCGGTTGCTGGGCGCCAGCATGGTCGAAGTGGTGTGCGCGGACGCGTTGAGCTACCTGCGCGGACACGCGGAACCATTCGACATCGTCTTTCTTGATCCTCCGTTCGAGTCCGATATCATCGAGAGCTGCTGCCGACTGCTCGAGGACGGCGGCTGGCTTGCGCCCTCCGCGCGCGTTTATCTGGAAACGGCCAAGACGAAACCACTGCCGGAATTGCCGGCGACCTGGGAAATCACCCGTAGCCGGGAAGCCGGCCGGGTGGCATTCCACCTAGCGCACCGTCGAGTGCTCGGTTAACGAAGCACCGAGGGCTGGAAGGCTTTCTGCGCGGGGCAGACATGCCCCGCCGCTTCAATGGCATAAGCCGTTGATATGGCGGAGTCGCGGTCGGACGAGTACTGACTGCGAGCGGGCCGAACGCAACTACGGACGGTTTTGTTCGGCCATTCACCTAATCGGGAGCAGTTATGGGCATTACCGCTATTTATCCGGGCACCTTCGATCCGATCACCAACGGCCACAGCGATCTGGTCGAACGCGCTGCCAAGCTGTTCGACACGCTGATCGTTGGCGTAGCGGCGTATCCGAACCCAAGCAAGAAACCGGCATTCTCCATCGAGGAGCGGGTGGAACTGGCGCGCACCGTTCTCGGCCATATCAAGAACGTGCGCGTCCAGACCTTCGATACCCTTCTGGCGGATTTCGTGCGCGCGGAGGGCGCGAAGGTGATCCTGCGCGGGCTGCGGGCGGTGTCCGACTTCGAGTATGAGTTCCAGCTGGCCAGCATGAACCGTCAGCTGGTCGACGCGGAAACGATGTTCCTCACGCCCGCGGAGCAGTACTCTTATATTTCCTCCAGCTTGGTGCGAGAAGTAGCGACCTTAGGGGGCGACGTGAGCAAGTTCGTACACCCGGTCGTACATCAGGCACTGATCGAGCGCGTCCGCAAGCGCTGAATTCAGAGCGAGGCTGCCGGCAAATTCGGCACGCATTCCGCGAACGGTGCGCCGCTCCGTTGGCCACCCGAGGCCGACACAGTCCTTGGGCGAAGGCGGCGGAGAGACGCCGGCGGCCGCCAGCCATGCCCAGGGACAGCACTGCGTGTCCCTGCGGCACGATTTTCGACCTATCTGCAGGCATAGACCAAGACGATAGCATGGCGCTGTATATCACCGACGAGTGCATCAACTGCGATGTTTGCGAACCGGTGTGCCCAAACAGCGCGATCAGCCAAGGGCCGGAGATCTACGTGATCGACCCGGACCTATGCACCGAGTGCGTGGGCCACTTCGATGTGCCGCAGTGTCAGCAGGTGTGCCCCGTGGAATGCATTCCTCACGACCCTGAGCACCCCGAGACGCAGGCCGAGCTGTACGCGAAGTATCTGAGAATTGTCGGGGAGTCATGAAATTGCGAGCCAGCCTACTGCATCGTCATGCATTGCTCGGGAGCATCGCGCTCGCCTTGCTGATAGTGCTGCCGGTCCAGGCGCAGCCCCAGCGGCCGCCGGCTGCGGCTATCGCCAGCGCGCACCCGCTGGCCACGGCTGCGGGCGAGGAGATCCTCGCTGCCGGCGGCAATGCGTTCGACGCTGCCATCGCGGTGAGCGCGGCGCTGGCGGTGGTGGAGCCGTTCGGCTCGGGCATTGGCGGCGGCGGTTTCTGGTTGCTGCACCGGGCCGAGGATGACTACCAGGTGTTCGTCGACGCCCGCGAAACGGCGCCGGCCGCCGCCCACGCCGATATGTACGTGGGCGAAGACGGCAAAGTCGACTCGCAGGCATCGCTGGTAGGCCCCCTGGCAGCGGCGATTCCCGGCACGCCTGCGGCGCTGGCGCACCTAGCCGAGTATTACGGACGGCTGCCGCTTGCGCGAAGCCTGGCGCCGGCCATTCGGCTCGCCCGCGAAGGGTTCCCGGTCGACGACCGCTACCGCCGCCTGGCCCGGTGGCGATTGCAGGACCTGCGCCGCTATCCGGCCACCCGCGCCATCTTCCTGCACGAAGGCGCTCCTCCTCCGGCGGGCCACCTGCTGCGCCAACCGGAGCTTGCCGATACGCTGACCGCTCTCGCCACCCATGGAGCGGCCGGCTTCTATGAAGGCGAGATCGCGCAGCGCCTGGTCGAGAGCGTGCGGCGCCATGGCGGAATCTGGACGTTGGAAGACTTGCGCGATTACCGGGTCATCGAGCGCGAGCCTTTGATTGGCGAGTACCGCGGCGTCCGCATCGTAACTGCGCCGCCGCCCTCGGCAGGCGGCATCAGCATGCTGACCATGCTGAATATTCTCGCGGGCTACGACCTCGATGCGCTACCGCCGGACGGGCGGGCGCACGTTATCGTAGAAGCGATGCGGCGCGCATATCGCGATCGCGCCGAGTACCTGGGCGATCCGGAGTTCGTCGAGATGCCCCTGCAGCGGCTGATCAGCCCACATTACGCAGCCGGCCTGCGGGCCAGCCTGCGCTTCGATCGGGCAACGCCCAGCGAGAGCTTACGCGAGGTAACACTAGCCGACAGCCGCGGCGAGAGCACCACCCACTTTTCGATTCTAGATAGCGAAGGCAATCGGGTTGCGGCAACCCTCTCCATCAACTACGCCTTCGGTTCTGGCTTTACCGCCGAGGGTACCGGCGTGCTGCTCAACAACGAGATGGACGACTTCGCGCCCCAGCCTGGAACGCCGAATGCGTATGGCCTGGTGGGGAGCAGCGCCAATGCGATCGCGCCGGGCAAACGCCCGCTCTCCAGCATGACGCCCACCTTCCTGGAGGCCAGCGACCGGATCGGAATCCTGGGCACGCCCGGGGGCAGCCGCATAGTATCCATGGTGCTGCTCGGTACGCTCGACTTCGCCGCAGGCGAACCCGCGGAGACCTGGGTATCGCGGCCGCGCTTTCACCACCAATACCTGCCGGACGAGATCGAGCACGAGCCAGATGCGCTGGAAGGCGCGCGTGAGGGGCTGCGGCGCCGAGGGCATCGGCTGAAGGACCTGCAGCGCGAGTACGGCGACATGCAGGCCATTCTCTGGACATTTGACGGTGTCGTGCAGGCGGCCAGCGACCCGCGCGGGGGCGGACTCGCCCGCGTAATTTCGCTGCCGAAGCGAACGTCGCGGCCAAGGGCGCTGTCTTCCACGGTCCAGCCGGACTAGCCGCTGTAGGAGCACGCCCCCGGGCGCGAAAGCCTTTGGCAATGGGCCTGCCCTCTTGCCACGGGACATAGAATCGCCCACCGGCGCGGCCCTCTCCCAGGCCGGTCACAGACTGCGCCCGGAAAGCTGCTTCCCCCCAAAGTGGACGCTAGGACCTGGAAGGATATACTCGAAGTTGGTTTGGTTGGACGTGAGATGGGATGAGTTCCAGTAAACGCGAGCAACTACTCGATGCCGCCATAGAGCTATTTTATCGTCACGGCTGCCACACTACCGGCATAGACAAAGTGCTGGCGGAGGCCGGCGTCGCGAAGATGACGCTGTACAAGCACTTCAAGTCGAAGGAAGAGCTGGTTTTAGCCGCCGCCGAGCGTTTCCACGACCGCGCCAAGCGCGAATTCGAAGCCGCCATCGCGTCGAAAGACTACACTCCGCGCCAGCGCCTGATCGCCATGTTCGATGTACTCGCCAACTGGCTGCGGGAGAGCGATTATCGCGGCTGTCCGTCGATCAACCTCGCCGTGGAATACCCACAGATCGATCATCCTATCCATCAAGCGGCAGCCAATCACAAGCGTCAACGCATCGTTTATATGAGAGAGCTGGCGGCAGCGGCCGGCGCGAGGGAGCCGCAGCAGCTGGCGGAACAACTGGTGCTGTTGCTCGAAGGCGCCACCGTTATGGCGCAGCTTAACGGAAATCTTGATCTAGTCGAACGCGCGCGCGCCACCGCGGAACAGCTGATCGAGGCAGCGCTGCCAGAGAACGCCACGCTAACAGACAAGTCTGTATAGACAGGGCTGTCTAGTTATGTAATTCTACCGCCCTCTCTCTTCTTCGCTCCCTTTGGCCGGCCACTTCGAGTGTGGCCGGTCCTTTTCACCTCTGTGCCGCTTCCTGATGGCCGGTCAGGACCGCGAGGATTTCCGCCTGCAACCGTTCCTCCGCCTGCACGTAAAGCGCCTCAAGCGCTTCGCCCGGATTCTCGGCCTCGGCTTGCAACGCCCAGGTGCGTGCAAGCTGCGGCACCCCCTCGGCATCCGCGACGATCAACTCCAGCTGCCCTAGCTGCCTATAACGTCCATTCGCGAGCGGCTGGGTGTCGTGCGCCAGCGTCGCCCGTGCCACCAGATCTCCATCGGCCGCCACCGTCACCCCGGCGCCAACCAGGGCACGCCGAACGAGGCGCTGCAACAGCTCGCGGCCGGCGCCGGCCCCTTCCGGACGAATGCGTCGCTGGTGCAAAGGCACGGCTGCCGCGGTTACCGCCTTCGATCCATGGGCTGCTTGCGGCGGCGGAGGCATCGCACAGGCCGCCAATAACAGCAGGGGCAAGCTCAACCGAGACAGCAAGCGCAGCACGGCACCTCCTTGTTACCTACCTGACACATGTCCTAGTGATCTGCTGTCGGCAAAGGGTAGCGCGACCCCGAAGGTGCGTGCACCGCCTCACCGATGCCCGGAGGCCCTGCGGCGCCCGCCCGCGGCAGCATCAGGGCATGCACGCGAAGAGAACCGAGGCCACGCCGCTATGCGAGTCGCTCCAGACAGCTACAAGCTGCCCAAAGCATCTATTCAGCAAAGCGCATCAGCGTGGCTGCCAGCTCCGTCTCCAGCGTCGTGGCCGCGCGCTCGACCACGCGCCGTTCGGCCTGCTTGGGGTCGGTAGCGGCTTCACGGAGCAGCCAGCGCTGAGAACCTATGGTCTGACCACGACCATCGCGCAACGCCAGCTCGAGAATACCGTTACGCCAGTGCCATCCGTCGCGAGGCGCCAGCTCCTCAACATCCAGCCGCGCGAATACGGTGTACTCGGCGGCCGCGGTAACCGTAAAACCGGCATGGCCCAGCGCACCGGAGAGCGCATCGCGTATCAGGGCAGCATGCTGACCGCTGCTCTCGGGCCGCACGGAGATGCGCATCAGCAGCTCAGTGTAGTCAGCCTGCAAGCGTCCCAGTGCCCAGCGCGGCGGCACCCCCTGACCGGTCGCATCGAGAATCCGCAAAGTCTGCTGCAGCTCGGCCCGCTGCTGCTGCGCAGCGATCGCCTGCGCGGCGCTGCGCAGCTGCCCAAACAGCTCGGGATGCCGGCGCGCCTGCTCCAGATGCGCCTCCGTCGCCGCATCCAGGCTCGCAATTTCCTCGCGCAGCGCGTGTGCGGCACGCGCTCGCGGCAGCACAGCCAGGGCATGGTAGGTTCCGCTAGCCCGATCGTGCCAGTGATCGGCAATCTCCACGCCTGTGACTACGCGCTCGATGCGGGTACTCAGCTCTCGCGCCACTTCCGAGGAGCTGACGCTGCCGGCGGTGCCTACCTCATGGCTGCTGCGGTCATGGGTCCGCTCTTCGATTCTGACCTCGAATACCTTGGCCAGATCGGCACGCGCTCGATCGCGCGCATCCACCGCATTATCGGCCTGACCGCGCCCGATCAGGTACGCGCTCGCGGGGTAACCCTTAGCTTCGCCATATACCCAGCCCGGCGTTGGCTCACGGCTGGCGCAGCCGGCCAGCGCCAGCGAGAGCAGCACTAGCGATACGATCTTTTTCATGCATCCCCCAAGATTCCCGCCGCGCGACACACACGGCTATCCCTGCACCCTATGCAACGAGATGAAGCGCTTTTCGCCCGCCCCCAAGGTCAAAGGCGGCAAAACCTCTTCGGCAATCAAACCGCCATCCAGGCCATGGAACCTCACCATAACGATGTGCTCACCAGGCGGCAACGGCAACCGGGCCAGCTCGATGCGGTCGGGCAGCGAGCGCCAGCTGCGCGTATCCGCCCGCTCGGCGACCGCGCCAGCAATGTTGATAGCCAACCCCAATAGCGGATTCTCCTCACGCACGCGCTTGGTCGCATAATGCTTGGCCACGTTACGCGCGATCGCGCGCGCCGTCAGCCCCGGCAACTGACGCTCCAGGCTACGTTGGGCCAGCCAGTGCACGGCCTCTACCTGCTCTCCCTGCGCGACGCGCTCACCGCTGATGGCCGTGAACCCTATCCCCTGCGGCGGTTTGCGCCGCAGCGCAGGCAGCGCGATACGGTAGAGCTGACCGGTCTCGGCATCCTGCGTGGTCACGGACTGCTCGTATTTGATCGGCAGCAAGCCACGATGCACCAGCAGCACCAGCTCGCCCTGAGTACGCAGCTCGCGCAAGGGCTGCCATTCGATTGGATCGAAGCGCTCCCGATAAGCCGCATGCTCGTCTGTCAGCGCCAGATAATCCGTCAGGCGTAGCAGCGCTCTACGCAGGCTGAGCGGGAGCGGCTGATTGCTGGCCTCGTAGGCACCGGCCGCGAGCCGATACGCGATCATCGCATCGCTCCACTCCTCGCGAGCCTCGTAGATCAGGCCAGTCAGGTAACGGGCAAACGCATCCTCGCCATCGCGCGCGCGCGCATCGGCCGAATCCAGGCGGCGCAAGGCAAGGTCGATTTGCAAGGCCTCGACGCGAGCGCTATCGAGCTGCCCCTGTTCGAGAAAATTCAACGCCTGGTAGACGTGCAGCAGCAGACGCTCGTAGACATCCGGCACATAGCTGCGCGCGCCCTCTGCGAGCGTAAGCGTTGCGAGCTCTTCGGTGACGCTGATGGCCTGAAGATCCAGCCCCAGCTGCTTGGCGGCTTCGAACGCCTCTATGCTGCCGGCGTAATCGCCCAGCATGCGCAGCAGCATGCCGCGATTGAGCTGATAAAGGGCCTGGTCGCGGTCTTGCCGGCTTAGCGAATCGAGCGCGGACAACGCTTCCGCCGGCTGTTGCGCCAGCAGGCGAGCTTCCATCCGGCTGAACGCTTCGCCATGCGTCGCGCAGCCCGACGCAGCCAACGCGCAGACGAGTGCGACCAGCAGGCGCAGTCCCCCTCGGCGCCTGAGCCACAACATCGAAATTCCCTCGTTCGCTTAGCGGAAACGCGCGCGCTGAATGACCTTCTTGATCCGCTTCTGCCCTACCCAGGCACGCGTGTTGTCGGCCAGACTGGTAAGGGCAAGATCGACCTGGTAGTACGCGACCTGTGTGCGCCCCTCCACATCCATGATGGTGTTGATGGTGCCGGTGAGCATGTAATCGGCGCCGATCTCGCGCCCCATCGCCTTGCGCGTGTCTTCGCGGGCATGGAGATCCTGGTCGGCGCGCTCTTCGCGCAGCGCAACGCGCTCGCTCGCCGAGGCGACGAAACGCACGCGCCCCGAGTTGATCAGCGCGCGCTCGATGTCGTTGACGAAGGTCTGCGTGTTGATGTGTTCATGGCTAAGATTGCGCACTTCGCCCACGATCACGGTAGGGCGTTCGCCACCGGCGCGGCGAGTGTGCTCGGTGATCCATGGCCGCGCCAGCATATCGGCGATCATCTCTTCCGAGACCAAACGAGAGTCGGTGTCGTTCCAGCGCCCGCTCAGGTCGCGCACCTCATCGGCGCCGATTCGCTCGACACGCGTAGCGCAGCCGGCAAGCAGCGTCAGGGCCGCAAGCAGCACCAAAAACGAGCTATTCAGCATCGCTCTCATCACTGGGACTCCCTCGCAAAGGCATCGAAAATATTGTCGCCGTGGCCGCGCAGATGATCGCGCAGTCCGCTGTTCATATCCTCCACGGCCGCCACAGTGGCCTTCACCCGCTGCATGTCCAGCTCGGCCAAGCTGTATAGCGCACCGCTGCGGGGGTCGCGCCAGCGCGCGATGATCCGCACGCCGTTCATGTTGACGCGGGTAAGGCTGTCGATCTGGCGCGATACCGAATGCTCTGCCAGCTCGGCCTGGCTGCCGGCCTGGGCTGTATAGTCGCGCACCGCCACATCCATGTAGGTGGACAACACCCGTGCCACTTCGGCGCGCGCCCGCGTATCGGCCGTCGCGCTCTGCAACGAGGCATCGCTCATCATGGGCGCACTGCCTACGCCGTGGATATAACGGCCATTGCGATCGCTCAGTGCCTGACTGCCCCGGTTGACCCAGTCGGGTGCGTGGCGAAGCCCCAGATCGCTCTCGACGGTGGTGCGGGCGGAGCAGCCGACCACCGCCAACAGCAGCGCAATCAACAGCAATAAGGCGCTACGGCGCATCTGCGCAATACTCATTCGAAAGCTCCCCACTAGCAGGATGGCGAAGAAACCGTCCTGAACTTGCTTTCCGCGCCCTGCCCCACGGGCGCTCCGTGTAGCCCACGCCGATAGGCAGGCGGCGGCGACTATGACTGGTCGACTTGCTAGGAAGCGACAACTACCGCATATTCTGCCGCTTATAGCGAGCAGAACAACATAGACTCAGGTCATGAGCCGGTATCGCCCCCCTCGCCCACCTGCATCCAAGTACATTACTCCCGAAGGTTATCGGCGCCTGCGCGAAGAATTACAGTACCTATGGAAAGTGAAGCGGCCGGAAGTCACGCGCGCGGTAGCGGAGGCTGCCGCCATGGGCGACCGCTCCGAGAACGCAGAGTACACCTACGGCAAGAAGCAACTGCGCGAGATCGATCGCCGTATCCGCTTTTTGACCAAACGCCTGGACGACATGATCGTGGTCGACCGCCTGCCCGATGACCGCAGCCGCATCTATTTCGGCGCATGGTTCGAGCTGGAGGATGTCCAGGGTCAGTTGCATCGTTATCGCGTCGTCGGCCCCGACGAGTTCGATCTCGATCGCGGCTGGATCAGCATGGACTCGCCGCTGGGGCGAGCGGTTATGCGCAAGGGTCTGGATGACGAGGTGCGGTTGCGCTTGCCGCAGGGCGAAGCTACCTACTACGTTACCGACATCCGCTACGAGCCGTTTGAAGAGGATGAGCAGCGCTGAGTCGGGCAGCGCTCCCAACGAGGCTTTACCTTGGCACTGGGCGCAACAGTTTATCAGTTCGACATCGCTCTAGCAGATTCGGACCGCGGCGTGTTCGAACAGCTGCAGCTGCGCCCTGCCATGCACCCTTCCGAATCTCCCGCTTATCTGCTCAGCCGGGTGCTGGCGGCCTGCCTGCATTGGCGCGCAGGCCTCGGCTTTGCCGCTGGAGGAGTTTCCAGCGACGAACCGCCGGTGTCGGCACGCAGTCTGGATGGAAGGCTGGAGCTATGGATAGAGATTGGGCTGCCGGACGCCCAACGGCTGCACAAAGCCGCCAAGGCGGCCGCGGAGGTCGCGGTATACACGCACCGGCGTGCCGATCGATTGCTCTCGCAGCTGGCCGGCAAACGGATCCACCGGGCAGGGGAGATTCCGATCCTGGCCTTCGAGCCCGCGTTGATCGAAGCGATGCTGGATGCCCTGGAGCGTCGCAACGCCCTCACGCTCACCCGTAGCGGCGAAGACTTATTCGTGGAATTCAACGGCCGCTCGCTGCACGGCCGCTTGATAGAACACCGGATTCCGTCGTAACCATGGACGTCAGCGCTGACAGCGCGGGCAGAAATAAGTCGCGCGCTGACCCTGGCGAGCGAGCGCAATCGCCCCGCCACAGCCCTCGCATGCCTCGCCGGCACGGCCATATACCCTTAGCGACTGTTTGAAGTAGCCGGGCTTGCCGTCGCTGCGCGTGAAATCCCGCAGCGTGGTGCCGCCGGCGCGAACAGCCGCCTCCAGCACTTCCTTGACCGCCTCGGCAAGGCGCTCGTAGCGCGCCCGGCTGATCTGCCCCGCCGGTCGGCTGGGACGGATGCCCGCCAGATGGAGCGCCTCGTTGGCGTAGATGTTGCCAACGCCCACTACCACCTCGCTATCCATCAGAAAAGCCTTTACCGGAGCACGCCGCCCGCTGGCCTTGCCGTACAGGTAGCCGCCGGTGAACGCGTCGCTGAGCGGCTCAGGCCCGAGGTGCGAGAGCAGAGGATGCTGGCAGGGATCGCCCTGCACCCAGTGCAGGCTGCCGAAACGGCGAGGATCCGTGTAGCGCAGGCAGGGCCCGTCGGCGAACACGATGTCCACGTGCTCGTGCCGCTTTGGCGGCAGCGGCTCGGGCAGCACCCGCAAGCTGCCCGACATGCCCAAATGCAACAGCAGCGTACCCTCGTCGGTGCCGAACAACAGATACTTGCCACGCCGCTTTACCGAGCTGATCGTCTGCCCGCACAGCATCACGGCGAGTTCGAAAGGCACCGGCCAGCGCAGCCGCGCATCGCGCACCAGCACCTGGCTCACACGCCGGCCCTCTACATGCGGGGCGATCCCGCGCCGAGTCGTCTCGACTTCGGGAAGCTCAGGCATCAGTCTGCCTCTCCATCCATATCCTCGGTCAAGAACCTTAGCGTCGGCCAATCGATGTGATACGCCAACTGCAAATCGGGACGCACCAGCCGTGGCTGATCGCCGTCCGCCGCCAAATACCAACGGACCGCTTCGCCGCTGGCCAACCGCATTTCCACTAGCGGCTCTGCCGCCCCCTCGGCGCGCTCGACAGGCCGGACTATGCTTGCGCTGGTGGCGCGCCACCGCTCGACCAGCGCCCGCGCGTCCGCGCCCACCAGAAGGCGACCATCGCTCAGCTCTACCGCGACGATCTCCTCTTCCCGACCAAGCAGACTACGGTCGATAAAGTTCCACCACGGGCCAAGCAGCAAAGGCGAAACCGTATCGAGGATCAAGAACACTTCGTTACGGTACAGCACATAGCGGCGCTGGCTCAGCGGCTCTATGCCGCCGAACACGAAAACCTGATCGCCCAAGCTTACCCGAAGGCGCGGCTCACTCAGACCCAGCACCGCAAGATCCAGGCTGCTGGCCGGATAGCGCACCTCGCTACGCGCATCGAGCAGGGCGAGCACCATTTCTACATGTTGCAAGCTGGCTGGCAACATGCGCGGCTCGTGCAGCTGCCAGCGGTCCCAGCTGCGGGACAGCCGAAGCATCTCGCCATCGGCACGCTCGACAACGATACGGTCGATCTCGGCCGCAGTACGGGTTCCGACGCGGCCGTGGTCAGGCGGAGGCACGAGTTCATGCCAAATGAGCAGGGCCAGCACGCCTAGCGTGGCGAGCAACACGAGATTCAGCAGCAGCCGCCGGCTCATCACCCCGACCGCCGGCGCCACCAGCACCACACGCCAACGCCAAGAAAGGCGAGCGGCAACCCGAAGAGGAAGCCGAAGCCGATCGCCACGATCTCGCCCTTAGCCAACTCCAGGCGCTGATCCGGCGCAGCTTGCGCATAAAGATCCAAGAACACCTCCGACTCGGTAAGCCAGTCGACCAGATTCAGCCCCAGCTGCAGGTTGGCGCCATTACCGATATAGGTGTTCGAGACAAAATCGCCATCCCCGATCACGGCGACGCGCTGACGACCGCCCTGGTGCCCGCTCTCGCGCGTCAGCGCGATGCCGAGCAGCAGGCGCTCGCCCTCGCGAGGAGGCGGAAGCTCCACCGCCTTAGTCTCGAAATCGAGCACTTGCCGGTGCCGGGGGCTGGCCACCAGCAGCGGCTCCACCTGCCATGGAGCGTCCGCAGACAACCCCAAAGCTATGGCATGCGGCAACAAGCTCGGCGCTTGCAAGCGAGCGGTCACCGGATGCGACGGATACTCCTCCAACAGCAGCAAGCGCGGATCGTCCACCCCAAGCAATTCGCCCGCTTGCGGATCGACCAGCACTCCGGGCTGGGGGTGCACGCCCAGCGCCTGCGCCAAGGTATCCAGCCGCTGCGCGTCCTCCGGTTCGGCCAACCACAGCAGGTTGCCGCCGTCTTGCACGAATCGCTCCAGCGCCCGCAACTCGCCGGCCAGCAGATCGGTTTGCGGGCCCGCCACCAGCAGCAGGTCGATCTCCTCGGGAACTCCCCCGCCGCTGGCAAGATTCAGCGCCTGTAGTTGATACCCTTTGCCTGCCAGAGCGCGGCCGAAAGCGCCCAGATCGTAGTTCGCTTCGCCCGTGAGTCGCCGCTCGCCGTGTCCGGTCAGATAGCCGATCCGTTGCCCCGCCCCCCGGTGCAGTCGCTCCAGGGCGGCGCTGATATAAGCCTCGGTCGGTACGGTGACTTGTTCGCGCCGGCCCTTGTACTCGAGCACCACCTCCCCTGCGCCCTGCACGCCCAGCCTGCGCACCAGATCCGGCCGCGCTTCGGGGTTAACGAATTCCCACGTAAAGTCGGGGGCATGGGCCGCATAGCGCGCTAGCAGTCCCTGCACGTGGCGCTCGAGAAAATGACCCGGCGTTACGAAAACGACGGCTTGAACCGGCGCATCGAGTTGAGCGAGCAAGCGCAGGCTCGCCTCCGTCAAGCGGGTTTGTGCCCCCGCCCATTGCCAGCTCACCGCATGACGATCGCTGAGCCAGCCCAGGGCGGCCAAACAGGCGGCGAAGAGCAGCGCAAAGGCAATCGCGTGCAGCCGCAACCAATGCCCGCGCTTCATGGCAGCACCCTCAAGGCATCCAGGCGCCGTACGGTAAAGCCAAGAGCCCCCACCAGCAGCAACCCGAAATACGCCAGGTCGCTGCTGCTGACCGTGCCGGTGAGCAAGTTATCGTAATGGCTGAGGCTGCTCAGGTAGTCGAACACCTCGCTCCGGCCAGCCACCTCGCCCCCCACGTGCATGAGCATCAGCAGCAAGCCGGCGCCGAAGGCAGCCACTGCCGCGACGCCCGGCTGTGCCGTCAAGGCCGAGAGGTAGGTAGCCACGGCGAGCAGGCTGGAAGCCAGTAGCACCAGGCCCAAGGCGGCCGCGGCGAGCCGCCCGTAATCCAGTGCGGCGCCCAAAGCCAGCGACAACGGCATCGCCAGCCATAGCGCCAGCAGCAGCATAAGGAACAGCCAAGCTCCGAGATACTTGCCGAGCACAATCTGGCTCGCCCCGATGGGAGAGGAGAACAACAATTGCAGCGTGCCGCTGCGCCGCTCCTCGGCGATCAGGCGCATAGCCAGCACGGCGATCACCAGCAGCAGCATCGTCAGCACTATGGGATCGCCGAGGAAACGCACCACCACCAGATCGGTGACGCCCAGCGGACTGTTGACCTTGACCAGCAACGGCTGGAGGTAGAGCTGGAACTCGTCGACCAGTTGTAGAAAGCGCCAGGCCAGCAGGAACTGGCTTACGGCCAGCACCACCCAGGCCAAGGGCGAGACGAAAAGACTGCGCAGCTCTCGTGCCGCGACTGCCGCGATCATGCAGCCTCTCCATGAGTAAGTGCGACGAAGAGCTGCTCCAGGCTGCGCTGCACCGGCGACCACTCGCGCAGCCCCCAGCCTTCGGCCACGATGGTTGCGAGCACCTGATCGGCCGCGGGCTGATCGCGCAAGCGCAGCTGCAGGCGCAGATCATCGATCCGTTCCACTTGTTCAACACCCGGCACGCTGCGCAGCTTGGCTATATCCGGCGCCGCCGCCAACGCAACGACCACCGCCTGCGCATCCGCGGCTGCGTTCAGCTCGGTAAGATTGCCGCTGTAGACCGGCCGCCCTTGATACAGAATGATCACGCGATCGCAGAGGCTTTGAATCTCGGGCAGAATGTGGCTGGAGATGATAACGCCATGCCCGGCGCGCAGCTCGCCGATCAGCGCGCGCACCTCGCGGATTTGTAGCGGATCCAGGCCTACCGTGGGCTCATCGAGAATCACCAAAGCCGGTCTATGGACGATGGCCTGCGCGATCCCCACCCGTTGCTGGTAACCTTTGGAAAGCGTGCCTATCAGACGCGTCGCGACATCGGTCAAACCGCAGCGGCGTAGGGCTTCGTCCACCGCGCCGGCAACGTCCGAGCGCTTCACCCCGCGTAAGCGCGCACAGTAGGCGAGATAGCGGCGCACGGTAAGCTCGGGATAGAGCGGCGGCTGCTCGGGCAGGTAGCCCAGTGCTCGTTTGGCAAGACGGCCCTCTTCGAGCAGGTCGTGACCGTTAATGCTCACGCTGCCGGCCGTGGGCGGCAAAGCGCCGCTGAGCAGACGCATGGCCGTGGACTTGCCGGCACCGTTGGGACCCAGCAGACCGAGCACCTCGCCACGACGCAAAACCAGACTCAAACCGGTCAGCGCACGCCTGTCACCGTAGTCGCGCTGCAGAGCTTCGGCACGTAGCAATACTTCGCCATCCATTTCGCCATCCATAATGCCTCGACGTCCATGAGAGTCCAGTATCGGTTGGAGCGTCCCCGATGGCTAATTACTACCACGTTCGACGTAGCTCATCAGTCCACTGTATCGCGTCCAGGTAGGCTTGGATCGCTGTTTCGTGCGGTACGCGCAACTCGCCTATGCGATCCCAGTCGCCCCGTTCATAGCTGAGCGCGCAATCTAGCAAGCGTCCCGCCTCGCCTTCATGGCGCAGCACCGCGGCGCAGACCTCGTCGCTGAGATTGAGCGAAGAGAGAATGTCCTCCAGCGGGGTGTCCAGCAGTGCATCCAAACCGGAGAAGAGGCCCACGGAGAAGCAGGTCGCCTTACCCGGCACGTTCAATCGCACGGCAAGGTTCTCGCACATCCTCGCCCGCACGGTGAGACCCGCCATCAGCTCCTCGGGCTTGCCCTCGACGGCTGTCAGCGCCAGCAGCGATGCCCACGCGCGCAGCTCGTCCAGCCCCAGGTACATGATGGCCTGGTGTACCGAATCGACCCTGTGTCGTACTTGAAAGAAGGCCGAGTTGAGGTAGCGCAGCAACTTGTAGCTAAGACCTACATCGTCGGTAACGATGCGCTCAAGATCGGCGATACTGACGCCTGGATCGTGCAGCGCGGCCAGCAATCGCAACGTCGGCAGCCGGTGAGTCGGCAGCGCGCTGCGTCGCAGCGTGCGCGGCCGGCTAAGGAAAAAGCCCTGGAAATAGTCGAAACCAAGTTCCCGGCACAGCTCGAACTCTTCCTGCGTTTCCACCTTTTCGGCGAGCAGCTTCGCCGGATAACGCCGCAGAATCTCCACGTGTTCGCGGACCTGTGGCGGCGTCAGCACAGAGATCTCTATTTTGATAATGTCCGCAAGCTCGACCAGCGGCAGCAGAGCCTCCGAGAAGACGAAATCGTCCAGGGCGACCTGGTAGCCTTGCTCCTTTAGCTCGGCCACCGCAGCAAGCAGCTCCCTGTCGGGTACCGAGCCTTCGAGCATTTCCAGCACTACCCGATCGCGTGGAAATGGCAAGCGGTGCTTATTGATCAGGAAGCTGCGCGTGAAATTAAGGAACGCCTTGTTGTTCCCCACGAGCTCGTCGAGGCCGATAACGGTGAATGCGTTGAGGATCACTTCGGATGTCGCCCGATCGCCGTCGATCACTGCAGCGGCGGCGGCATCCGCGTGACGAAACAACAGCTCGTACGCGAACAGGTTGAGTTCCCTATCGAAGATAGGCTGCCGGGCTATGAATATTTCGTGCATTCTCGATATGCCATCGCCGGCATTGGTTGCTGACGGCGGCATCCCCCCAACCGACTATTGGCTGATTATCATCACACCACCTCTGGCAGCAACCCGCTAGGGCCTGCTCTCGATCAGCCGGCGTCGAGGCACGCGTATGGTCAGGGCCAGGCAGTTCATTATGCCCACCGACAATAGCGCAGCGCCGGCGCTAGATAATAGAGAATAGATCCCTAACGCATTGGTCACCGCCGAAGCAGGCGGAACCTTTTTTTGTGGCTGCGCAGCCCACAATATGCACTTTATCATCTGACGCCATACGGCCAAGCAGTATGTTAGCGCTAACTGGCTCGCTTGACGTCGTTAATTCTAATTTTATGCCTTCGATAACCGTGGCTAGCCAGACGCTGCCGCTTACCTCAGAGGTTCCGAGATGTCCTATCCATTGTTCGCTCTCCCGTGGTGGGGCCTTGCCCTCGTCGCGCTGGCGCTTACGCATGTGACCATTGTTGCGGTCACCGTATATCTACATCGCCACCAAGCACACCGAGGGCTCGATCTGCACCCCGGGATAGCGCACTTCTTCCGCTTCTGGCTGTGGCTGACCACCGGCATGGTCACCAAGCAATGGGTCGCGGTACATCGCAAACATCACGCGAAGTGCGAAACCGCGCAAGACCCCCACAGCCCCCAGATCAATGGGCTTAGCGCCATCCTCTGGCGCGGCGTCGCGTTTTATCGCCGCGCAGCGCACGATCCGTCGGTGCTAGCGCGCTACGGGCACGGCACGCCGGATGACTGGATCGAGCAGCGGCTCTACTCACGATACAGCGGCTTAGGCGTAAGCCTATTGGCGCTGATCAATGTGGGGCTATTCGGCATTGCCGGTCTGGCGATCTGGGCGGTACAGATGATCTGGATCCCGTTGTGGGCGGCAGGCGTTGTCAACGGCGTTGGCCACTACTGGGGCTATCGCAACTTCGAGCCCGCCGACGCGTCCCGGAACATCTTCCCCATTGGAGTTCTCATCGGGGGCGAAGAGCTGCACAACAACCATCACGCCTTTCCCGGCTCCGCCAAATTCTCGGTCCGGCTTTGGGAGTTCGATATCGGCTGGTTCTACATCCGCGTGTTCGAATACCTGGGCCTGGCCCGCGTCAAGCGCATCGCGCCGACACCGCATATAGACACTGCCAAGCGGGTAGCGGACATGGACACGGTAACGGCGGTCGTAGTCAATCGCTGGCACGTACTCGCCAGTTACGCAAAGGAAGTGAGCCTGCCGACGCTGCGGGCGGAACTCAAGCTTTCCGGCCGCCCTTACCGGCTGGCACGCCAAGCCCTTGTCCGCGATGCCAGCGTACTGGATAGTCGCAGCCAGGCGCAGCTGGAGCGATTGTTGTCGCGCAGCCGTCCTCTCCAGACGGTATACGAGTATAGGGACCGGCTACAAGCGGTGTGGAAACACTCCAGCAGCAGCCATGAGGCGCTGCTCAAGAAGCTGCAGGAATGGTGCGCTCAAGCCGAAGCAAGCGGCATCAATGCGTTGCAAGAATTCTCCCGGCGCTTGCGGGGCTATACGCTAAGGCAGGTTGGCTGATCGGCAGCCTTGCGGCGAGGACAAAAAACCCGCCTCATGGCGGGTTTTTTGCAAGCACAAGAACGTTACTTGATCTTGGCTTCCTTGTAGAGCACGTGCTTGCGCGCCACCGGATCGAACTTCATGAACTCGAGCTTGTTGGGCGTGTTCCGCTTGTTCTTGTCGGTCGTGTAGAAGTGACCGGTACCGGCAGTGGATACGAGCTTGATCTTGTCGCGCATGACTTCGCTCCTTTAGACCTTCTCGCCACGGCTGCGCAGATCGGCGAGAACCTGATCGATGCCGACCTTATCGATGATGCGCATGGCCTTGGCGGAGACACGCAGACGCACGAAGCGCCGCTCGCTCTCTACCCAAAAGCGGTGGTACTGAAGATTGGGCAGAAAACGCCGCCGCGTCTTGTTGTTTGCGTGCGAAACGTTGTTTCCCGTGGTCGGGCGCTTGCCCGTAACCTGGCAGACCTTGGACATGGGGAACCAGCTCCTAAGCCGAGCGTTACCTGCTCGCGTGTCTCGTAGTCGAGTAAAGGCCGAGTTTTATACCAGCTCGGCCGACGCGGATCAAGCCCAAGAACCGCGACCCGATTTCATGGATGCACCGGAGACTTACGGGCATCTGAGCGGGCGCGGTCGCTAAGCGAACCAAAGCATGCCCTGGCGCCCCGTTGTGTTGTCGGCTTGCCGATACGGCAACGCCTACAAATTACGAACCGGGCACGACGGCACTTGATATAATCGGTCGCGATCGCCGAGGATCGCGCCATCTTACCTTAAAGTAAGGAGCAACGCATTATGCGAACCGGTCGCCATGAACCGTGGAGTTTGCTCGGCCAACTGAGCAACGAGCTCAACCGCATCTACGAATCCGTGCCCGATCGGGCCGATAGCAGCAGCGTCGTAACTAGCGACTGGATACCCGCTGTGGACGTGCGCGAACTAGAGGACCGTTACCTGATCATCGCCGATGTGCCCGGGGTACTCCCCGAGGACATCGAGATCAACATGGACAACGGCATTCTCAGTATCGCGGGAACCCGGCAAGGCGATGCACAAGGCAGCGCCCTGCTGCGCCGCGCCGAGCGGCCGCAGGGACACTTCCACCGCCGCTTCAGTCTGCCGGAGAGTGTGGATGCTGCCGCTATTGGCGCGCGCTGTCGCCACGGTGTATTGGAAATAACCATTCCCAAGCTTGCGCGAGAAAAACCCCGCCGCATCAAGGTCGAGGGTTAGCAGGTACGCCGCCCGCGAATCAGCTTCGATGGAATACAAGGATTATTACCGCATCCTTGGTGTTGCGCGCACCGCAACGCCTCAGGAAATCAAGGCCGCCTATCGCAGGCTCGCACGCAAGTACCACCCTGACGTCAGCGAGGAGCCGAACGCCGAGCAGCGTTTCAAAGAAGTCGCTGAGGCCTACGAAGTCCTCAAAGACCCCGATAAACGCGCCGCATACGACCGGCTTGGCAATTACTGGCACGCAGGGCAGGACTTTCGTCCGCCTCCCGGCTGGCAGAGCCGTGCCCGTAGCCGAGCGCGCGCCGATGCCGGCGGCTTCAGCGATTTTTTCGAGTCGCTGTTCGGCGGTGCCCGCCGTGGACGCCGCAACGATCCATTCGAAGAGATCTTCTCCGGCCGGGGTGGCCCGGTACGGGGCGAGGACGAGCGCACCAAGATTACCGTTACCTTGCCGGAGGCCTATAGAGGCACTAGCCGCGAGATTACGCTGGATATGCCTGAGCGCGCCGCTGACGGCAGCATTCAACGGCGGGCGCGCACGCTGCGTGTAAAGATTCCCGCCGGCGTGCAGGCTGGCCAGCAAATCCGCCTGTCCGGACAAGGGGGACCGGGGCTGGCAGGCGGCCCCAAGGGCGACTTGTATCTGGAGGTGGAGTTCGCGCCCCACCCGGTCTTTCGCGCCGAGGGGCGCGATGTGCTGGTCGACCTTCCGGTGGCGCCCTGGGAAGCCGCCCTGGGTACAAAGCTTAAGGCACCGACGCTGGGCGGGTGGGTGGATGTTGTCATACCTGCCGGCTCGCAGTCCGGGCGCAAGCTCAGGCTCAAAGGCCGGGGGTTGCCGGGCAACCCGCCCGGCGATCAGTATCTAGTACTCAAGATCGTCACGCCAGCAGCAGACACGGCCGCAGCCAAACACTTCTACGAGAGGATGCGTGCCGAATTCGACTTCGACCCGCGCGCCGAGTTGGCCAAGGCTGTGGACTGAGAAGCTCGACCCAGCTTCGGAACAAGAAGCGCCGGCGCCTGTCTATGAAATCGATGAGCGTAAGCCGGTCCACACCGCGAACGTGGCCTGGACGTGGAGTCGCTCATGGTTTGCACCTGCTGGCGCGGCCGGCGGCGATAGCAGACTCAACTAACGGATAAAGAAGAAAGGTCTCGTCAATGAAGATGTCGATGCGTAGCGTCATTCTCGCGAGCGCGCTCGCTCTGCTGGCCGGCGGAATGCAGGCGGGAGCCACACCGCTGCCGGCCGTAGTCGACGGACAGGAACTGCCGTCGCTGGCTCCCATGCTCGAGCGGGTACAACCGGCGGTGGTCAACATCGCGACCAGCGGGCGCGTTCAGGTACAGGAGAACCCGCTGTTTCAGGATCCCTTTTTCCGCCGCTTCTTCGATATGCCAATGCAGCCGCGCGAGCGGCGCACCGCGAGCCTGGGTTCGGGCGTCATCGTCGACGCCGACAATGGCTACATTCTCACCAATCACCATGTCGTCCAACGTGCCGACGAAATCACCGTCACCCTCATTGACGGCCGGGAGCTGGAGGCCAAGCTGGTCGGTAGCGACCCAGACACCGACCTGGCCGTAATCCAGGTCAAAGCGGACAATCTGACGGCGCTGCAGATCGCCGACTCCGATCAGCTGCGCGTGGGCGACTTCGTGATCGCCATAGGCAACCCGTTCGGGCTCGGACAGACCGTTACTTCGGGCATAGTCAGCGCGCTGGGACGCACGGGGCTGATTCCCGAAGGTTACGAGGACTTCATTCAAACCGACGCCTCTATCAACCCGGGCAACTCCGGCGGCGCGCTGGTCAACCTGCGCGGAGAACTGGTAGGCATCAATACGGCGATTCTCAGCCCCGGCGGAGGCAATATCGGTATCGGTTTCGCCATCCCCACGCGCATGGCCTCGAACGTGATGCAACAGCTCATCGAGCATGGCGAGGTACGCCGCGGCCTGCTGGGCGTTTCGGTCCAAGACCTGACGCCGGCGCTGGCCGAAGCCTTTGGCATCACCGCCACCACGCGCGGCGTCATCATTACCGAGGTCACCAGCGGTTCGGCCGCCGAGCGGGCTGGCCTGAAGGCGGGCGACATCGTGCTCAGCGTGGACGGCCAACCGGTCAGCCGCGCCGCGGCGATCCGCAACCGTATCGGCATGCTGCGTGTGGGCGAAGAAGTCCGCCTGCAGATTCTGCGCGACGGCAAGGAGCGTACCCTCACCGCGACGATTCAGGAGCGGCAGGCACACACTGCCAGCGGTCCGCTGTCGCCGCGCCTGCAAGGGGCACAGTTCGGCGAAACACAGGATCCCAATGCGCCCAAGGGCCAGCGCACGCGGGTAGTGGTGACCGAGGTGATGCCGGGCAGCCCGGCCGCTCAAGCCGGCCTGCGCCGTGGCGACATCATCCTGTCGGTAAACCGGCGCTCCGTGACCAGCTTGAGCGAGTTCCAGGCGGCGGTACGCGAGAACCCCTCGCAGGTGCTGCTGCATATTCGTCGCGGCAGCGGGGCCTTGTTCCTGCTCCTGCGCTGATACCCCTCTTGCAAGGGCGGGCAAGCTCCCGCCCTTCGCCACCCTCCCCGCTCTTGCAAAGGCCAGGCGCGAGCCCTAGTACTACACGGCAGCACGTGGGCCAAAGGGATCCGGTGCGCGCGGCCTAGCCAGCACGAGATGCGGCGCCAAGGCAGGTGCGAAAGAAGAACAGGCCCTGGAACCGGCCTCCATCGGTATTGGCGCAGTATTTGCGGCAAGTCTCTCCCGCGCCTGCATAGAGCATGGTCTGAGCGACGCCATGCGCGGCCACTTGTGGGCACTGCCCGCGTGCCCCCACACCAAACTGACCACGCAGCGGCGCAGGCCGGTTCAATATGGGGAATGCAAGGAGGCGAGATGGCAACCAAGGAAGGCAACGGTTCCTTATCGGCGAAGGCTTCGCAGGCCGCGCACGAGGCGATCGATCAGGTAGGCACCCGGGGGGAGCAGGCGGAGCAGATGTTCCGCGAACGCAGCCAGCAAGCCTCGGCACGCTCTCAAGAGATGATGGACGAGTTCACCGCCTATATTCATGAGCATCCGGTGACCGCCATCGGGATCGCCATCGCCGTGGGCTTCGTCCTCGGCGCATTGCTTCGTGGGTAACAGGCGCTTGTGGCCGTCGCCCCTGACCCGAACAAAGCGAACCCCGGCTCGGAAGACCCCGATCGCCCCCACTTGAGCCAGCAGCTAGGCGAAACGGTCGCCGCTGCGCGCCGGTTTGCGGGGGATCTTGTCGAGCTGTTCGGCCTGGAAGCGCGACTTGCCGGGCTGAGCGCGGCAAAAGTGCTCGCGCTGGCGCTTGTCGCCGCGTTTACGATCATCGCCGCCTGGCTGTTCCTGCAAGGCGCGCTGATCGCCTGGATACACCAGTTGGGCCTGAACCTGGGCCTGGCTTTTCTCCTGTTCTCTGCGATCAACATCGCCGCTACAGCGGGATTGGGATATGCCGCCGTACGCAGCAGCAGGAGCATGACGTTCGCTGCCACTCGCCAGGTGCTAAGAAAGGAGCCCTTGCAATACGATGAGCGCACTGAAGCGACAGATCGCCCATAAGGCGGAAGAAGCGCTCCGGGCCAGACATCACTTCTATCGCCAGCGTGTCGGACTGCGCACCGCCGCAGGCGATGCGATTCGGTCTCCAAAACTACTGCTCGGAGGCTTTACGGTAGGAGTGGCGTTCGCCCTGCTGCGCTGCCGGGGCGGCGGCGAACCCGACCGGCGCACCAGCCATGCCGCCACCGCACCGCTGCGTTCCCTGCAGTGGCTGCTGCGCAAGCTCGGCCCTCCGGTCATACTGGCGCTGCTACATCGTGCGTCCTCGGATCGCGACTACGAGGACGGGCAGGAGCCGCTCCCACCGTAGAGCTCTCCTACCGGCCAGTGAGCCAGCCGCTGTGGGCACGCCCCTCTGTGGGAACGCCTTTGGGCGCTAAAGGATTTTCCAGAGCCGGTGGGCGAGCCTCTGTGGGAGGCCGCATCCCCGGACGCGAAGGGCTGTGCCTATGCCCCCAGCCCCCCTTGCTCCGGGGCACGGAATCGCCACAAAGGCGCGCTATCGCTATGCGGGACGGTAAACCTCGGCTCCCTCTTTGCGGAATTCCTCCGCTTTTTCCCTCAGCCCGGCCTCCACAGCCTCCTCGGCGGTGCCAATGCCACGTTCGGCGGCGAACTCCCGCACCTCCTGGGTGATCTTCATCGAGCAGAATTGCGGCCCGCACATGGAGCAGAAATGGGCCAGCTTGTGCGCTTCCTTGGGCAGAGTTTCGTCATGGAACTCCTTTGCCTTCTCCGGATCGAGACCGAGGTTGAACTGATCCTCCCAACGGAACTCGAATCGCGCCTTCGAAAGCGCGTTGTCGCGGATCTGCGCGGCAGGATGCCCCTTGGCCAGATCGGCAGCATGCGCGGCAATCTTATACGCCACGATTCCGTCGCGAACGTCGTGCTTGTTCGGCAAGCCCAGGTGTTCCTTAGGCGTGACGTAGCAGAGCATTGCCGTCCCGAACCAGCCGATCATGGCGGCACCGATAGCGGAAGTGATGTGATCGTATCCCGGTGCAATGTCGGTAGTGAGCGGGCCCAAGGTGTAGAACGGCGCCTCGTGACAAGCTTCCAGCTGCTTGTCCATATTGGCTTTGATCAGGTGCATGGGTACATGCCCGGGCCCTTCGACCATGACCTGGCAATCGTGTTCCCAGGCAATCTTGGTCAGCTCGCCCAAGGTCTTGAGCTCGGCGAACTGAGCTTCGTCGTTGGCATCGGCGATGGAGCCCGGCCGCAGACCATCGCCCAGCGAGAAGGCGACGTCATAAGCCTTCATGATCTCGCAGATTTCCTCGAAGTGCTCGTAGAGGAAATTCTCTTTGTGGTGCGCCAGGCACCACTTAGCCATGATCGAGCCGCCGCGCGAGACTATGCCCGTTACGCGACGGGCGGTAAGCGGCACGAAGGCCAGCCGGACACCGGCGTGGATGGTGAAGTAGTCAACGCCCTGCTCGGCCTGCTCGATCAGCGTGTCGCGGAAGATTTCCCAGGTCAGCTCCTCGGCCTTGCCGTCCACCTTCTCCAGTGCCTGGTAAATCGGCACCGTGCCTACGGGAACTGGCGAGTTACGGATGATCCACTCGCGCGTCTCGTGGATATGCTTGCCGGTGGACAAATCCATGATGGTATCGGCGCCCCAGCGGATCGCCCAAACCATCTTTTCCACTTCCTCGGCGATGGAGGAGGTCACCGCCGAATTACCCATGTTGGCATTGACCTTCACCAGGAAGTTGCGGCCGATGATCATCGGCTCGGACTCCGGGTGGTTGATATTGCAGGGGATGATGGCCCGCCCGCGCGCAACCTCGTCGCGTACGAACTCGGGCGTGATCTCGGCCGGGATCTGGGCGCCGAAGCTCTGCCCGGGGTGATACTTCAAAAGGCCCTGCTCGCGCGCCAGCTCCAGTCGCTGATTCTCGCGAATGGCGACGAACTCCATCTCGGGCGTAATGATCCCGCGACGAGCATAATGCATCTGCGTGACGATGGCGCCGGGCTTCGCGCGGCGCGGCGGGCGGATATGCTGAAAACGCAGATGCTCGGTGGCCGGATCTTCCAGCCGTTCGCGCCCATAGCGAGAACTCGGTCCGGGCAGCTGTTCGGTATCGCCGCGCTCCAGGATCCAAGCCTCGCGCAGCCGCGGAAGCCCGCGCTGCAGGTCGATGTCCGCCGCTGGGTCCGTGTAGGGGCCGGAGGTGTCGTATACATACACGGGAGGGTTGCGCTCGGCGCCGAAGCTTGCGGGCGTGTCGGATTGACGGATCTCGCGCATCGGCACACGAAGATCGGGCCGGCTACCCTGAACGTAGATCTTCGTGGAGTTGTTGAATGGCCGCATGACTGCCGCATCCAGGCTGCCGGTCTTGTTCCTGATGGCCTCGACAGGCGCGCTCACAGGTGGTTACCTCCTTATTGGGACAAGGGGACTGACGATGGGCCCGCGCGCCGAGCGAACAGGCCCTCACGCAGGGCAAAGGGATCGCGCCGTCCAAGGTATACAGCCCCCCAGGCCATTTCAACCACAGAAGCCGAACCTGCGACCCCTGCGCTTGCCCGCTTCGGCAAAAGCCCTTACGCTTGATGGCCTTGAGGCCGCGGCATTGCGCGGCTGTCCGCAATACTCTTTGGATCACACCCGGTATGAACGATATCGATATCGAGCGCGCGCGCTTCAACATGGTCGAGCAACAGGTCCGCACCTGGGAAGTGCTCGATGAGAAGGTACTGGATCTCTTTAGAACGATCCCGCGCGAAGAATTCGTTCCCAAGCACCTGCGCAAGCTGGCCTTCGCCGACATGCAGCTCCCGCTGCCCCATGGTCAGTTCATGATGGAGCCGAAGATCGAAGCCAAGGTCCTGCAGGCGCTGGCCATAGAGCCCGACGATCAGATTCTGGAAATCGGGACTGGCAGCGGCTTTCTAACCGCCTGCTTGGCGCGACTGGGCAAGCACGTGACCAGCGTCGAAATCCAGCCCGAGCTGCATGAGCAGGCCGCCCAGACGCTCAAGGCGCAAGGCTTCGACAATGTGACGCTGCTTCAAGGCGACGCCGCGGCGGGCTGGAACGACGGCCGCCGTTACGACGTCATTGCCGTTACCGGATCGCTGCCGGAGCTGCACCGTGGCTTCCACGACAGCCTTGCCGTAGGCGGCCGGATGTTCGTGGTCGTAGGCGAAGCGCCCGTGATGGAAGGGCTGCTGATCACGCGCGTATCCGAGGATCAGTGGGCCAGCGAGAGCATACTCGAAACCGTGCTGCCGCCGCTGATCAACGCGCCCAAGACGCTGCGTTTCGCCGTCTAGACAATGCAGGATATCGGTCCACTAGCGCTTCACGAGCTGCTGCAAGGGCCGGCACCGCCGGCCCTGGTGGACGTACGCGAGAGCTGGGAGTACGAGCACGCCCGCATCGATGGCAGCGTGCACGTCCCCATGGCACAGATTCCTACTCGCCACGCCGAGCTGCCGAAGGACCGGCCGCTGGTGGTCGTCTGCCACCATGGCGTTCGCAGCCGGCAGGTGGCACTCTTTCTCGAGCACCTGGGTTTCCAGGAAGTCTACAACCTGGCCGGCGGCATTCACGCTTGGTCGTGCGAGGTTGACCCAGCCGTGCCGATGTACTGACTGGCCTGATCTCGCGAGGACCTAATGCGCGCTGCGATCTTTCTTCCACTTGCCTTGGCCGCCGCACTGACACTGCCCGCCCATGCCGCCGACGACCTGATGACCATTTACCGCGACGCCTTGCGCAGCGATCCGGTGCTCCGTCAGGCCCAAGCCGCACGCGATGCGGTGCAAGAGCTCAGGCCGCAGGCACGCTCGGTCCTATTGCCCAACATCAGTGCCTCGGCCGGCTACAACTGGACGGCGCGAGACGGCGAAGACTGGGACGGCACCACTTACGGTCTGCAGCTCACCCAACCCATCTTCCGCTACAGCGCTCTGGTTCAGCTGCGTCAGGTGGATGCGCTGGCTTCTCAGGCCGACATCGAGTTCGCGGCCGCGCAGCAGGAGCTGATTCTACGGGTCGCGGATCGCTACTTCGCCGTACTGGACGCCGAGAGTACATTGCGCCTGGCCGAAGCGGAGGTCGCGGCTATCGAGCGCCAGCTCCAACAAGCCGAGCAGCGCTTCGAGGTGGGACTGATTGCCGTTACCGACGTGGAAGAGGCACGCGCGCGCCGCGATCTCGCTCGGGCGAGCCTGATCGCCGCCCAGAACCAGCGTGAAAGCGCACTGGAAGCTCTGCGCGAGCTGACCGGGCGCGAGCACCAGGCGGTGCGCAATCTTCCCGCCGATATTCCGCTGCGACAACCCGACCCGGCCGACCCGCAGCACTGGCTGGACACCGCCAAGGCCGGCAACCCGCGCCTGCAGGCCATTCGCCGCGCCACCGAAGCCGCGCAGTACAACGTCGATGTCCGCCGTGCAGAGCGCTATCCAAACCTTAGCCTGACCGCCAGCGCTATGCGCAGCGACACCGCCCAGCCCGGCGGCCCCGCTGTAAGCGGCGCGGTGGATACCTACACGGTCGGCATCCAGCTGCAAGCCCCGCTCTATCTAGGCGGGCGTCTGAGCTCCCAAGTCCGCGAAGCGCAATATCGTTACACCGAAGCGTTCGAAGCCCTGCAAGCGACGCATCGCAACGTGTTGCGCGCCGCTGCGGACGGCTATCGGAGCGTCGAGAGCAGCCTGCTGCGCGTACGCGCCTTGCAGCAGGCGCTGAGTTCGACTCAGCGGGCACTCGAGTCGGTGGAGGCTGGCTTCCGCGCCGGTACCCGCACCACGGTCGATGTGCTCAACGCCCAGCGGGAGCGCTTCCGCGCGGAAGCAGAATACGCCCAGGCCACCTACGATCATCTGCTCAGTCACCTGCGCCTGCGCCAGGTGGCGGGCCTGTTGGACGAGGACGATCTGGAAGCGATCAACGCGTTGTTGCGCTAGCGCGCGTGCGCCCCGGTTGCGTCCAAGGAGCAACGGGCAACGCCCCTCTCCTTACGGCTCCAGCAATCCGTCTATGCGGTCGAGCAAGCGCTCCACGCTGCCGCGGTTAGACTGCACCAGCCGGCGGGCCGCCGCCCCCATACGCTCACGCAGCTTGGGCTGGGCCAGTATATCCGTCACGCTCTGCGCTAAAGCGTAGGCATCGGGCACTACCCGCGCCGCAGCGTCCGCCTGCATCTGCTCGATCAGCGTTGCAACGTTCGCCACTTCCGGCCCCATCAACACCGGCAGGCCCAGCGCTGCCGGCTCCAGCGGATTGTGCCCGCCCACCGGCACCAGCGAACCGCCAACGAACGCCACATCCGCAGCCGCATAGAACAGCAGCAGCTCACCCAGCGTATCGCCTAGGAACACATCCGCGCCCGCACGCTCGCCGGCGCTACCGGCGCTGCGGCGCAGCAAACCGAACCCGCACCGCTCTACCAGCGCGGCCACGCTGTCGAAGCGCTGCGGATGACGGGGAACCAGTATGAGCAACACATCCGGGATGCGCTGGCGCACGCGCGCGAAGGCCTCCAACACCAGCTCCTCCTCGCCTTCCCGGGTGCTGGCGGCGATCCACACCGGTCGGTGCGCGGCAATACGCGCCCGTAGCGCGGCGCCTGCTTCCGCCACCCCGTCCGGCACCCGGAAGTCGAGCTTGAGATTGCCCAGCACCGCGATCTTTTCCGGCGGTGCGCCCAATTGGCGGAAGCGCTCGGCATCCTGCTCGGACTGCGGGGCGATAAGCGCTGGTTGCGCCAACGTCCACGACACCAGCTGCGCCAGCCGTTGGTAACGACCGAAAGAACGGGGCGACAGACGCGCGCTCGCCAGCACCAGCGGTATGCGCCTATTTCGCGCCGCGGCGAACAAATTCGGCCACAACTCGGTTTCCATCACGATGCCGAGCCGAGGCCGTATGTGTCGGTAGAACCGAGCCACCGCACCGGGCAGATCGAGAGGGAGATAAACATTGCGAACTGACGCGCCTAGCTCCGCGCGCACCCGTGCCGAACCGCTAGGGGTGATGTTCGTTACGACCAGCGGAATATCGGGATAACGGCGCCGCAAGGCGTGAATCAGCGGCAGCGCGGCCTGAGTTTCGCCCAGCGAAGCGGCATGGATCCAGATCGGTCGCGGCCCGGCCGTCGGGCCGATAAAACCGAGCCGCTCGGGCCAGCGCCGCAGGTAGCCGGGCTCCTTGAGCGCTCGCAATGCGAGATATCCGAAAACTACCGGAGCAAGCAGGTATAACAGTATGGTATAGACAGTACGCATTAGCGGTATCGGCGACCGTGCCCATTCGGGCGCATCAAGATAGCACAGCCGCAACGATCTGCCGTGGCGGCCGCGGTACTATTAGGTGGCTCTGTTATACTCCGCCGCTTAACACGACGCGGTCCAGAACTGACGACAACAATGAGCGAATCTCGACTCCCCGCGGGCATTCTGCGCCCCCGTTACTGGCCCCGATGGGCCGTGATGGGACTGCTCTGGCTGTGGGCACGGCTTCCCTACCCGATCGCCATGAAGCTTGGGCTGCTCTTCGGACGTGCCCTCTACCCACTGGCGCGGGGCCGGCGCGAGGTGGCACTGCGCAACTTGGAGCTTTGTTTTCCGGAACTCGATGCGGCCCAGCGCGAGCGCCTGGCGAAACTCAACTTCGCCTACACGGGCAAGGCGTTCGCCGAGATCGCATTCGCCTGGTATGCCTCACCCGAACGGCTGCGCGGGCTAGCCGAGATTCGCGGCACGGAACATGTGGAGCGCGCGCTAGCGCAGGGCAAGGGAGTGATTCTGCTCTCGGCGCACTTCACCTGCTTGGAGATGACACCGCCGCTGGTCTCGCCCGTCGTTCCCAGTTACGCCATCTACAAACCCCAGCGCCACCCGGTTAACGAGTATTGCATGCGCAGCGCGCGCGATCGCAGCCTGCTCGGATCTATCACCCGCGACGATGTGCGCGGAATGCTGCGCGCGCTGAAAAAGAACAAGCCCGTGTGGTATGCCGCTGACCAGGACTACGGCCGCAGCCGCAGTGTGTTCGCGCCGTTTTTCGGTATTCCGACGGCGACAGTGGCCGGCCTTACCCGGCTGGTGGCCATCAGCGGCGCGCAGGTCATACCCTTTTTCTTCTATAGCCGGCCGGATCACAGCGGTTACATAGGCGAGTTTCACCCACCGCTGGAAAATCTGGGCAAAGATCCGGTTGCCGATGCCACCGTCGTCAACCGGGTGACCGAGGAAGCGGTAAGACAACGGCCGGAGCAGTACCTTTGGACTCACCGGCGGTTCAAGACACGTCCGAACAGGACGGATCCTAAGCTCTACCAACTCAAGAAACGGCGCAAGCGCAAGAAACAGCGCAACGCCGCATAGGGCTGATATCGTGCAGATGATTCCAAATTTCGCTTCTGTCCGCCTGCTGGTTGCCGGCGACGTCATGCTCGACCGCTACTGGTACGGCAGCACCTCACGTATCTCGCCGGAGGCGCCGGTACCGGTAGTCACGGTGAACGATATCGAAAACCGTGCCGGCGGGGCCGCCAACGTCGCCCTCGGGCTGGCGGCTCTAGGCGTACAGACGCGGCTCTGCGGCAAGATAGGAACCGACGAAGCCGGGGAAGCGCTGGAGCAGCTACTACGGGCCAGCGGCATCGGCTGTGCGCTGGAGCGCAGCGCGCAACGCCCCACCATCACCAAGCTGCGGGTCATCAGCCATCACCAGCAAATGATCCGGCTGGACTTCGAAGCCGAGGCAGGCCCGGAGGCTGCGCTTAGCCCAGGCGCTTTCGCCACCGAGCTGTCCCAGGCAGACGCGGTAGTTCTCTCCGATTATGCCAAGGGTGCCCTGCACGAGGTTCAGGAGCTGATCGCGCTGGCTCGCAAGGCCGGCAAACCGGTCTTGGTCGACCCCAAGCAGCAGGACTTCAGCGTCTATCGCGGCGCCACGCTCATCACGCCGAACCGGGCCGAATTCGAGCGCGCGGCAGGCCGCTGCCGCGACCTGAATGAACTGGTCGCCAAGGGCCTGGAATTGATCGAGCGCATGGACTGGCAAGCCATGCTGCTCACCCGCGGCGAAGAGGGCATGACGCTGCTGGAGCGGGGGAAACCCGCTTTGCATATACCCGCTCAAGCGCACGAAGTGTTCGATGTCACCGGCGCGGGAGACACCGTGATCGCAGTGCTCGCGGCAGCCATGGCAGCAGGCGCGACATTGCCGGATGCCGCTCGGTTGGCGAATGTCGCGGCAGGGATCGTAGTGGGCAAGCTGGGTACGGCGACCGTGAGTCTGGCGGAATTGGAAGCGGCTTTGCACCCGCCGCAGCCGCGCGAGAGCCGCCAGGGCATCCTGGACGAACCGACACTGCTCAAACAGGTCAAGGCGGCACGCGCTCGCGGGGAGCGCATCGTCATGACCAACGGCTGCTTCGACATTCTCCATCCAGGCCATATCGCCTACTTGGAGCAAGCCCGGCGGCTGGGCGATCGGTTGATCGTAGCAGTCAACGATGATGCCTCCGTGCGCCGCTTGAAGGGCGCCCAGCGCCCGATCAATCCGCTGGAGCATCGTATGGCGGTGCTGGCCGGACTAGGGGCCGTGGACTGGGTGGTACCGTTTGCCGAAGACACGCCTGCCCGGCTGATCGAACTGGTCGCGCCCGACGTGTTGACCAAAGGCGGCGACTACACGGTAGAGCAGATCGCCGGCCATAAGAGTGTCTTGGCGCGCGGTGGCGAAGTTCGCATCCTGCCGTTCGTGGAGAACAACTCCACCACCGACATCATTCAGCGCATTCTGGCGCGCGGCGGCTAGTCCGCCAGACCTTCGCAGCCGCGGTGCGCTCCCACTGGGGGCACTTCCATAGACCGGTGAGGTGAGCCTCTATGCGGGAGCGCCCCCCGGCCGCGAATCTCTGTGCCTAGCCCACCGCCCCCAAGAAAACCCTTTCCCAGTAAACTCGTACAACAGCAGCTGATACCGCCTCTTGCCGGTAGGACGAGTGGCCTAGGAGTGCCGCGCCGGCTCCCACAGCTCGAACCCCTCTTCTTGCAGACGCCTGCGCAGCCGCTCCAGTCCGCGCCCTGCGCCGCGACCCTGACGGTACCAGTCCACGTGCACCACCGACACCTCCGCCACTATCGTCGGCAAGTCCAGCAACACCGCGAGCGCAAACCGGTGGTTACCATTGGCCACTTTGATGAGTCGGCCGTCGCGGCCTATGCCAATACCGACTTCATCCGGCGCCGCCCCGGGAACATAGCCGTTGCGCGCCATGTTCTCGGTCAACCCGCGGTATTTGGCGAGCACCCGCTCCAGCCGCTCTTCGGCCATTACTTCCGCCGTTTTGCCCCCACTCTCGCGACGCCGGACGCGGTAGTATTCCGCGAGCGCCCGCTGGACCGCCGCAGGCTCCCAGTTCGACTCGACGCCGGCCTTCATAAAGCGCAGGGTCGGGAACTCCGCTACCGGTCCTGCCCGCAAATCCCAGTCTCCGCGCCTTACCAGTGGCGGCAGGAATAACTTGGCAGCCGTGTAGCTCAGGCGCTCCCACGGGGTTTGCTGGCTTCTGGCAAAAGCGGCCTGAACCGCCTTAGGTGGTATTCGGATCTTCAGGAGATTACCGCTTTTCATCCGCTCGATCGTCCGTTGTACCAACGCCGGGGCCCGAGGCCCCCGCAACCGTTTGCAGGGCGTACAAGCGGTCCATCACATCATCCACGCTAATGCGCTCCATGACCGTGGGCTCGCGCACGCGTTTGCCCCAAGGAAGCGCCTCCACCGGTTTGCCGAAGGCAGCCTGAACGGCCTCGGGGTAACGATTGGCGACCCAGCGCTGGCTCAGGTAAGGCCCTGTTCGCATGGGGTTGGAGCTGGCGTACAAGCCGATCACCGGCGTTCCCACAGCCGTGGCCATATGCGCCGGTCCGGAATCGGGCGAAATCAGCACTTCGGCGCGGTCGAGCACGGCTAGCAGTTGCTTGAGCGAGGTCTGCCCGATCAGGTTGATGGGCGGATGCCGCATCAAGCGGGCAATCTCAGCGCCGTACCAGCGCTCCAGTTCGCTGCCGCCACCGGTCAGGGCCACCTTGTACCCCAACTCCATCGCCAGATTGGCGACCGTAGCGTAGCGCTCGGCCGGCCAATTGCGAAAATTGTTTCGCCGCTCGCTGCTGCACGGGCTGATCACCAGCCAGCGGCCGTCGCCGAGCTGCTCGTCGACATACTGCCGAGCCTCCGGCGGGATGGGAATATCCCAGCGCAGCACTCGCTCGCGGATACCCAGCGCTTCCAGAAACGCGAACATCGTGTCCACCTGGTGAACACGTGGTTCGCCGCCGATGCGCGCGTTGGTGAAAAGCCACTGAAAATCCTTGGCGCGGGCACGATCGTAGCCAAGGCGGATTGCGGCGGGAATGACGCGGGACAGCAAGCTGGCGCGCAACGCGGCCTGCAGATTCAACAGCACCTCGAAGTGCCGGCCGGCCATCGCTTCGCGCAGCCGACGGTAAGCGGCTCGGCCTTGTCGCTTGTCGAAGATGATAAACTCCACCCCCGGCAGATCGCCGAGCAAGCCTGCCTCGGTGCGGCCTATGATCCAGGTCAGCTTGGTCTCCGGCCAGACCGTCTGCAAGGTGCGCACGATAGGCACGACATGGCAGGTATCGCCGATGGCGGAGAGGCGCAATAGGCACAACCGCTCCGGGGGGTGTGCAAGGGGAAGTCGAGTCCGATGCCGAATCATGAAGTCATCCGCCAAGGAAAGGTCACGACATTATACGACCCATCGCTGCTCTCGCAGATCGGCGATTGGCTGTTCGATCCTGCACAGCTCCAAGCGCGCGGACTGCTGGTCGGGAGCAGCAGCGGGCGGCGCAGCGCCTACTTTCTTAAACTGGACGATAAGGACTTCGTCTTGCGGCATTTCTGGCGGGGCGGCTTGGTAGGACGCTGGATCCGCGACAGTTATCTATGGACGGGTTTCGCCCGCACCCGACCGGTACGCGAATGGCGACTGCTCGGCACGCTCGCAACGCTCGGATTGCCTGTCCCGCGCCCTGCCGCAGTGCGGATCGAACGCAGAGGACTGCTATACCATGCCGACCTGATCACAGTACGGCTGCCCGGCACTCGTACGCTGATCGACGTGTTGCAACACGGCGCGCTCTCGCCCACCGACTGGCGGCGCATAGGCGCCGCGCTCAGGAAACTGCACCGGCACGGCGCTTTCCACTCGGATCTGAACGCGCGCAACATTCTGCTCGACGAGCAACAACGCGTTTACGTTATCGACTGGGATCGCGGCGCACTCCGTCGCCCGGGCCGCTGGCAGCAGCGCAACCTCGAGCGCTTGTTGCGGTCGCTGCGCAAGGAAGCTGGCCGTGGGCCGCTACACTTCGATGACGCCGAGTTTGCGGAGTTAGTGGCGGGCTATGCGGCCGATAGCGTGTAATGTGCGGCACCACTTCCTTGGGCGGAACCGCTATCATCTGTTAGCTTTGCGCGCAGCTTCCTTTATGCCAACACCATGACTCGCATCGACGCTACTGATCCGAACAAAGTCGCGATACTGATCTCGTTCTCCGGCGACGGCGGCGTCGAGAAGATGATCTGCAATCTGGCGCAGGGCTTCTTGGATGCGGGCTATCAGGTCGACTTCATTCTCATCAAGGCGCGCGGACGTCACCTGGACCGTATTCCCGCCGCCGCCAATCTCATCAAGCTCAATGCCAGGACCTCGCTGCTCGGGCTGCCCGGCTTGGTGAAGTATATGCGCACCGAACGGCCCGCCGCGATGCTGGTCGCCAAAGACCGCGCGGGCCGCATGGCACTGCTCGCCCGCCGTATTGCCAAAGTCCCCACCCGCATCGTCATTCGATTGGGGATGCACTTGTCCGCATCGCTAGAGGGCAAGAGCCGGTTGCAGAAATGGCTGCGCTACTATCCGATCCGGCGGCTTTATCCGTGGGCCGACGGCATCGTCGGCGTCGCCGAGGGCGTGGCCGACGACATCAGGGCCATCGCGCGGCTGCCGGCAGAGAAAGTGCACGTACTGCCCAACCCGACCGTAACGCCGGAACTGCATGAGCTGGCCGCAATGCCGCTGGCCGACGACTGGTTCCTGGCGCCGGAGGTCAAACGAATTCTTGCCGTTGGGCGCCTGACGCCGCAAAAGGGTTTTCCGACCTTGCTGCAGGCCTTCGCCGAGCTGCGCCAGAGCATGCCATGCCGCCTGCTGATTCTGGGCGAGGGCGCGCAGCGCGGTGAGCTGGAGGCGCTGATTCGCCGGCTCGGCCTGGAGGAGTCGGTCCGCATGCCCGGCTTCGACTCCAATCCGTACCGCTACATGAGCAGGGCGGATCTTTTCGTACTGTCGTCGTTTTTCGAGGGCTCGCCCAATGTCTTGAAAGAGGCGCTCGCGCTGGGCACACCGTGCGTCGCCTCGGACTGCCAGAGCGGGCCGCGGGAAATTCTCCAGGATGGGCGCTTCGGCCGCTTGGTTCCCGTGGGCGATGCTGCCGCCCTGGCACAGGCCATGGCCGAGACCCTGGTCTCGCCGCCCGATCGGCACTCACTGCCGGAGGCGGTCGCCGGTTATACCTTGGCCGCCAGCAGCCGAGCTTATTTGAACGTACTTGGCTTGCCGCCTACAGCAGCCACCATATGAGCAAACACGTATGCTGATTTCGTACTCGCACAATTTTCTGTTCGTTCACATTGCCAAGACCGGAGGCACCAGCGTGCGTGCAGCGCTACGCAAGTATCGTGGCGCACCTCGCTACGCGATCCCGCTGTTCCTGACCAGCATGTTCAGCCAGATGACCCGGCCGCGTCATAAGCTGGGGGTCAAATTCCCCCGCCATGCCAAGGCCATCGCAGCCAAAGAAATGCTGCCGGCGCCTATCTTCAATCAGCTCTTCAAGTTCGCGATCGTGCGCAACCCCTGGGACCTGCAGGTAAGCTCGTATCACCACATCCGGCGCGAAAAGCCGGAAGTGCTCGCCGGTGTGAACAGCTTCGAGGAATTCCTGCGGCTCAAATTCGACCCGAACCGGGAATACAACTACATGCTCGATATCTCGGCCGAGCGTCAATGGGAGTACCTGGTCGACCTGAATGGCAACACCATCGTCGATTTCATCGGCCGTTACGAAAACCTCGAGCAGGACTTCCGCACCATCTGCGATCGTATCGGAATCCCCGCACCGCCGCTGCCGCACGAACGCAAGGCGACCGACCGTCGCGATTACCGCGAGTATTACAACGACGAGACGCGCGCCATGGTCGCCGAGCATTATCGACGGGATATCGAGCTGTTAGGCTACTCGTTCTAGCCAAAGCGGGTCATCGGCAAGATGTAGAAACGCTAGTTGTAACCGCACCGTACTCGCGCCGGTGGGTATCTCCGCTTAGCGAAATTCCCCCTTGCCAGCGGCTCACGCGCTAGTAGCTGCCGGGCAATTCGTGCCAGGACGCACGCCACCCATCGGGTCCGCACCATCCTGAGTGCGCTGTTCCACAGGAGAAACACCTTGGTTGATAAGACCGAACCGCTGGTGCGTGGCTGCGCACCCGACCTCTGCATCCATATTGGCTTCCCCAAGACAGCGACCACCACGCTGCAGCGAGCCCTGTTCGCGTCCTCGAACGACGTTGTTTATCTTGGCAAGTCCTCCTCCTCGCCTGAGGGGAACCGTATTGCCGACTTGATTACGGAGAAGCTCCTGTGGGAGTCGAGCCTGAGCTGGGAGAGACAAGGCGCTGATTTGCAGCGCAGAATCCTGAGCTGCGCCCGCTCGCTGCCGAATTACCAGCCCGGCCGGACCATCCTGCTCTCCGATGAGAACATCCTCAACGCGGTATTCGGCGCTCTACAAGTCGCCAGCCGATTCCAGCAAGGCCGGCCGGTAAGCGTCGGCATGGACACCTTAGCGCTGCGTCTCGGGGCCTTGGCGAACTACTGCTGGACCGGTGGGAAGGTGCGCGTGCTCATCAGCGTTCGCCGCCAAGACCAATTCCTCGGCTCATTCTTTGCTCAAACCCTGCTCTGGAGGCGCAGGCTAGGACTGCACACCCTGGAGAGCTTCGTCGAGAGAGTCATAGACTCCGACTACTTCGCAATGGGCGGCTACAGTCTCGAGTACGACGCGCTGGTCGAAACGCTGGAGAGCCATCTGGGGAAGGGCGCGGTGGAGATACTGGTGTACGAAGATATCGCAGCTGCACCGGAAGCTTTCTCAGCATCGCTATGGCGAGCCACCGGCATACAAAAGGACGACACCGCGAACGTCATGGCTAGCGTTCGATTCAAGGATCGCGCCCGCGGTGCATCGACATGGGAAACGAAAAGGTACGCGAGCAACAATCGGGTACGGAACGGCCTCGAAGCCCTTCGCTGCTGGACCATGGGCGAGCCGAACCCCGCACGCGTAGCGATGCCTCCCTCGCTCTCTCGCGTAATCCTGGAACGGTATCGCGAAAGCAATCGCCGGCTTGCTGCCAGACTAGGAAGAGATCTTTCTATTTACGGTTATATGGAGGAGGCCCGGGAGTTGACGAACAGCCCGCCATCTCCCGAAGCCCTACGCGCTACATTCCGGGCGCCAGACCCAGCACACGAAGGTATTCCATAGCGACGGCTCTGCTCTCGAAGCGGGCAAGCCTCACTTGGACAATCAGTGGATACCACCGACCGATACACTGAACGATCTCGTGGCTCTTCCATCCAGATGAAGTCTGGGCTTACGGAAGAGCCACGACGAAGTTGGTGATGGGATCTACTATGTTGCGCCCCCTAAATTAGGCCCTGCGGGTATATTGGAATATGCCGGTTAGCGCGCTAGGTGAGTACACCGCCAAAGCTCTAGCCTCGGTGGGTGTAATCTCGAGGGGTCCGAAGAAGTTCCCGGGAGCGTATCTAAGCTGCGGTTCGCAGCGGCCTCCGAGGTCTCCAGCACCACCGCCCGTTTCCGACAACTCCAGAAGCTTACCAGGCGGCGCAGCGGACCTTGCGACGGCCGATTCTGTTCAAGCCATTCCCTGGCACTCGCTATATGGATACTGGCCGGCGCATAACCCTCCTTGTCAACCGCAACCAGTGAACGACACCAAGAAACGTCGGTAGGGACTCGAATCCAGGTCTCTGCGATCCTGAAACAGGCCAAACAAACACCGCATGTCGAAGTGGCCGGTTACCGCGTTACGCTAGCGGTGCGCCGTGTCAGTACCCTAGCGCCGCCAATCGGGGCGCATTCTTCTCCGCAAATTCGTGCAGAGTCTTATTCCGCCGGAAGGCGTATGCTCTATCGGGCATAAAACGTCCTGCAGCCCGCGCTAGCCGCGATGTACCAACTTCAATACCGCAGAACTTTAGCACTCGCTCGAGATGGGGCAGCGGGTCGGCGAGAAGGTCCTCATATCGAAGTTCCAACGCCTGCGCGCCGAGGCGCTGGACATGGGAGCGTGCACGCGCCGTATACGCCTCCCATAGCTCTAGACCTCCACCAAGCTGGCGAACACGAGGCGAATGGGCGAAGCCGCTGCGCTTAGGAGCAAAAGGATTGTTGACATACAAGCTGCGCCGCCGGCGAAAACGTTCAGCGGCCTTCTCTGCCGCTGCCATGTGGCGGACGCGAAGGCTCTCTGCAACATCTACGCCGTGACGCATAATGTGCAATACTTTCGCGTCTGGAAATATCTTCAGCCATAACGGCAATGTGTACGTATTGCGTGGATCTTTCCAGCCCCATGGCTCCGCAACACGTCGTAGCGAGCGGTAACGTAGCCAACGCCGCGCGCCCAAGTAGCCGATCGAGGCTGGCCCGTCTACAACACCACTCAGGTAATCTTCGATCGGCGCACACAGCTCAGGCTCAGCTAGAACTGTATCGACACCCTCCGGCCGCTCCCAAGTCGCGCTGGCCTGACGAAAGATCCAGTAGTTAAGGCTATTA
>CAYWPG010000031.1:0-49059 GCA_964460035.1 uncultured Alkalilimnicola sp.
GCAAGAGGGAGCGAAGCTTCGCTCGGACACTGCAAGGACATTAGGATGCGGCACCCCCTTCTTAGCCTCTCTCCCCCGGTGGGAGAGGGGTTGGGGTGAGGGGGGAGAAAATCACCCAGCAATCACCACGGAAACACCATGACGACTCACGTACCCCAAATCCGGATTCCCGCCACCTACATGCGCGGTGGCACCAGCAAAGGCGTGTTCTTCCGTCTGGAGGACCTGCCGGCGGCCGCCCAAGTCCCGGGCGAGGCACGCGATAAGCTCCTGTTACGCGTCATCGGCAGCCCCGATCCTTACGGCAAGCACACCGATGGCATGGGCGGGGCGACCTCCAGCACCAGTAAGACGGTCATCCTGTCCAAGAGCTCCCGCCCCGATCACGACGTGGACTATCTGTTCGGGCAGGTGTCCATAGACACGCCGTTCGTGGACTGGAGCGGTAACTGCGGCAACCTCTCAGCCGCGGTGGGCCCGTTCGCCATCAGCAACGGCCTTGTCGATCCCGCCCGGATCCCGCGCGACGGCACCTGCTCGGTGCGGATCTGGCAGGCCAACATCGGCAAAACGATTATCGCCCACGTGCCCATAGTCGACGGCGCGGTTCAGGAAACGGGCGCGTTCGAACTGGATGGGGTCACTTTCCCCGCGGCGGAAATACAAATCGAGTTCCTGGATCCCGCGGCCGACGACGATGGCGGCGCCATGTTCCCCACGGGTAACGTGGTAGACGAACTCGACGTCCCAGGCGTCGGCGTGCTCAAAGCCACCCTGATCAATGCTGGCATCCCGACCATCTTCGTCGATGCCGCGGCCATCGGTTACACCGGCACCGAGCTGCAAAGCGATATCAACGAAGACCGCGCAGCGCTGGCCATGTTCGAGACCATCCGCGCCCACGGTGCGGTGCGCATGGGGCTGATCACGAGCCCGGAGGGGGCGGTCACGCGCCAGCACACGCCCAAGATCGCCTTTGTCGCCCCTCCTAAGGAGTATGTGGCCTCCAGCGGCAAAACCGTGAAAGCCACCGACGTGGATCTTCTGGTACGCGCGCTGTCCATGGGCAAGCTGCACCATGCGATGATGGGCACGGCCGCCGTAGCCATAGGCGCGGCCGCGGCGGTTCCCGGCACCTTGGTCAATCTGGCCGCCGGCGGTGGCGAACGCAACTCCGTGCGCTTCGGACACCCCTCCGGCACGCTGCGCGTCGGTGCCGAAGCGGCCTTGATCGACGGCGAGTGGAAAGTCACCAAGGCCATCATGAGCCGCAGTGCTCGCGTGCTGATGGAAGGCTGGGTTCGAGTGCCTGGCGACGCGTTCTAAAACGCTTAGGCCAGCGCAGGGAGATGGCCGGTCGATGGGGCGCGCGGTATTCGCTCAGCCGCCCCAGCCCAGCAGCCGGTTCCACTCTATGGTTCTGCTGCGCCAGTGCTCCTCGATGGCCTGGGTGAACTCGGCGCGCACCAGCTTGGCGCGCGCTTCGGTCCAGCCGTCGACGATGCGGCGCACGACGATGCCCTCCGGAGGACCTTCGCGATAGCGGCTGCGGCTGTTTTCCAGCAGCTCGCGCAGCTCCTCCAGGCTAGTCTTGCCCTCGAACAGGCGCGGCACGGTGGCCAAGCCCACGGCCGCCGCCAGTTCATCGCGCCGCGCCGGGCTCCAGAATTTGCCGGCGCGCCGATCGTACACATCGAACACCAGGTACCAGTCCGGCAGCGCCTGATAATCCAGCGAATGACGAGCGGCACACCATTCGCCGAACAGGATCAGGTGCGGCGCCAGATGCTCGGCAAGTGCATAGCGGTGCTGAGCCAGCCACGAGCCTAGACGCGAGAACTGGCCGCGATAGGGCTCGACCAGGTATTCACCGCGGTTCTGCGCGCGCAGCTGCCCATCCTCGCCCAGCGACAGCCCCAGGTTGGCCCCATCGACCTTTTCTTCCACAACCACTTCCTCCGCCAGCAGTGCGGAGGCCTCCTGGGGGGCGAGCACTTTGTCGTCCCGTGGCATGCCTTGGCCTAGCCAAGCGATGTGCGGGGTGTGGGGGAAGCGGAAAAACTCGCTCATGCAGGAGACCTCCCAGGCAGGGCGGGCGGCGGAGCGTCGGGAAACTTGCGCCGGTAGAACGTGCAGGCATCCTCGGGACACAGAAAGTCCACCTCCACCCCGTGCGCCCGCAGCCGCGGCCACCAGTCCAGCCACTTGCAATCGGCCGCCTGCCATAGGGGCGGCCGATCCGGATGGGCCGCTGCGGTGGCGACGAATTTACGGTCCGCAGGGTCGAACCGCGACTGCAGTTCCCGGTCGGGAAACTCGGCGAACTCCTCGGCCGCCGTTTCGGTCAGCTCGACCAGATGCACTCGCTCGCTGCCGACGCTGCGCAGCAGCCACTTGAGAAAAACATCGCCCACGCCTTTGGGCGGATCGACGCGGGTCTTGTTGAGGTATTCGCCAAGGATGCGGAAGGCGTCGTCGATCACTACGGTACCGGCTTTCTGCAACGCGAGCAGGCGATCGATGCAGGTTTCCACACACTCGGGCGAGACGTCCGAATGCTGCCCGTTGGCCACCAGCAACACGTTGGTATCGACCACGGCCTTCAAGGCTTACGCTCCGACTGCTGTTTTCGGCGTATCAGGGCCGCGCGCGTGCGGCCGGCGATGTCGGCCATTTCATCGCCGAAAAAGTGCTCCGGCCAGTTCTCGATCTCGCCGAACTCGTTCAGACGCAGCGGTTCAATCTCGGTGCTCGCCTCGCCACGGCGGCAGAAATACACCGCCACATCGGCCGCGGCGAGCGAGCCCTCGGCCACGCGGCGCTGGATACGGTTGAGAAAGTGCTCCGAATGGCTCTCGACGATCAACTGGGTATGGCGCGGCTGGCCGTTTTCACGGACTTGTATGGCGTCGATGAACACATCGGCAAGCTCCGCCTGCACCCGTGGATGCAGGTGAACCTCGGGCTGCTCCAACCACACGGTAGAATGCGGCGCTGCATAGAACGCCTGCGTCAGCGCCGGGAGCGCCTGCGATACGCCGAAGCCGACATCGGTAAGCATCACCTCGCTCCCGGCAGGATGAGTTCGGATCAACACCTCGTACTCCCTGCGGCCCTTGGCAATAGGGCGCACGGCAAAGCTGTCGATCAGGTCCAGCCGCGTCAACCAGTGCGCAATATAGGCATCGAAACGATACTCCTTGCTGTCCGCTGGGCTACTGTAGGTGCGCCCCTGCTCGCTGGCAGCCAGAATCGCCGGAACAGTGAACTCGCCGCGAGGTCCCACGCTCTCGGGGGCCTCTCCCGTCCAGGCGTACATACGGCGCGGCGAATCGCGCAGCGGACCCAGATGCTGGACGCTGTGCAGCGCGGTCTCGGTAGCCAGGGCCAAATCGGCTAGGAATGCCGTGTCGCCAAAGCGCGAGCGCACCTGATCGGGAACGCGGTAGAACTTCTCGGGCGGCGGCAGCGCTTCCTGCCAATCGGGGCTGCGCGGCAACGACAGCGGCGCGGTCTGCAGCTCATAGCCGCCGTCGACGCGCTTGTAGCCGACCGTCAATACCACCTCGCCGTTACGCTGCAACGCGTACGACAGGCGCTGCACCACCGGTTGTTGGCGCTGGTCGGCGAGCAGCTCCACCGACAAGCGGACCTCGTCGCCCACGATGACGGGCGAAGACTCCGTAGCAGGGACTTGCAAGGGCACCGGCAAGCGCCAGCCCAGCTCGAAACACAAGGGTTTTGCGAGGTCATGATTGTGGATCACGCCCTCGAAGCTGCCCAGATCGATCAAGGCGTTCTCATCGCCAAGGTACAGCGTTCGGCGGCGGTCGGTGGAGAGCACGGTCTGCTTCAAGGCCAGCAGCAGCTGCCCAAGGCTGCTCTTGCCCGCGCTGTTGGCTCCGAAAATCACGGTAAGCGGGGCCAGACGGATGGACCCGGTATCGCCCCAAGCCTTGAAGTGACGAATGCGTAGTGACGTAAGCATAGAACCAGAGTACTCCCGCGCGGCGATTATCGCAGCCAGGACCGCCCATGTCGCTAGCGGACGATGTTCTATGTAGTTTGCACGCCGATGCGTTTCAAAACTTCGCACCAAGCTGGCGCTTGACGGGCTCTACCGGCACCCGGAAGGTGCGGTAACGGCTGTTCTCAGGTACCGCATCCCCCCGGGCGGCGGGCATTTGGAAGCGAAACAAGGGGCTGCATCTTGGTACCGGTCCGGTCCAGCCTCTAAGGCCGGTCTTTACGCCAGCCCTGCTCTTGGCCTTGCCATGGACACTGGCCTGTATTGGGCTAGGCATGCCGGCGGAGCCGCCTAAGCGCTACGCCGGCACGGCTGCGCCCAGACTGGCTAAAGGGTAGCTTCGGCTGCCAACGAAACCAGGGTGCGACCGTAGGAGCGACGCTCTATGAGTTCATCGCACACTGCAGGCAGCCCATCCAGTGAGACCTCGGCACGCACGATACTGTCCAGCTGACGCGGCTTGAGTTCCTGAGCTAAGCGCTGCCAGATCCGATGGCGCATGTCGTCGGGGCACTCGACCGAGTTGACGCCCAGCAAGCTCACCGCACGCAGGATGAAGGGCATTACCGTGGTGGACAGATTGGCGCTGGCGGCCAGCCCCACCGAAGCGATATTGCACCATGGCTTGGTGGTTGCGGCTATCCAGGCCAGCACTTCGCCCCCAACGTTGTCCACGGCGCCGCCCCAGCGGGCTTTCTCCAGCGGCCGGCCGCTGTAGCTTACCTGGTCGGTCAGCAGCACCTCGTCGGCGCCAAGCGCCTTCAAACGCTCAACCTGATCGGCTTTGCCGGTAAGCGCGGTCACGCTGTAGCCGGCCTTGGAGAAAATATCCACTGCCAAGCTGCCAACGCCCCCGCTCGCGCCGGTGATAAGAATGGGACCATGGCTAGGGTTGGTGCCGTTCGCCTCCATTCGCTCCAGCGCCATGGCGGCGGTAAAGCCGGCAGTACCCAGCGCCATTGCCTCGCGCACGTCAAGCCCCTGGGGAAGAGGCACGACCCAGGCTGCCGGTACCCGGACATACTCGGAGAAGCCGCCATCGTGCGCCTCGCCCAGGCCACAGCCTGTTACCAGTACCTCGTCGCCTTCGCGAAACCGCGGGTCGCTGGATTGAACGACCTCGCCGGCAACATCGATGCCGGCAATCATGGGGTGGCGGCGCAGGATCTTGCCCTTGCCGGTCACGGCGAGCGCATCTTTGTAGTTGACCCCGGAGTAAATCGCGCGGATCACGACCTCTCCCGGGTCGAGATCGGACAGTGTGAGCGTCTCGATTCGCCCGCCATCGGCGTGCACTCGGAAGGCCTTGAAGTGTTGCATCGACAAGTAGCTCCTCGAGGGCTGGCACTTGAGTCTAACCCAAGACTAGGCACACCCCAACCGCTTCGCCGGCTCCTTTGGCCGCCGCGCCCGCCGCCCATCTGCAAACCCCGCCCGGCAGCGGGAAAGGGACTGGCAGGACAAACAAGAAAGGCCATGCCGGCAAGCCGGCATGGCCTTTGGCAACGCCGAGACGCTGCGTCTATCAGTTAGCCTTGTGGATAGCCCGCTTCTCCACCGACAACGCGGCTTCGTGTACGGCCTCCGACAGCGTGGGATGCGCATGGATGATGCGTGCCAGATCCTCGGCACTGGCGGCGAACTCCATCGCCACCACCGCCTCGGCGATGAGCTCACTGGCCATCGGGCCGACGATGTGCACGCCCAGAATGCGGTCGGTTTCCGCGTGAGCGATCACCTTGACCAGACCGCCCGTTTCCTCCATCGCCCGCGCACGCCCCGTGGCGGCGAAGTTGAAGGTGCCGGACTTGATGGGTATGCCGGCCGCCTTGAGCGCTTGCTCGGTACGGCCGACCCAGGCGATCTCCGGATTCGTATAAATCACCCACGGGATCGCGTCGTAATTCACCGAAGCCTGACGGCCCGCGATCAGCTCCGCGACCATGATGCCTTCCTCAGACCCCTTGTGGGCCAGCATCGGGCCGCGCACCACGTCACCCACCGCGTACACGCCAGGGATGTTGGTGCGGCAGTGCTCGTCCACGTGCACAAAGCCACGCTCGTCGAGCAGCAGATCGACGGAATCGGCGGCCAGGTCGTCGGTCTGCGGACGACGGCCGACAGCAACGATCAGCTTGTCGACGGCCAGTGTCTGCTTGCCTTCCGTGTCTTCGTAGTGAACGGTCAGCTGCTTGCCGGCCTTCACGCCCGTGACGCGCGCGCCCAGGCGAATATCCAGTCCCTGGCGTTGGAACTGGCGCAGGGCATCCTTGGCGATGCGAGTATCGGCAGCGGCGAGGAAAGTGTCCTGCGCTTCGAGCAGCACGACCTTGGAACCCAGGCGGTTCCACACGCTGCCCATTTCCAGCCCGATCACGCCGGCACCGATCACACCGAGACGCTTGGGCACCTCTGTGAATTCCAGCGCGCCGCTCGAATCGACGATGCGCTCGCCATCCAGGGGTGCGGCGTCGATCTCGATGGGTCGCGAGCCGGTGGCGAGGATAATGTTCTCCGCTTGCAAGGTTTCCGGAGCACCCTCGTGGGGCGTGTACTCGACTTGCTTGCCGTCGAGCAGCTTGCCGCGCCCCGGCAGCCAGGTGATCTTGTTGGCCTTGAATAGCTGCATGATCCCCGCGGTCATGTCTTTGACCACCTGATCCTTGCGCTTGATCATGGTCGGCACGTCGAGTTCTACGTCCTTAACCATGATGCCGTGGGTATGCAGCGTTTCGGTGACGCGATGGTACTGCTCCGAAGAGTCCAGTAGCGCCTTGGAGGGAATGCAGCCTACGTTCAAGCAGGTGCCGCCGAGCGCGGCCTCCCCGTCCTTGGAGCGGAAGGCGTCGATCACGGCGGTGGTCAGACCGAGCTGCGCGCAGCGGATCGCGGCGACATAGCCCGCGGGGCCGGCGCCGATTACGATGACATCGAAGGATTTGGCCATGGTTTCTCCCGTTTTTGTGTTCTCGCACGCCGACCAGCCACCGTGAAGGTCGGCTCAGTCCGTCACGGCGCTGAACAGCGTCTGCCACGCCACCGAAGCAACAGGCGGCCTCTAGTTCACAGATGCCGCCGCTCGGCTGGACGTCAGCCTCGGCAAGTGGCGGGCCGCGTCGCGCCGGCTGCTCTTATCGAAGCGCCGGCGCCGTGCGCGGCATGCTCGCCTGAGTTTAGGCTAGACCTCCAGCAGCAGACGCGCCGGATCCTCCAGCATGTCCTTGATCGTCACCAGGAACTGCACCGCCTCGCGGCCATCGATGATGCGATGATCGTAGGTCAGGGCAAGATACATCATCGGACGCACCACGACCTGTCCGTTCTCCACCACCGGACGCTCCTGGATCTTGTGCATACCGAGAATGGCACTCTGCGGCGGATTCAAGATCGGCGTCGACAGCAGGGAGCCGAAAATACCGCCGTTGCTGACCGAGAACGTGCCACCCGTGAGCTCGTCGATGGTCAGCTTACCGGTCTGCGCACGCTTGCCGAAGTCCAGGATCTTCGCTTCGATCTCAGCGAAGGACATGTGGTCGGCATCGCGCAGGATCGGCACCACCAGGCCGCGGTCGGAGCTTACCGCCACGCCGATATCGTGGTAGGCATGGTAGATGATATCGGTGCCGTCCACGGACGCGTTCACCACCGGGAAGCGCTTGAGCGCTTCGATGGACGCCTTGATGAAGAACGACATGAAGCCCAAGCGCACGCCGTGCGCCTTCTCGAAGGCGTCCTTGTAGCGGGCGCGCAGATCCATGACCGGCTTCATGTTGACCTCGTTGAAGGTCGTCAGCATGGCCGCGGTGTGCTGAGCCTCTACCAGGCGCTCTGCGATGCGCCGGCGCAGACGGCTCATGGGCACGCGGCGCTCGGTGCGCTCGCCCAGCGCGTCCGCCGGTACCGGTGCGACCGGGGCGGTGCGTGGCGCACTCTCGGGCGCGCTCGGCGCCGGCTCGGGCGCGCGTTCGGCAGCCGCGGGGCTCGCGCTTTCCTTGGCGGCCATGTAGTTCAGCACGTCTTCCTTGGTAATACGGCCACCGGGACCGGTAGGCTGAATCTGCTCCGGATCGAGGTTGTTCTCGACGATCAGGCGGCGCACGGCCGGCCCCATCTCCTCCAGCGTCCGGCGCGGCGCCTCGGGCTCGGGCTCGGCCGTCTGCTGCTGCGGCTGCGGCGCGGGCTTGGCCGCGGCGGCGGGCTTGGCGCCTGCCGGTTCCAGCTTCGCCAGCAACTCCCCGGCCAATACCGTGTCGCCTTCCTGCTTGAGCACTTCGCCAAGCACGCCGTCCGCCGGTGCCGGAACTTCCAGCACAACCTTATCGGTTTCGATGTCGACGAGATTCTCGTCGCGGCTCACACTGTCGCCCGGCTGCTTGTGCCAGGTCACCACAGTCGCTTCCGATACCGATTCCGGCAGCGGCGGGACTTTGATTTCAATGCTCATTCCTAGTTCTTCCTTCTTGCGGTTCTGATCATGGAGGCCACCGGAGCCATTAGCTCAGCGCATCTTCAATCAGCTTGCGCTGCTGTTCGAAATGCAGCTTGGGGTTGCCGACCGCCGGAGAAGCCGAGGCCTCCCGGCCTGCGTAACGCAACTCCTGACCCTCTCGCATGCAACGCACGAAATGATGCTGCGTCGAATACCAGGCGCCCTGGTTCTTGGGCTCTTCCTGGCACCAGACAACCTCGGTTGCCTTGCTGTAGCGGCGGCGCAGCAGCGCCGACAGTTCCTTCTCCGGGAACGGGTAAAGCTGCTCGATCCGGATGATGGCGATATTGTTCAGCTCCCGCTTGCGGCGCTCCTCCAGCAGCTCGAAGTAGACCTTGCCGCTGCAGAGGATCACGCGGTCCACGTTCTTCGGGCTGATGTCGTCGATCTCGTCGATCACCAGGTGGAACTTGCCCTCGGTCAGGTCGTCCAGGGTCGAGGTAGACAACTTGTGGCGCAGCAAGCTCTTGGGCGTCATCACCACCAGCGGCTTGCGGTACTTGCGCAGCATCTGCCGGCGGATCATGTGGAAGAACTGCGCCGGCGTGCTGGGGATGCAGACTTGGATGTTCTGCTCCGCGCACAATTGCAGGAAGCGCTCGAGGCGAGCTGACGAGTGCTCCGGCCCCTGGCCTTCGTAACCGTGCGGCAAGTACATGGTCAGCCCGCACAACCGTCCCCACTTCGCTTCACCGGATACGATGAACTGATCGATCACGACCTGGGCACCATTGGCGAAGTCGCCGAACTGGGCTTCCCAAATGACCAGAGTAGTGGGGTCGGCCGTGGCGTAACCGTACTCGAATGCGAGCACGGCTTCCTCGGACAACAGCGAGTCGATGACGGTGAAGTCGCTGGGCTCGTTCGTGATCTCCTTGAGCGGAATGTACGTCGAGCCGTCCTTTGCGTTATGCAGCACGGCATGACGGTGCGAGAAGGTCCCGCGCCCGCTATCCTGGCCCGTCAGGCGCACCTTGTAGCCATCGTGCAGCAAGGTGGCGTAGGCCATGCTCTCGGCAAAGCCCCAGTCCAGCGCCAACGCGCCGGCCCCCATCTTGCGGCGGCTCTCCATCACGGCGGCCACGCGGGGGTTGAGCTCGAAACCTTCCGGCAGGCGCTGCAGAATCTCCTGCAGATCGCGAATGAGCGACATGGGCACGGCGGTGGTGACTTCTTCTTCCCACTGCGCATCGAAGTACGGCGTCCAATCCACCGAGAAGTCGTTACGCACCGACTTCATGATGTTGCGCGCAACGATCTGGTGGTTGTCCAGCGCGTCGCGATACTCGTGCACCATGCGCTCGACTTCGGCCTCGTCTACCACGCCCTCCTCGACGAGCTTGCGACCGTAGAGGACACGCACGGAGTCGCGGGCCTTGATCTTGCGGTACATGACCGGCTGGGTGGCGGACGGCTCGTCGGCCTCGTTGTGCCCGTGACGCCGGTAGCAGATCATGTCGATCACCACGTCTTTCTTGAAGCGCTGGCGGAAGTCGAAGGCCAGCTCGGTGACGAACAGAACCGCTTCCGGGTCGTCGCCGTTAACGTGGAAGATCGGCGCCTGCACCATCTTGGCCACTTCGGTGCTGTAGAACGTCGAGCGGGCGTCCAGCGGGTTGCTGGTGGTAAAGCCGATCTGGTTGTTGATGATGATGTGGACGGTGCCGCCGGTGTAGAAACCGCGGGCCTGGGAGAGCTGGAACGTCTCCATGACCACGCCCTGGCCGGCGAACGCGGCATCGCCGTGGATCAGCACCGGCATGACCTGCTCGCCCTTGAAGTCGCGCCGACGATGCATGCGCGCACGCGCCGAACCCTCGACCACCGGATCGACGATTTCCAGGTGCGACGGGTTGAACGCCAGCGCCAGATGCAGCGGACCGCCCGGCGTCTGGATGTCCGAAGAATAGCCGAGGTGGTACTTCACGTCTCCCGACCCGGCCTTGGCGATGTTGTAATTGCCCTCGAACTCCTGGAACAGGTCGCGCGGCGATTTGCCCAGGATATTGATCAGCACGTTCAGGCGCCCACGGTGCGCCATGCCGAGCACCATCTCACGGATGCCGTTCGCACCGGCGTGCTGAATCAGATGGTCGAGCATCGGGATCAACGACTCGCCACCCTCCAGCGAGAAGCGCTTCTGACCGACGTACTTGCTGTGCAAATACTTCTCGATGCCCTCGCCGGCGGTGAGGCGCTCGAGGATCAGCTTTTTCTGCTCGGGGGAGAAGTCCCGCCGCGCCCGGTTACGCTCCAGACGCTCCTGAATCCAGCGCTTCTCGACCGTGTTGGTGATGTGCATGTACTCGGAGCCGATCGTGCCGGCATACACCTCACGCACCAGCTGCAGGATTTCCCGCAGGGTCATCTGCTCGGCGACGAACAGGGAGCCGGTGTTGAACATCCGGTCCATGTCGGCTTCGGTGAGGCTGTGGAACGCCGGATCGAGATCAGGCACATCTACCGGTTCGCGCAACTGCAGCGGATCGGTATTGGCGTGCTGATGTCCGCGAACGCGATAAGCGTTGATCAGCCGCAGCACAGCCGCCTGCTTCTCGGCGGCCTCCGGCGTCATCCCACTGTCGGCCCCAGTGACTGCCCTGAGCCGCCCATTAGCGCGCGCGCGACGTGCGAATTCCGCACGCACGGGACCGTGGGGAATGTCTTTACGGGCACTGCCGTCACCCGCTTCCAAGCCTTGGAAGTAGTAACGCCATTCGCTGCTGACCGCTTCCGGATCGCGCAGGTACAGCTCGTAAAGATCCTCTATGAAAGCGGCGTTAGCACCGCTCAGGTAGGACGTGCGCTGAAGCTTTTCGAACAGGCCTTTCATGCAAATTCACCCAAGCCACTGACAGCGGCAGATCGGTAGGTCGAGGAAGTAGTCCGGCCACGAGACCGCGGATGCGCTCGGGCCTGACGGTGGCATCGCAGACAATAATTGTTAGCGGCAGAAAACCTATAGCCCTTAAGAGGACTCCGAACGGTCACTGACGACTCGGTGGACCAAGTCCGAAAGATCGGCTGACGATCGCTATCGTCTACCCCTCCGGGTGCCATGCCCCACGACGGCGTAACGCAAGCTCCGGCACATCGGCACGCCAGCGGCCGAGAGGGCCGGAGAATGCTGACGTGGCTCGCAAGTGCATAGCTCATGACCGACGCAAGAACCTCCGCTACACGGCGCGCAACCTGCGCCGATACACATTCTTCTTTACATACGACGAGAGAACCGGACCGAGTTGCAGGCGAGGAGGGCGAAACCCGGCCCGCGCAAACGAACTCGCCATGCCGTGCAACTAACATACCGTTTAACGACGGTACGGGCAACCGCAGAAAAAAGACGAATCTGACTAAATAGTCAGATTCATACTCCGAGGACTCCCAAGCAAGGTCAAAAGCCGTGTAAGTAGCCACTGTAATGATCTGTGCTAATGTTGTTTACATATGCTGCGAGGGGGCCCGGCGCCTTCCGCGAGAGCGAGGCTGCACGAGGAGCGCCGGAGAAGCGCAACACATCGTCGCGGAGCCTTGCCAATGAAACCCGTCCGTCCCAACCTTCCGCCGCACACCGACGGCGAGTTTTCCGACTGGACACTGGAGCAGCTAGCCGACTGGGCGGAGCACCTGCCCCGCGGCAGCGCCGAGATGTATGCCGACGCCCTTGGGCGGGCCATCAAGGCGATCAACTGCGCGCCGCTGCGAAAAGCCCGCCGATTCGAGGTAATGGAGTTACTGCGCCCGGCAGTCAACGACGCGGTGGCCATGCTGGTGTCGCGCCACAAGAACACCCTGCCACTGCTACCGGCGGCCGCCCGCGCGCAAGCCGAGGCGGCACAGAGCCTGCTCCGCGAGCTGGCCAGCGGATTCGACCTCGTTGCCGACGAGCTGTTGCGCCCCGGTGCGCGCCCTGCGGGCAGGGACACGCAGACCACGTTGCATCTTGCGCTGCAGCGCAGCCTGCTGTGTCTTGGACGGCGCCTGCTGGAAGGCTACCGGATCTACGCGCCCGAGCCGCCGGGGCTGTGGCAGCAAATCCACACTGTGTATCGCAACGCGGAACTGCGGGGGTTACAGAGCCTGCCGATAGAGGCAGCGCCCGATGCGGAGGAAACTGCGCTATCGATCAAGCAAGCCTATTTGCGCATCGCACTGCTTGCGCTCTCGAACCCGTACCATCTCCTGCAGGGCGAAGCGGAAGAGCTGTATCGCCGTATCGGCCGCTGGGCTCATCTAGTGACCATCCATCCGGTCAGCAGCAGCGACGACCTGCGGGGGCAGTTCGTAGTGGACCTGGCGGGCGATTTTCCGCCTCGCTACGCCGCCAGCGATCTTCGGTTTCCACCGCCACGCCAAGCACGCAGGCTGGAGCTGGAAGGGATCGTCGACGCGATCGGCCGACACATCGAGCGCTGCGACGAGAACATCGCCCGCAGCGCCGCGTCCGTTACGCTGCCTCTGCGCCTGCAACGGGATTTCTACCTGCGCCTGCAGAATGCACTGGGAGCAAGGCAGGAGAGGCGCGATGCGCGTAAGCCCACCATGGCCAAACTCGCGCTGGCGGAGGGACTGGGCGCCTGCCACTTTTTCCTCAGCGGCCGGCGGTCATTCGACCCGGAGCGGGGCGAGCAGCTGTGGCGCGAGCGACGGCTGGCAGCCGCCGGCATAGCAGGCGCAGAGCTTGCCGCGACGCCAGCGGCGAGACCGCGCGGGGCCGAGACGCGCATAGCGCAGTTCGCCGCTTTCGATGCCGAAGCCGATGACGTATGGCGCAAAGCACTGTCTATCGAGCGCGCCCAGCCGCGGAAACGGCGCCCGCGCGGTACCTTTCGTGCCACCACCTGGCAGCGCAAGAACGAAAGCCGGGGCGGCATGGCCTTGTTCTGCACTCGCGGCGAGGAGGTACAGGCCCGCGTGGGGGAGTTGCTCGCCTATACGGCGTGCGAAGACGCCCAGCCCGCGGATTGGCGCCTGGGAGCGATTCGATGGGTGCGCACTCGCGCTCACGGGGGAGTCGAAGTCGGTGTAAAGCATCTCGCCGACAGCGGCTACGCCGTCGGCATTAAGGCTATTGCCGGGGCTGGACGCAGCGCAGGGTACTTGCGGGGCATTCTGATGCCGCGCACGAATCCTCTAACGCACCCGGCAACGCTGCTGACGCCCGCCGGGGTTTACAACGTCGGCAGTGTGCTAGCCCTCAACTTCGGGGATTTGATTCTCTACGCGCGTCTGATCGAGCTATTGGAGACGAGCCCACTGTTGGCGCAGTTCCGGCTTCGTATCGTCGAGCCACCGCTAAGCGAGCGTTACCAGGACAGCGCACAGGTCGTCGCACACCAGCCTGCCGCGCGCCCGGACTAGCCGCTGCTACGCCAAGCCCGGCACGGCTGCTGCGGCATCCGACCAGAGGCCAACATTTTTTATCTCTTAGCGTAAGAATTTCTACACACAGGTAACGCTTACGCTTCCTGGTCATCCACCATTCGGGGCGAGGGCAATTGTTTTTTCGCGGTCAAGAGAAGGCAAGGCGGCAGAGAAACCTGCCAGGCGGGCCACGCCCGCCGGATCCGCCTAGACGTGGTTCGATGGCCGATTAGCTATTGGGGCTATCGGCGCTCTTTTCGGTAGCGGCTTGGAACCAGCCCGACAACAGCAGCCCAAGTTCGAAGAGAAACCAGATGGGCACGGCCAGCAGGATCTGTGAAAGAATGTCGGGCGGGGTCAAAAGCATGCCGATCACGAACGCACCGACAATCACGTAAGGCCGCTTCTCGCGCAGCGCCTCCTGCGTTGTGATCCCGGTCCGGATCAGCAGAATCGTCGCCACCGGCACTTCGAAGGCTGCGCCGAACGCGAAGAACAGCGTGAGAACGAAGTCCAGATACTCCCCTATGTCCGTCATCATGGCCACGCCGCTGGGCGTGATGGCCGCGAAGAAGGCGAACACCAGGGGGAACACCACGAAATAAGCGAAAGCAGTGCCGAGGTAGAACAGCAATGTGCTGGAGATCAGCAACGGCCAGACCAACTGCCGCTCGTGCCGATAGAGGCCAGGAGCGACGAACGCCCACACCTGATAAAGAATGTAGGGGACCGTTACGAATACCGCCGCCAGCAACGCCAACTTCATCGGAATGATGAACGGCGAAGCCACCTGGATAGCGATCATCGAGCTGCCTTCCGGCAGCACCGCGCGCAACGGACCCGACAGCCAGGTGTACAAGTGGTCCGAAAACGGATACAGCACGAGAAAGGCCGCCAGCACCACGATAACGATGCGCAGCAGGCGGTTACGCAGCTCGAGCAAATGGGCGATGATCGGACGCTCTTCGTCGTCCGTCATCCGGCGTGGATCGTCGCTCAAGGGTTCGCTCCCTTATCCTTATCCTGCTGGGATGCCGACTCACTACCGGCGGCGGACTCGCCTGCCTCGGGGCGTGCCTCGTTCTCGGTCTTGGGACTATACTGCCGCAAGTTCCGCTCCAACTCTTCCTCGTAGTCGCGTCCTGCCTTGCGCATCTCTTGGATCTGAAACTCGCGATCCAGTTCGGCGCGCACGGAGTAGTACATCGCACGCGCCCGTCCCATCCAAAACCCTAGCACCCGCAGCGCCCGCGGCATCCGCTCCGGCCCCAGGACAATCAGGGCGATCACGCCCACAAGCACTACTTCCCAGAAACCGACGTCAAACATGCCCGCCTCTCATCGTGCTAGGGCGCTGCTGCCAGCGGCGGTTCAAGAAGCCTGACGGTCGCCGCTCTTCTGCTGCTCGCTCGCCTGGGTCTGCTGCGGTGCCGACTGCTCTAGCTTCTGCGTCTCTGCGCTCTCGCCTTCGCGCATGGCGTCGCGGAAGCCTTTGAGCGCGCTGCCCAGATCGCTGCCGATAGTACGCAGCTTCTTGGTCCCGAACAGCAGCACGACAATGGCGAAAATAAGCAACAGCGAGCCGACGCTAACTCCACCGATACCCATCACAACCTCCTGACCCCACGGGCCAAACGAAAATTCGCTTTTTCCAGCGCTATCTCAGTCCGCCGGGCGAGCGGCTTTCTCCGCCAGTCCCGACAAACCGAAACGCCGCTGCAACTCGCCGAGCACCTCGGCGGGCGAAATACCCCGCTCAGCGAGCATTACCAGACAATGAAACCACAAATCCGCTGTTTCATAGACGATCTGCGCCCGATCGCCGCCCTTGGCCGCCAGCACGGTTTCAGTCGCTTCCTCACCGATCTTCTTGAGGATGGCGTCCAAGCCCTTGGCATATAGCTTGGCCACGTACGAGTCGCTCGGATCGGCGCTCTTACGTTGCTCGAGCACCTCGGCCAGCTGGGTAAGGATATCGCTCATCGCTTACTCCTTGCCGTAGATTTCGGCCGGATCCTTCAGCACCGGAGCAGTCACCTGCCACTGCCCCCCGTCCAGTCGCCGGAAGAAACAGCTTGCCCTGCCGGTATGACAGGCGATGCCGCCCACTTGTTCGACTTTGAGCAAAATAACGTCCCGATCGCAGTCCGTTCGCACTTCGCGCACCTTCTGGACATGCCCCGAGCTCTCGCCCTTATGCCAGAGACGGCGGCGCGAGCGCGACCAGAACACGGCTTCGCCCAAACGTATCGTCTCGCGCAAGGCTTCGGCGTTCATCCAGGCGACCATCAGTACCTCGCCGCTGGCCTGATCCTGCACGATGGCGGGCAACAAGCCATCCTCGCCCCAGGCCAGCTCGTCGAGCCAGTCCTCCCGTTGGGTCACAACCGCACCTCGACGCCTTGCGCCGCCATATACTCCTTGGCTTCCTGAATGGTGAACTCGCCGAAGTGAAAAATGCTGGCCGCCAGCACCGCGTCGGCTTTTCCTTGGACCACGCCATCCACAAGATGTTGCAAAGTGCCCACGCCCCCGGAGGCGATAATGGGCACGCCCGCGGCGCTGGACATGGCGGCAGTCAGCTCAAGGTCGAAACCTTGCTTGGTGCCGTCACGATCCATGCTGGTCAGCAGGATCTCGCCCGCTCCCGCCGCCGCCATGCGCTGCCCCCACTCGATGGCGTCAATACCGGTGGGCCGTCGCCCGCCGTGCGTGAACACCTCCCAGCGCGGGGGCTCGCCCGGACGGCTTACGCGCTTGGCATCGATGGCGACGACGATGGTAGAAGAGCCGAAACGCTCGGCCGCCTCCGAGATGAACTCCGGCCTGCTGACCGCCGCGGAGTTGATTCCCACTTTGTCGGCGCCGGCATTCAGCATCCGGCTGATGTCCGCCACGGTGCGTATGCCTCCGCCTACCGTGAGCGGGATGAAGACTTCGCTCGCGACTTGCTCGACCACATGCACCAACGTTTCGCGATCGTCCGAGCTGGCGGTGATGTCCAGAAAGGTCAGCTCGTCGGCCCCGGCCGCATCGTAGCGCCTGGCGATCTCCACCGGGTCGCCGGCATCGCGGATATCGACGAACTGCACGCCCTTGACGACACGTCCGTTGTCTACGTCCAAGCAGGGGATGATACGTTTGGCAAGAGACATCCGGAGCGGCCTCACGCGGTCAGTTCGGCTGCCAGCATTTGCGCTTCGCGCAGATCCAGCGTGCCTTCGTAGATGGCGCGGCCGACGATGGCGCCCGCAATGCCATCCGCAGCCGCCTCGCACAGGGCACGCACGTCGTCCATGCTGCTGACGCCGCCGGAGGCGATTACCGGGATACTCACCTGCTGGGCAAGCTTGCGAGTGGCCTCGACGTTCACGCCGCGCATCATTCCGTCTCGACCTATATCGGTAAAGATCAGCGCCTCGACGCCGGCATCCTCGAAGCGCTTTGCCATCTCCACGGCATCGTGCTGGGACACCTTGGACCAGCCGTCGGTAGCCACTTTCCCGTCCTTGGCGTCCAGCCCCACGATGATGTGCCCGGGAAACTCCAGGCAGGCGTCGTCCACGAAGTGGGGCGCGCGCACCGCCTGGGTGCCTATGATCACGTAGTCCACGCCGACATCCAGGTACGTCTGAATCACATCGAAGGTGCGGATACCGCCGCCGACCTGAATCTCCAGGTCGGGAAATGCCTCGGCGATACGACCGATAATGTCGGCGTTAACGGGGAAGCCGGCCACGGCACCGTTGAGGTCGACGATGTGCAACCGGCGGCTGCCTGCATCCACCCATCGTTGGGCCATTGCCAGTGGATCGTCGGAAAACACCGTCTCCGCATTCATGTCGCCCTGGCGCAGGCGTACGCATTTGCCTTCCTTGAGATCGATGGCGGGTATCAGAAGCATTGGTTCCTCGCGTGGTGCTGTCAGATAGAGCCATCCCAACGGACAAAATTCGCAAGCAGCTCCAGGCCCGCGCGTTGGCTCTTCTCTGGGTGGAATTGGGTTGCGAACAGGTTGTCCCGCGCAATCGCGGCGGCGAACGGGACACCGTACTCCGTCAGGCCAGCCGTCAGCTCATCCAACGGCGGCACATAATAACTATGGACGAAATAAAACCGAGTGCCGTCCGTAATGCCTCGCCAAAGCGGGTGAGGCCGGGCCTGACGCACCGTGTTCCACCCCATGTGGGGCACTTTCAGACCGCCGGTGGCGGGGAACCGGTGCGCACTGGCCGGAATCACCCCCAGGCCGTCAACGCCGGCATTCTCGTCGCTGTGGTCGAGCAGCGCCTGCAAGCCCAGGCAAATCCCGAGAAAAGGCTTGCTGGCAGCGGCCTCGCGCACCGCCTCGACAAGCTCCAGCCGATGCAGTTCCGCCATGCAGTCGCGAATGGCGCCCACCCCCGGAAACACCACACGATCGGCGCGCAGAATCCGCTCGGGGTCCGCGGTGACTTCCACCCGCGCACCGTTGCCGACATGCTCCAGCGCCTTGGAAACGGAGCGCATGTTGCCCATGCCGTAATCGATGACTGCAATCAGCGCCATGGTTTCCTCGCAAATCGCCGCGCCGGTTACAGCAGGCCCTTGGTAGACGGCACCACGCCCTGCATGCGCTCGTCGCGCTCACAGGCCATGCGCAGCGCGCGGCCAAAAGCCTTGAAAACGGACTCGATCATATGGTGCGCGTTGCGTCCGCGCAGATTGTCGATGTGCAGGGTCATCTGGGCATGATTGACCAAGCCCTGGAAGAATTCGCGGAACAGATCGACGTCGAAATCACCGATGCGCGCGCGCGGGAAGTCGACATGAAACTCCAGCCCCGGGCGGCCGGAAAAATCCATGACCACTCGCGACAGCGCCTCGTCCATGGGCACGTACGCGTAGCCGTAGCGACGGATGCCCTTCTTATCGCCAAGCGCAGCGGCCAGCGCCTGTCCCATGGTGATACCGACGTCCTCGACAGTGTGATGGTCGTCGATGTGCTGATCCCCCACAGCCTTGATCTCCAGATCCACAAGACCGTGGCGGGCCACTTGATCCAGCATGTGCTCGAGAAACGGAACGCCGATATCCAGCACCGCTTTGCCGGTGCCGTCCAAATTCAGAGAAACACTGATCTGCGTTTCCAAAGTGTTGCGTTCGATCGTCGCGCTGCGCTGGCTCATAGGGCATTCCTTATCGGATCGGGACTGTGGCGGAGAATGCGGACTGGATCGGTGCGCGGTGGGACAACCGTGCACATAGCGCTCCTTACAACCGTGTTCCAAGCGGAACGACAGCCATTGCGGAGCCCTCGACACCGGGCTGGCGCCGTCCCGTCTTCACATTCCCACTCCACGGGCTCATCTCTAACGGCGCCAAGAATAACATAACGCTTCGTCTACTATCGCTACCGATCGGAGAATGCTGCCAACCGTTCCTGACTCCCATTGGCCGCGACGCTGTATCAACGGCCTGCCTCGCCCCCGTTCGCGGGCACTTCCAGCCAGAACGTGACCGGCCCATCGTTGGTAAGCGTTACCTGCATATCGGCGCCGAACTGCCCGGTCGCCACCACCGGATGCCGATCCCGCGCCAGCACCACCAGCCGCTCGAACAGGGCTTGCGCCTGTGCGGGCGGTGCAGCCGGCGTAAACGAGGGACGCATCCCGCTGCGGGTATCCGCCGCCAAGGTGAACTGGGGCACCAGCAACAGTCCTCCGCCGATATCCCGCACCGAGAGATTCATGCGTCCTGCGGAATCCGCGAACACCCGATAGCCCAGCACGCGCTCCAGCAGGCGGGCTGCCTGCAGCTCGCTATCGCCGCGCTGTACGCCGATAAAAACCAGCAGTCCCTTATCGATACGCCCGACCAGCGCCCCATCCACCTCGACCTGAGCCTGTCTGACTCGCTGCAACAGGGCGATCATCGCCACCCCCTCGTCAGGCAGGGCAAGGACCTGCGACGTAAGAATATTCTTACAAGCATTGTCTTAACTGGCTTACAGCCAAACGCCGGCGATGGTGGCAAAATGTTACACATTGCTTGGATGCATCAAGTACCAAGGATTGGCAGGGATCTAATAATAACAACAGGGACTCGCCGGACTTTAAATAAAGCCAGGACGGCTTACTACAGCAAGGAAGGGTGATCCAGCGTACGTCATGCAAGCTAGTACCGGCGCCAGGGACGGGCGTCGGTCTTTTCTTTTCGCCTCCGCCCATCACTAGCTGCCGGCTAAGCCTTATTTCTTTCTGGCGCGAGCACGCCTAGGCTTCTCGCTCTCCCCGCTGTTACCGGTTTGCGGCTCGGGCTCTTTGGCTACGGACATGCCCGACCACTCGCTGAGCGTATCGCGTGCCCGCTGCGCTGCTTCCTGCCAGGCCTGCAGCACCTGCTGTCCCTCGCGCTCCCATAACGCAGCCATTTCTTTTGCATCCAGCTGCTTGATGCTGTCGAACCAAGCATTCCACAGCTGCGCCTGAGCGTCGGTCCAGCCCTTCATCATCTCCTGGACTTGCTGCAGCCAGCTCAGGGCCGCTTCCGATTCCGCCCCGTTGCCGCCACCAAGCTGTTCGGCCCAGCTCCGAGCCCAGTGCTGTTGTGCCTCCAGGGCCTGATGCACGGACTGCTCCCACAGCTCGAGGTTCTTGCGATACTCGCGCTGCCAGCCCACGTCTTCTTTTATCGCCTCGCCCCCGAAGCCTTTAACCGCTTGCAGCCAGCCGTCCCACATGGCTTTCTGCATCTCGGTCCAAGCGCCGACCATCTCTTCCATTTGCTTATTCCAGTTCATCCGCAGTCCCTTTTCCGTTTGGTGTCAGAGCGCATTCTGGGCAGTCCCCGTGGACACACCCAGTCCATCCTTGCTGTAATCGCGGCACCGCATTGCCAGCCGGCACTTCTTCCATTGTAGTGGTTGCCGTAGCGCGGTCCAGAGCAATAATGCCAAGTACTGTGCCCCACGCGCCACAGGCGCGAATGACTCTTTTACAGTGGAGTTAATCCCGCTGATGCCAGGCTTCGACCGTACCACGCTCGTTCGATTCACCCTGCGCGCGCTGTCGTGGCTGCCCCTGCCGCTGCTGCACGCTCTCGGCTGGCTGTTCGGATCACTATTGGCTGTGCTGCCCACCGAGGTTCGCCACAACGCGCGCATTAATATCGAGCTTTGCTTTCCGGAACTGGATCCGCCCGCCCGCCGACGGCTGATCCGGCAAACCCTGCGCGAGATGGGCAAGAGCTTCGCGGAACTGGCAGCCTTCTGGCATTGGTCACCGCAGCGCCTCGAGCGGCTAGTGAAGCGGGCGCAAGGCGAAGAGCTTCTGCTCGATGCGGCGGCACAGGGTACCGGGGCGCTGGTTGCAGCCCCGCATTTGGGGGCCTGGGAACTGCTGGCCCTTCGCTTCGCCCGCCGAGTTCCTTTGCACAGCCTTTACCGGCCACCGCGGCAGGCACAGTTCGACCCGCTGCTGCGAGCGGCTCGCCAGCGCCATGGCGGCCAGATCCATCCGGCCAACGGCCACGGCATCCGAATGCTGTATAAGGCCATTACGCGGGGCGAAGTCGCGGCGATTCTCCCGGATCAGGAGCCGCGCGGCGAGGGTGTGTTCGCGCCGTTCTTCGGGGTAGAGGCCAAGACCATGACGCTGCTCCCTAAGCTGGCGAACCGCTCGCGCGCGCCTGTGCTGTTCGGCTATGCGATCAGACTGCCGTGGGGACGCGGTTATGAAGTACGTTTCCAACCCGCGCCGGACGCCATTTACGACGACGACCCGCTGGTGGCAGCCACCGCCATGAATGCCGCTATCGAGGAGTGCGTGCGACAGGCCTTGCCGCAGTACCAGTGGACCTACCGGCGCTTCCGCCAGCGCCCCGACGGTAGCGGGAATCCGTACAACGTCGGCCGCGCAAAGAGAAAAAGGAGACGCAGGCGGCGTCAGCGCGAGAAATGACAAAGAGTATGGAATGGCAGCCGAGCTAGCGACGCCAGAAGGTTGGGGTCAACAGTACCAGTAAAGTGAAGATCTCCAGCCGCCCCATGATCATGGCAACCACAGCGAGCCACTTCACGCCCACCGGCATGTCCATGAAACCGACCGCGACCTCGCCCAGCCCTGGGCCGAGGTTGTTCAACGTCGCCGCTACGGCCGAGAACGCGCTCACTTGATCCAGTCCCAACGCCATCAGCAGCAACAACATGATCGCGTAGATAGCCATGTAGGTAGCGAAGAACCCCCAGATCGAATCGATCACGCGTTCGCTGATCGGTTTGTTGCCGATCTTCACCGGGATCTGGGCTTGGGGGTGGATCAGGCGCACGATCTCGCGCGCGCCCTGCTTGAACAACAGCAGGAAGCGCACCATCTTGATGCCGCCGGTGGTGGAGCCTCCCATGCCGCCCATGAAGCTGAGAAAAATCAACAACACCGGCAGGAACGCGGGCCAGGCGGTGACATCAGTGGCGACAAAGCCGGTGGTGGTGGCAAAGGAGATGACCTGAAATATCGCGCGCGGGATGCCGCGGGCCGGATCGTCGTAGAAGTCCACGGCCAGCAGCGTTCCGCATACCAGCAAAATAGCCGTCGCGTAGACCGCGCACAGGAAGCGCAGCTCCGGGTCGCTCCAGTACGGACTAAGGTTGCGCCTATGCCAGGCAAGAAAGTGCAAGGCGAAGTTGAGCGCGCCCACCAGCATGAAGAACGACGCGATCAAATAGACCGCATCGCTATCGAAGTGGCCCATGCTGGCGTCGTAAGTGGAGAAGCCGGCCGTGGATACCGTGGCGAACGCGTGCGTGATCGCATCGAACGGTGTCATGCCGGCGAACCAGTACGCCAGCGCGCAGGCGATCGTCGCAGCAAGGTAGAGATACCACAGCGCTTTGGCCGTCTCCGTGATGCGGGGCGTGAGCTTTACGTCCTTGGCCGGCCCGGTGGTCTCGGCCCGATACAGCTGGAATCCGCCCACCCCTAGCATGGGCAGAATTGCCACCGCCAGGACGATGATCCCCATCCCGCCTAGCCACTGTAGCTGCTGACGGTAGTAGCGAATCGACAAAGGCAGGTGATCGAGCCCCACCAACACGGTCGCGCCCGTTGTGGTAAGCCCCGATACGCCTTCGAACACCGCATCGGTGATGGAGAGTCCCGGTGTTATCCCGAGGTAGAGAGGCAGGCCGGCCAACGCCCCAAGACCCGCCCAGAACAGCGCGACGATCAGAAAACCGTCGCGGATCCGCAGCTCCCGGCGCGAACGGCGCACCGGAATCCACAGCAGCCCACCCAAGCCGAGCAGCACCAGGAAAGAAACCGCAAAGGCAAATGCAGCGCCATCGCCCACCAGCATGGAAAGCAGAGCGGGCGGCAGCATGGTGAAGCTGAAGATCATCAGCAGGATGCCCAGGGTGCGCTGTACCGGTTCCAGCCTCATACGCAGCACCTCTAGCGCCCGCCCGCGCCGGCCAAAAGCGGCGGCCGTTGCCGGCTCTGTTCGGTTTGGTTCGGGGATGGGTAGCGGCCGGTCACCGTGGCGGCCCCGTCAGAGGAACGTTACACCGACCTGGAACAGCCGCTCGACTTCGCCGATCCGTCGCTTGTCGACCAGGAACAGAATCACGTGGTCCTCGGCCTGGATCACCGTGTCGTGATGCCCCATGATCACCTCGTCGCCGCGCACTATCGCTCCGATGGTAGTACCAGCAGGCAGCTTGATTTGCTCGATACGGCGGCCGATGACCTTGGAGGTCGAAGGGTCGCCGTGCGCTATCGCTTCGATCGCCTCGGCCGCGCCGCGCCGCAGGGAATGCACATTGACCACATCGCCGCGGCGGATATGGGCTAGCAGCGATCCTATAGTGGCCTGCTGCGGCGAGATCGCAATGTCGATGTCTTCGCTGCCCTGGATCAAATCTACATAGGCGGGCCGATTGATCAATGCCATCACCATGCGGGCGCCGCGGCGCTTGGCGAGCATGGACGAGAGGATGTTCGCCTCGTCGTCGTTGGTCAGCGCGCAGAACACGTCGGTGTTCTCGATATTCTCCTCGAGCAGCAGATCCTCGTCGGCCGCATCGCCTAGCAGCACGATAGTGCGCTTGAGATCCTCCGCAATGGCGCGGGCACGCTGGGCGTTGTGCTCTATGAGCTTGACCCGATAGCGGTCCTCCAGCGCCTGCGCAAGACGCTTGCCTATATTCCCGCCGCCCGCGATGATGATTCGCTTGACCGGCTTCTCCAGCCTGCGCAGCTCGCTCATTACGGCGCGGATGTTCTTGCGCGCGGCGATAAAGAAGACCTCGTCGCCAGCCTCGATGACGGTATCGCCTCCTGGGATGATCGGCTTGCCGCGGCGGAAGACCGCGGCCACCCGCGTAGGAACGCCGGGCATATGCTCGCGCAGCGTGCGCAGCTCATGGCCGACCAATGGGCCGCCGTAATAGGCGCGCACGCCGACCAGGCGCACCTTGCCATCTGCGAAATCCAACACTTGCAGCGCGCCGGGATGCTCGATCAAACGCTTGACGTACTGCGTGACCAGTTGCTCGGGACTGATGAGCACGTCGATCGGAATGGACTCGGGACCGAACAGCTGCGGGTACGACAGGTATTCCACCGCCCGCACCCGGGCGATCTTGGTGGGCGTGCGAAACAGCGTGTAGGCGACCTGGCAGGCCACCATGTTGACCTCATCGCTGCGCGTCACAGCGATGATCATGTCCGCATCGTCCGCGCCGGCACGCATCAGCACCGGTGGGTGCGTAGCGTTGCCCAAGACCGTGCGCAGATCGAGCCTGTCCTGTAGCTCTTGAAGAATGCGCGGATCGGTATCGACGACGGTGATGTCGTTGGCTTCGCTGACCAGATTGTGCGCCACCGAAGCGCCAACCTGACCGGCGCCGAGAATGATGATTTTCATAGCGAGCGCCCGCTACACACGCCAGCGCCCTTGACCGGCGCGGTTACAGGCGTCACGACACCTCCTTGGGATCTATCCCCAAGGCCTTGAGCTTGCGGTAAAGATGGGTACGCTCCATCCCGGTCAGCTTCGCCAGCTGGCCGACGCTGCCTTGTGCGCGCTTGAGCTGATGCTGCAGGTAGATACGCTCGAAATGCTCCCTCGCATCGCGCAGCGGAAGATCCAACGGCATGGCGATCTCTTCCTCGTCCGCGGCGGCCGGAACCGCGTTGGCCGCCAACGCCGCTTCGGTTTCCTCCAACCCGATCTCCTCGCCGCGCCCCATGATCAGCAACCGCTGAACCAGGTTCTTCAGTTCACGAATATTGCCGGGCCAGTCGTAGTTGCGCAGGCGGTTCTGCGCCGCGAGCGCAAAGCGCCGGTAGGGCAGCTTCTCGCGCTCCACCAATCGGTCCACCCAAAAGGCCAGCAGCTCCGGCACGTCCTCGATGTGCTCGCGCAGCGGCGGCACGCGCAGCGGCACCACGTTCAGGTGGTAATAAAGATCCTCGCGCAACCGCCCGGCGGCCACTTCACTCTCCAGCGGGCGGCGGTTGGTCGCGATGATGCGCGCATCGAACTCCAGCGGCACGCTGCCGCCGACGCGGTAGTACCGGCCGCTGTCCAGCAACGCCACCAGACGTGCCTGTAGCGTCGGCTCCAGCGCCGACACAGCGGTCAGCAACAAGGTGCCGCCGGCCGCTTCTTCCAGCCGCCCGCGCACGATACCGCTGGCATCCTCGCTGCCAAACAGCGTGCGCTCGGCACGCTCCGCTTCCACCGATTCGGCATTGAACTCGACCAGCGGCCCGGCACGGCGCGCACTCTGAGCGTGGATATAGCGCGCCAAGCAATGCTTGCCGCTCCCTGTCTCGCCGCTTATCAGCAGCCAGCTATCATGCCGGGCGAGCTTGCGCGCCTGCTCGCGCAGCTCCCGCATGACGGCGCTACGCCCCACCGGTTCTATGGCGTCCCTCAGCGGCGGGCGGGCCGTACCACGCTCTCGCAGCGGCGCCCCGGCCGCCAGGGCGCGTTCCACGGTCAGCAGCAGCTTGGCAAGCGAGAGCGGCTTCTCGATGAAATCGTAGGCTCCCAAACGGGTCGCCTCGACCGCCGTCTCTACCGTTCCATGCCCCGACATCATGACCACAGGGCAGCTTGGCCCACCTTCCTCGGTCCACTCCTTGAGCAAGGTAACGCCGTCGACGTCCGGCATCCAGATATCGAGCAGTATCAAATCCGGCCGACGGCGAAGGCGCGCTTCACGGGCGGCTGCGGCGCTGTCCGCAACCTGTACCTCGTACCCCTCATCTTCCAGGATCTCGCGCACCAGGTTGCGGATATCTGGCTCGTCGTCGACCACTAGTATGCGAGGCGAACTCATAAGCGTGCTTCCTTGGATAACGCTGTACCGCCGGCGGCGGAAGTGAGTATCGGCAGGCGCATCGTCAGCTGCGCTCCACTTTCCGTGTTCCTTGCCGAGATCGTACCACTATGCTCCTCGACGATTTTCTTGACGATCGCAAGCCCAAGGCCCGTTCCCTTGGGCTTAGTGGTCACATAGGGCTCGAAGAGCTGCTCCATTACGTCGGGCCCGAAGCCGGGCCCGTTGTCCTGCACCGTCAACTCCAGCCACTGATGGTGACGCCCGCTATCCTGGCGTGTCGTCAAGGTCACGATGCAAGGCTCGCGGTTCCCCGCGGCCTCCAGGGCATTCTTGATCAGGTTGTGCAGCAGCTGGCGCAGACGCCCCGCATCGGCCAGCACCGGCGGCAAGGTTTCTTCCAGCTGTAGCTGAAAGTCCGGTCGCTGAGGGCTGGAGCGGTAGAGCTCAACCACCTCCTGTATCAGGTGATTCAGATCCAGCGCCTGCAGCTGCAGCCGCGGCGGCCGCGCGTACTCGGAGAAAGCATTCACCATCTCCTTCATCGCATCGACCTGCTGCACTATGGTGTGAGTGGCGCGCTCCAAGACCTCGGCATCGCGTCCTTCCATGCGCTCGAGGTATTTGTGGCGAATCCGCTCCGCCGACAGCTGGATAGGCGTCAGCGGGTTCTTGATCTCGTGAGCCAGGCGCCGCGCGACCTCGCCCCATGCTGCGTCGCGCTGCGCCTGAATAAGCGCGGTCACATCGTCCAGCACCACCACATGACCGCCGGTACCGTGTCCCCCGGGCAGCCGGGCGCCGCTGCAGATCACGATTCGCCGCCCGTCCGTTCCTTCCAAGGTCAGCTCTTCGCGCCATTCGGCCTCCCGGGCGGCGAAACGCTCCTCGACCAGCGCGGCGAAGCCCTGCAAGTGCGTATGCTCCTCGGCCAAGGCGCTCAACGACGTGCCCACGGCGTCCTGCAGCGGCAGCCCCAGAATATCGCTGGCTGCCTGATTGAAAGTCCGCAGCTTGCCTTCGTAGTCCAGCGCCAGCACACCCGAGGAGAGGCGCGCGAGCACCGCCTCCAGATACGCCCGCTGGCGTTCCACCTGCGCCTGGCTGCGCTTGGCGGCTTGCCGCGTCTGGGCAATGCGGCGGCTCATATCGTTGAACGACTGCACCAAAAAGCCCAGCTCGTCACGACCGGCTGGCGGCAACTGGGTGCCGTAATCGCCCGCCGCCAACGCCCGCGTGCCCTCCGCCAGATCGCGAATCGGCGCCACCAGCCGGCGCGCGAAGTAAAAGGCGGTCCAGATCGCGAACAACAGCGTCAGCAGCAGCACCAGCGATAAGGTTAACGTAAAGCTCTGCTGTAGTGGCTGGCGAAGAAAGCGTATCTCGCGGTATTCGCCGTACGCCGACTGCACGCTCTCGGCCAGATCGCTAAGCCGCGGCGAGACGGGGAACAACGCTTGCAGAATACGCGGCTGCTGCGGGTTTTCCGGATTCACGGTGGGGACCAGCACCCGAATCTGCAGCCCGGCGGAGTCTATGGGGTCCAATCCCACATAGGGCCGCCCCTGGCGCAGTTGTAAGAGCAGGCTGGATTCGGGCCGGCTAGGCAGGATGGCTGCCGGATCCGCGCTGCTCGCAGCGATAACGCTGCCATTGCCGCCCAGCAGCGCCAGCTCCGCAGCGTCGATGCGCACCCGCATATCGGATAGCGTGGGCGCGATCGCGTTCTCCGGCACGAATCCCAAATCGTCGGCCAGCCCCTGCAATCGCCGCAACAAATCGCGCATGCGGATATCCAACGAGACCTGCGAGAGCACCAGCGCATCGTCCAGCGCTTTCTCGACGCGCACATCAAACCAGCTGTCGATACTGCCGCGCAGGAACTGTACCGAGAACAGGAACACTACCGTGACCGGCACCAGGGCGAGCACAACCAGCATCGCCATCAGGCGCGCCGTCAAGCGGCTGCCGGCGCGCCCGCTGCGGTACTGCCGGATCAGCCGCCACAGATTGCCTACGATCAATGCCAGCAGCAGCGCCAGCGCCACCAGGTTGATGACCAGCAGCCAGCCGTACAGGCTGTCGAACCGCTCGGAGTTCTCGGTAGCCTGCGAGAGCAGGAAAAGCGACACCAGCAGTAGTATGCAAAGACCGATGCGAATCAACGCGGGTCGTGCCACCGCTCTACACCCGTAGCAACCAGCTGAACCAATCGCTAGCCAAGCGCCACTGGCGCGAGACCATTGCCAAAGACCGCAACGGCTGTGGCAGATCGCTCACGTCCAGCCGTGCGCGCATGCGTACCCGATAGAGTTCGTCCGGCTCCAACAAGCGCCGGTCGATCAGCGGCAGCATATCGACCATTCCCAAGGCGGCCATGGCCGCGCTTTCGTAGGAGAAACTGGTGCTCTCGCCGCTGTTGAGGTTACTCAGGATGTAACGGCCGCTAAGATCGTGATAACGGAGCCTATAGCGCTGACTGAGTCTTGCTACCCTCTCGTCCCAAAGCCAGCGGCGCGGCCGCTCCAGCTGGATCTGCAACTCTACGGTCAGCGGCAGGCCGCTGTGCATCGCCTCGCGAACGGCGGGGCTTAGCTGATAAACGACACGCGCAGTAAGGTAGTAGACGTCCTGATGCAGGAAAACATGCCCATCGACAATACGAAACTCGTCCGCATCGGCACGCAACGGCGCCAGCAACAGACAAGCGATCAGCGCCAGCAGGGCTGACCGCAAAGGAGCGACTTTCAGCGTTTGCTCAAGCACGCGTAGTAAAACCCATCGAGGTCGACCTCGCCAGGCAGTAACTGCAGGCCCCAGGCCAGCCGCATTCCCGCGCCTACGGAGATGGGCTCGGCGTGGGCATTCGGACAGCCTTTCAAGAAGGTGTCGATCAGCGCTTCGTTCTCTTCCGCGAAAACCGAGCAGGTCACGTAAACGAGCTTACCTTCAGGTGCGAGCAACGGCCAGAGGGCCTCGAGCAGGCGGCGCTGCGTCGCGGCGAGAGCGGCTATATCCGCGTCGCGACGCAACCATTTGATATCCGGGTGGCGCCGAATCACGCCGCTACCCGAGCAGGGAGCATCCAGCAGGATGCGATCGAACGGACGCCCATCCCACCAACTCGCCGTATCCGCCACATCGGCCACCGTCACCTCGGCCCGCAGCGCGAGCCGGGCGAGATTGGCGTGAATCCGCTCGCTGCGCTCGGCATCCACATCCACCGCCAGCAGCTCGATATCGGGATGGCGCTCGAGCAGGTGACAAGCCTTCCCGCCGGGCGCCGCACAGGCATCGAGCACGCGGCCTCCCGGCGGCGGTGCGACCAGATCGGCGGCCAGCTGGGCCGCGGCATCCTGCACGGAAACCGCGCCCGCGGCGAATCCGGGCAGCTTATCCACGGGCACCGGCGTGGCCAGCACGATGGCATCGGCGGCGATAGGATGAGGCGAAGCAGCGATGCCCACCTGTTCGAGCAACGACAGATACTCGGCACGGCTGTGGCGGCGCGCATTGACCCGCAGAGTCATGGGCGGATGAGCATTATTGGCAGCGAGCACCGCCTCCCAGTGCTGGGGCCAGTCGCGCTGCAAGCGTTGCAACATCCACTGCGGGTGGGAGTAACGAGCGACCGGATCGTTCGCGACAGCCGCCAGCAAGGCGTCGCGCTCGCGCAGGAACCGACGCAGCACGGCATTGAGCACGCCCACCGCCCATTTCTTGCCCAACTCCCTGGCCGCACCGGCGGTAGCCGACACCACGGCATGATCGGGCGTGCGCAGCTCAACCGCTTCACACAGCCCGCACAGCAACAGCATCTTCACGTCGCTGTCCTTGCGCCGGAATGGATGATCGAGCAAACGCGCAGCGATCGCATCGTAACGGCTGTAGCCTCGCAGCACCGCGTACACCAGCGCCTGCACGAAAGCCCTATCCTGCGCAGAGCGAAGACGCGATAACGTAGGCCCGAGCGCATCGTTCAGCGATTGCCCGCGCGCCATCACCCGCTCCAGCACCTGGGTCGCGGCCACACGCGCATCCATCGAAGATCCTCCGAACGCCGCTCGCGGACGTTAATTGAAAATCTGGCCCGGCTGTAACGGGTGCCCGTTGAGAAAATCACGCGCAGCCACAGGACGGCCGCCCGGCGCTTGAACCTGCAACAGACGCAACACGCCTTCGCCGCAGGCCACGTCGATACCCTCGCGGCCAACCGCGACGATCTCTCCGGCCGCCGCAGCCGTTGCTACGGGCAGGGGCTGCACCGACCAGATGCGCAGCACCATGTCGCCAAGCTGTGTTTGGGCCACCGGCCAGGGGTTGAACGCCCGCACCTGACGGTCTATCTCGGCCGCCGATGCACTCCAGTCGATTCGCGCCTCTTCCTTGCGCAGCTTCTCGGCATAAGTCACCCCCTGCTCGGGTTGGGGCACAGGCTGCACGCGCCCCGCGGCGATATCGGGCAAGGTCTGCGCCAGCAGATCCGCTCCCAGCGCCGCCAGGCGATCATGCAGGCTGCCGCCGGTGTCGTCGGCCGCGATGGGACAGCTCGCACGGGCCAGCATGGGACCGGTATCCAGCCCGGCGTCCATCTGCATCAAGGTGACCCCGGTTTCGGTGTCGCCGGCAAGGATGGCGCGCTGGATCGGTGCCGCACCGCGCCAGCGCGGCAGCAGCGAAGCGTGGATGTTCACGCAGCCCCGGCGCGGGATGGCCAGCACCGCGGGCGGCAGAATCAGCCCGTAGGCGACCACTATCATCAGATCCGGCTGCAGCGCCGCGAGCTCGGCCTGCGCCTCTTCGCTGCGAAGGCTGGCAGGCTGATAAACGGGTATGCCTGCCGCCTGCGCACACTGCTTGACCGGGCTAGGCCGCGGCTTGCGACCACGCCCGGCGGGACGATCCGGCTGCGTATAGACGGCACTCACCCTATAACCCTCTGCCAGCAGACGCTGCAGGGGTGCAACCGCGAAGTCGGGCGTGCCGGCGAATACGATGTTCAACTTAAGCGCCGCGTGCGACCAAAGCAGCTTCGTCGCGTGTCTGCTTCCCAAGCTCGCGCGCCTGTTTCTCGAGCTTCTTGCGCACGCGCTTGCGCTTCATCTCCGAGAGGTAGTCGACGAACAGCTTGCCGTCCAGATGGTCGATCTCGTGCTGGATGCAGACCGCCAGCAAGCCGTCGGCTTCCAGCTCGAAAGGCTTGCCGTCCCGATCCAGGGCACGCACTTTCACGCGCTCCGCCCGCTCGACCAGATCGTAATAGCCGGGGACGGACAGACAGCCTTCCTGCATTTGTTCGACGCCGTCGAGTTCGAGCAGCTCGGGGTTGATGAATACCAGCGGCTCGCTGCGATCTTCCGAAACGTCAATGACGATCACGCGCCGGTGCACGTTGACCTGAGTGGCCGCCAACCCGATCCCGGGGGCGTCGTACATCGTCTCGAACATATCGTCGACGAGCTGTTGGACCTCGGCGTCCACCACCTCAACGGGGCGGGCTACCGTGCGCAGCCGGGGGTCGGGATAATGGAGTATGTCTAAAATGGCCATAGTGTTCGTTGCGGTTCCAGCTAGTTAGCTGCTAGCCTTAAGTCAGCCAAATAAGAAGTAATACTAACCAATTCAACCTTTGCCGCGCCACTTGCGGCCGGCATCGAGAAGGACCTGCCAATGCGCGTGCGCAAGCTCGTGTCGCTTATGCTGGGAGCACTGTTCAGCCTGCCGTTATTTGCCAGCGCCGATACCCTTCGCCAAGATCATCCACAGCGCTACGTAGTGGAGCGGGGCGATACGCTCTGGGCAATTTCCGCCCGCTTCCTGCGCAGCCCTTGGCTATGGCCGGAGATCTGGCATCTCAACGAGGAAATTGAGAACCCTCACCTTATCTATCCGGGCGATGTAATCAGCCTGGTCTATATCGACGGCCAGCCGCGCCTGACCATCGCCCGCGAAGATCGCGTCGGCGCCACCGTACGGCTCTCCCCGCGCATACGGGAAGAGTCTATCGCAACGGCGATTCCCACCATCCCGCTGGACGCCATCCGGCCGTTTCTTACCGAAACGACCGTGGTCAGCGCCCAAGCCCTGGAGCGGGCGCCCTACATCGTCGCCGGCAGCGACGAGCGCGTAATGGGCAGCCGCACCGACCGCGTTTATGCCCGCGGGCTCAAGGCCGACGCCGGCAACTACACGTTGGTACGCGCCGGCGATGCACTGCGCGATCCCGAAACCAGGCAGATTCTGGGCTACACCGCCCTGCACGTAGGCGAGGCCGCCGTCGAGCAAGGCGGCGAGCCTGCGACGCTGTCGATAACGCGCAGCAACCGCGAGATCCTCCCTGGCGACCGGCTGCTGGAGGCGCGCGACTCCCGCTTCGGCAGCAACTTCTTTCCCAAAGCTCCCGAGGCCCGCATCGACGGCCGCATCATCTCGGTACTCGATGGCGTCTCTCAGATCGGGCAATACAGCGTGGTCGCCATCAATCGGGGGCTGGAGCACGGCCTCGCCGTCGGCGATGTGCTGGCCATTTACAAGAGCGGCCGTACCGTGCGCGACACCTACGGCAGCCGTCGCCGGGAGAACGTGCGCCTGCCGGACGAGCGAGCCGGCGAGCTGATCGTATTTCGCGCCTTCGACCGCCTCAGCTTCGGGCTGGTCATGCGAGCGACCCAGGCCATGCACACCTTGGACGCGGTGCGTAACCCGTAGCCCGATGGTCCTGCCCGATTCCGCCGTCACCGACGAGGCGGACGAGCTCGCCGCCTGGTTGCTGCTGCATCGTCTGCCCGGTTTCGGCAGCGCCCGGTTTCGGCAGCTGCTGGCCAGCGTGGCGCAGCTGCGCCACCTGTTCGACCTCAGCCAGCGCGAGTTGCTCGCCCTGGGCCTGGATGCGGCAGCAGTTACGGCGCTGCGCGAAGCAGACCGCGAGCTGATAGCGCCCGACCTGGAGTGGCTGGATGCCCCGGACCATCACATCCTGCGTCTGACCGACCCGCTGTACCCGCCGCTGTTGCGGGAGATCGCTCAGCCGCCGCCGCTGCTGTTCGTGCACGGCGAACCCAGGCTGCTCAGCCTGCCGCAACTCGCGGTGGTGGGCAGTCGTAATCCCAGCCGCGGCGGCAAGGACAACGCTTTCGAGTTTGCACGCCACTTGGCCACCGCCGGCATACCGATCACCAGCGGCCTTGCCTTGGGAGTGGACGCCGCGGCGCATGAAGGTGCGCTGGCAGCCGGAGGGGTGACCGTCGCGGTGGTCGGCACCGGCCTGGATCGGGTTTACCCCGCGCGCCATCGCGATCTGGCGCATCGGATCAGTCAGCAAGGGGCGTTGGTATCGGAACTGCCCATTGGCACCGGCGCACGCCCCGAGAACTTCCCCCGGCGCAACCGCATTATCAGCGGGCTTAGCCTGGGCACGCTGGTGGTGGAGGCAAGCCTGCGCAGCGGCTCGCTCATTACCGCGCGCTATGCGGTGGAACAGGGGCGCGAAGTATTCGCCATTCCCGGCTCCATCCACAACCCGCTTGCCAAGGGCTGCCATGCGCTGATCCGCCAAGGCGCCAAGTTGGTGGAAACGGCGAGCGACATACTCGACGAGCTGCCGCCGCCGGAGTTGCCTGCGCTGACGCCAGCCAGCGAGGCCGACACCGGCTCCACCCCAATGGCAGGGCCGGAGCTGGACGACGACTACCGGCGTGTACTCGATGCGCTTGGCTACGATCCCACGCCCCTGGACGTGATACTCGAACGCACGCAATTGACGACCGCAACCGTTTCCTCCATCCTGCTTGTGTTGGAACTGGAGGGCTACGTTACAGCCTGCGCCGGCGGGACTTATGCCCGCACCCGTAAAGGGACGTGAGATGAAAGAAAACGTGTTCGACGTCTTGATGTATCTGTTCGAGAACTACTTTTACCACGACGACGAACCGCAACCGGACCGAGACTCCCTCGAATCGGAACTTTTCGAGGCCGGATTCACTTCCGCCGAAATCCGCAAGGCTTTCGATTGGTTGGATGGTTTGGCGGCATCCCGCGAAAATCCGCCGGCGGCTGTCAACAGCAGCAACGCGATCCGTGTCTACGCTGAGAGCGAAATGGCCAAGCTGGACACCGATTGCAGAGGCTTGCTGCTGTTTCTCGAACAAGTAGGCATTCTCACCGCAGCCAGCCGCGAGCTGATCATCGACCAGGTGATGGCGCTGGATGACGAGGAGGTCGACATCGACTCCCTCAAATGGCTGGTCCTGATGGTGCTGTTCAATCAGCCTGGCCAGGAAGAGGCCTACGCCTGTATGGAAACGTTGCTGTTCGAGAACCCCGTGCAGTTTCTGCACTAAGCGCCTCCACGGTAGGCCGCGCATGCCGCGGCGGGACGCTTTGGCCGACAGCTGAACGAGCCTCCGGGCTCGTGTCGGCCGGTCGCGTAATGCCCGAGCTCGCCTGATCGCGCCCTCGAACGCTCCTGCACCCGCCATGGGCGGATGGTGCGCGTTTTCTCCTGCCGCCACATTGCCAGTTGCATGTTACGAAGCCTTTGACCCAAACTGCCGCCCATGAGTAAGAACCTGGTTATTGTCGAGTCCCCTGCGAAGGCCCGCACGATCAACAAGTACCTGGGAAAAGACTTCCAGGTACTGGCCTCCTATGGGCATGTACGCGATCTCGTGCCTAAGGAGGGCGCGGTCGATCCCGCGCATGACTTCAAGATGAAGTACACGGTGATCGACAAGAACGCCAAGCACGTGGAGGCCATCGCCAAAGCGGCGAAGCAGGCCGATGCCCTTTACCTCGCGACCGACCCCGACCGCGAGGGCGAGGCCATTTCCTGGCATCTCTACGAATTGCTGAAAGAGAAGGGCGTAATCGACGGCAAACCGGTGCATCGCGTGGTGTTCCACGAGATCACCAAGCGTGCTATCCAAGAAGCCATCGCGAACCCGCGCCAGCTCTCCACCGCGCTGATCAACGCTCAGCAAGCGCGGCGGGCACTCGATTATCTGGTGGGCTTCAACCTCAGCCCGCTGCTATGGAAGAAGATCAGCACAGGGCTTTCGGCCGGCCGCGTGCAGAGCCCGGCGCTGCGCATGATCGTCGAGCGCGAGCTTGAGATCGAAGCGTTCAAGTCGCGCGAGTACTGGACGGTCGAAGCGGATCTGGACAAGGCCGGGGAGGAGTTCTCGGCCAGGCTGCACAGCTTCGGCGGCGAGCGGCTCGAGCAATTCAGCATAGAGAACGAGCAGCGCGCGCGCGAGATCGAGCAAGCCCTGCTGGATGCCGCGCAAGGCAAGCTGCGCGTTGCCCGCATAGAGAAAAAGCAGCGCCGCCGCAATCCAGCCGCGCCATTCACCACCTCGACGCTGCAGCAGGAGGCCTCGCGCAAGCTTGGCTTCACCACGCAGCGCACCATGCGCATTGCCCAGCAGCTCTATGAAGGCATAGACCTGGGGGGCGGCGCAGTGGGCCTGATCACCTACATGCGTACGGACTCGGTCAACCTCTCGGCCGAAGCGGTCGCCGACATCCGCCAAGTCATTCAGGAGCGGTTCGGGCCGAACGCGCTGCCGGCGCAGCCGCATGTCTACCGGACCAAGTCCAAGAACGCCCAGGAAGCGCACGAAGCCATTCGCCCGACCAACGCGGCCAATGCACCGGAGCAGGTGAAGGCCAAACTCACCGACGAGCAGTTCCGCCTCTACGAGCTGATCTGGAAGCGCGCGATCGCCTGTCAAATGATCCACGCCACCATCGACACCGTCAGCGTGGATCTCACCGCCGGCGAGCATGTGTTCCGCGCCACCGGTTCCACCGTGGCCGATCCTGGCTTTATGGCCGTTTACCAGGAAGGCCAGGACGACAAGAAGGAAGCGGCCGAGAAGCGGCTACCGCCGCTAAAGGAAGGCGAAGAAGTCGCGCTCAAGGAATTGCGGCCCGAGCAGCACTTCACCGAGCCGCCACCCCGCTACACCGAAGCAAGCCTGGTGCGTGCGCTGGAAGAGCACGGTATCGGCCGCCCGTCAACCTACGCGACCATCATTTCGACGCTGCAGCAGCGCAAGTACGTCACGTTGGAGAATCGGCGCTTCCAGCCAACTGATGTAGGCCGCGTGGTCAACAAGTTCCTGACCGAGCACTTCGATCAGTACGTGGACTACGACTTCACGGCCCGGCTGGAGGACGATCTGGACGCGGTATCGCGCGGCGAGCGCGACTGGATACCATTGATGCGGGAGTTCTGGGAGCCCTTCCGCTCACGCGTCGAAGAGAAAGCGAAGGTCTCGCGCGAGCAGGTCATGCAGGCGCGCGAACTCGGCATCGACCCGGCCAGCGGCCGCCCGGTGAGTGTGCGCATCGGGCGCTTCGGACCTTTCGTCCAGATCGGCACCAAGGACGATGAGGAAAAGCCCCGGTTCGCCGGCCTGCGCAGCCACCAGAACATGGAGACCATAACGCTCGAGGAAGCGCTGGAGCTGTTCAAGCTACCGCGCGACCTAGGCGAGACGCCCGAGGGCGAGCCGATTCAGGTCAATATCGGCCGTTTCGGTCCCTACGTCCGTTACGGCAAGAACTACGTATCCATCAAAGAGGACGACCCGTACACGATTACCCGCGAGCGCGCACTGGAGCTGATCGCCGAGAAGAAGCAGGCGGACGCCAACCGCATCATCCGCAGCTTCGACGGCGGTATTCAGATCCTGCGCGGACGTTACGGGCCATATATCACCGACGGCAAGAAAAACGCTCGCATTCCCAAAGGGCGCGAACCTGAGAGCCTGGAGCTGGAAGAATGCCTGGAGCTGCTCGCCAAGGCACCGGACAAGAAAACGGTCCGGGGAGGCCGACGGAAGTCATCCTGAGCGATTTCCGGCTCAAATGGATCGCGCACTGCCTGCGCCAGGGCGGGCTCATCGCCTATCCGACCGAGGCGGTATACGGGCTTGGATGCGATCCGTTGAATCAGCAGGCGTTCGCGCGCTTGCTGGCGCTGAAGCGGCGGCCGGACTCCAAGGGCGTGATACTGATCGCCGCCGACGAGTCGCAGCTGGCGCCATTTCTCGGCCCTATCGATCCGGCTATGGGCGCACGCGTGCGCGCCAGCTGGCCCGGCCCGGTAACTTGGCTCATGCCGGCCTCGGAGCAGGTGCCGCGCTGGATCGTCGGCCGCCACGATACGCTGGCGGTCCGGGTTACCGCGCACCCCATTGCCGCCGCGCTGTGCCGGGCGTTCGGCGGCGCGCTGGTCTCCACCAGTGCGAACCGGAGCGGCCGCCCGCCCGCACGCAGCGCGCTGCGTACCCGGCTGCTGTTCGGCGCCGACATCGATCTCGTAGTCAGCGGCCCCCTTGGGGGGCAAGCACGCCCCACGGCAATAATCGATGCCAGAGACGGGCGCGTTATCCGCGCAGGCTGATGGGAACGGTACCGCTCCCGCCCATGCGCGCCATTCACATCATCCGTACTCGAGAAGAGCTATGACCGAGAACACCGACACCGCCATCCAACAGGTCCGCGATTATCTGATGCAACTGCAGGATACAATTTGCAGCGAGCTTGAGCGCCTGGACGGTGCCGCCCGCTTCCGCGAGGATCCATGGCAGAGGCCGGATGGCGGTGGCGGTCGCACCCGGGTATTACGCGAAGGCGGCGTATTCGAGCAGGCCGGCGTTGGTTTCTCCCACGTCTACGGCACCAACCTTCCCGGCACCGCCACCGAGCGCCGTCCGGAACTCGGCGGACGCGGCTTCCAAGCCATGGGAGTTTCGCTGGTTATCCACCCGCGCAATCCGTACGTGCCGACCACGCACGCCAATGTGCGCTTCTTCATTGCCGAGAAACCCGGCGCGGCGCCTGTGTGGTGGTTCGGCGGCGGCTTCGACCTGACGCCCTACTATGGTTTCGAGGAAGATTGCGTGCACTGGCACCGCACGGCCAAGGCCGCCTGCGCGCCTTTTGGCGACGATCTGTATCCGCGCTTCAAAGCCTGGTGCGATGAGTACTTCTATCTACCGCACCGGCAGGAGCCCCGCGGCATAGGCGGTTTGTTCTTCGACGATTTCGACGAGGGCGGTTTCGATAACGCCTTCGCTTTCATGCGCTCCGTCGGCGATCATTTCCTGCCCGCTTATCGCCCTATCGTAGAGCGCCGGCGCGACATGCCCTACGGCGAGCGCGAACGGCAGTTCCAGCTTTACCGGCGAGGCCGCTATGTGGAATTCAACCTGCTGCAGGACCGCGGCACCCGCTTTGGGCTGCAGTCCGGGGGCAGAACCGAATCCATCCTGATGTCGCTCCCCCCGCTGGTACGCTGGGAGTACGGATGGCAAGCGGAACCCGGCAGCCCGGAAGCCGAACTGTACGAGCGTTTTCTGCCGCCGCGCGACTGGGCCAGCGAGGAACTCTGACGCTCGCCCGCGCGATAAGCCGCAAGCCAAATAACTTCGAGGTTCACGACGGCATGACCCGGTTGGCCAAACTCTGCCTGCTCCTACTGCTGCTGATCGCGCTGAGCGCCTGCGCGACGTTACGGCCCCAGATCGAGCGCCCGCGTCTGCAGGTCGCTCACATCCAGATCAAGGAGCTAGGGCTGCTACAGCAGCGCTATCTGATCACCTTGCGCGCGCAGAACCCCAATCCGATACCGCTGCCCATTCGCGGCGTGAGCTACGCCCTGGAGCTCGAGGGCACCGAATTCGCCAGCGGAGTAACTGCTGCGCCCTTCAGCTTGCCCGCGTATGGCGAAAGCGACGTTCAGCTTGAGCTTTCCACCAACCTGCTGCGCACCGGCCAATGGCTGCTCGAGCGATTGCAGCGCGGCGACGCCCGGTTCGCCTACCGCGTCCACGGCGACATTAACGTCGACCGTCTCGGCATAGGCCGCATCCCCTTCGACAACCATGGCGAGGTCGACCTGACGCTGACGGGCGCACGTCAGTGAGTACCGCCGCACAGGCTGGACTGACATGACCACTTGACGGCCGACTCGACCGTTGGCCGTCAAGTACATCATTCTGTGTTATTTTGTCTTTATCGCATCGGCTGCGGAACGCACCCGTCCGGTCCGCACAGCACGGTGCGGTCACCGTAGCAGCGCCCCATCGACATAGCCCCCGGGTCTGGCGGCCCGCAGAGGCATTGTTTCGACGCGACAGCCACCACAAGTGGGATAGAGCGGTAGCCGGCTACCGCATAAGGGCGAGAAACGTTATGGACACGTTGCACATCATGATCGTCGAGGATGACGCGCCTTTGAGAACCATCATGCAGCTGTTGCTGGAGGAGCAGCCGCACCATTTCGAGTTTGCCGAAACCGGCACCGAGGCGCTGCAGCAGGCCGCTGCCAACGATCAGGACATCATAGTTATCGACGTTGGCCTGCCCGATATGAGCGGATTCGAGCTGGCGCGGGCGCTGCGCGAACGCGGCTGCCACTCGTACCTCATCGCCTTCACTGGGTTCGACGACGATCGCACGCGTGCCCAGGCTACAGCGGCCGGCTTCGATCGCTTTTTCCACAAGCCGCTCGATCTGGCGACCATGGAGTCCATTTTCGACGAGATCATAGCCACCGGCCTGCAGCGTCACGCCCAGTCCTGACCCTTATCGCACACCCATCTGGGGACTGGAGACGATAGCTCGTTGCCGGAGCGAGGAGCGCGCCTTGCCGGGCTGGAGCTAGCAGGGCACAGCCTCCATCTCAGAAAGCGCCAGGTACAGCGGCGCAGATGGATACCGCAGCCGCCCCCGGCCATGCGAGAAGACCTCACGGAACCGAACTAACCGCGCGCTCTGCGGTCGTTACGACTCTTCTAATGCCCGCAACCATGTGCATGGCCGGGCAGCGAATCTCGACCTTGGGCATGTGCCACGGATTTTCGTGTCCTTTCGAAGGAAGAGGCTTGTACATGAAGAGCATTAGCTCGACCTTTATCAAAGGCTTAGCCGCCGTGCTACCGGCCGCCATCACGCTCTACCTGCTGTTCTGGGTCGGCAGTACGGCAGAGGCGGTGCTCGGGCGCATACTGCGCCAGGTACTGCCCGAGCAGTGGTACGTTCCCGGGCTGGGACTGGTTGCGGGGCTGCTACTGGTGCTGGCCATTGGCCTGATGCTCAACGCCTACGTCGTCCAGCAAGTATGGCGCACCATGGAGGATCGTTTTCTCCAACGCATTCCGCTGGTCAAGACCGTATACGGCGCCGTGCAGGACTTGATGGCGTTTTTCGCCAAGTCCGAGCCCGAGACGCCTAGCCAGGTGGTGATGGTGACGCTGGGCGATACTGGGTTTCGCGTGCTCGGCTTCGTCACGCGACAAGACTTCAGCGATGCCCCTCCGGGCCTCGGCGACACCGATACCGTCGCCGTCTACCTGCCCATGAGTTATCAGATCGGCGGCTACACGCTGCTCATGCCGCGCAGCGCCCTGCAGCCATTGGACATGAGCATAGAGGATGCCATGCGCTTTGCGGTGACCGCCGGCATGTCGACTTCCCGCACTGTGCCGGCCGTGGAGCCCACGCTGTCGCCGCTGACGGCTGGCAAACAACGAACCGGACCCGTATGATGCTGTCAACGAATAACAACAAACGGCAGGCCACCACGGCTCCCCGGCCCGCGTGGCAGCATCGCCCAAAAAGCGAAGCATTGTGGCAGGACCATCCCTATCTTGCCTCGCCTGGCGGCCGGGTCCGTGACTTACCCAAGAGGTATCGTCATGGCTGACAGACCCGAAGATATCGATCCGCTCGAAACGCGCGAATGGGTGGAAGCGCTAGAAGCGGTAATCGACGCCGATGGGCCCGAGCGCGCACACTTCCTGCTCGAGGCGCTGGTCGATGAGGCGCGCCGGCGCGGCGCACACATCCCCTTCAAGGCCACCACGGCTTACCTGAACACCATCCCCCCTCATCTGGAGGCGCGATCTCCCGGCGACCACGCTCTTGAGTGGCGGCTGCGCTCGCTCATCCGCTGGAACGCCATGGCCATGGTGGTCAAGGCAAACCGCTTGCATGAAGGCATAGGGGGGCATATCGCCAGCTTCGCCTCCAGCGCGACGCTCTACGATGTGGGCTTCAATCACTTCTGGCGCGCGCGCAGCGACAAGCATGGCGGCGACATGATTTTCATCCAGGGCCACTCCGCGCCGGGCATTTATGCCCGCGCGTACCTGGAGGGGCGCTTGACGGCGGAGCAACTGCACAACTTCCGTCGGGACGTGGGCGGCATTGGGGTGACGTCCTACCCGCACCCCTGGCTGATGCCCGACTTCTGGCAGTTCCCGACCGTATCCATGGGGCTTGGGCCCATCATGGCGATCTACCAGGCGCGTTTCATGCGATACCTGCACAATCGCGGCATCGCCGACACCGGCGATCGCAAGGTGTGGGCGTTCATGGGCGACGGCGAAATGGACGAGCCGGAATCGCTGGGCGCGATCGGGCTGGCTGCACGCGAGAACCTGGACAACCTGATCTTCGTTATCAACTGCAACCTGCAGCGCCTGGACGGCCCGGTGCGGGGCAACGGCAAGATTATCCAGGAGCTGGAAGGCAAGTTCCGCGGCGCGGGCTGGAACGTCATCAAGCTGGTGTGGGGCTCCTACTGGGATCCGCTGCTCGCCAAGGACACCAAGCAACTTCTGCGCAAGCGGATGGAAGAGGCCGTCGACGGCGAGTACCAGAACTTCAAGGCCAAGGGCGGCGCCTACACGCGCGAGCATTTCTTCGGCAAATACCCCGAGCTCAAGGCTATGGTCGCCAACATGTCCGACGATGACATCTGGCGACTCAACCGCGGCGGCCATGACCCGCACAAGATTTACGCGGCCTATCACGCAGCGGTGAACCACAAGGGCCAGCCGACCGTAATCCTCGCCAAAACCGTCAAGGGCTACGGTATGGGCGTCGCGGGCGAGGGGCAGAATATCACCCATCAGCAGAAGAAGATGGGTGTCGAGGCGCTCCGGGCCTTCCGCGACCGCTTCAACATCCCGATCCCGGACGAGCAGCTCGCCGACGCGCCGTTCTACAGACCGCCCGAGGACAGCGAGGAGATCAAGTATCTGCGCGCGCGTCGCGAGGCGCTGGGCGGCTACCTGCCGGCGCGCCACAGCGAAGCGCCGAAGCTGGAGATTCCCGATCTCTCCGCCTTCGAGCTGCTGCTCAAGGGGAGCGGCGAGCGCGAGCTGTCCACCACGATGGCGTTCGTGCGCATTCTCTCGATACTGGTGCGCGATAAGAAGATCGCCCGCCACATCGTGCCCATCGTCCCCGACGAGGCACGCACGTTCGGCATGGAAGGGCTGTTCCGTCAGCTCGGCATCTACTCTGCCCAGGGCCAGCTTTACGAGCCCCAGGACGCCGACCAGCTGATGTACTACAAGGAGGACAAGCGCGGGCAGATCCTCGAGGAAGGCATCACGGAAGCCGGCGCCATGAGCTCGTGGATAGCGGCGGGCACCAGCTATGCGAACCACGGAATCCCGATGATTCCGTTCTATGCCTTCTACTCCATGTTCGGCTTTCAGCGGGTGGGCGACCTGGCATGGGCCGCCGGCGATATGCGCGCGCGGGGCTTCCTGATGGGCGGCACGGCCGGGCGCACCACGCTCAACGGCGAAGGGCTGTAGCACCAGGACGGGCACAGCCACGTGCTGTCATCCACCATCCCCAACTGCATCAGCTATGACCCGACTTTTGCCTACGAGCTGGCCGTGATCATTCACGACGGCCTGCGACGGATGTACGTAGATCAGGAAGACGTCTTCTACTACATCACCATGATGAACGAGAACTACCCTCACCCAGCCATGCCGGCCGGTGCGGAGGAAGGCATCCGCAGAGGCATGTACCTGCTGAGCGAGGGCGAGGATTCGGAGCTGAAGGTGCAGCTGCTCGGCTCCGGGACGATCCTGCGGGAGGTCATGGCCGCGGCCGAACTGCTGCGGGAGGACTGGGGAGTTGCGGCGGACATCTGGAGCTGTACCTCGTTCACCGAACTGCGGCGCGACGGCATGGCCTGCGAGCGGTGGAACATGCTCCACCCCGAGGAAGCGCCACGGCAATCCTACGTCGAGCAATGTCTGAAAGATCGGCCCGGACCGGCGGTCGCTGCCACGGACTACATGCGCGCATTCGCCGACCAGATCCGCCCCTATGTAGATCGCCGCTATATCGTGCTCGGCACCGACGGCTTCGGTCGGTCCGATACGCGCGAGGAGCTGCGGCGCTTCTTTGAGGTCGACCGGTACTACGTGACGGTCGCTGCGCTCAAAGCTCTGGCGGACGAAGGCCGGATACCGGCAGCCAAGGTCAGCGAGGCCATAGGCAAGTACGGGATCGACCCCGACAAGCCGAACCCGACCACGGTCTAGACGCTCCCCTAAGCAGGAGATGCCGCCTTGACAGAAGAGATTAGAGTTCCGGACATCGGCGACTTCGACGAAGTCGACGTAATCGAAGTGCTGATCGCGCCAGGCGACCGGGTGGAGAAAGAGCAGTCGCTGATCACGCTGGAGAGCGACAAGGCCACCATGGAAGTGCCGGCGCCTATTGCCGGCGTCGTCAAAGAGGTCAAGCTCAAGGTAGGAGACAAAGTCCGCGAAGGCACTCTGATTGCCGTACTGGAGGCCGCCGCCGGCGAGGCCGGCAAGCCGACGCCCGAACCGGCAGAGGATGAGGTCGTAGCGCAGCCGCGCCAAGATCCTATGCGCGAGGAGCCGGCTCCCAAGGAGGCGCCACCCGCGGCGGCTGCCGTGGAGCCGCCCTCCGCGCCGGCGCCCGGTGCCACCACGCCGCCCGCGCGTCGTCCACCGCCGGTAAGCCCCGTCATCGATACCGAGGCGCATAAGCGCGCGCATGCCAGTCCCGCCGTACGCAAGTTCGCGCGCAGCCTGGGGGTAGACCTCAGCCAGGTAAAGGGCAGCGCTCGCAAGGGCCGCATTACAAAGGACGACGTTACCGCGTACGTCAAGCAGGTGATGCAGCAAGGCCCCGCGGCCTCTGCCGGGGCGGGAATCCCCGCAATTCCTGCCGTGGACTTCGAGCGGTTCGGCCCGACAGAGCGTCAGCCGCTGTCGCGGATCAAGCGGCTCTCGGGGCCGCATCTGCATCGAAGCTGGCTTAACGTTCCGCATGTCACCCAGTTCGACGAAGCCGACATCACCGAGCTGGAAGCCTTTCGCAAGGCACACCTCAAGACAGCCGAAGCGCGCGGCGCGAAGCTCACCTTGCTCGCTTTCCTGGTCAAGGCCTGCGCATCGGCTCTGCGCGAGTTCCCCGAGTTCAACAGCTCTCTCGCGCCCGAGGGCGACGCGCTCATTCTCAAGCGCTACGTGCACATCGGCGTAGCGGTGGACACGGCGGAAGGGCTGGTGGTGCCGGTGCTGCGCGATGTGGACACCAAAGGCATTTACGAGATCGCCAAGGAACTGGGCGAAATCAGCAGCAAGGCGCGCGAACGCAAACTCGCTCCGGGCGACCTGCAGGGCGGCTGTTTCAGCATCTCCAGCCTGGGCGGCATTGGAGGCACGGCGTTCACTCCCATCGTCAACGCGCCGGAAGTGGCCGTACTCGGCGTTTCTCGCGCAACGATGAAGCCGGTTTGGGACGGCACCAGCTTTCAGCCTCGGCTAATGCTGCCGCTGTCGCTGTCGTACGACCATCGTGTCATCGACGGTGCCGCGGCTGCCCGTTTCACCACCTATCTAGCGTCAGTGCTCGCCGATATGCGGCGCATCCTGTTGTAGACGCTACAGCCAGCCGGGAAACTAGCCATGGCAGAAACAATCGAACTCACGATTCCGGACATCGGCGACTTCGACGAAGTCGACGTAATCGAAGTGCTGATCGCGCCAGGCGACCGGGTGGAGAAAGAGCAGTCGCTGATCACGCTGGAGAGCGACAAGGCCACCATGGAAGTGCCCGCCACCGAGGCGGGCACGGTTACCGCGGTGCACGTGAAAGTCGGCGATAAGGTTAGCCAAGGCGATCGCGTGGCCACCATCAAAGTGGAAACAGCGGCCGCTGCGAGTCCGCGTCCCGCGCCGGCCGCTAGTGAACCGCCCGCGCCAACAGTGCCGGCGGTGGCGGTGGCGCCGGAACCGACCAGCGTCGCAACTTCGCAAGGCGACGCCAATTGCGATGTCCTGGTTCTGGGCTCCGGCCCGGGCGGCTATACCGCAGCCTTCCGCGCCGCCGACCTTGGGCTGCGCACCGTACTGGTGGAGCGCCATGCCGACCTGGGCGGCGTTTGCCTGAATGTCGGCTGTATTCCCTCCAAGGCCCTACTGCATGCGGCCAAAGTCATCGACGAAGCGCAAGCCATGCGCGAACATGGCATCGACTTCGGCACGCCGAAAATCGATCACCGCAAACTGGCGGAGTGGAAGAACGGCATCGTAGGCCGTCTTAGCGGCGGTTTGAAAACGCTCGCCAAACAGCGCAAGGTGGAAGTCGTGCACGGCGAGGGGCGCTTCGTCGATGCGCACACCCTTGCGGTACGCACCGCCGAGGGCGAAGAACGCAGCATTCGCTTCCGCCACTGCATCATCGCCGCCGGATCGCGGCCAGTGGCGCCGCCGGGCTTCGACCTGGAGCACCCGCGCATCATGGACTCCACCGCAGCGCTTGAGCTGTCCGACATTCCCCAACGGCTGCTGGTCGTGGGGGGCGGCATCATCGGCTTGGAAATGGCCACTGTATACGCCGCGCTAGGAACCAAGGTCACGGTGGTCGAACTGGCAGACCGGCTGATACCCGGCGCCGATCAGGACATGGTGCGCCCGCTGCTCAAGCGCATCCAGGCGCGTTACGAGAATATCTTCCTGAACACCAAGGTCGCCGAGCTTAGCCCGGACGATACCGGCGTCAACGTGCGCTTGGAGGGTCCCAATGCGCCGGTGCAGGAACGTTTCGATCGCGTGCTGGTGGCCATAGGCCGGCGACCCAATAGCGATCGCATCAATCTCGATGCGACCGGGCTGCGCCCCGACGAGCACGGCTACATACAAGTCGATGAGCAGATGCGCACTCAAGTGGAGCACATCTTCGCCATCGGCGACATCGTCGGTCAGCCCATGCTGGCCCATAAGGCAAGTCACGAGGGCAAAATCGCCGCCGAGGTCATCGCCGGTTACAAGCACGCCTTCGATGCTCGCGTCATCCCTGCGGTTGCCTATACCGATCCGGAAGTCGCCTGGGCCGGGCTTACCGAAGATGAAGCGAAAGCTCAGGGAATCGCTTATGAAAAGGCCAGCTTTCGCTGGGCGGCCAATGGGCGTAGCCTAACCATGGGGCGGGACGACGGACTGACCAAACTGCTGTTTGCCAAGGACAGCGGGCGTTTGATAGGAGCGGCGATTACCGGCCCGAATGCCGGCGATCTGATCAGCGAAGCAGCGCTAGCCATCGAGATGGGCGCCGACGCCGAAGACATAGCGCTTACCATCCACCCGCACCCGACACTATCGGAAACGGTCGCCATGGCTGCCGAAGTGGCGGCAGGAACGATTACAGAGCTATATTTGCCGCAGCGCAAAAAATGACACAGACCTAACGCCCGCATGGACGTAGAATGGCGTTATCCGTAACAGGGAGATTGACATGCGTTACGCCACGATTATTTCAACTGCCCATTATCTACCGGAGCGGGTGGTTACCAACGCCGAACTCAACGAGCGCTTTACGGCATTGGGCAAGCCTGAGGTTATCGGTAAATTCGAAGCGGCGACGGGCATTCTGCGCCGTCATTACGCACCCGACGATTGGGCCACCTCGGATCTGGCTTTGCCAGCCGCACGCCAGGCATTGGAGCGCGCCGGCCGCCGGCCCGAGGACGTGGACCTGATCATTCTCGGGACCGACTCGCCGGACTACACCACCCCCGCCACCTCCACCGTGCTACAGCACAAGCTTGGGGCTACGCGTGCGGGCACCTTCGACGTAGTCTGCGCTTGTGCCTCCTTTCCCACGGCGGTCGCCTCTGCGGCCGGCATTATCGCCACCAACAAGAGCATCAATACAGTGCTGGTGATCGGCGCTTACATGATGCGCAAGCTGGCCGATCCCAACGATCCCACCGTGTTCTTCTACGGCGATGGCGCAGGCGCCGCGGTCATAGAGCCCTGCGACAAGCCCGGCTTCATCGGCGCTGCGATGCGCGCTGACGGCAGCTACTACGATGCCTGGGCGATCATGTCCAGCGGCACCGCCGAGCCCGCCTCGGTGGAGTCAGTGCAGGCCGGCCGCACCAAGGTGCGCCTGCTCAAGCGCTATCCGCCCGAGATCAACGACGAGGGCTGGCCTATCCTCTTTGACCGGCTGGCACGCGAGAACGATTTCACCGTCGACGACGTGGACCATTGCATCTTCACGCAGGTCAACAAGCACACGGTGCTGGGCGTAGCCGACCGCATCGGCTTACCGCGGGAGAAGGCGCACACCATCATGGAAGAGAGCGGCTACACCGGCTCGGCCTGCATCCCCATGGCACTGGATGACGCGATTCAGAAGGGCAAGATCAAGTCCGGCGATCTGGTCGTGATGATCGGCTCCGGAGTGGGCTACAACCAAGCCGCCGTTGCGGTACGGATGCCGTAGCCTCCTGCCCCACCTGCCATAGGAGTGTCGCGCTAAGCGTGTCCGTTGTTACGGACAGCCACCGGTGGATGGCTTCGCGCTTAGCGCGGCACCGCTCACCTGTTGGAGCTGCTATACCTCGGATCAAGAGATCCAAGATATATAGCTAACGCGCCCTGGAATAGATACACTCACTCTAATAAAGAAAAGCGCGTTTCACTTCCAATGACGCGAAACTTCTTTCAAGAAGATTACCGGCAGTTGAGCTACAAGGCGTACCTTAATCTTCAGCCTCAGCTGCGACCTCAGTTTCATCCTGCTGCTCATGCGCCGATTCCGAATCAGTTGGAGGGTTTGCATCTGGAGGAGCGCCAGGCTTGGGGCAGGTAGTGCGTAAGCCGTCGATATGCTCATGCAAATCGGCACGGATATTCGCCCACATCGGATCGAGAATGAAATCAATGCCTTCACGGCGAGCAAGCTTGGCTGCCGGAACGAAGTCGCTGTCTCCCGAGATCAACACGATCTGATCAACCTGGCGTTTGAAGGCCAACGAGGCGATGTCCAGGCCGATCTTCATGTCCACGCTCTTCTGCCGGACGTCGTAGAAAACCTCGTCTTCTGTCAGATCTTCGATCTTGCGTGCGCCCGACAACAGAGCTTTCAACGTATCAGGACGCAGCGTCCATTTGGCGTTGCTCTCGTCGAGGTAACCCATGCGTAGCGCTACGCTGCGGAGGTTCCGAAGCGTCTTGTGGAAAGCATTCCGGAAAGTGGCGGCTTCGCTCTGAGCAAAGTTAATTGCTTTCTTGGTGATGGGATTGTGCGTTCGTTTGCTCAGAGGAGGGCAGTCATAAATGAAGATTCGGTAGAAGCGGTCCTCTTGTTCAAAGAATCCCCCCTCCAAAAAAAAGGCCCCGGGGTCGGCTCGGCTTGAATTCGTGAAGCCGGCGGACTGCCAAGGGCGCTATTGGTACCAATAGTGCGGTTTAGTAGCGGTACCGTCAATACCGATGCTTCACTATAACTCGCTGCGCTCCATCATCGTTAAGCCCGCAGCCGTCGGCCTTTGCCGGAGCGCGGCCGCGGGTCCCACCACCTCCTTGTACTGGATCTGGCCTTGCAGAAATCTAAAGGATCTTTCCGTAATCAGTGAGTGAGGCAAAGGTTCATGGCCGACGGGCAGTCCTACGGACGGACGCTCCCACAGGAGCGGCCCGCTGTCTGCACCGGAGGGTGGTTTTTAAGGAGAGCCTCTAGCCCACCTGTGGCACGTAGGCGTTG
>CAYWPG010000032.1:0-4998 GCA_964460035.1 uncultured Alkalilimnicola sp.
CCGGCGTCACGGCGCTGGGCCTTGCCCGCGCCATGGGAGCGCAACGCGCGGTTGCGCTGCTCGCACAGGTTCGAAACTAAGCGCTTCTACAAGCAAGCCGGCGCGTAAGTAAGCTCCCAGCCGTATACATCCCTTTGGGCGCCCCTGGGCGATGCCGCACTGCGCGAACCTCAGCCTTCGCCTTCCGCACTGCGGCTGAAGCGAAAAGCCCGTCACGCCCCGGGAGCGCTTGTATGTTTGCTCCCCGCAAGTCAAAGAGGGCTCGTCGGGGGCGGAGGGACCAGTGTCCAGGGCGCAGATTCGGGGCCGGGGACCGATGCCACAAAGAGCCACTCCCGCCAGGGGGCGCTTACATCGCAGCATCGGCCAGAAGCGCGGGCTAGGCCGTATCGTAGTCCGATCGACACGGGTATACTTCGCGACCGGCCCGAACCTGAACCCCTCTCCGGAAGACGCCATGAACAGCAAAGACCTCATCGAGCGCTACTACGCTGCCTTTAACGCCCAAGACATGGACGCGTTCCTCGGCCTGCTCGCCGACGACGTCGTGCACGACATTAATCAAGGCGAGCGGGAGATCGGCAAAGCGGCCTTCGCTGCCTTCATGGACAAAATGAACCGTTGCTACCGGGAAGAGATTCGCGACCTGGTGGTAATGACCGACGCTTCCGGTACGCGAGCCGCGGCGGAGTTCACGGTGCTGGGAACGTACTTGGCGACCGATGAAGGCTTACCGGAGGCACGCGGTCAGACCTACCGCCTGCCGGCCGGCGCCTTTTTCGAGATACGAGACGGTAAGGTCGCCCGAGTGACCAACTACTACAACCTGCAGGACTGGCTGCGCCAGGTCAGCGCCTGATCCGAACACACACGGCGGAGCCGCACAGAGCGTGCGCGCGCATACCCCCCCTAACCGCTGGGAGCGGCGGGCCTTCCGCCGCTCCCAACCGGTCAAGCCAGTGCTACGCCTCGGTGGCCGCTCGCGGGTCGGCTGCGGCAATGCTGGCAAGCGCGCGCCGCTGACGCCATTCGGCGATAGTTTTCAGCAGCAGGGTCACGATAGCGAGCAGCGCCAACAGCGAGGCGGCGGCGAACGCGCCGGTGGCGTTGTAGTCCTGATAGAGCAATTCCACATGCAGCGGCAGGGTATTCGTCTCGCCGCGAATATTGCCCGATACCACCGACACCGCGCCGAACTCGCCCATGGCGCGCGCATTGCAGAGAATGATTCCGTAGACCAGCGCCCACTTTATATTCGGCAGCGTCACACGCCAGAACGTCTGCCAGCCCGAGGCGCCCAGGACTGTGGCCGCCTCCTCCTCTTCATCGCCCTGCTGCTGCATGAACGGAATCAGCTCGCGGGCGACGAACGGGCTGGTAACGAAGACGGTCACCATCACCACGCCGATCACGGAGAACATCAGCTGTATGTCATGCTCCATTAACCAGCCGCCTATCCATCCGCGCTGGCCATAGAGCATCAGGTACATCACACCGGCGACCACGGGCGAGATCGAGAACGGAATGTCGATCAGCGTCATCAACACGCGCTTGCCGGGGAACTCGAACCGGGTGATTGCCCATGCGGCGGCAACGCCGAACAACACGTTCACCGGCACGGCGATAGCCGCCGCGAGCAAGGTCAGCTTTATCGCGTGCACGGTGTCCGGGTGCGTGATGTTCTCCCAGTAAACCTGCCAACCTTGAGAGAACGCCTGGGCGAAGATCAGCACCAGCGGCATTACGATCAGCAGCAGCGAGAGGGTCACGCCCAGACCGATCAGCACTCGCCGCGGCCAGGGATTGCCAAGTCGGGTAGCCTGCTCGTTCATGTCCGCCTCGTGTAGCGCGATGCCCACGCCTGCAACAGGTTGATGATCAGCAGCATGGCAAAAGCCGCCAGCAGCACCACGGTCGCGATCGAGGCAGCGGCCGGATAGTCGAACTCTTCTAGCCGGATCATGATCAACAGCGAGGTAATCTCCGTCTCGAACGGCATGTTGCCCGCTATGAAGATGATGGCCCCGAATTCGCCCAGGCCGCGTGCGAAGGACAATGCAAATCCGGTCAGCAGCGCCGGCAAGATCACCGGCAGGATGACGCGCGTGAACGTCTGCCAGCCGCTGGCGCCCAAGCTGGCGGCCGCTTCCTCCAGCTCCGGCTCCAAGTCTTCCAGCACCGGCTGCACCGAGCGCACCACGAACGGGATAGTGGTGAACAGCATCGCCAGGATTATGCCCAGCTGCGTATAGGCGACCTGTATGCCGATCATGTCCAAGTACCGGCCGGCCCAGCCGTTGGTCGCGAACAGCGTGGTCAGGCTAATGCCCGCCACCGCGGTCGGCAGCGCGAACGGCAAATCGATCACCGCATCGAGCAGGTTGCGCCCGAAGAACTCGTAGCGCACCAGGATCCAGGCCAGCAGCAACCCGAACAAGGTGTTCGCGACGGCGGCGATGAACGCCGACGACAGCGTCACCTTGTAAGAGGCTACCGCACGCTCGCCGCTGACGATGCGCCAGAACTCCTCCCAGCCCAAGCCGGCGGAGGTCACGAACAGCCCGCTCAGCGGCAGCAGGATCACGATGCTCAGGAACAGCAGCGTTGTGCCCATGGTCAGGCCGAAACCGGGCAAAACGCGCTTGCTGCGTGGAAACGGAAGCGCGAATGAGGTCATGACTCTCTATCTGCGGCGTCCGTCCGGCAGGCGCGCCGGACGGACGGGATTCGAGCTCAGCGGCGGCGACCGCGGACCATCAGCTGATCCAGTACGCCGTCGGAGGCGAAGTGGGTTGCGTTGATCTCGTCCCAGCTACCCAACACGTCCTCGACCCGCACCAGCTCCATTTGCGGGAAGCGGTCGGCATAGCGCTTGGCGACTTCCTCGGAGCGCACCCGGTACCAATTCTCGGCGGCGATCTCCTGCACGGCGTCGCTGTAGAGGAAGTTCAAGTACGCCTCGGCCAGCTCGCGGCTGCCGCGGCGATCAACCACCTTATCCACGACGCTGACGGGGAACTCGGCCAGCACGCTCATGGAAGGCACTACCACCTCGAACTCGCCGTCGCCGTATTCGCGCCGGATGTTGTGCACTTCCGACTCGAACGTGATCAGCACATCGCCCAAGCGACGCTCGACAAACGTGGTAGTGGCACCGCGGCCGCCGGTGTCGAACACCGGCACGTTGGCCAGCACCCGCTGCACGAAGTCGCGGATCTTGGCCTCGTCGCCCTGGAAATGGCGATGCGCGTAGGTCCAGGCGCCAAGATAGCTGTAGCGCGCGTTACCCGAGGTCTTCGGGTTGGGGAAAATCACCCGCACGTCTTCGCGGACCAGGTCATCCCAGTCCTGGATGTTCTTCGGGTTGCCCTTGCGCACCAGGAAGGCCGGCGCCGAGTACCACGGCGAGCTGTTATGCGGCAGGCGCTCCGCCCAGTTGGCGGCTACCAGGTTGCCCTGCTTGTGCAGCAGATCGATGTCGGTGACCTGGTTGAACGTGACCACGTCGGCCTGCAGCCCCTCGATGATGGCCCGCGCCTGCCGAGAGGTGCCCCCGTGCGATTGGCGTACTTCCACCTTCTGACCGGCCTGCTCTTCCCAGTGCTTGACGAACACCGGGTTGATCTGTGCGAACAGCTCACGCGCGATGTCGTACGACGCGTTGAGCAGACTATCGGCGGCATGAAGCGCCGGGCTGGACAAGCCGACCGCGAAGGCAAGAGCGGCGAGAAACGTTCGTTTGGACATGGCTTACTCCCCAAGCTGCGCAGGTAATGCCGCAGCAAGCATCCGCGTCAACGCCGAGCAAGACCGCCACGGCGCTACAGCACTTGTTTCATGTGGCGAGCGCCAGCGGGAGTCTGGTCCGGCAACGTATCAGGCAGCCACTTTAGATGAGCGTCATTAAAACCCGAAGGAATGATTGGTCATTTACTTATTGCGGTACGTTATGTAGCAGCATGGCGGTGCAGTTATTCCAACTGGTATTAAGGTAGTTCGAATTTAGTATTTCCAAGCATAAGGCCGATGACGCTACGCTCTAGCCGATGCGCGCTCAAGGCGGAGGTACGGACTCATGAGTATCGACATCATTGGCGTCAACAAGCGCTTCGGCAACTTCGTCGCGCTGGACAACGTCAACCTGAATATTGCAGATGGCGAGCTCACCGCGCTGCTGGGCCCGTCCGGATCCGGCAAGACCACATTATTAAGAGTGATCGCCGGTCTCGAGCAGGCGGATTCGGGGCAGATCCGTCTCCACGGCGTGGACGCCACCCACGTCCACGTGCGCGAGCGCAAGGTAGGCTTCGTGTTTCAGCACTACGCGCTGTTCCGTCACATGACGGTGTTCGAGAACGTTGCGTTCGGCCTTAGGGTGCGCCCGCGCCGGGAGCGCCCATCCAACGCCGAGATCGCCAAGCGCGTGCGCGAGCTGCTGGAACTGGTCCAGCTGGACTGGGTGGCCGACCGCTACCCCTCGCAACTGTCCGGCGGGCAGCGGCAGCGCATCGCCCTGGCGCGTGCCCTGGCGGTGGAGCCCAAGGTCTTGCTGCTGGACGAGCCCTTCGGCGCACTCGATGCGCAGGTGCGCAAGGAGCTGCGGCGGTGGCTGCGCCGACTACACGACGAGATTCACGTCACCAGCGTATTCGTAACGCACGACCAGGAAGAAGCGTTGGAGGTGGCGGACCGCGTGGTGGTCATGAACCGCGGCAAGATCGAACAGATCGGCTCGCCGGAGGAAGTTTACGATCATCCGGCCACGCCATTCGTCTATCGCTTCCTGGGTAATGTGAACCTGTTCCACGGCCGGGTCGCGGGCGGCCAGGCGCAGATCGGCGGTATCACGGTTCCCGCTCCCGAACACGTTGGCGTGGACAGCGCCGAGGCGGTGGCTTACGTGCGGCCGCACGAGTTCGAGGTGCTCGCCGAGCCCGAGGGCCAGGACAGCATGCCGGTGGAAGTGGAGGATACCACCGTGGTCGGACCCACCGCGCG
>CAYWPG010000032.1:5098-44930 GCA_964460035.1 uncultured Alkalilimnicola sp.
AGGACAGCATGCCGGTGGAAGTGGAGGATACCACCGTGGTCGGACCCACCGCGCGGCTAGAACTGCGAGTACTCAGCGACGGCTCCGCCATCTCGGTAGAAATGAAAAAAGACCGCTTCCGGGCTCTGAACCTCTCCCGCGGCGCCCGCGCTTATGTGCGGCCGGTGAATACCCGCGTTTTCCTCGCCCAGCCCGAGCTGCGGTCGGCTGCCAATCTATAAGCCCGCCTCGCCCGGCGAACATAACGAGCAGGCAGGTCGCGGACAAAGCGATGCAACCCCAGGCGGCAACGCCGGTCGCGGGGGGTAGCAGCAGCACCGGCGGCAGCAAAGCCGCCAGCAACAGCAACAGGCCGCTGCTCAGCGCAGACAGCGGCCTGCGTGCCACGCCGGCAGCGCTTCGCCACAATTGGGCAGCGGCGGCCAGCGCGAGCACCAGTGCCGCCGCAAGCGCCAGCCCCAAAGTTCCTGCCGAGGCGGCCATGATCAATGCGCCACTCGCTGCGAGCGCTGCCGGGAAGGCACGAGGGCAAGCACGCGCGCCCCCAGGGCACGCGTCTGGTTGATCAGTCGCTGCGCCTCCACGGCTCCCTCCGGGGTCGTCTTCAACATCGCCAGCAATGGCAGCAGGCTGTGGTTGAGCTCCTTCAGGCAGTCCTGCCTGAACTCCGCCGGCAAGCAACCGTCCTCCACGACCTCCAGCAGCCGCTTATGAGCCTGCCGCACTGCCCAGAATGCCAGATCCTCGCGCTCCAGGCGGCGATAGCAGTCGGCAAGCGCCTGCCAGGAGGTAGCGAACATCTGCGCCGCGGGCAAATCCTCGCAGCGGTGCAGCAATAGCTGTTCGGCTTCGTGAGAAGCGAGGTGGTACAGGTGTACCGCATCCGCGATGTCACCCGCTTCCGCGGCAACGTGAGCGGAGCGCATCGCACCGCACCAGCGAGTTAGATTCTGATCGGCCAGCACAAGGACCTCCCAGTTGGATGTTACGAGGCGTTGTGCCGTTCTTTTTAACGCGAACGATTCTCATTTGCAATAGATCGTGGCCGGCTCCGTAAGAGCCGAAGCCGGCCACGATTGGCTCAGGACCAGCTCAGCGCGCCGCCGGTCTGGTATTCCGTGACCCGGGTCTCGAAGAAGTTCTTCTCTTTTTTCAAGTCGATAATCTCGCTCATCCACGGAAATGGGTTGGTTGCGCCCTTGAACTCCTCGCTCAATCCGATCTGCGCTAGGCGGCGGTTGGCGATGAAGCGCAAGTACTCTTCCAGCATCCCCGCGGACAGCCCGAGGATGCCCCGCGGCATGGTGTCGCGCGCGTAATCGATCTCTAGCTGCATGCCCTCCAGAATCAGCTGCCGGGCTTCCCGCTGGAACTCGCTAGTCCATAAATGGGGGTTCTCCAGCTTGATCTGGTTGATCACATCGATACCGAAGTTCATGTGCATGGACTCATCGCGCAGGATGTACTGAAACTGCTCGGCGGTTCCGGTCATCTTGTTGCGCCGCCCCATCGAGAGGATTTGCGCAAACCCGGTGTAGAAGAAGATGCCTTCGAAAACGACGTAAAACGCGATCAGGTCGCGCAGCAGGCGCTGATCCGCCGCGGGCGTTCCGGTACGGAAGCTCGGATCGCCCAAGCTCTGGGTAAAGGGCAGCGCCCATTCGGCCTTGGCCGCCACCGAAGGGACCTCCCGGTACATGTTGAACAGCTCGGCTTCGTCCATGCCCAGCGATTCGATCACGTACTGGTAGGCATGCGTATGCAGCGCCTCCTCGAAAGCCTGTCGCAGCAAGTACTGCCGGCACTCCGGATTGGTAATGTGCCGGTAAACGGCAAGCACCAGATTGTTGGCCACCAGCGAATCGGCAGTAGAGAAGAATCCCAGGCTGCGTTTGACGACCACGCGCTCATCGTCGGTGAGCCCGTCGGGGCGCTTCCACAGCTCGATATCCCGCGCCATGGAGATTTCCTGCGGCATCCAATGATTGGCGCTGGCCGCAAGATACTTCTCCCAGGCCCAGTGGTACTTGAAGGGCACCAGCTGGTTGAGATCGGCGCGGCAGTTGATGATGCGCTTGTCGTCCACCCGGATCCGGGCGGCGCCCCGCTCAAGGCGCTCAAGCCCGGTCGCTCCGCCGGCGCTGTACTCGGCGCTGTCGTTCCAGCTCAACATGATTCCACTACTCCTAGGAAAACGGTGTTCGAGGCCTGCCGGACACTACTGGCCGCAGGCGCTTGGGGTCGACGCGGCATGCTACTGGCAGGCCTCGCAGTCCAGATCGTCTATGGAGCAAACCGACGGCGGCACCGGCGGTACTGGCACGGCATTCAGCGCACTGCCGGTAACGGTGCTTTTCTCCACGTGCGTGGCGCCCATCGTGCGCAAGTAGTAGGTGGTCTTGAGGCCGCGCCGCCAGGCGAGTCTGTACAGCGCATCCAGCTTCGGGCCCGAAGGCTCGCTCATATACAAATTCAGCGACTGCGCCTGGTCTATCCATTTCTGGCGCCGGGCGGCTGCCTCGACCAGCCATTTGGGGTCGATCTCGAAGGCGGTTGCATAGAGACGCTTCAGCTCCGCCGGGATGCGATCGATGAGCTGCACCGAGCCGTCGAAGTACTTCAAGTCGTTCACCATTACTTCATCCCATAGCCCGCGCAGCTTCAGCTCGCGCACCAAATAGGCGTTGACCACGGTGAACTCGCCGGAGAGGTTCGATTTCACGTAGAGGTTGCGGTAGGTGGGCTCTATGCTCTGCGAGACGCCAACGATGTTGGCAATGGTCGCCGTGGGCGCGATGGCCAGGCAGTTGGAATTGCGCATGCCCACGGTTTTCACGCGTTCGCGCAGCGCATTCCAGTCCAGCGACTGACTGCGGTCCAGCTCCAGCGCGCCACCTCTAGCGCGCGCCAGCAGCTCGATCGAGTCGATGGGCAGCACGCCCTGGCTCCACAGCGAGCCGTCGAACGAGGCGTAGCGCCCGCGCTCGACGGCAAGCTCCGTCGACGCCTCGATAGCGTAGTAGCTGAGCGCCTCCATCGAACGATCGGCGAACTCTACCGCTTCCTCGGAGGCGTAGGGCAAGCCCAAGCGGTACAACGCATCCTGGAAACCCATCAGGCCCAGCCCTACCGGCCGGTGGCGCAGGTTCGACGCCCGCGCGGCCGGCACGCTGTAATAGTTGATATCGATCACGTTATCGAGCATGCGCATGGCCGTGCGGACTGTCGCCCGCAGCTTGTCGTGGTCCAGCCCATGCTCGTCCAAATGATTGACCAGGTTCACCGAGCCGAGATTGCACACGGCGATTTCTTTATCGGAGGTGTTCAACGTGATCTCGGTGCACAGATTCGAGGAGTGCACTACGCCGCTGTGCTGCTGAGGCGAGCGCAGGTTGCAGGCGTCCTTGAAGGTAATCCAGGGATGCCCGGTCTCGAACAGCATGCTCAGCATCTTGCGCCACAGCTGCACGGCGCCGACCACTTTGAACACCGCGATTTCGCCGCGCTGGGCCTTGGCCTCGTACTCGCGGTAGCGCTCGGCGAAGGCTTCGCCGTACAGCTCGTGCAGGTCGGGCACCTCGTCGGGGGAGAACAACGTCCACTGGCCGTTTTCGGCGACACGCTGCATGAACAGGTCCGGAATCCAATTGGCTGTGTTCATGTCGTGCGTGCGCCGGCGATCGTCGCCGGTGTTCTTGCGCAGCTCCAGGAACTCCTCGATATCGAGGTGCCAGGTTTCCAGATAAGCGCATACCGCGCCCTTGCGCTTGCCGCCTTGGTTGACGGCCACGGCGGTGTCGTTGGCCACCTTGAGAAACGGCACCACGCCCTGACTCTTGCCGTTGGTACCCTTGATGTGCGCGCCCATGGCGCGCACGCGCGTCCAGTCGTTGCCCAGCCCGCCCGCGAACTTGGACAGCAGCGCGTTGTCGCGAATCGCGGAGTAGATGCCTGCCAGATCGTCTGGCACCGTGGTGAGATAGCAGCTGGACAGCTGCGGCCGCAGCGTACCGGCGTTGAACAGCGTCGGCGTCGAACACATGAAATCGAACGACGACAGCAGGCGGTAAAACTCTATCGCTCGCGCCTCGCGCTCGATCTCGCCCAGAGCCAGCCCCATCGCGACTCGCATGAAAAACGCCTGCGGCAGCTCGAAGCGCGTGTCGCGCCAATGCAGAAAGTAACGGTCGTAGAGCGTCTGCAGCCCCAGATAGTCGAACTGCAGATCACGCTCCGCCACCAGCGCCCGGCCTAGCAGCTCAAGATCGAACTCCGCCAGGCGAGGATCGAGCAGCTCCAGCTCTATGCCGCGCCGAACGTAATCGCTGAAGTATTCCGCATACCGCGCGTGCATCTCGGACTGCTTGATGCGCTGCCGCTGCCCGTACAGAAAAGCGAACGCTTCGGTACGCAGCTCATCGAGCAGCAGCCGGGCGGTCACCTGGCTGTAATTCGGCTCCTGCTCGATCAGCGCCCGCGCGCACATGATCAGCGCCGGGCCGACCTCGCGCTCGGGCACGCCGTCGAACAGATTGCGCAGCGTTTCGGCGACGATGGGCTCGGGGTCCACCCCCTCCAGCCCGGCGCATGCGTCTTGCACACGGGCCCTGAGCTCGGCGACCGCTAGCGGCTGACGGCCCCCGTCATCCCGCGTCACCTGCAGGCCCGCGGACTCGAATGGCGCCGCCTCTCGTTCCGCGCGCTGGCGGGCACGCTCGGCTCGGTACAGCACGTATGCCCGGGCGACCTTATGGTGCCCACCTCGCATCAGGGCGAGTTCCACCTGATCCTGGATGTCTTCGATATGCACGGTCGTGCTGCCGGGCTGGCGCGTCAGCGCCGCAACGACCTGTGCCGTCAGCGATTCGACCAAATCGTGCACGCGGCGCGAATCGCCCGCGGGGCCGCCTTCCACGGCAAGAAACGCCTTACTCATGGCGACCTTGATCTTGCTGGTGTCGAAATCGGTAACAGTGCCGTTGCGGCGAACCACCCGCAGCGCGGGTGGTGCGGATACTGGAACTGACAAAGCGGCAGATTGCATGGTTTCCTCCGGACAGTGATCGCGAGGAACCAACGCGAAGGGGCCGGAGGAGAAGTACGCCGCAGGACCGAGCGCACCCATCCGCCGGGAACCTTTGACGCGAAGATTCCGGCTTACCGCCGTACGCTCGAAGCGATCGCGGCGGGTCTTCAGAGGCGATCGGACTTAAGCGGCAGCGCCGCTCACACCGTTGCGCGACAGTCCCGGATTCGCACCGGGTTCCCCTCTCTGCACCCTATATATAGGTGTGCAATGAAGACGTTAATCAATATATTGTGCAACCGCTAGAAGTTCAAGCCTGTACCCCGAACGGCTACGGCGGCGGTTTCCGTCAGCTAGCGACGCTCAGTCGTATGCCATGGAGCACGTTAGCCGACACCTCCCGCGCGAGTTCGAGAAAGGCCTGCACGTACGGCCGCTCGTAGTCCTCCTCGCGCACGGCCGCATACAAGGTGCGCCACAGCCCTTGCTCGCCCAGCGGCACGCCACGGAGCTGGCCCTTAGCCAGCGCATCCTGCAAGGCCCAGTTCGGCAGCGCCGCCACGCCGCGGTTGCTGGCGACCTGCTGCAAGAGGATCACGGTCAGCTCGGCGGTGCGCACCTGCGCCGGTTCGATCTGCGCCGGATGGAGAAAGCGGCTGAACACATCGAGCCGGTCGCGGCACACGGGGTAGGTCAGCAAGGTCTGGTCGGCCAGATCGGCCGGCCGCACGTACGCGCGCTTCGCGAGCGCATGCTCCGGACTCACCGCCAGCAGCATCTCGTAATCGAACAGCGGCGTATAGTTCACCCCACCGTAGTTCTCTTCCGGGTCGGAGGTGATCACCAAGTCCAGATCGCCCCGGTACAGCGCCGGCAGCGGATGGAAGCTAAAACCCATGGACAGGTCCAGCTCCACCTCGGGCCAGTCCGGCCGATAGCGGTCCAGTGTCGGCAGCAGCCAGTCCACGCAGCTATGGCACTCCAGCGCGATATACAGCCTGCCTCGCTGCCCCTTGCTGATACCGGCCAGCTCCTGCTCTACGGCCGCCACCTGGGGCAGGATGCGATCGGCGAGCCCGAGCAGACGCTCTCCGGCCGGTGTGAACCGCAACGGCCGGCTCTTACGGAAAAACAGGCGGGTATCGAAGTAGCTCTCCAGCCCCTTGATCTGATGGGAAAGCGCCGACTGGGTCAGATGCAGACGCTGTGCCGCACCGGCCAAGCTCCCCGTATCGCGTATCGCTTGCAGGCTTCGAAGATGACGCAACTCGACGAACATGAATTTCTCTCAAGTTGAAGGTGAAGATTTACAAATTGTCTCATTAATCTCAGAACCTCACACTGCTCTTCAAGGCCAACAACAACCGCGAGGGGCAGCATGACCACGATTCACAACCTGGGCTTTCCACGCATAGGCGCAGCGCGCGAGCTCAAGTTCGGCCTCGAGCGCTATTGGCGCGGCGAAATCAGCCAGCACGAACTAGCCGCGATAGGGCGCGACCTGCGCGCACGTCACTGGCAGCTGCAGGCGCAGGCCGGCGTCGATTTGGTGCCGGTAGGGGATTTTTCGTGGTACGACCATGTACTGGACATGTCCTGCCTACTGGGTGTCGTACCGCCTCGTTTCGGGCCTGCGAGCGGCAATGTCACGCTGGACACCTACTTCCGCATGGCGCGGGGGCGCGCGCCCAGCGGTCCGGACACCGCCGCCTGCGAACTCACCAAATGGTTCGACACCAACTATCACTACCTGGTACCGGAGCTGGCAGCGGATCAGCAGTTCGCGCTCAGCACCGAGTGGCTGTTCGAGCAGGTTGCCGAAGCACAGGCGCTGGGGCTCAAACCGAAACCGGTAATCATCGGGCCGCTGACCTACTTGTGGCTGAGCAAGCTCTCCGGGGAGGGCGACAAGCTCGCGCTGCTGGAGCGACTGGTGGCGGTGTACGGGGAACTGCTACTGCGCCTGCGCGAGCAGGGCGTGGAGTGGGTACAGATCGACGAGCCCATATTGGCTCTGGATCTCGAGCCCTCCTGGCAGCTCGCTTTCGAGCAGACCTACCATAGGCTGCAAGTGCCCGGCCTCAACTGTCTGCTGGCAACCTATTTCGAGGGCTTGCACGACAACCTCACGCTGGCCGTGCGGCTACCGGTGGCCGGGCTGCATGCTGATCTGGTGCGCGCCCCGGAGCAGCTCGTTCCCCTGCTCGACCAGCTGCCCGCCTACAAGGTGCTGTCGGCGGGCATTATCGATGGCCGCAACGTCTGGCGGGCAAATCTGCAGGAATGCCTGGATACGCTGGAGGTCGCAAAGCGGCGACTGGGCGAGCGGCTATGGCTCGCTCCGTCCTGCTCGCTACTGCACTGCCCGATAGACCTGGCGGCGGAGACCGGCATTCCGACGGAGGTGGCCGAGTGGATGGCGTTTGCCGTACAGAAGCTGGAAGAGCTGCGCATCCTGGGCCTGGCGCTGGAGCAAGGTCGCGCCGCCGTTGCCTCGGAGCTGGCCGCCAGCGCGGCCATACACGAAGCGAGGCGGCGCTCGCAACGACGGACCAATCCGCTGGTGCAAACCCGGGCCGCGGCCTTCGATCCGGCCGCGGTGGGTCGCGGAGCCCCTTACCCGGAGCGGGCGCAGGCCCAGCGCCGGGCACTCAAGTTGCCGCTGTATCCGACCACGACCATAGGATCCTTCCCGCAGACATCGCAGATCCGCGACAGTCGCGCCGCGCTGCGGGCCGGCCGGATCTCCGAAGCCGAGTACCGGCAGCGGATGCGCGCCGAAATCGAACATATCGTGCGCAAGCAGGAAGCGCTGGGCTTGGACGTGCTGGTGCACGGCGAACCCGAACGCAACGATATGGTGGAATATTTCGGCGAGCTGCTCGCAGGCTGCACGGTCACGCGAAACGGCTGGGTGCAGAGCTACGGCTCCCGCTGCGTCAAGCCGCCCATCATTTACGGTGACGTGAGCCGGCCACGCCCGCTGACCGTGGAATGGGCACAGTACGCGCAATCGCTCACCCGCAAGCCGGTCAAAGGCATGCTGACCGGACCAGTGACGCTGCTGCAATGGTCCTTCGTACGCGACGATCAGCCCCGCGAGCAGACGGCGCTGCAGCTAGCTCTTGCGCTGCGCGACGAAGTGCGCGAACTCGAAGCCGCTGGTATCGGCATCATACAGATCGACGAGCCGGCACTGCGGGAGGGCTTGCCGCTACGCAAAAACCGGCACGGCGAGTATCTGCGCTGGGCGGTAACGGCTTTTCGCTGTGCCGCCAGCGGCGCCAAGCCGGCAACCCAGATCCACACCCATATGTGCTACTCGCAGTTCAACGACATCATGCCGTCCATCGCCGCTCTGGACGCCGACGTCATCACCATCGAGACGGCGCGTTCGAACATGGAGCTGCTGGACGCCTTCCGCGACTTCGACTACCTGAACGAGATCGGCCCAGGGGTCTACGACATCCACGCACCGCTGGTACCGTCGGTTGCCGACATGGTCCACCGCTTGCGCCTTGCCGCGCAGTACGTACCGGCTGAGCGGCTATGGGTTAACCCGGACTGCGGGCTGAAAACCCGTAACTGGCCCGAAGTGGAAGCCGCGCTGGCCAACATGGTGGCCGCTGCCCGCGAGCTGCGGGCAGCGCACCCGGCACAGTCACAGGCCGTGCGCTGAGCCACGCCCCATACGCGGGCGGGGATCTCCCCGCCCGCATCGCCGCGAGCGGCGAGTCGCTATACCCTTACGCTGAGCCCATCGGCCAGCGAGAGCCTATAGGCACGCCATGCGGGCAGGCAGCCCGCGATGAGCACGGCCAGCATGACCAGCGCCAAGATCAGCCACTCGCCCGCACCGGGCGGCGACAACCCGATGTGCACTCCCGCGCGCGCCACCAGCCAATCGGCGCCCAGCCAGAGCCCGCCGTAGACCAGCACCAGACCGATCAGACAGGCGGCCGCCCCTACCGCCAGCGCCTCCAGCATGAACAGGGCGAACACGTGCAGCGGCCGTGCGCCTACCGAGCGCAGAATCGCCATCTCGCGGCGGCGCTCGTTCAGGCTGGTAAGCAGCATGGTCACCATGCCGATCAGCCCCGCGAGCACGACAAAGCCGGAGATGGCCAGCAGGGCGCGTTCCACGACGCCCACCACCCGCCACAGCTCGCTGAGCGCGACGCCCGGCAGGATGGCCGACAACGGCTCACCCCGGTATTCGTTGATGTAGCGCTGCAACTGGAAGGTGGCGACCCGCGACTGCAAGCCGACCAGCATCGCGGTGATCGCTTTTGGCGTAAGATCCATGGCCTCCACGGTCTGGGCCGCGACGCGCTGCCCGGGAGCCGGCGGCCGGCCGCCTTGCCAGTCGATGTGAATTGCTTCGTAGCCTTGCAGACTAACCAGCACGGTTCTATCGATAGGGGTACCCGTGCGCTGCAGGATACCCACCACCGTAAACGGCTTATCGTCGTGGCCGACGAAGCTGCGGTTGCCCAGCCCGTGACTGACCGCGATCTGGGTACCGAGCCCATAGCCCAGCCGCTGCGCCACCTCGGCGCCCAGCACCGCATCGAACACGTTGGCGAACGGCGCGCCGGCGGCGAACCGCAGCGGCCGCCCGCCCGCGTAACGGTAGTGCTCGAAGAAAGCCGTGGTCGTACCCATCACCCTAAAGCCGCGGTGGGAATCGCCCAGCGTAATGGGCACCGTCCAGGCCACCAGGCGATTGTTGGCGATCTCCTGATACGACTGCCAGGAGACGTTGTTGGTCGGACTGCCGAGCTGGAACACGGTATACAGCAGCAGCTGCACCGAGCCGCTGCGGGCCCCGACTATCAGGTCCGTACCGGAGATGGTCTGCATGAAACCGGTGCGCGCCTCCTGGCGCAGCTTCTCCACGCCCAGCAGCAGCGTCACACTGACCGCCAGCGAGAGCACCGCCAACCCTACGGTGAGACGGCGATTCCAGAGGCTGCGCAAGCTCAGACTAAGCAAGGAACTCATGCCGTCGCCCTCCCCGCGGTGTTGATCGCTGCAAGATCCACCGTACGATCCAGCCCCTCGGCAAGCGAGGGGTCGTGGCTGACGAATAGCAGTCCGGCTCCCGCCTGCGAGCACTCTTTGGAGAGCAGTTGCATGAAAGCGGCGCGGGCGTCCGCATCCAGCGCCGATGTGGGCTCATCGGCAATCACCAGTTCCGGACGGCCGAGCAGCGCCCGCGCGACGGCCACCCGCTGCTGCTGTCCCACGCTGAGCTCCATTACCGGCTTGCTTATAACGCCTTCGCGTTCCAAACCCAGCTCTGCCAGCAGCCGCAGCGCTTCGTCGCGGAATGCGGCGCCGATGCGCCGACGCCGCTCCCGGCTAAAGCGGCAGCCAAGCAACACGTTGTCGATCACGGACAGATACGGCAGCAGATTGAACTGTTGGAACACGAAGCCGATGTGCTCGGCGCGAAAGCGGTCGCGTGCGCCCCGGCTCATGCCCACCAGATCCTGCCCTAAGACCTCAACGCGACCGGCCTGAGGCCGGAGCACGCCGCCGATCACGCCCAGCAACGTGCTCTTGCCGGAGCCCGAAGGCCCTCGCAGGAACACGCGCTCGCCACGGGCCATCGTGAACCGCTCTATGGCCAGCACGTCCTGCTCACGGCTGCGCCAGCGATAGCGTAAGCTCTCGATATTCAGAAGAAGCTGAGACGGATTCTTGTCAGTCATCGGCACTTTAGGTTTATTCGGTATCGGCAAACCGCTGGTGAGCCTCGAATCGGCGCTGGCCCACCGCCGGCCCCCGACTCGCTAAGCTCTGTCAGCCATGGTTATGCCTCTGCGTTGGCCTTGCGCACAGACCATGACGACCCGACTGCGCCGGTGCCGTCGGGCTAGCGCGGATTCACAGCTAACCGGAACCGGCCCCGGTACCCCGCACGGGAGGTACTGAGTAGGTGAGCGCATCCTTAATAAAGGAGATTTTGATGCGTACGCTAACACTCTTCTGCACCTTGAGCAGCTTGCTGTTCGTCGCCGCAGTGCATGCCAGCGAGCCTCGCACGCTCGATTGGATGGACCTGGTCCCCGAAGCGGATCGCAAGGCCTGGGAACTGGTGCCGGATCAGCTAGAGCAGCTCAACCGGGACCTGCTCGAACGCGGCTTGGACGAGCTGACGGACGAGGTCAAGCTGCCGGACGTGCTGTACTCCACCGCGGTAGTGCCCGAGCTGGACGGGCAGTATGTGCGTCTGCCCGGCTTCATCGTGCCGCTGGAATACAATGCCCGTAACGAAGCGGTTGCGTTTTTCCTAGTCCCGTACTTCGGCGCCTGCATCCACCTGCCACCGCCGCCGCCGAATCAGATCGTCTACGTGCGCTTTCCGGAAGGCGCGCCCGGCGGCGACGATCTGCTGTATGACCCATACTGGGTGACCGGCACGATAAAAATAGACACCACCGAGAACGAGCTGGGCGTCTCCACCTACACCATCGATGCCCGCCATCTTGTTGTTTATCAGGAGTGATGCGCCCTCCTCCCTAATGACGTCATAGGCGGATGCGCGAGCGCCCAGCCTCCAGCCGCAGCGACTGCTGTCGCGTCGCGGTCAGCAGCTGCACCTCCAGATGCTCGTTGGCAGGGAAGCGCTCAAACAGGCGCACGTCGATGGATCGCAGCTGAGCCGGCCGCTCGCACTGAAAACGGTAGTGCGCGACTATGTCCGAGTGATCGTGGTCATGAGCATGAGCCCCCTCCGGCTCCTGTGCGTGCTCATGACCGCTCTCTAAGGTACTGTGTGCTTCGGCCATCTCCACCCGACAGCCCGCGGCCCCGGGCAAGCGGAAGAGTCGGTCTGCGTCGCGCAGCTCTGCGAGCGCGGCGTTCAGCGCCGCCTTCTGCTCGCCGCTGCGCGGCGCGTGCTCGAAGCCCACAATGTTGGCGGCCGGCGCGCGCAACTCGATCTCCAGCACGGAGCCATCCACGGCGACGTTCATTCGCGCCAGCCCATGCACATGCGCAGCGTGCTGGCGATGCCCTTGGTGCGCCCCAGCCGGCATCGCTATCGCAAGCGATGCGGCCAAACAAACCGCCACCCCAATTCTCGCTACCATCGTGGATCCGCTCCGAATAACTCGTGCCAAACACCGAATTGCAACTGTATAACATATCCTGTACCGTGCACCATGCCAGCGCGCATAGGCTCCCGCGACCCGGATATGCGCTAGGCAGTCACCCAGCGTCGGGCGATCCTTGCAAACGATGCGAAAGGGGGAAATGGAGCGGGTGATGGGAATCGAACCCACGTCATCAGCTTGGGAAGCTGAGGTTCTACCATTGAACTACACCCGCTGCGGATGCGGCGCCGGAACCGGCGCTTTGACTGCGTAGAACTTGTATTATGAGCCATACGCGAATGAGCGCAAGCCCCACAATGCGCCGACATGGGTACGAGTTTGTTGTAGAATGATCGCTTCCGCAGGATCCAAATACGGCTTATGAACATTCTCGTCAACGGCGAACTCCTCAGCGTATCGGACCGCCTGACCGCAGCCGAGCTGCTGGAACAGCTCGGGCTGAGCGGCCGCCGGCTCGCGCTGGAAGTCAACGAAGAGATCGTTCCGCGTAGCCGATTTGATGACTACCGTCTCGCACCCGGCGATCGGGTGGAGATAGTGCACGCGATCGGCGGTGGCTGAAGCCACCGCCACTGAGAGGCGACGATGCCCACCGAAGACCTGCTCACTATCGCCGGCAAGACGTACCGTTCGCGCCTGCTCACGGGCACCGGCAAGTTCAAGGACCTGGAACAGACACGCCTGGCCACGGAGGCCGCGGGAGCCGAAATCGTCACCGTTGCCATCCGTCGCACCAACATCGGCCAGAACCCCGACGAGCCCAACCTGCTCGACGTCTTGCCGCCGGACCGCTACACCATCCTGCCCAACACAGCGGGCTGTTACACGGTCAAGGACGCCGTGCGCACCTGCCGGCTGGCCCGCGAGCTGTTGGACGGGCAGTCGCTGGTTAAGCTCGAAATACTGGGCGACGACAAGACGCTGTACCCGGATATTCCAGCCACGCTGGAAGCGGCCGAGGTGCTTGTCAAAGAAGGCTTCGAGGTCATGGTCTACACCAGCGACGACCCGATCATCGCCAAGCGGCTGGAAGAGATCGGTTGCGTCGCGGTAATGCCCTTGGCCGCGCCCATAGGCTCTGGGCTGGGCATACAGAATCCTTACAACATTCTCACCATCGTGGAGAATGCCAAGGTGCCCATTCTGGTCGATGCCGGCGTCGGCACAGCCTCGGATGCGGCTATCGCCATGGAGCTCGGTTGCGACGGCGTGCTCATGAACACAGCCATAGCCGGCGCGAAGAATCCGGTGCTGATGGCCTCGGCGATGCGCAAAGCGGTCGAAGCCGGGCGGGAAGCTTTCCTAGCCGGGCGCATTCCGCGCAAGCGCTTTGCCAGCGCATCCTCGCCGCTGGATGGGACGTTCTTCTAGATCGGAAACGTCATTGCCAACGCTTGCTGCCGACCACAGCGACCCGCAACTGCGAGCATCGCCAAGTTGTCGGTTCTTTGCCATCATCTGCAGTATTTGCCCGATAGGCACTACATGACCGAAACGCCTGAGCAGAAGCACCACCGGCCCGTGCGCAGCTTCGTACGCCGCGAAGGCCGGCTCACCGAGGGCCAGCAGCGGGCGCTGAACGAACTGTACGGCCGCTATGGAGTGGACCCGGAGCAGCTGGACGATCTCGACGCCGTGTTCGGCCGGCAAGCTCCTCGGATCCTGGAGATCGGCTTCGGCAACGGCGAGTCACTGGCCACCATGGCTCAGCGGCGCCCGGACCTAGACTATCTGGGCATAGAGGTTCATCGCCCTGGCGTAGGCCACCTGCTGCTAAAGCTCGAGGAGCACGGCATAGCCAATGTGCGCGTGATCTGCGGCGATGCGCAGGAGATTGTTAGCCGTTATTTGCCCGATGGGAGCATAGACGGCTTGCAGCTGTTCTTCCCCGACCCCTGGCCGAAGAAGCGTCACCATAAGCGCCGCATCGTCCAGCCCGAGTGGGCAGAGCTCATTGCCCGCAAGCTGCGTCCCGGCGGTTTCGTGCATCTGGCAACCGATTGGGAAGATTACGCCCATCACATGATGGAGGTGATGAGCGCCAGCCCCGACTTCATCAACAGCGCCGGCCCGGGCCGCTTCGCCCCGCGACCGAACGACCGCCCTGTCACCAAGTTCGAGAGCCGTGGCCAGCGGCTCGGGCACGGTGTCTGGGATTTGCTATTCGTACGCCAATAATCCGCACATGACCCGCCGCCGCGCCGTCGTGGTGATTCTGGCTCTGAGTGGCGCCGCAGCGCTGGCACTGCTGGTGTCGCTGGCCCTAGGCAGCGTGCCGGTGCCGATCGGCCAGCTTGGCAGCATTCTGCGGGGCACTACGGACAGCCTCCATCACGCGGTGGTCTGGGAGCTGCGCCTGCCGCGCGCGCTCACGGCATTCGTCGCCGGCGGCATGCTCGCCGTCGCGGGCGCGCTCATGCAGGTGCTGCTGCGTAACCCCCTGGCCGATCCTTACGTGCTCGGCGTTTCGGGTGGTGCCGCTGTGGCAGCGCTGAGCGCCATCATGCTTGGCCTGGGAGGCCCTTGGATATCGGGCGGCGCATTCATCGGCGCGCTGCTCTCCATGTTCTTGGTGTTTGGCTTGGCGCATGGGCGCGGCGGCTGGACGCCGACCCGCCTCCTGCTGACGGGCGTCGTGGTCGCCGCCGGCTGGAGCGCGCTGATCAGTTTTCTGCTGGCAGTAAGCCCCAACCAGAGCCTGCGCACCATGCTGTTCTGGCTCATGGGGGATTTGGCGGGCGCCGGCGGCCCCGGCTGGAGTACCGCGGCATTGTTGCTAGCGCTGATCGCCGCCATGGCCCTTGCACGCAACCTGAACTTGCTGGCGCGGGGCGACCTGCAGGCCAAGGCCCTGGGCGTGCAGGTCGCCCGGTTGCGGCTGACGCTGTTCTTTCTTGCTTCGCTGCTGACCGCCGGGGCCGTGACCCTGGCCGGCAGCGTGGGCTTCGTCGGCCTGGTGGTGCCGCATTTGCTGCGCCTGCTCATCGGCGCCGACCACCGCGTGCTGCTGCCCGCGGCAATGCTGGCGGGCGGGATGCTGCTGATGCTGGCCGACACGCTGGCGCGCACGATTATCGCGCCGCAACAGCTGCCGGTCGGAGTGCTCTCGGCCCTGATCGGTGTGCCCGTGTTTCTTTTTCTACTCCATCGCGGACCGCAAAGCGGGAACTGACCATGACCCTGTTGACAGTAGAAGGACTTAGCGTCGAAGTCGGCGGGAAACGGATTTGCCACGATCTCAGTTTCGAACTGGAACCCAGCCAATGCTGGGGCGTGCTAGGCGGTAACGGCGCGGGCAAGACCACGCTGCTACATACGCTGGCAGGACTGCACGCGCCGGTAGCGGGACAAATAAGCATCGCCGGCCGGCCGCTGGCACAGTGGCCCCGCAAGGAGCTGGCCCGCACCATCGGCCTGCTGCCGCAAGACAGCTTCGATCCTTTCCCGGCAACGGTGTTGGAAACCGCGCTGATAGGCCGCCACCCCCATTTGCGGGCCTGGCAATGGGAAGGCGCGGAAGACATGGAAAGCGCTCGGGCTGCCCTGGCCGCCGCCGGTCTGGAGGACACTGCCGAACGACAGGTGGATACGCTCTCCGGCGGGGAACGGCGCCGGCTAGCCATTGCCACCCTGCTCACGCAGCAGCCCGACCTGTACTTGCTGGACGAACCCAACAATCACCTGGATCTGCGTCACCAGATAGCCTTGCTGTCGCTGCTCGTCGAACGCGCCCAAGGCGGCGGCATCATGATGACGCTGCACGATGTCAATCTCGCCGCGCGCTTCTGCGATCACCTGTTGCTGCTGTTCGGCGACGGCGAAGCCATGGCCGGGCCGGCCAATATCATGCTGCAGGAGGACAACCTGAGCCGCCTGTACGGTCATCCTATTCGCCGCATCAGCAATGGCCGCGGCGTGGCCTTCGTACCTGCCTGAGCGGCTCGATCGACTGCCGGTAAACACACCCCGACCGCGCCGCGGGTCAGGCACGGCCCTATGCCCGCGCTTGACCCGCGGGTCGACAGCCGCTACTGTTGCGCTCGCTCAAGGTCCCCATGCGTCATGGGGTTAAACGGGAAGCCGGTCCAAAGCCGGCGCTGCCCCCGCAACGGTAGACGAGTCAAGGCTCTACATGAAGCCACTGTGCCCGCGCTGGCATGGGAAGGCGTAGAGCCGGGGATGAATCCATCCCGCTCGTGAGCCCGGAGACCGGCCTTGCGCCGGAGCCCAGCGTCAGCCAGACGGCGGGCTGTGCTCCATCGGTCCAGTGCTGCGGTGGGCGGCATCGACGGGCGCAGGTCTCTACCCCCGTTCCCCCTTCCGCGCACTGTTTGTCGACCTGTTTTGCGCGGGTGTGCGCAGGGGGATCCAATGCAAAAGACACGCTTTGCGGCGGCCATGTTGCTGGCCGGCGCCATTCCTTTCTCCGCTACTGCCAACGACAGACTGGAACCTGTGGTGGTCACGGCGCATAGGATCGCGCAGACCGCCGACGAGTCGCTGGCGCCTGTGACGATCATCGGACGCGACGAGATAGCGCGGGCACGCAGTACCGATATCGCCGATATCTTGCGCTTTCACGCCGGCATGGAGATAGGCCGCGCCGGTGGCGCCGGCCAACCCGCCTCGCTCTTCCTGCGCGGCTCCAACAGCGATCACGTGCTGGTCATGATCGATGGCGTCAAGCTCAACTCCGCGACCACGGGCGGAGCCGCCTGGCAGCATATGGATCTTGCGCATGTCGAACGCATAGAAATCGTCAAAGGCCCGCGCTCCGCGCTCTACGGCTCGGAAGCCATAGGCGGTGTGGTCAACATCATCACGCGGCGCGCTGAGAAAGGCGTGCAGGCTACGGTCGGTACCGAAGCCGGCAGCTTCGAGACGCGCCAAGGCACCGCATCGCTGCATCTGGGGCATGGCGCACTCCGCGCCGGAGTCGATGTCAGCGCATTCGCCACCGATGCTTTTCCCGCCTTCGCCGATGCCGACCGCAACGACGGGCACAGCCGCCGTACCGTCAATGGCTACCTGCGCGGGCAATTCGCTCGCGGCCTGTTGGAAGCGAGCATCTGGGACAGCCGCGGGCATACGGAATACGGTGTTATCGAAAGCGACCCAGTTACCTGGGACTTCCTCGGCTTCGGGCAGACCAAGCAGGACTTCCACAACCAGACCGCGGCCCTGCGGGCCCAATGGGACGTTACCGGCGCCTGGCGCACCGCGGTAACGCTAGGGCGCAACCGCGACGAGCTCAGCCAGCGCGGCAGCGACGACTTTGCCGACACGCGCCGCCACAGCGTGGACTGGCAAAACGACTTCCAGTTCGGCGACAGCAATCTGCTCACCGTCGGCGCCAGCTGGATAGAGGAAGACACGCAAGCGCTGAGCTGGGGCAGCGGTTACGACGAAACGACGCTCACCAGATCCGTATACGTGCAGGACAGCATTGGCTGGGGGCGCCATAACCTGATCGTGGCGGCTCGCCATACGCGGCATGAAGATTTCGGCAGCCATAACACCTGGAACGTCGACTACGGGCTCGATCTCACTGCCTCCACCCGCCTGCTCGTCGGCGCCGGCACCGCGTTCGCCGCACCGACGGCCAGTGCGCGCTTTGGCTACGGCGCCAACCCCGATCTCGATCCGGAGACGTCGCGCAACGTGGAAGTCGGGCTGCGGCACAGCATAAGCACGGGTCAGAGCATCGCTCTCAGCGCGTTCGACAATCGCGTGCGCAACCTTATCGTGACCGAGTTCGATGCGAGCTTCACTCCTCGCAACGAGAACGTGGCCCGTGCCCGCATCCGTGGCGTAGAAGCCCAGTACGATCTGCAGCTCGCGGCTTGGCGCCTGCACCTTGCAGCCATCCTCCAGGAACCGCGCGACGAGACCAACGATCAGCGACTGCTGCGCCGAGCTCGGCGCAGCGTATCGCTGGACACGGGCTATCGCCTGGGCCGCGTCGACATCGGCTCCCAGCTTCTGTGGGTGGGGCCGAGGATGGACGCGGACGCCTTGACCGGCGCGCGCGTCGAAACGGACGCGTATCTCTTAGCGAATCTAACCGCGCGTTGGCAATTGACGCGAGACTGGCATCTCACCGCCAAGATCGAAAACGTACTGGACACCGACTATGAGTTAGCGGCCGGATACGCAACACCTGGCCGGGGCTACTTCCTTGGCATTGCGTATCAACCGCGCAGGTAAGGCAAGCCGCAAGCCCGCCGGCAGCCCCTCGAACTCCGGCAGGAGCTTGCGTATGCAACGCGTACCGGTTGGGAAAGCTCCACTGCGCGTGGCCGTCAGGCTGGACTGGGATACCATCTCTGCGGCGCGCGGAGCGCTACGCTCCGTGCGCCGACCCGGCCCTGCAGCCGGTCGCAACCTGATTCAGTGCAGCGACAGCGGGGAGACAGGCGCTACCTGGGCATAACGGCAATGATCACGGCAACCATCGTCATCCTCGCGCTGTTGCTCAACGCCTGGCTGGGCGAGCCACGCCGGTGGAATCCCCTGGCGGCCTTCCGCAGCGCAGCCCGCTGGCTGGAGGCGCGGATAAAGCGGGACCGATATCGACCGCGCACTGGCGTTGATCACCCGGACACGGGGCCTGTGGGTGGGCGCCATCGCACTGATCGGCTGGCTGCTGCAATGAGCGTGCCGTCGCGTGGCTGGCTGATCTGGCTCGGCGCCTGTCTGCTATGGCTGCCCGTCGCGGCCGGGAGCGTCAAGCAGACCGCGCTTGCGGTTACCGACGATCTGGGCCGTTCGGTCACGCTAGCGGCACCGGCCCAACGTATCGTCAGCCTCGCGCCGCATACTACCGAACTGCTGTTCGCGGCCGGCGCGGGCGAGCGGGTGGTCGGCGCGGTCGACTTCAGCGACTATCCGCCCGCTGCCACGCATATCCCGCGCGTGGGCAGCGCCCACGCGCTGGACTTCGAACGCATCCTCGCCCTGCGGCCCGACCTGATCGTCGGCTGGCACAGCGGCAACGGCCCGCGTGCGCTGCAACGGCTGCGCGAGCTGGGGCTCACGGTTTATGAAAGCGAACCGCGTACGCTGCAAGACATTCCTCGCACTCTAGAGCATTTCGGCACCCTGGCCGGCACCGCGGACGCGGCGACCGCCGCGGCCAGCGCTTTCCGGCGCGAACACGAACGACTGCGCGCCCTGTTCCAGGATAAGCGCCCAGTGGCGACCTTCTACCAGATCTGGGATCGGCCGCTTATGACCATTAACGGCGACCACATGATCAGCGAAATCATCGTTGTGTGCGGTGGCCGCAACGTATTCGAGAAGCTTGCCCCGTTGGCCGGAACCATCGATATCGAAGCCGTGCTGCGCGCGCAGCCGCAAGCCATCGTAGCGGGCGGGACAGAACACCGCACCCAGTGGCTGGACGACTGGCAACGCTGGCGGCAGCTGCCCGCCGTACGGCACGACAATCTATTCTTCGTGCCGCCCTCGCTGCTGCAGCGTCAGGGGCCGCGCGTACTGCAAGGGGCGAAGATCCTGTGCGAGCACCTGGAAACCGCGCGCCAGCGGCTCGCGGAGAGCGGTTCCTAGCGCGCCGGGGCGGCGCACGCCTCGCCACCCTTGACGCTTGCAACCGCCAACTTGCATGCTGGCTTGCAAACCAAGGCGGACGCCGCCGGACACCCTACCCGCCGTTTTCCGTTCCAAGAGCCAGCAGGAGAAGAGCCCGTGACCGACGCCAACAGCGCACTCATGAGCGGTATTTTCACGATCCAGGCGCAGGAGCACGTAGTGTTCGGCCGCCCTGCCGAGCAAGCCGTGCGAGACGAAGTGGAGCGGCTGGGCGCGCGGCGCGTGTTCCTCACCTCCGGACGCACGCTGGCCGGGATGACCGATGGCCCGCTGCAGCGTATCGCCGCCGCCCTGGGCGATCGCCATGCCGGAACTTTCGGCGCGATCTCCGCGCACAGTCCCCGCGAGGATGTCATAGCCGCCGCTAACGCCGCCCGGGAAGCGGGCGCGGATCTTCTGGTCGCCGTAGGCGGCGGTTCGGTCATAGACGCAACCAAAGCGATGCAGATGTGCCTGTGGCTGGGGCTGGATACGCCGGAGGCGATGGAGCCCTATCGCCGCGACCTGCCCAGCGATCAACGCCGCAGCATAGAGCCGCCCGCGAACCCCATACGCATGATTGCCGTCTCCACCACCCTCTCGGCCAGCGAATTCACGGCGAATGCCGGCGTGACCGACAGCCGCACCCAGTCCAAGCAGGGCTTTTATCACCGATTGTTCGTCCCGCGCGTGGCCGTGCTGGACCCTGCCGCCACGCTGGACACCCCCGAGTGGCTGCTTTACTGCACCGGCATCCGGGCAGTGGATCATGCCATAGAGAGCTACTGTTCCCCCCGCGCCAATCCGATCACGGAAGGGCTGTCGCTGCAGGGGCTGCGGCTGCTGGCCAGGTCGCTGCCCGCCATCAAGGCTGCTCCTACCGATCTGCTGGCTCGCCAGGAAGCGCAGTTCGGGATGTGGCAAGCGATAATGGCGTCGGCGGCTGGCGCCGGCAGCGGCGCCAGCCACGGTATAGGCTATGCGCTGGGAGCGACCTTCGACGTCTCGCACGGCCACACCTCCTGCGTGATGCTGCCGGCGGTGCTGCGCTGGAATGCCGCCGTCAACGGCGAGCGCCAGCGCGCCTTATCGGCAGCTATGGGCGCGCCGGAGCGTGCGGCAGGCGAGCTGGTCGCCGAACTGGTCGCACGGCTGGAGCAGCCCGGCAATCTGCGCTCCGTCGGTATCCGCCGTGAGGACCTGCCGCAGATTGCCAGGCGCGCCTTGGATTACGCGCCCGTCCGCCACAACCCGCGGCCGATACGCAGCGAAACCGATGTAATGGAAATCCTCGAGCTTGCCTGGTAAGCCACAGGATTGTCTGGCACAACCGCCGCGGCCGACAATCAGTCGCCATAGAAGAGGAGAAGCAGCATGGAGTACCGCCGGCTAGGCGATACCGACGTCAAAGTCAGCAAGATCTGCCTGGGCACCATGACCTGGGGCCAGCAGAACACCGAACAGGAAGCGCACGATCAGCTCGATTATGCGCTCTCGCGCGGTATCAACTTCATCGACACGGCCGAAATGTACCCTGTGCCGCCCACAGCGGAAACGCAAGGTCGCACCGAGGCCTACATCGGCAGCTGGCTGGCCAAGCGCGGCCGCCGGGACGACATCGTGCTCGCGAGCAAGATCGCCGGCCCGGGCAACGGTCTGACGTTGCGCGACGGCAAGACCTCGTTCAACCGCCAGCACATCAACATGGCGATCGACGGCTCGCTGAAGCGGCTGCGCACCGACTACATCGACCTGTACCAGCTGCACTGGCCTGAGCGCCAAACCAACTTCTTCGGCCGCCTGGGCTACCAGGTGCCCAAGTCGCTGGAGCTGCCTACGCCGTTCGAGGAGACGCTGGAGGCGCTGGACGCCCTGATTCAGGCAGGCAAGGTCCGCTACATCGGCTTATCCAACGAGACGCCCTGGGGCGTGATGAGCTTCCTGGCGATCGCCGACCGGATGGGCCTGCCGCGTGTGGTCAGCATCCAGAATCCGTACAACCTGCTCAACCGCACGTTCGAGATCGGGCTGGCGGAAATCGCCGTGCGAGAGAAGGTGGGGCTGCTCGCCTACTCCCCGCTGGCCTTCGGGGTGCTAAGCGGCAAGTACTATCGCGGCAACCGGCCGCCCAATACGCGCCTGACGCTGTACGAGCGTTTCCAGCGCTACAACAACCCCGAGGGGCGGGCTGCGGCCGACCGCTACGTGGAGCTTGCCCGCGAGCATGGTTTGGACCCGGCGCAGATGGCGCTGGCGTTCGTGACGTCGCGGCCTTTTGTCACCAGCAACATCATTGGCGCAACATCCATGGAGCAGCTCAAGAGCAATATTGACAGCCATGAGCTGACGCTGTCGGAAGAGGTCATAAAGGGTATCGAGGCAATTCATAAGAGCCAGCCCAATCCCTGCCCCTAGCATCCGCGCTGACGCTGGCGTGCCGTCCCGGCGCGCCAGCTCGGGCCCCGAGCTGCTGCGCCTCTTGTACTACCGCCGGCTCAGGCCTAATTAGGTAAGCAAGAGGCCCCATAACCAGGCCGAGAATGGGGCGGCATCGCTTTTCCGCCCTCTCCGGTTGAATCGGGCAAAGATGCCGGATGGCCGCATGGAACGATAACCGGGCTAAGCTTGTCCGCGACTGTAACCAACGAACAATAGATTTCCCGTACGGCAACAGCGCGCTGGAGGATTGGGATCTACTAGGCTGGATATGCAATGCATGACACCGAACGCCCCGAAAACCCGCCGGGCTTGGCGCACATCGTGAGCGCAAGGCACGGAATCGGCCGGCCTGCGGCGCCCGCGCCTTTCCGCCCGCTTCATTCGGAGAGGCGACTGTGAACAGCGCCATCACCGTCCGCCAACTGCACGCCTGGACACTGACGCCAGCGGAGGCGATCGCGGTCCAGGAACGCTTGCGCCGCGACGTCACGGTTTCGGAACTGACCACGCCGGTGGAATGGCTGGCAGCGGTGGATACCGGCTTCATTGACGGTGGGCGCACCGCGCTCGCGGCTGCTGTGCTTTTCCATCTACCGTCCATGGAAGCGGTCGAGGAGCATCTGGCGCACGCCCCTGTAACCTTTCCCTATGTCCCGGGCCTGTTGTCATTTCGCGAATTGCCGGCGGTTCTCGCAGCCGCGGTCCAGCTCAGCCGTCGGCCCGACCTCATCCTGTGCGATGGGCAGGGAATTGCGCATCCGCGCCGGCTAGGCATCGCCAGTCACCTGGGACTGCTGCTGGACCTGCCGACCATCGGCGTGGGCAAGAGCCGCCTGGTCGGGCGGCATAAGGAGCCAGGGCCCGCCAAGGGCGATTGGACGGAATTGTGCCACCACGGCGAACGCATCGGCAGCGTCGTGCGTACGCGCACCGGCGTCAAGCCGCTGTACATATCGCCGGGGCACCGAGTCAGCCATGAGCAGGCCATAGACTGGGTATTGCGAACCACCGGGCGCTATCGCCTGCCGGAACCAATCCGCGCTGCCGACAGGCTGGCTTCTCGACGCGGCAAGTCCAAGCCGCCACCCCAAGCCTTTAGAGAATTACCGCAAGCGTAATAGCCGCAACCGCGGCAACCGCTCCGATGAGGGCGAAGCGCGCGAGCTTGCGCTCCAGCTCCGCGAGCTGTCTTGCGCTCTGCGCATCGACATCGCGGATTTGCTCCCGCAGTTCCTTGCGCTGCGCAGCGAGGCGCTCCTGGAATTCCGTACGCAGCGCCGCGACCGCATCGCCGACCAGCGCTTCGACCTGAGGCCTGAGCGCCTCGCGCAACGTCGGCAGCAGGTGCTCGAACATCACGCCTTTTACCTGGGTCTTGAACTCCGGGCGATGAGCCAGATTGGCGGTATGGTGGCTGACCTCGCTGCGCAACTGATCGAGCAGCGGCAACACCGCCTCATGGCTATGGGTGCGCGCGGCTTGGGCAGCCTCGCGCCGCGCCGTCTCCGCGGCGACTTCCTCGGCCCTCTCCGCGGCCGCGGCCACCGCCGCCTCGCACATGGCTTCGAACTCGGCATCTTCGCCCTCGTCGCGCTCGGCGAATTCCAGGCGCAGCAATTCGAGTTCGCGAGCGCAGGCCTGCTGCGCCGCCTCCACGGCCACTGCGTGGGCCACGCGCCGCACATCCTCAATGGACACTGCCGCAGGAGCCGGTCCGGATGCAGGCTGCGAAGGTGCGCCGCCCTTCGCGGCACCTGCGATCTCCCGCAAAACCTGCGCCAGCGCATCGTCGCTGCTCGGCTTGCTCAGAAAGCCCCGGATACCGACTTCGGCGGCCCGCTGCTTGTCCTCGGCGGTATCCTGCGAGGTATACATGACGATCTCCAGGCTAGGGTCCCGCTGCAGCAGCTGGGCGGCGGCCTCGAAACCGTCCATGTCCGGCATCATGTAGTCCAGGAAAATCACGTCCGGGCGCGTGTGCTGGAGATAGGCAAGCGCCTCGCCGCCGCTGACGGCAGCATCGACTTGGATGTTGTGGCGCTGAAGCTGTTTGGTGAGCGCCAGACGCGCTAGGCGCGAATCGTCCACCACCAACGCCTTGGCGATTCGTCCCGCCATATCTCCCCCCCTCCGATGTCCGCTAAGGACGCTACATCCACGCTACGCGGCCAAGCGGCCACGGTCGACGGCGCGCCGCGTGCCTTGCCGGCTCCGCGTCCGCCGCGGCAGCAAACTTTCTTCGGCAACTACCCAAAGTGTCGGAGTGGCTGCTGGTTTCTCTACGCCGTCGGCCAAGACTACCACAGGATTTTCTACGAATCGGCAGGCGTAGCAAGCCAGGACGTGGCGGGCGAAAAGGCAAAAAAATGCGCGGCTCGGTCAACCCGAACCGCGCAATCATGAGCGTCGACAAACAGGCGTTGGCTCAGCGCTCGTTGATGATTTCCGCCGGCAACACGTTGCGGTGGGCTTCGATCCACTCCCGCGAGACATGATTGCCGTTCAACGCAGCGCGGTAGAACCAGTAGACGGCACGCTCTTCGTCTTGCGGCACCCCCCGCCCCTCAGCATACATCACCCCCAGATTATGCTGGGCCGCGGCATGATCCTGATCGGCCGCGGCGGCGAACCAGGCTACCGCCATGGCCTCGTTCCGCGGCACCCCGTGACCGATCGCGTGCAGGAAACCCAGCGCATGCTGGGCGTCGGCTAGCCCCCTCAACGCCGCGCGCCGGTACAGGCGAACCGCTTCTGCCATATCAGCCGCGACTCCATCGCCGCGTTCTATGAGCTGTGCCCGGATGAAGTCTACTCTTGCCCTGTCGAGCTCATTCAGCATGGGCCCCCCTCCAGCTGTCATGCTCGACCCTACGGATACAGAATCCATGCCAAGCACCCAACACCTTGAATTAACAAGATTAAATTGTCGGCGCAAAATCGACTGTCGCCAAAAGGTGACAAAATGCGTCAGTTCGGCGTCACATTGGGGCAGGCACCTGCTCCTTATGACGGAAACACGACGCACCCGTCGACCAGCTCCACGGGCACGGCGGTCAGCATCTTGCCGCGACAGGGGCCGGCAACGCACCGGCCCGTCTCCGGCTCGAACAAGGCCCCGTGAGTAGCGCATTCGAGATAGTTGCCGTCGGCGCTCATGAACTCATCCGGCTGCCAGTTCAGCGGCGTACCCCGATGCGGACAGACATTGCGATAGGCGAACACCTGCTCCGCGCGGCGAACCAGCACCACGCTGGCCGTCTCGCCCGCGACGTTCAGTTCCACCCCCTTGCCTTGGTTGTCGACGAGTTCGTCGAACCGGCAGATTCGGTGCACAGACAACCTCCCCTCCCACAGCATGCTGAGCCTGGCCACGACGGCGGTTCCAGCACAGGTTTGTGCGCCAGGCACTTGCGAGTACGCCTGCCATCGCCCACCATGCTCTAGAGCCCTCGCGGGCAGCAAGCATGGGCACGACGCCCGGCCTACAAAACGACGATACCGACGTTATGAAAAAATCGCCCCGCCCCTCCCGCCATGAGCGATCCGACCGATGAGCGTTGAGCAGCGCAGTTCCACTTGGCGCGAGGCGCTAGCAGTTTACTGCTGCGCGCCTGTGATCACGATGCTGTTCCTGGGTTTCTCGGCGGGCCTGCCCCTGCTGCTGGTCTTTTCGACACTCTCCGCCTGGCTGCGCTCGGAGGGCATCGCGGTCGCGACTATCGGCTTCTTTGCCTGGATAGGCATCACTTACTCGATCAAGTTCGTCTGGGCACCGGTCGTCGACCGCCTCCCGCTGCCGCAGCTCACCAAGCGCTTCGGCCAACGTCGCAGCTGGATGCTAGCCGGCCAGCTGATGATCGCCGGCGGGCTCGCCGGGCTCGCGCTGGTAGATCCGGTCACCCAACTCGAACTGGTTGTCCTGCTGGCATTGACGGTCGCGTTCGGCTCGGCCACGCAAGATATCGCCATAGACGCTTTTCGTATCGAATCGGCCCCTGAGGCGCTGCAGGCCGCGGCAGCGGCCACGTACATGATGGGTTACCGCCTGGGGCTTATTGCCGCCGGCGCCGGCGCGCTCTTTATCGCACATTACGTCTCATGGAGCAGCGCCTACGCTTGCATGGCGCTGCTCATGAGCGTGGGCATCGTTACCGCTCTGCTGCGTCCCGAACCCGCACGATCAATCTCGCGCACCACACTGGAGCGCGAAGAGCGCGTCCAGCGCTACCTTGTCCGCAGCAGTCATCGCGCGCCGTGGCTGCGCAATGTGGGCGCCTGGTTCGTCGGTGCCGTGGTTTGCCCCTTCGTGGATTTCTTTTCCCGTTACGGCAAAGCCGCGCTGCTGCTTTTGGTGCTGATCGGGGCGTACCGCATATCGGACTTAGGGATGGCCGCCATGGCGAACCCGCTGTATATCGACCTTGGATTCTCGCTATCCGAGATCGCGGCCATTACCAATGTCTATGGCATCGCCATGACTTTGACAGGCGGCGTTATCGGCGGCTTGCTGGTCACGCGCTACGGAATCGCCCGTATGTTGATCGCAGGAGCCGCGTTCACCGCCGCCACCAATCTGCTATTCGCCTGGCTCGCCGTCAGCGGGCCGAGTATCGCCATGCTGATGCTCACGATTTCCGGCGACAACCTGGCCAATGGCTTCGCCAGCACCGTATTCATCGCCTTCTTATCGCAATTGACCAGCCGCGCCTACACGGCCACCCAGTACGCCCTGTTCTCGTCACTCATGACCTTGCCCGGCAAGTTCTTCAGCGGCTTCTCGGGCCTGGTGGTCGAAGCCATGGGCTATCCGTGGTTCTTCGTCGCTGTATCCTTGGCCGGCATTCCTGCTGTGCTGCTGGCAGCGTGGTATGCCCGTCAGAGGCTGCCGGACACCGATGCATCCTCGACCACCAGCACCGCTACGGCATGACGCCGGCACCCATGCAGCAAAACGATTAACTGTAACTTATTTTCTGGCATCATTGTCGCGCCCGGCGCGGCTCTAATTACACTCAATCGCGCGCCGGAAAATTAGCCAAGGAACGGGAGGGACTTATGGCGCGCGTTCTGGTCGTCGACGACTCGCCTGTGCAAGCGCTGACGATACGGCGAATGCTCGAAAGACATGGACATTCGGTGCTCGAGGCCGCGAATGGACGCATCGCGGCTGAGTTCGCGCGTCGACTGCAGCCCGAGCTTATCCTCATGGACGTGGTGATGCCGGAGCTCAACGGCTTTCAGGCCACGCGCGAACTCAGCCGCGATCCGGCCACCGCTGCCATCCCGGTAGTGATCGTCAGCACCAAGGACCACCCTATCGATAAGATCTACAGCCAGCGGCAGGGCGCAAAAGGCTACCTTATCAAACCGCCCAGCGAAGCCGAGCTGATGAGACTAATCGATTCGCTCCTTTCCGCGGCCTAGCCCCTCTTGCCGGTGTTCTATCGAACCGCTAGCGGCAGTGACCGCGGGCCTGGAAATTCCATTGCGCGAATGCGGCCGGCTTCTCCGGCCGCGCGCAGCCCTATCCGCGAACATCCAATCGTTGTGGTCTATCGTCTGGATAACCCATATCGATTTCACGCAAGGGCTTGCGGCGCGTAAACTTGGGCAGATAGCCGTCAGCGGCGAAGGAAGAAAGGGTTGTCGGATATTTGATCGACTCCCAGGTCCCGGACTTATGTGCAGCAGAGTTTGCTGGCTAAGCCGATGCTTCCGGGCCAGTGCAGTTTGCCCAACAGCCGCAGCGCGGCGGAATGAGGCAGTAGCCCGAACGGGATGGCGCTTGGCAATGCCGCCACGCTTTGACAGCACTGACACGGGTTGAAGGCCCTTCGCAGCGCCTGGAACCCGCCAGTGCCGACGATCGCACTAGGAGAGTCGAATGAGTGAAACGAAACACGCACGGCTGCTGATTTTGGGTTCGGGCCCCGCCGGATATACAGCAGCCATCTACGCTGCCCGCGCGAATCTAAAACCGGTCCTTATCACCGGCTTGCAGATGGGTGGCCAATTGACCACCACGACGGATGTGGATAACTGGCCGGGCGATGCCCAAGGCGTGCAGGGGCCGGAGCTCATGCAGCGCATGCAGGCCCATGCGGAGCGTTTCGATACCGAGATCATCTTCGACCACATCAACTCGGTGGACCTGCAGAAGCGGCCATTTCGCCTGAACGGCGATAGCGGCACCTACACCTGCGATGCGCTGATCATCGCCACCGGCGCAAGCGCGCGCTACCTGGGCCTGCCGTCCGAAGCGGCGTTCATGGGCAAAGGCGTATCGGCGTGCGCAACCTGCGATGGCTTCTTCTACCGCAACCAGGACGTAGCCGTGATCGGGGGCGGCAATACCGCCGTCGAAGAGGCGCTATACCTCTCCAATATCGCTCGCCACGTAACGGTAGTGCACCGGCGCAACGCCTTCCGTGCCGAGAAGATCCTCCAGGAGAAGCTGCTGGAGAAAGCGCGCAACGGCAACGTTACGATCCTCTGGGACCATACGCTGGACGAGGTCCTGGGCGACGACTCCGGCGTGACCGGTATCCGGGTACGTTCGACCAAGGACGACAGCACGCGGGAGATCCCGGTGATGGGCGTGTTCATCGCTATCGGCCACACCCCCAACACCGGCCTCTTCGAGGGCCAGCTGGAGATGGAGAACGGGTACATCAAGGTACGCAGCGGTACCGAGGGCAACGCCACAGCAACCAGCGTACCCGGAGTGTTCGCGGCGGGCGACGTGATGGATCATGTCTATAGGCAAGCGGTCACATCGGCCGGTACCGGCTGCATGGCCGCTCTGGATGCCGAGCGCTATCTGGAGCAGCACGATACGGCAGCTAGCGCCTCGGAAGGTGAATCGGCCAAAGCGGCCCAATAGGTTCCGCCCTCGCATTGCACACCTGCCCGGGCAGGTTTTCGGTGCAGGCGTGAACGCAGATATAGACATGCCGGGGGACTTCCGCCAGCGGGCCGTCGCACCTAGCTTCCGGGAGCCCCCGGTATCCACCGCGGTAACGCAAAGCAGCAAGCCTTGCGGGAATCGAGCTCTTTAGCGAGGAGGCTCATCCGAGAGGCGCCGCTTACAGCTCGTGCTCGACGCGGAAGCCGAGCGGCGAAACCGCACGGGGACTTGAACGACTGACTTGGAGCGCTGCTTGTGAGCGAAAACGATCGCCTTTCTCTATACCAGTTCGACGCTTGCCCTTACTGCATGAGGGTGCGCACTGCCATTGACGCGCTCGGGATCGACATAGAGATCCGCGACACCATACGCGAACCGACTCACCGCGCGGAACTGATCCAGGGCGGCGGCCGCAGCACCGTGCCTTGCTTGCGTATCGACCGCAGCGATGGCACCACCGAGTGGATGTACGAATCGGCCCGTATCGTCGAGTACCTGCAGCAGCGATTCGGCTAGCCTGCCGCCGGACTTTGACAGCCCGCCGGTTAGCAGCGGGTATCAGAACGGATAGTCGTACACTATCGTCAGCGGCGCATGGTCCGAGAAGCGCTCGTCTTTATAAATCGACGCCGAGCGCACTCTGTCCTTCAGCCCCGGCGTGATGACGTGGTAGTCGATGCGCCACCCGACGTTCTTGGCCCAGGCTTGTCCGCGGTTGGACCACCAGGTGTATTGATCGGCTTGCTGGTTGACCACGCGGAACGCATCGACGAAACCGACTTCGCCGAACAGCTTATCCATCCAGGCGCGTTCTTCGGGCAGGAAGCCGGAGTTCTTCTGGTTGCTGCGCCAGTTCTTCAGATCGATTTCCTTGTGGGCGATGTTCCAGTCGCCGCAAATGACGTAATCGCGTCCACTGGCCTTGAGTTCACGCAGGTGCTCCATGAAACGGTCCAGGAAATCGAACTTGATGGCCTGGCGCGCCTCGCCAGAAGTTCCCGACTGCACGTATAGGCTGATGATGGACAGCTCCCCAAAGCGCGCCTCCAGGTAGCGCCCTTCGGCATCGATGTCGGGCCATCCCAGACCTTCGATCACTTCGTCCGGCTCCCGCCGCGAATAAATCGCCACTCCGCTATAGCCGGGCTTCTCGGCGGCATGGAAGTAGCGATGGTAACCGGCCGGGGCGAAGACCTCGTCCTGCAGCTGCTCCGGCTTGGCCTTGATCTCCTGCAGGCACAACACATCGGGCCGCTCGCGTTCGAGCCAGTCGAACAAGCCCTTGCGGGCGGCGGCACGAATACCGTTTACGTTGACGGAGGTGATTTTCATGGTCGGAAGAGGTTTGGTTGCGACCGCATCCCTGCCGCACATGCCTCCGTGGCTGGAGTGAACGGAGGAGGGGCCTGACAGCGACCCTCCTCCCCGTGGAAAGCTACACGCGCTCGATCAGCGCCGCGATTCCCTGCCCACCGCCGATGCACATGCTGATGCCGGCGTAGCGGCCTCCCGTGCGCTGCAGCTCATAGGCCGCCTTCACGGTGAGCAGCGCGCCAGTGGCCCCGATCGGATGGCCCAGCGAGATGCCGCTGCCGTTCGGGTTCACCTTGGCCATGTCGAGGTCAAGATCGCGGCACACCGCCAGCGCCTGTACCGCGAACGCCTCGTTGATCTCCCAGACGTCGACCTCGTCCTTGCTCACGCCCGTGCGCTCTAGCAACTGCTTGATGGCCGGCACCGGTCCGATGCCCATGTACTTCGGATCCACTCCGGCCACCGTGTAACCGACCAGGCGCGCCAGCGGCTTGATCCCGCGCTCGCGAGCGGCGCCGGCTTCCATCAGCACCACCGCAGCGGCCGCGTCGTTGAGCGAGGAAGCGTTGCCGGCGGTGACGGAGCCGTCCTTCTTGAACACCGGCCGCATCTTCGCCATCGCATCGAGATCCACATTGTGACGCGGGTTCTCGTCGGTATCGAACACGACAGTGCCCTTACGGGTGCTGATCTCGACCGGCAGAATCTGGTCCTTGAAATACCCCGCTTCGATAGCGGCAACGGCGCGCCGGTGGCTTTCGGCTGCCGCGGCGTCCTGATCCTCGCGGGAAATTCCCCACTTCTCGGCGATGTTTTCCGCCGTAATGCCCATATGACACTTGTCGAACGGATCGGTAAGCGCGCCGACCATCGCATCGATGGCCACAGTATCGTTCATACGCTGGCCCCAGCGCATGTTCGGCAGCCAGTAGGGCGTACGCGACATGGACTCGGCACCGCCACCGACCGTGCAGGTCGCTTGACCGAGCTCGATGTAGCTTGCGGCCGTGCAAATTGCCTGCAGACCGCTCCCGCAGAGCCGATTGAGCGTGAGAGCCGGAGTCTCGTAAGGGAGACCGGCCGTTACCGATGCATAGCGAGCGATATACATGTCGCGGGGCTCGGTATGAATCACGTTGCCCATCACGGTATGACCGACATCGCTAGGAGCAATGCCGGCACGCCGCACCGCTTCCCGGATGACCGCTGCTGCCAGATCGCCAAGAGGCATGTCCTTGAGACTTCCGCCGTAGCTGCCGATAGCCGTTCGCACGGCGCCTACGATGACAACTTCACGGTTCTCGCTCATGAAAAATCTCCCTTGATGGTAAGAATAACGGACCGTGGCGGACCGTATGACGGTGGCGGTGGATGGGCCGACACGCAGCTGCGAATGGCCGCCGCACAATCCCTTGCAGCCGTCGGCATTCTAGCGACCACGGGTCCTCCGTGTCGACCCTGCGGCAGTGCAACATTGCCTAATATACTTAAGGTGTCCGCCTTGATCGCCACCCTGTGCTCAGTCAGAATACGGAATCAGTCACAGAACCTGAGCAGGCGATCAGTCACGCCGCGCGGCATCCTTGCCGTAGCCGCCGCACCAGGTCAGTGCAGCCTCGCCGGGGGTTCCGCAAAACGGCTCCCTCGCCCGGAGGTTCCTCGTCGGAGCCGTTGCCGAACTCCGTGCGTTCGGACGCTCCCACGACGAGTCGCCGATGTTTTTGGTAACAACAGGCCAAAGGCCATGCGGTGCCGGCGGATCAAAAGTCCGCTCCGGTGCCGGATGCAAAGGAGGAAGAATGAGTCAGCGAATTTCCTACCCGGAAGGCGGCAGTAAGATAACGATCAAGGATGGCAAGCTGCAGGTTCCCGACAACCCGATCATCGGCTACGTAGAAGGCGATGGAATCGGGCCGGACATCACCCGCGCATGCATGCGCATTTGGAACGCGGCCGTCGAAAAAGCCTACGGCGGCAAGCGCAAGATCCATTGGGCGGAACTCTACATGGGCGAGAAAGCCGCCCGGCTCTACGACGGCGACTATTTCCCCGAAGAAACCAAAGACGCGCTCAAAGACCTGCTGGTCTCCATCAAGGGCCCTCTCACCACCCCCGTCGGCGGGGGCTTCCGTTCGCTGAACGTGGCGCTGCGCCAGGACCTCGACCTGTATGCCTGTCTGCGGCCGGTCCGCCACTATCCGGGCGTGCCCTCCCCGCTGAAGAAGCCGGAAGATGTCGACGTGGTGATCTTCCGCGAGAACACCGAAGACGTGTACGCCGGCATCGAGTACCAGTCGGGCACGCCGGAGAACGAGAAGATCGCCAAGTTCCTGCGCGAGGAAATGGGCGCCGAGTTCTTCGAAGGCGCCGGCATCGGTATCAAGCCGATCAGCCCGTTCGGCACCAAACGGCTGGTGCGCAAGGCCATTCAGTACGCGATCGAGCACAATCGCGAAAGCGTGACCTTGGTGCACAAGGGCAACATCATGAAGTTCACCGAAGGTGCCTTCCGCACCTGGGGCTACGAGGTCGCGCGCGAGGAGTTTGGCGATTACACCATCACCGAGGAAGAACTCTACAGTGTTTACGGCGGCAAGCGGCCTGAAGGCAAGGTGGTGATCAAGGACCGCATCGCCGACATCATCTTCCAGCTCATGCTGTTGCGTCCGAACGAGTTCGACGTAATCGCCACCATGAACCTCAACGGCGACTACCTCTCCGACGCCGTCGCGGCCGAGGTGGGTGGCGTCGGCATCGCGCCGGGCGCCAATATGTCGGACACCGTTGCCGTATTCGAGGCAACCCACGGCACGGCACCCAAGTACGCGAACCTCGACAAGGTGAACCCCGGCTCGCTGCTGTTCTCCGGCGTGATGCTGCTCGAGCATATTGGCTGGAAGGAGGCGGCGGATCTGATCACGGCGGCTTATGGCACCGTGGTAAGCAAGAAGATCGTCACCTACGACTTCGCCCGCCTGATCGAGGGCGCGACCGAAGTGTCCACTTCGGGCTTCGCCACTGCCATCATCGAACAGATTCAGGGCGGCATCGATCTGGAGCGGATACGCCGCGAGCGCGAGCGCGCGATCGAGGAAGACCGCAAGGAGCGCGAGACGCGCCGTATTCGCAACCCGCTGGAGGAAATGATCGCCACCGGCCGCACGCCGCACACGGTGGGCGACCTGATGAACACCAATCCGGTATCGGTCGCTCCGGAGGTGACGGTCGAGGAAGCGATGCATTTGATGCGCGAGAAGGGCATCAGCAGCGTACTCACCCGGCCCGGCAGCGACGGCCAGTGGGGCATCATGACTCAGCGCGACGTGCTGTCTCGTATCGTCGCCGCCAATCGCTCGCCCAAGTCGGTAAGCGTTGGCGAAGTGGCCAGCAAGCCACTGATCACAGTGCCCGCGGACATGAGTCTGCACGATTGCGCCGACAAGATGTCGCAATCGAACATCCGCCGTGTGGCGGTGGTCGACGGCAGCGGCTCGCCCATCGGCATCATCTCCGATACCGACATCTTCGCCAGCGTCGAGCACTTCGGCTTGCCGGAGTAAGGCGAGGCAGTAAGATAAGGCCCCCAAGAAGCCGGCGCAGGATCACTCCGCGTCGGCTTTTTTGTCCGCCCGGCATGCAAAGCGTCAGACCTGAGGCCCAAGGATAGGCTCGCCGACGACGAACCCCACAATACAGCCCTGGGATGAACGGATAGGCAAAGGGCTCTGGCGGCAAACTGCACCAGACGACCTGGCCGCCCGCCAGAGGTAAGGAGTCAGCATGGATGTGAAGGAAAGCGAAGCGCCGTTGCGCGAAGACATTCGCCTGCTCGGCGGTCTGCTCGGCGAAACCCTGTCGCGCCAGGGCAGCGAACAGCTTTTCCAGACCGTGGAACGCGTCCGACTGCTCTCCAAGCGGGCGCGTCAAGGCGATCGGGTAGCCGCCACCCAGCTGGTCCAGGCATTGCGCGAGCTGCCCGACGAGCTGATTCTCCCGGTGGTGCGCGCCTTCTCGCACTTTCTCCTGCTCGCCAACATCGCCGAACAACACCACCGCGTCCGCCGCAGCCGCGCCTGGGCGCGCGATCCCCATGCCACGCCCCTGCGCGGCTCCCTGGAAGAAGCATTTCAGAAACTTGCGGATATCCCGCCCGATACGCTGTTCGATGCCGTGCGCCAGCTGGACATTGGCCTGGTGCTGACAGCGCATCCCACGGAGGTCAGCCGCCGCAGCCTGCTGCAGAAGTACAACCGCATCGCCGAACTGCTCGATACCCGCGACCGCCGGGATCTTACTGCCGAAGAGCGCGCCGAAGTCGAAACGGCGCTGCGGCGCGAGATCGTTGCCGCTTGGTATACCGACGAAATCCGCCCGCACCGGCCCGACCCTCTGGACGAAGCCCGCTGGGGCTTCACGGTGGTCGAGCAAACGCTGTGGCACGCGATCCCGATATACGCGCGGCGGCTGGACCGTGTACTGCAGGAGCGTACCGGACGACGCTTGCCTCTGGACTGCATGCCCATTCGCTTCGGCTCGTGGATGGGGGGCGACCGGGACGGCAACCCCCGAGTTACCCACCGCATCACTCGCGATGCCTGCCTGCTCGCCCGCTGGATGGCCAACTCGCTCTACGATGAGGAGCTGGAGCTACTGATCGGGGAGCTGTCGCTGCAGCCGGCAAACGACCACGTGCGCCGTTTGGCCGACGGCGCCTGGGAGCCCTACCGGGCAGTACTCAAGCAGGTGCGGGCGCGCGTGCAGCTCACCCAGGAGTGGGTGGAAGCCAAGCTGTTCCGCAAGCGCCTGCCCGAGGGCGAGCCCTACCAGCGCAGCCAGGACCTGCTCCAGCCGCTGCTCGACTGCTACGACTCGCTGCATGAGTGCGGCGCCGGCGAAGTTGCCGACGGCCGCCTGCTGGATCTTATCCGCCGCGTGCAGTGCTTTGGCATCACGCTCATGCGCATCGATATACGCCAGGAGGCCAGCCGTCATGCCGCCGCGCTCGATGCGATCACGCGCGCACTAGGGCTGGGCTCGTACTTGGACTGGAGCGAAAGCGAACGCCAGGACTTTCTCGTGCGCGAGCTGGAGAACCCCAGGCCGCTTATCCCGCGCAACTTCCAGCCGGACGACGAGGTCAAGGAAACGCTGGCCACCTTCCGTATGATCGCGCAACAGAACAGTGAGTCGCTGAGCGCCTATGTCATCTCCATGGCAGCACGCCCCTCGGATATCCTGGCCGTCGCGCTGTTGCAGAAAGAAGCCGGCGTATCGCATCCGCTGCGCGTGGTGCCGCTGTTCGAAACCCTCGCCGACCTGCAGGGCGCCGAGAGCTGCCTGCGCCAGCTGCTCTCCATTCCTTGGTACCGCGCTCATATCCAGGGCCACCAGGAAGTTATGATCGGCTACTCGGACTCGGGTAAGGACGCCGGGCATCTGACCGCTGCCTGGGCGCTGTACCAGACCCAGGAAGCGCTGGTGAAGCTGTTCCGCGAAGAGGGCCTGCGCCTGACCCTGTTCCACGGTCGGGGCGGCTCTATAGGTCGTGGCGGCGGGCCAACCCATGGGGGCATTCTGGCGCAGCCGCCAGGCTCGGTAGCAGGCAGCTTGCGCGTAACCGAGCAAGGCGAGGTAATTCAAGCCAAGTTCGGCATGCGCGCCATCGCGCTGCGCAACCTGGAGCTGTACACCACGGCGGTACTCGAAGCGACGCTGACTCCGCCCAAGCCGCCGGCGCCGGAGTGGCGAGCCCTGATGACCGAGCTCTCGCAGACCGCGATGCAGCGCTATCGAGGGCTGGTCAAGGAAACGCCTGCGTTCATAGACTACTTCCGCGCCGCAACGCCCGAAGCCGAGATCAGCGAGCTGACCATAGGCAGCCGCCCCGCGCGCCGCAAGCCGACCGCCGGGGTTGAAGGACTGCGCGCGATCCCGTGGGTGTTTGCCTGGACGCAGACGCGGCTGCTGCTGCCGGCTTGGCTGGGTGTGGGCGATGCGCTCGCAGAGGCCCTGGAGCGAGGGCACGAACGCGAGCTGCGCGCCATGTTCGAGCAATGGCCGTTCTTCCGCGCCTTCATAGACATGGTCGGCATGGTGCTGGCCAAGGCCGACCCACAGGTCGCCGCCCAGTACGACCGTCGCCTGGTGCCCCCCGAGCTGCACCCGCTGGGCACGGAGCTGCGCGAAGACTTCCGGCGCACGCTCGCCGTCGTGTTGCGCATCACCGGGCAGGATCATCCGCTGGAGAACTTCCCTGTGCTGCGCCGTTCGGTCGCCGTGCGCAACCCCTATGTGGATCCGCTCAACCTACTGCAGGTGGAGCTGCTCGCCCGTGTGCGTCACGGCCAGGAGCACGAGCTGCGCAAGGCGCTGATGGTAGCGATCAACGGTATCGCTGCCGGCATGCGCAACACCGGTTGAACGAAGGAAGCGGCGCTACGCCACCACCCGGCTCGTGGCAGCGCGGGCAATGTCTCGCCCCGCTTGAACCCGCGTCCGGCCTGGCGCAGACTTGCCGCGCGGGAACGGATAGCGGGGAAAAACATGAACACCGATCTGCAGCGGCAATTCATCGAATTCGCCATCGAGCGGCAAGTTCTGCGTTTTGGCGAATTCACGCTCAAGTCCGGGCGCATCAGCCCTTATTTCTTCAACGCAGGGCTGTTCAACACCGGCAGCGCGCTGGCGCAACTGGGACGCTTCTACGCGCACGCCGTAATGGCTTCCCAGCTCGAATTCGACATGGTGTTCGGACCGGCTTACAAGGGCATACCGCTAGCAAGCGCCCTGGTAGTCGCACTGGCAGACGAATATGGCCGGGACGTGCCGTTCGCCTTCAACCGCAAAGAAGCCAAGGACCATGGCGAAGGCGGCAGTCTTGTCGGTGCCCCGCTCACCGGACGCGTGCTGGTGATAGACGATGTGATCTCGGCCGGCACTTCGGTGCGCGAGTCGGCCAAGCTGATCGCCGACGCCGGTGCCCAGCTCGCCGGCGTGGCCATTGCGCTGGACCGCCAGGAGCGCGGCGAAGGCGAGCGCTCGGCGGTACAGGAAGTGCAGGAGCGCTTCGGCGTACCGGTGGTCAGCATTGCCTCGCTGGAAAGCCTTATCGACTACCTAGGCCACGACCCTGCGCTGATGGACAGGCTGGACGCGGTAAAAGCCTACCGTGCCCGCTACGGCATCACGCTCTGACAAGGATCTTGCGCGGATGTGGAAAACTCCTGACCCCCAAGCCATCCGACAGCTCCAGTGCATAGGCGTCATGACCAGTGGCGGCGACGCGCCGGGCATGAACGCCGCCATTCGAGGCGTGGTGCGCACGGCGCTGGAGCGCGGCATCAAGGTATACGGTGTCCACAAAGGCTACAGCGGCTTGGTGGCAGGCGACTGGAGCCCCATGGACCGCGCTTCGGTCGGCAACATCCTGCAAACCGGCGGCACCATCCTCAAGACCGACCGTAGCGAAGAATTCCGCCGCCCGGAAGTCCGCGCGCAAACGGCCGCGCGCCTGCGTGCCACGGGCATGCAGGCGCTGGTGGTGATCGGCGGCGACGGTTCGCTCGCCGGCGCGCATCTGCTACAGCAGGAAACCGGGTTCGAAGTCATAGGCGTGCCGGGGACCATCGATAACGACATCTACGGCACCGACGACAGCATAGGCTTCGACACAGCAGTCAATACGGCGCTGGAAGCCATCGACCGGCTGCGCGACACCGCCACCTCGCACGAGCGGGTGTTCCTGGTGGAAGTCATGGGACGCAGCTCCGGATTTATCGCCGCCATGGTAGGCATCGCCGGCGGCGCCGAGAGCGTGATCATGCCGGGGCGCACGCTGCCGTTGTCCGAGCTCTGCGCCCGCCTGGACGAGAGCCTGCGCCGACGCAAATTCTCCAGCCTGATCGTGATCGCCGAAGGCGACGATCCGGAGATGACCACCAAGCTCACGCGCGAACTCACGCGGGCCGGCTACCCGGCGCGCGCATGCATACTCGGGCATGTGCAGCGCGGGGGCAGTCCCACCGGTCATGATCGCGCTCTGGCCTCTTGCATGGGTAACCTGGCGGTCCGCTTTCTGGAAGCGGGAGTAAGCAACGCCATGATAGGCGTACAGGACGGGCACATCGTCCCGGTGCCGCTCGCGCAAATCATCGGTCGACGCAAAGCCGTGCCGGAGGATCTGCTGGAGATCGCCCGCGTGCTCGCCACCTGAGCGGCCCCACCAAGCATCTTCGCATTTCGGCCCGTAACACGCAGCTACGGGCCTGAACATTCGACAGGCCGCGCCCGTCCCTCAGCAGCGTCAGTCAGCGTCCGGTGGCGGAGCTGCAGATCAGCCCTTGATCAGCGTGCCCACGCCCTGATCAGTGAACAGCTCCAGCAGCACCGCGTGCTCCACGCGCCCGTCAACGATATGCGCGGCACGCACCCCCGCCTTGACGGCATCCAATGCGCAGCGAATCTTGGGCAGCATGCCGCCGTAAATGGTGCCATCGGCAATCAGGCTCTCGACCCGCGCGGCATCCAGTCCGGTAAGCAGATTGCCTTCCTTGTCGAGCACTCCGGCGGTGTTGGTAAGCAACATCAGCTTTTCCGCTTGGAGCACTTCGGCCAGCTTGCCCGCCACCAGATCGGCGTTGATGTTATAGGAGCGTCCGTCCTCACCCACCCCGATAGGCGCGATCACGGGAATGAAGTCGCCGCTCTCGAGCATAGCCACCACGCTCGCGTCGATGCTCTCCACCTCGCCGACAAAGCCGATATCGACCTCCTCCACTTGAGCCTCGGGGGCCGAGCGTCGGCTAAGAGTCATCTTACGGGCTCGAATCAGATCGCCGTCCTTGCCGGTAAGACCGACCGCCCTACCGCCCTTGGAGTTGATCAGATTGACGATCTCCTTGTTCACCAACCCGCCGAGCACCATCTCCACCACGTCCATGGTTTCCGCGTCGGTCACCCTCATACCGTCGACAAAGCGGCTCTCCTTGCCGATACGCTCCAGGAGCTTGCCGATCTGCGGGCCGCCGCCGTGCACCACCACCGGGTTCAACCCCACCAGCTTCATCAACACGATATCGCGCGCGAAGCTGTGCTTGAGATGATCCTCTGTCATGGCGTTACCGCCATACTTCACTACGATGGTCTTGCCGCGGAAGCGCTGAATGTAGGGAAGGGCTTCTATAAGTACGTGGGCAACTTGGGAGGCGGGTACGCTCATAACACTCCGTTCCAGCGAAAGAGACTTGCTGGGGCCACAAGCATCCGGGTTGGCGCGCCGCTGTCAAGTATATCGCTACATACACTAACCAAGTGCGCCTGAACAACCGGATGCGGCCTAGGACATCGCGGCTCCCGCCAGCTCAGCCGGCGCCCTGTTTTCCGGCCAGCGATTGTGCCGCCCGCAGGCGCACACCGCCGCATCGGCCAGCTCCG
>CAYWPG010000033.1:0-23125 GCA_964460035.1 uncultured Alkalilimnicola sp.
TGATGAAGATCACCAGCGTGTTGGAGCGCTTGATGTTGGCCGTGAGCTTGCGCAGTGCCTGCGACATCAGGCGCGCATGGCGTCCTACCTGGCTATCGCCCATTTCGCCTTCGATTTCGGCTTTGGGCGTGAGAGCCGCCACCGAGTCGATCACGATGATGTCCACCGCACCCGAGCGCACCAGCAAATCGACTACTTCCAGGGCTTGCTCCCCTGTGTCAGGCTGCGACAGCAGCAATTCGTCGATGTCCACACCCAGCTGTGCAGCGTAATTGGCGTCCAGAGCGTGCTCGGCGTCGATGAAGGCGGCCGTGCCACCGCTTCTCTGCGCCTGAGCTATTGCTTGTAAGGCGATTGTGGTTTTGCCGGAGGACTCCGGCCCGTAGATTTCGACCACACGTCCCCGCGGCAATCCGCCTGTGCCCAGCGCCACATCCAGGCTCAGAGAGCCGGTGGAGATCGTATCGCTAATGTCCGTCACGGGCTGATCGCCCAGCCGCATTACAGCTCCCTTGCCGTACTGCTTCTCTATCTGGCTGATTGCTATATCCAGTGCCTTGCGGCGATTCTCGTCCATCGATGTACCTCGTGCGCGGATGCGCATGTAGGGTCGTCCAAAAGCCGGCGCTGCCGGCACAGCAAGGCACGCGGGTGTCGTAGGGGATTGTGTGCGGTAAAGAGGGCACAAGAAGGAAGGAGTGGTTGCGTGCGCTTACTTTAATAAGACCATTCAGAGCTCTCCTGGTTCCGTGCTAGCTTAAGAAAAGCTTTTTTGTCGGCTGGCGCGTCGAAGGCCAGGGGAAGGATAGCGGACAGACCGGAGCCGGGTCGCCTCGTCGCTGCGGATGCGGCTGATAAGGTCCCTAAATGTTTCATAAGGATTGCATCTAACAAGCAGCTAGGCGGCTGTGCGAACTATCGCCGGGCAGGCTGAGGTGCGGTCGGACATGGTTGTTCGCGCAGGCGTATTTAGACTTAGATAATCTAAGTCAATGGCCGGGATAATCTATGTTGCACTGCAGCACTCGGTGGCTATCATAAGCTGCAGAAACTCAGCATCCGGAGGTCGCCATGAACTACCCAAGCCAAGAAGAACTCCTTGCCGTGGAGCGCAACGCGCAGCTCGTTCGGAACCAGGAACTGGCACGTCTCTTCCGCCTGCTCTGGAACAAGATCGCAGGCTTGTTCCGTTCCGATGAAATGGATGGCGCACAGTCGGCCTCGGCCTGAAGGCCCTGACAGATGCTGAAAAAAGGCTCGCAGCGTGCGAGCCTTTTCCTTTGAGCGTTGTTCAAAGCGCGGGATGGAGCGCTAGCGGCCGCCGTCCGGTCCCGAACGCAGGTCGATGTGCGTAAATACCGGCAGCGACAGATTCCAGTGTATGGCCGCCAGCCGCAGCGCCAGCGCGGCGGCAACGCCTAGCCAAGTGCTAAGGGCGTCGTACGGCAGGAAGCGCATGGCGAGCACGAACACCGTGCCGCCGAAAATCGACGCCGTGGCGTATATCTCCTTGCGCAGCACCAGGGGAACTTCGCCGCAGAGTACATCGCGGATCATGCCGCCGGCTACGCCCGTCATTACGCCCATCAATACCGCAATCTCAGGCGCCGCACCCAGTTCGAGCGCCTTACCGGCTCCTATCACTGTGAACGTTGCGAGCCCCACGGCGTCGGCGACAGGCAGCGCCCTGGGCGACCATGCGGTAAAGCGCGCCCACAGCACTGTCAGAATCGCACCGCCCCCAGCGACGAGAAGATAGCCGCTATCCGTGATCCAGAATACGGGGGACGCGCCCAGAGCCATGTCGCGCAGCGTTCCGCCACCGATCGCGGTCACCGTTGCCAGTACGAACACGCCGAATAAGTCCAGATTCTTCCGGCCGGCAGCCAGTGCGCCGGTGATAGCAAAAACACCGGTACCGAAGAGATCCAGCATATAAAGCATGAGGGCCAGGAGCTCCGACCATGAAAGGGTGGGAAAGGGCCGCTATCTTACCGTTATCTCTAATACTTTTCAGTAGTCACGCCTTGGGGGCTGGCATCCTGGGGGCGACTTTACTTGCCGGGGTCGTGTACTAGGCTTCCAGGCGAATCCACCGACAGTTTATGGCCTGGCGGCTCTCGGCTCCGCAGACGCGGGAACGCAGCAGCCTGCCGCCTTGCCGAGCATCAGGGACGAAGCCATGAAGCGATGCGCCGCGCTCATACTGCTGCTAACGCTTTTGCTGCCGAACCCGTTGCTAGCGGCCGAGCCGACTCCGCCGCGGCTGATGCTGGCTACCGAGTACGCGGAAGGCATACAGGTCTCTGAGTACTGGGTGAGCGAGAAGCTGGACGGAGTTCGCGGCCATTGGGATGGAGCCGTATTGCGCACCCGGGGCGGGCATCGCGTCGATGCGCCGGCTTGGTATACAGCGGGGTGGCCTGCCGTGGCGATGGATGGCGAGCTGTGGATAGGCCGCGGCCGCTTCGAGGAAGTCAGCAGTATCGTGCGCAGTTCCAGTCCCGACGATATGGCATGGCGCGCCGTTTGGTTCATGGTGTTCGATCTGCCCGGTCATGGCGGTGCGTTCGAGGAACGCGTGACGGCAATGCGTGCGCTGCTGGATGAGGCTGGCGTTTCGTGGCTGCGTCCGGTGGAACAGTTTCGGGTAGCGGATCCCGCGGAGCTGGACGCCCGCCTCGCTGCGATTGTGGCCGCAGGCGGGGAGGGGCTCATGCTGCACCATCGGCATGCGCGCTACCGCGCAGGGCGCAGCGACAGTCTCCTCAAATACAAGCTCTACGCCGATGCCGAGGCCCGGGTGGTGGGGTACACGCCTGGGCGTGGCCGGCACGAAGGCATGGTGGGCGCGCTTATCGTCGAGCGGCCCGATGGTCTTCGATTTCGCTTGGGCAGTGGATTATCGGATGCCATGAGAGCCGAGCCACCACCCTTGGGAAGCTGGGTTACGTACCGTTTTAACGGGGTTACCAGCAATGGCGTACCGCGTTTTGCGCGCTTTCTGCGAGTACGGCACGAGCTGCCGCCTCCCGACCCGGAATAGTCACGGATGTTTTGCGGTCGCTGTGGGAGCGCTTCCCTGGGCGCGAAGGAGTTTTCCAGAGTCAGCCGGCGGGAAGAAGTTTCCCGGCGAGGGGGCGCTCCCGCAGGAGGCGCTTTCATAAGATGCTTTGCCTTGATGGAAAAAGTTGTATCGGCTATTGGCCTCAAATCCCCTGATCCGAGACATGGCATCTTCGCAAGGCGCTCGATCTGCGGGAACGCCGCGTTGTGCAATGCGCGGATGGACGGTAATCGCTCAGCGCTTGGCTTTATCGCTGCGCCCTAACCGCTCCGCGACGCGGGTGGCATAAGCGTTGTCCTGCGTCCACAGCGGGCCGCTGGCCTTCCCGCGGTGCTGAATAAGACGCAAGCGCAGCAGCTCCAATCGGCTCTGGGCTTGAGCGCGAGCGGCCCCGTCTTCGGCTGGAATAGCGCGCAGCAAGTCTTCCGCTTCTTTAACCTCGCGCAAAGCGAGCACTTCCGGCGGCAGGTAGCCGGCATTTTTGAGCACCCGGTAAGCAACCCGCAAATGTTGCGGTATCAGCCGATCGTCATCCAGGACTAGCGGCCGGCCGGCCCCGGGGAGGTTGTCCAGCTCGCCACGATCGCGCGCTTCGGCAATTCGGCGTTCGGCCAATTGATCGATCAGCCACATAATGATGATCCTACCGATCCGTTGCTGAGTTGTGCCGCTCTTTCGCCTGCATTCGGCGGCAGAAAATTGGACCGCTTTGACAGGCAGCGGTTCGATAGCATTTCGCCGGTGTTTGGGACCTATGCATGCGGCAGCGGTACCGACAAAACTGTGTGCCCGTTCTCAAACAGGCTTGAGCGCGGTTATGCTATCCAGAATCCGTCTGACGGATTATATCTTATTGCCGATGCGCGCTTAGCGGTCGTAGAAGCCGCGCCGGTTCGCTAGGGGGCGGCGCGCACGGCAGTGCGGTTTGGGGCTGGCGCCGGGCATGTGCGCGATAGCCTGGGTCCGCCACCCAGCCCCAGCCGCCGGTACCGGTGCCGGCTGGCTAGTCGAGTCGTTAGTCTTGTCGGAGGCCGCCAGGCGGCAGAGGAGTCATGAGTCGATTTAGTGCTTTCAGTATCAGTCACGCGCCACCGCGTGGGAATGTGGTGCTCGCCTGCCACGGGGTGGACCTGGGGGGGAGCGAACCCGCACCGATCGGACAAGCCGGAGGGATGCTCCGTGTGCCGTTGTATCGAGTGCGGAAGGCAAAGTCGCGGCTGAGCCGTTTCGTTGCTATGGCGGCACTGCTAAGCGTGCTCGCCCATGCAGCCGCGCTTGCCGCAGACCTCACGCCGCCCAGCGATACTTTGCAGCAGCGCGTGCGACCTTGTATCGCCTGCCATCGTGCCGATGGTATTGACCTGCAGGCAGGCTACGTTCCGCGCCTGCACGGCAAGCCCGCCGGCTACCTGTTCAACCAGCTGGTGAACTATCGCGAGGGGCGGCGCCATCATGGGCCGATGGAGCACATGGTCAGCAATCTCTCCGACGAATACCTGTGGGAGATGGCGCAGTACTTCGCCCAGGGCGAAGCGCCTCATCCGCCGCCCGCCGCGGCGCCGGCCGAGCGCGTGCAAGCCAGGGGCCGGGAGCTGGCCATGCACGGCGATCCCGCGCGCGGGATCCCCGCTTGCCAAGCCTGCCATGGTCAACGCTTGACCGGCGTGGAGCCAAACACGCCTGGGTTGCTGGGCTTGCCCAACCATTATCTGGCGGCGCAGCTCGGCGCGTGGCGGGTGGGGCGTCGACAAGCAGCGGAACCGGACTGCATGCACGAGATCGCCACACGCCTCTCTGCCGAGGACATCCAGGCGGTATCCCGTTGGATTGCGGCTCAGCCGGTGCCGCAGAACGCGGCGCCCGAGGCGGAACCGATTTCCGAGCCTCCCATGGAGTGCGGCAGTGTGCCGTTGCCAGGACAATGAGTATGTATAAGTACCTTTCGCTTTCGGGGCTGGCGTTGTTCCTGCTCAGCCTGCTGGCGCCCGTGCCCAGCCTTGCGGCGCCCGCTACCGCCGACGAGATCGTGGCACGCGGCGAGTATCTTACCCGGGCAGGCAATTGCACCGGCTGCCATACGGCGCGCGGCGGCGAGCCCTTCGCCGGCGGACGGCGGCTCGGCAGCGCTTTTGGCACTTTTCTTACGCCCAACATTACGCCGGATCGGGAAACGGGCATTGGGGACTGGACGCCGGATCAGTTCTGGCAGGCCCTGCATCTGGGGCGCCGCCCGGATGGCCAGGCGCTTTACCCGGCCTGTCCTTATCCGAATTTTACGCGGGTACGGCGTGAGGACGTGTACGCCATCTATGCCTACCTGCGCACCGTACCGGCGGTGAAGCGCGCCAATGCCGAGCATGAGCTGAACTTTCCCGCCTCGTGGCGGCCTCTGATGTCGATTTGGCAGCGCTGGTACTTTGAGCCCGGAACCTACGAGGATGATCCGTCTCGGGATGCGGCATGGAATCGTGGCGCGTATCTGGTTCAGGGGCTGGGCCATTGCATGGCTTGTCATGTGAAGAGAAACCGCTTCGGTGCCACTCTGCAGGGCGACGACGTGCCCGGCGATCGGGTACAGGGCTGGTATGCGCCTTCGTTGTACTCCAGCCGCGAGGCGGGGCTGCAAGGCTGGTCCAGCGAGGAGAGCGTGGCCTTGCTCAGGCATGGCAAGGCTAGGAACGCGGCTGTGCTGGGGCCGATGGCCGACACGGTTTACAACAGTCTGCAGTACCTGACGGAAGAGGATATCGCCGCGATGGCGACGTATCTGCAGTCCCTGCCGGATCGCCAGGTGGCGGCATCCGTCAGTCAGGTGCCGGTGGCGCCGACGCGGCTGGAGGCGATGATGGAGCTGGGTTACCGGGTATACGAGCGCAGCTGCCAGGACTGCCACGGGGCCTCGGGAGAGGGAAGCGTCGCGGCGTCGGCGCTGGCAGGCAATCGAGCGGTTACCCTGAACGACCCGGTCAACGTGATCCATATGATCCGGCATGGGGGATACCCGCCGAGCACGGGCGGCAATCCGCGCCCATTCGGAATGCCGCCGTTCTATGAACTCAGCTCCGCCGAGATCGCCGCTGTCGCCACTTTCATTCGCATGAGCTGGGGCAACGAAGGCACCCCCGTCTCGACGGTGACGGTAGAGCGGGCGCGAGCGCAGTAGCGGGTTGGACGCTGTGCTCTTGCCCCCAACTCTGAAGATTACAGGCGGCGAGCGGGGAGGCGAGCATGGCGACGCATGTACATCCGGTTACGGGGCGTTGGTACTACGATACACAGCGCGGTAAGCGGTTGCAGGTGACCTGGGTCGACGAGGATGAGACGCTGGTCGAGGTACGCTTCGAGGACGGACACAGCGAGCAGTTTCCGCAAGCGGCATGGCAGGATCTGCATCTGGAGCCGCAAACCGGGGAGGGCGCGCACGGTAGCGATCTTTCCGATGAGGATTTCCGGCGCGCTACCGGCTGGGCCGAGAAGCACCCGGATGATTTTCCGGACGGTTGAAACTAGCGAGGCGCTACCGGCATAGCGCGGAGCGTGGCCGGCCCTGGCCAGCCTGGCGGCGGGCACCGCTGTCGGTAGCAGCATCGGGAATTAGGGGGCAGGCGCGCGCCGCGGCTACGCTTGTCGCTCTGCCCGGGCAGACTCTAGCGCGCTCTTATCGCTTGCACCAACTCGCTTTTGCTCATCTTGCTGCGTCCGGCGATGCCCAGTTGCCTGGCGCGATTGTAGAGTTCGTCGCGAGAATGCTCCTCCAGCGCCAGGTTCGGGTTTCCGGTTCCCTGAGTGCGCCGGTTCGGCGTGCGGCCGGCTTCCCGGCGTCCCTTGTTGACAGTGCGCGCAGCAATGCTTTTCGCTCGCCGCTCGGGCAGCCCCCGTTCTTCCGAGCTCTTCTTGATGTGCTCGTACTTGCGCTGATCCTTATTGCTCCATGAGGGCATGTGATCCTCCCTGATCGGCTGCTGCGATGATTGGTGATGCAGCGCCTATATAAGGCCGCGGAGGGCCGGCTACCAGGAGTGGCTAGCCGGCATTGTGGGGGCCTCCTCGCGTATCGGCCGGCATGTTGGCGAGCCAGCGGCGAGCGACCGCCAGCGCCTTGTCCAGATCCGAGGAATAAGTGAGTTCGCCGGCTTGCTTGCGGATCCCGGCACGGCGCAGCTTCACCAGCTGACGCGCTGTCAGGCCCGCGAATATCAGCGAGATTCCGGCCCTGCGCATGTCTCCGATCAGGCTCTTCAGGCCGACTAGGGCTGTGGCGTCTATGGTAGGCACTTGGCGCAGGTCCACTATGATCACCCTGATGCCGGCGTCTACCGTGCTCAGCGAAGAGAGTGCGCGGTCGGCCGCTCCGAAGAACAACGGGCCGCGGATCTCGTACACCGCAACTTCCGAAGGAACATTGCGATCGCTCAGCGCGCGCTCCCGGTCCAGCCGGTCGGAGTGCGTAGCCAGAGCCATGCGCCGTATGAACAGCGCAGCGGCCAGGCCTATGCCTACGGCGACCGCGAGTACCATGTCGAAGATGACCGTCAGTCCGAAGCAGACCAACAGCACCGCCACGTCGCCGCCGGGTGCCGAGCGCAGCATCTGGGCGAAATGCCGGGCTTCGGCCATGTTCCATGCCACCACGAACAGCAGCGCCGCCAGTGCGGCCATGGGAACCATTCCGAGCAACCCGGCCAAGCCCACTACGGCAAGCAGTACAACCAGGGCGTGAACTACTGCTGCGAGTGGCGAGCGGGCGCCGCTGCGGACGTTGGTTGCGGTGCGGGCGATGGCAGCGGTGGCGGTAATGCCGCCGAAGAATGGAACGATCAGGTTGCCCAGGCCTTGTCCGATGAGTTCGGCGTTGGGGTCGTGCCGCGTGCGGGTCATCCCGTCGGCCACCACCGCGCAAAGCAACGATTCGATCGCGGCCAGCATTGCAATGGCGAAAGCCGGGCCGATCAGGGCACGGATCAGGTCGAAGTTGAGCGGCAGCGGTTGGCCGTCGGGTCCTGGCAGATGCCACGGTACGACGAAGCTGGGCGCAATGGGCGGAATGCCGGTGCCGCTCAACTCCCCGGTGCTCCACTCGAAGCGCGAGGCGATGGTACTGACCGCGAACGCAGAATCGCCTGCGCCGAGGTTGACGAGGTAAGCTGCCGCAGCGCCCGCGAACACGCCGATGAGCGGGGCTGGAATGGGCAGTTTCAGCCGCGGCCAGAGCAGCAGCACGGCCAGCGTGAAGACACCAATACCCAGTTCCGCCGGGTTGAGTGTTGGTAACGCATGGATGATGCGGGCCAAGTTCTCGGTGTAGTGCTCGCCGAGCTGCACGCTCAATCCGAGAAAGTCCGGCAGCTGCAGGGTTGCGATGACCACGGCGATGCCTGCAGTGAAACCGAGCACCACAGGGTAGGGCACGAACTGTATCAGCGCGCCGAGCTTGGCCACTCCTAACGTTACCAGTATCAGCCCCGCCATCAGTGTGGCGATCAGCAGACCGCCCAGACCATATTGCTGGACGATAGGGAACAGGATGACCACGAAGGCCGCTGTAGGACCGGAAATGTTGAAGCGAGATCCGCCGGTCAGCGCGATGATCGCTCCTGCGACAATAGCGGTATAGAGGCCGTGCTGGGGCGGCACGCCCGTTGCGATGGCCAGCGCCATGGCAAGCGGCACGGCGACGATGCCGACGGTGAGACCGGCGAGGACATCGTGGCGCAGATCGCCCAGACCGTAGCCGGCCTGCAGTGCCGAGACCATGCCACTGGCCACGCGGGGCGGACGCCCTACCAAAGCAGCGATCAATCTACGCATAGAAAGCCTCCGCGACGGGGGTATCGACGGCTGTCCAGGAATACACTGTGGAAGGGATTCCTTTCCTGACGGCAACGCACCATGAGGCCTGTGCAGAGGCGCCGCGCGCCGCCACAATACCGCTATCCTGCTGACATGGGGATTGCCGGACGATTTGCGGCAACTGTCAGGGCTTCCGTGGAACGGGCTAAGGACGGAATTCTAGCATTTTTTGTTGTGCCGGCGGGGAATCTTATAACTCGCCGGCGATAGAGGAGATGTAGGTGACTCGGATCAGAAGTCTTTGCGTGTACTGCGGTTCCAGCGCCGGACGCAGCGATTCGTACGCAACGACAGCTAAGGCGCTAGCCGCTGAGTTGGCGCAGCGCGGGATCAGGCTGGTGTATGGAGGGGCGAGCGTCGGCATCATGGGAGTTGTTGCCGATGCGGTGCTGGCGGCCGGCGGTGAAGTTATCGGGGTAATTCCCGAATCGCTGGTCGAAAAAGAGGTTGCCCACCACGGGCTGACTAAGCTGCATATCACCCGTTCTATGCACGAGCGCAAACAGCTTATGGCCGAGTTATCCGACGGCTTTATCGCGTTGCCCGGCGGCATAGGCACCTTGGAAGAGCTGTTTGAGGTGTGGACGTGGGCGCAGCTGGGGTTGCATCGCAAGCCTTGCGGATTGCTGAATATCGCGGGCTACTTCGACGGCTTGATCAAGTTCCTGGATCATACGGTCGCGGAAGCGTTTCTCCGGCCCGTGCACCGTTCGGTGCTTATTGTCGAGTCCGAGCCGACGGTGTTGCTGGAGCGCTTCGCGGGCTATAGCGCGCCCGCGGTCGCCAAGTGGATTGGTCCGGATCAGACCTGAGCTCGCCGGCGTCTGCCCCGGGCACGTGAGACTGGGCGGGCCTCCCCGGGTGCCCAGGCCTTACAGGTAACGAATGCCGCAGAGTTCGGACGCCACTGCCAGGCGTTCGCCTTCGAGCCAGAACGCGAAGCCGTCCAGATAGGTCGCCGGCGGGTGTTCGCCATAGGCCAGGTCCAGCATCAGATGGCGCAGCAGGTAAATGCTCCAGTCGTGCGAGACACAGAGGGTGAGTTGGTCCGCCGGCGCCTCTGCCAACAGCGATCGCAAGCGCGCCACCAGTCGCTCGCACGCCTCCGCCGGCGGCATCATGATATCGCCCGGTATCTCGCCGGCGAACCAGCGCTGCAGGGTGCCTTGGGGCCCGATGCGCTTCATCATGCCGCCGACTTTGCGCATATCGCGCACGTAGAACACCGCCAGATCTTCCAGAATGGTGTTCCCGGCGCTCAGGGGATGAGCGTGGCTCTCGCTGATCAGCTCTGCCGTTTCCACGCAGCGTCCGGCGGGGCTGGAGCAGGTCGCGAAGCGGCCCCAGCGGGGCAAACGGTCGCCGAAGCGGCGGCAATAGTCCCGCCCGGCATCGGACAACGGGTTGTCCAGATCGTTCTCGGTTTGGCCATAGTGGCGCGCCGAGTGGCGGATCAGTGCCAGTGTGCTGCTACGGATCGGCGCGCTGTGTAGCTGCTGCAGCAGAGTCAACATGGCCAACCCATAGTCGTCGTTGCCGCTGTCCTGGGGACGGCTGAGAGTCATGAAGTCACGCTCGGACATCGCCGCGCTCCATACGATATCTACCTGGATGCGTTCGCCATGACCTCGGCGCTGTCGGCGCTGGGCGCCAGCCCGGACGGCCTGGTGCCTGCACGACACCGGGCGCGGAAACGAGATTCATGCGAACAGCCGCTAGGGGTATGTCTGCCACCGGGCTCGACAGTACCATGCTAATGTTCTTGTGGTGTGACGCCGGCGCTGTCCGGGCTGTCTACCTGGGGAAGAACAAGAATCCACTATAGAACGTTAGAGGCAACGGATGAAGATCGAGCAGAATGCCGCCCATGCCGTGCTACGGACGATGATAGCGGTATTTTCCATGATGCCCCTGGCGCTGGTCGCCGGGGAGCAAGCTATAGGCACGTGGCTGACCGAGAACGGCCAGGCCCGTATCGAAATCGTACAGTGCGGTGCTGCGCTGTGCGGGCATACCGTATGGTTGGCGGAGCCTCTGGATGAGGAGGGGCAGCCGAAGCGCGACAGCAAGAATCCGGACGCATCGCTGCGGGGGCGCAGCATTATCGGCGAGACGCCCATCGTCTGGGATATGAAGCCGGCAGGCGACGGGCAGACTTGGCAGGAAGGCTACGTGTACGATCCGGAGAACGGCAAGACTTATAGGGCACGCATGCAGCTCGATGGCGCCGACACCTTGCGATTGCGCGGTTACATCGGGCGGCCCATATTCGGGCGCACCACCGTTTGGACCCGGGTTTCCGAGGCTGGCGAATAACCGGCATCGAATGACCTGCATGCGGTGGCGCCGGGGCGTGGTTACTCGGCGCTTTGCAGGCGCCGCCGCTTCTCCAAGGTCAACACGATAAGCAACGCAGCCGAACCCGCCAGCGCGGATGCGAGGATAATGTCCAGCGCTCCCGCTACGTAGGTGAAGTACAGCGTGTAGCCTTGAATGATCAGGAAGGTTACGGCAAACCCGCGCAGCATCCTGACCGCGAAGCGTGCGCCCAGCCACAATAGCGCCGCGTTGCTGCCGGCCCATAAGAGATTGAATAACAACAGTTCCGCACCGCTCGCGGCGTAATGGTCGTCCAGCGACCCGAAGTTGCCGAACAGGCTGAGCAGCCACATGGCCATCTCGGCAAAGAATAGCCCGCTCGCCAGCCATACGTAGAAAAAGCCGGGATAGCGCGCCAGCCAATCCCGGGGCGCGCGGCGATGCACTAGGGCAACCAGTGCGATAGCGGCGCCCGCGAGCAGAAAACGCAGAGGGTAGTTCATCCCGAACCAGTAAGCGCCCCATCCCGATGCGTAGCCGGTGACTCCGCCGAACCAGACGAAGAAGAGCACCGCCGATAGCACGAGCAGGAGGATGTTTCTTAGCAGATAGCTCAAGGCGAGCAGGATAGCCAGATCGATCAATACCAGTGCCGGCCAATTGTCCGATCCGTTGTTGAGCAAGGCGCCAAGGGTGACGGTCAGCCCGATCAGGGAGCAGCCGCCTAGCAGCTCGCAGCTACGAGAGGTCCACGGCCTTTGCTGCAGCCGCCGGCCAGCCACCAACAGAGCAATCGTGAGCACCAGCAAGCCCGCCGCCAGCTCGCGCAGCGTGAAGCCGAACACCTCCCTGGCCAGTATGGCGCCCCCGGCAGCGGCGCTCAGCGCGCCGAAGACGAGCAACCATTTGCCCAGAGAAGTCCAGTCCCAGCCGGCAGTGACATAGCGCGCGGCGATCTGCCTGTGCTGCTCCTCGCCCAGCAGCCCCTCCCGGAGCAGCTGATTGAGCTGCCGACGCACCACGCGATTGAATCTGGCGGGAGTCATGCAGTCCTCCGGCGCGCCAAGCCCTCGAGCAGCGCGCCTAGCGCCAGTGCCGACAATCCTGCGAAAAGGAAGCATGCTCCGGCGGAGAGGCGGTCCCAGAAGTGCTCGAAGAGGCGTGTGTAAAAACCAATCCCCAGGAAGACGGCGCCGAAGCCGGTGAAGCGGGGGTCTTTAAGAAAACCGCCGGCGACGATCTGGGCAATACTCGCAGCTGCGAACGCAAGCGCCCAGCTCAGGCCTCCCGGCCAGAGGCTGAGCAGCCACAGCGAGCAGTTGCAATACAGCAGGCCGAAAACGATATACACGGCGCCGAAGCCCGTGTGGCGGCCGCTCAGGCGGCGCTCGACAACGCGCTCATGCCAAACCCCGAAGGCCGCGGCCGCTGCGGCGATGTAAGACATCAACCAGGGGTCGTGCAGCGCGAGGAAATACGTTCCGCTGCCCTGGTAGCCGGTGTAGCTGCCCATGCCGTGGAAGAGCAACAGCAAGCCCCACGCCAACGGCCAGCGCAGATGAAAGCGATAGGCGGTGAGCAGTGCTGCCGCAGCGGTGATGAGCAGAATGGTGGGGTAGGCCATACGGTAATCGGAGCCGCCGGTGGCCAGATACAGCAGGCTGAGTGCGGCGAAACCGCAGATCAGCCCCAGTGTGATCAGTGCCGAACCGATGATGCTGAAGCGATCGTGCCGGTCCAGCGCCAGGCGGGCGCCCCAAGCCCAGAGCGCCAGGCCGGCTGCGGCCAGCAATAGGGCCGACAGCAGCAGCGACCATAGCGCGGCCAGGGTGGTGAGCAAGCCGATTACCGCGGTGGCGAGCATGTACGCGCCGAAGAAGCCCAGCCAGCGCAGCAGTATGGAGTCGCCTGCGTCGCGAGTGCGGTAACGCGCCGCAAGCTCCTCGGCGAGCGCGTCGTCGATCAGGCCTAAGTGCCGCCAGGTCGCGGCCTCGCTGGCCAGCCGCTCACGGGTTTGGGCGCGCATCGCATGGGCTCTCCGCCATCCACAGTCGTAGCAAGTGTAGACAATTCCCCCGCGCTTAGCGCTGAACGCGCTGCGGGTTGCTTGCTGTGCAAGGGGCAACCGGGCCGTGCGTTATTGGTCCTGGCGTAGGCTGGCCGATGGGTAGCCGCGAAAACTAGACAGCAGGTAAACATCGAGCGTGAGCATGGCGTCGCGGTGTACCGGAACGCGAATCCGGTCGACCAGAAGCGCGTTATCGAAGCTTTCGACTATAGTGCGCACTCGCTCCGGCGGGCGGCGGGTGACCAGCAGGAAATGGTCGCCCTGCCGGTGCTGCAGGCTGGTCGTCAGCTCGTAGTGGTCATCGATCCGGCCGTTGGCGTTCCATTTCACCAGTTCTGCGGGACGCGCGTAGTAGAGTAGAAGCGCGGTCGTCATGCGCTGATCGGTTAGCACTCCGATCTCGGGATAGCGCTGCAGCACGGTAGCGACTTGCCGTCCCGCTTGCTCCCAGCCGCGATAGCGCTGGTAGGGGTCGGTGGTTCTAGTCAGTTCCACGCCCAGCCTAGGGGCGATCGCATCGTAGTGATAGGCCACTATAGCCAATAGTAGCTGCAGCGCGAGCGACAACCGCAGCCAACCGGGGCGCCCGCTGCCCAGCAGCCATGCCGTTATCCATACCGCGGCGGCGACATAGATGGGCATCGCCCAGTTCGCGTGAGCGCGCGACATGAGCGCGATGATCAGGACCACGAGCAGCCAGGGGACGGCGAAGCACATCAGGACCTGCTGCCGGCTGTCTGTCCACCAGCCGCGGCGGCGCGCGATCAGGTACAGCAGCAAGGCGAACGGAAGCGGTCCGAACACCAGGAACTGGGCGCTGATGAACTCGCCCAGTCCCTGTAAGTGCCAGATGGCCCGATCCAGGTGGGAGATATGGTGTGTGTGGCGGTAGCTGACGAAGCCATGGCGCGCGTTCCAAAGCAGGTTCGGCAGGTAAATCAGCAGCGCCAGCAGTCCCGCCGTATAAATGCGACCACGCGCCAAGTGATGGCGGTGGCGCGGCGAGAGCAGCAGGTAAAGGAGCGCCGATACTGCGAAGAACGCCATGCTGTACTTGCTCAGCAGGCCCAGGCCGCCGGCGATGCCTAGCAGCAGCCACCAGCGCCAGCGATCCTCGTCTATGGCGCGCAGAAAAGCGTAGAGTGCCAGTGCCCAGAAGAGCAGCAGCGGCGTGTCGGTGGTTATGGCTATGCCGTACAGGGATACGGCGGGCATCAAGCTGTACGCCAGTGCGCTCCACAGTCCAACGCGGGCGCCGTAAAGCCGTTCGGCGATGAGGAACACCAGCAGCCCGGTGGCAAAATGCAGGAACGGAGCGGCAATGCGTATGCAGAACACGCTGTCGCCGCAGACGCCGGTGGTGGCCGCGATGATCCAGGCGACCATGGGAGGCTTGGAGTAGTAGCCGAAGTCCAAGGTCTGCGCCCAGGTCCAGTACTGTGCCTCGTCGCCGTCCAGGCCATACGGCGAGAGGGCGACGACTACCGCGCGATAGATTGCCAGAGCGCCCAGGGCAAGAAGCGCTGCCCTGCCGTAGTGGCTGTCGCTACGGGCCTCGTTCGCTGACATTGGTGTTGGTTCCCCCACTGACCGTACGCCCCGCGCACCGGCATCGCGGGCGGCCGGTGCGGCGAAGCGATCTATTGCCGCGGCGAGAATCGTTATGGGGGCGCCTGAGACGGCTTTCAGCACGGCCGTGCGGTGGCGAGGCTTGACCGGCCCTGGCCAAGCGCTTGTATTTGCGAGGCCTTTTGGTCGAACAGCCCGCTCTCTTCCACCCGGGCGCCTGGCGAGAGAAAATTCAGCTGCGAGCGCTACGCGGTATACGCCCAGGCCCTAGTGGAACGCGTTTTCGCGCACTCATCGCTTGACGCTATCGATAAGCCGGCGCAGAGTCGCTGCTTCGCAGTGAAGAAGACGTTGTATACCCTGCTGGGTATGATTTTCATGGGTAAGCTGCAGAGGCAATGTGATGATTCCGGCGCGATTCGAGCCCCTCGTGTTCGCCTTTTTCATGTCCGCTCTCATGGCCTTTGTGATGTCCGGCGTGCTGACGCTGGTCAATGTGGGGCCGGTCGAAGGGTTCTTTCGCTTGTGGATGCGGGCGTACCTCGCCGCATGGATCGTTGCCATGCCGACTACAATGCTGGTGGCGCCGCTGGTGCGCCGGTTGACCAAGCTGACCGTACGCGTCGCGTAGCGGCGGCTCCGTAGCCACAGTGCGAGCGCGCGAAGTCGCGCCGCGTCGGGCCTCCCGGCTCGAGGCGGCGAGGCAACTCCGCGCGATAGCACGCTACTCGACGGTGACGGACTTGGCCAGGTTGCGCGGCCGGTCTATATCGCGTTCTTTCAGTAGCGCGACGTGGTAGGCGAGCAGCTGTAGCGGTATGTTGAGCAACAGCGGGTCGAGCTCGGGCTCGGATTTGGGCACGTCGATACGGCCGTCCACTGCTACCGGCAGCTCGCCCGCGTGGGTGACCACATAGACCGGGCCCTTGCGGGCGCGAATCTCTTCCACGGTCGAGACGTTCTTGCTGAACAAGTCGTCGCGCGGCAGAACCAGTAAGGTTGGCGTCTCGGGCGCGATCAGCGCCAAAGGCCCGTGCTTGAGTTCCGAGGCGGGGTAGGCTTCGGCGTGCAGGTAGCTGACTTCCTTGAGTTTGAGAGCTCCTTCCATGGCGACTGGGTAGCCGCTGGCGCGGCCCACGAAGTAAGCGTTGTCCGCTTTGGCGATGACGGCCGCCAGTTCCGCAATCACCGGTTCGCTCTGCACTATGTCGGCTACCTGCTGCGGCAGCGCTTCCAGGGCGGCCAGCAGGCGACCGCCTTGCGCCGTGGACAGATCGCGGATGCGGCCGAGATGAAGCGCCAGAAGCGCGAATGCCGTGACGGTGCAGGTGAAGGTCTTCGTGGCGACTACGGAAATCTCCGGGCCGGCATGCAGGTAGATGCCGCTACCGCATTCGCGGGCGATGGAGCTGCCGACGGCGTTGACTATGCCTAGCACGCGTCCGCCCTTGCGCTTGACCTCCTGCACTGCGGCGAGGGTGTCGAAGGTTTCGCCCGATTGGCTGACGGCGATGTAGAGACAGTCGCGTTCGATAACCGGGTTGCGGTAGCGGAACTCGGCGGCAGGTTCCGCTTGGGCGGGGATGCGCGCAAGTTGCTCTATGAGGTGCGCGCCCATGCAGCCCGCGATGTACGCTGACCCGCAGCCCAGGATGCGCACGCGACGAATGTCCAATAGATCGCGGGCTTCCAGCTCAAGGCCGCCCAGCCTGGCGGTCTGGAAGCGGTGATCCAGGCGGCCGCCCAGGGTGCGGCGCAGCGCCTCGGGCTGCTCGGCGATCTCCTTGCGCATGTAGTGCTCGTAGTCGCCTTTGTCGTAGGACTCGCTGTCCCAGGTGACGGTGAGCGGCGTTTTTACCGTCAGGCCGCCTTCCAGTGTGGAAGTGGTGAAACCGTCGGGACGAAGCACGGCTATCTCGCCGTCGTCCAGATGGACCAGCGTGCGGGTATGGCGAATGAGGGCGGCTTGGTCGGAGGCGATGAACATTTCGCCTTCGCCTATGCCGACGATCACTGGGCTGCCGTTACGGGCGGCGACGATTACCCCCGGCCGCCGCGCATCGATGACGGCAATGCCGTACGTGCCGCTGACTACTTGTAGCGCGCGCCGAACGGCATCTTCCAGCTCTTCGTCGGGGGCGGCGGCAATGAGGTGGGCCAGTACCTCGCTGTCCGTGTCGGAGCGGAACACCACCCCTTCGCGTTCCAGGCGGGCGCGCAGCGCTGCGGCATTCTCTATGATGCCGTTGTGGATGACCGCTATGCGCTCTGCCGTATCGCAATGCGGGTGCGCGTTGGCATCGTTGGGCTCGCCGTGCGTGGCCCAGCGCGTATGCGCAATGCCTATCGTCCCTTTGGGATTGTCGGGAATGTGACTTTGGAGTTCGCGGACGCGGCCGCGACGCTTGTAGACCTTGAGCTTGCCGCGGTTGGCCAGCGCCAGGCCCGCCGAGTCGTAGCCGCGGTACTCCAACCTATGGAGTCCCTCCAGCAGGATCGGCGCCGCATCACGGTGCCCGATGTAGCCCACTATGCCGCACATGTCTGGGTTCCCCCTAGCCGTAGATCATTCGTCGGAGCTGCCGCAGGCTGTAGCGCGGCGCCCGGAACCTGTGCCGCTCCACTTCTTCTGCGAGGCGTTCGAAGATCTCCTTGTTGCTCAGTCCCTCTGCCTGTAGGACACGGTGGCGGCGCTGAACGAACGCCTCGGGCGTTTCGGCGAGAAACGCGAATATCTCGTCGAGCAGTCGCACTATCTCGACCCGCTCCAGTCGTGTGGTGCGGGTCAGATGAGCAATGAGATCGTCAAGATCGGTGGAGTCCGACATGGCGATAGATTCTGATGAAGTTGTTGAAGAGGCAAACAGTTTGCCCGAATTCGGGCAGAAATGGGCGGGAGTGGGCGCGTTCGGCGCGGAAGACTCGGTGGCTGTTAGCAGGGGCAGGCCAGCCGGGCTCGGATGAGCCCGGCTGGCGCCAGGCGCTGTCAACTTATCAGCTTTCTGATGAGCTTGTGGATCCAGCGGCCGTACGGGGGATAGGCCAGCTTGGCCGGATTGAGCTTGCCGCGCACGAATACCGGTTTGGCTTTGGAGAAGGTAAGAAAGCCTTCGTAGCCGTGGTAATGGCCCATGCCTGACGGACCCACACCGCCGAAAGGCAGGCTGTCCTGGGCGATGTGCAATAACGTGTCGTTAATGCATACTCCGCCGGAGCAGGTGCGCTCCAGCACCGCGTCTTGGGCGCGCTTGTCGTGACCGAAGTAATACAAGGCCAGGGGGCGCGGCCGTGCATTGACGTAGGCTATGGCGGCGTCCAGATCGCGATAAGGGACTATGGGCAGTATCGGCCCGAAGATCTCTTCGCGCATGAGACGCATGCCGTCGTCGACGTTACGCACCAGGTGAGGCGGCAGTTTGCGTGTTCCCTCGAACGACTCGTTGCCCGGATTGAGCGCGATCACGTCAGCGCCTTTGGCCTGGGCGTCGACCAGCAGCTCGCGCAGACGCTGATACTGGCGTTCGTTGACGATGCTGGTGTAGTCCGGGTTGTTCAGCAGGCGTGGGTAGAGTCGGCTGAGCTGCTTGCCAAAGGCGGCGACGAACTCATCGACGCGCTGCTCGGGGCAGAGCACGTAATCGGGCGCGATGCAGGTTTGGCCGGCATTGAGCGTCTTGCCCCAGGCTAGCGGCGCGACGGCCTCGTCCATAGGGATATCGCTATCCACTATAGCCGGAGACTTGCCGCCCAGCTCCAGGGTGACCGGAGTGAGGTTGTCGGCAGCGGCCCGCATCACGCTGCGCCCCACCGCGGTGGAGCCGGTAAAGAGCAGATGATCGAAGGGCTTGCGCACGAAAGCTTCGGCCACGTCCACCTCGCCCAGCACCACCGCGACCCGCTCCTCGGGGAATGCGCTACTGATCAGCGTCCGCAGCACCTCGTTAGTGCGCGGCGTGAACTCCGACAGCTTGATCAACGCGCGGTTGCCGGCTGCCAGGGCGCATACCAGAGGCGATAGGGCCAGCTGAATGGGGTAGTTCCAGGGTACGACGATGCCTATCACGCCCAGCGGTTGATACACGATTCGTGCCCGTGCCGGCATGAACATCAGTCCGACCTGGCGTCGCGCCGGCCGCATCCACCGGGACACGCGGCTGCGGGCATAGCTGGCCGCCGCCAGCACCGGGAGAATATCGGCATTGTACGTCTCATCCAGAGAGCGGCCGCCGAAGTCGGCGCTAACCGCATCGGCCAGCGCAGAGGCATGTTGCCTGAGCGCTGCCGCCAGACGCGCCAGGTCGTCGCGGCGCTGCTGCGCGGTGGGCGCAGGTTCGTGGCGCGAGAGGCGGTGCTGCAGAGCGAACAGGCGGTCCAGCTCGTTCGCCTCGGTAGTGGTGAGAGTGTCGGGGGCTGCGTGCATGGTTGCGCTCTCCGGATCACCGCGCAGGCTGCGCGCGTACAACAAAGGGTGATAACAAGTTCCTACACGACCGGCTCGGCTTGGAGACTATGGCGTGCCTGCAGAATCATCTCCGCCGCTTTCTCCGCGATGGCTACGGTCGGGGCGTTGGTATTGCCACCGACCAGGGTCGGCATGATAGAGGCGTCCACCACGCGCAGATTCTTTATGCCATGAACGCGCAGACGGTCGTCCACTACCGCATAGGCATCGTGGCCCATCCGGCAGGTTCCGACCGGATGGTAGATGGTATCGGCCTTGCGGCGCACGAAGTCGCGAATCTCGTCGTCCGAGCGCACCTGAGGACCGGGGAAGATTTCCTCGCCTCGATAAGGCGCGAAGGCCTTGGCAGCCAGCACCCGGCGTCCCAGCTTTACCGCCGCCACCATCTGTTCCATGTCCTCGGGATGGGCCAGATAGTTCGGCTGTATGCGCGGCGGCGACAACGGGTCGGCGTCGGCGAGCGCCACGTAACCTCGGCTCTTGGGGCGCAGATTGCAAACGTGTAGGGAGTAACCGTGGCCGATGGCAAAGCGCAGGTCTTTCCCGTGCTCGTCGAGCTTGACCAGCGTGAAATGGAACTGCAGATCGGGAACGCTCAGCTCCGGCCGACTGCGGGCGAAACCGCCCGCTTCGGTGCTGTTGCTGGTCAGCAGCCCTGTGCGGCGCCGACGGTACTCGAAGACGCCCTTAAGAAACTGGCCGATGCTGCGCAGGGTGAAGCCGTAGCCTACCGGCCGGATGGCCTTGTGTACGATTAGTACGTCGAGATGATCCTGCAGGTTCTGCCCGACCCCGGGCAGGTCGTGCTTGAGCGCGATACCGTGTCGAGCCAGCTCCGCCGCCGGCCCGACGCCGGAAAGCATCAGCAGCTGCGGCGAGTTGATGGCCCCGGCGGAAAGGATGACTTCCCCGTGCGCCCGCAACGTTGCGCGCTGGCCGCGGCGAACGAACTCCACGCCGGTGGCCACGCCATCGACGATTTCGATACGCGTTACCAGTGCTTCGGTCAACACGGTAAGATTCGGACGTGCTTGGGCAGCGCGCAAATAGGCGGCGGCAGTACTCCAGCGCCGCCCATTCTTCATGGTCACGTGATAGAGGCCGACACCTTCCTGCTGCGCGCCGTTGAAATCCGGATTGGCGGGAATGCCCACTTCTTCCGCAGCGCGTATGAAAACCTCGCAGAGCGGATCGGGACTGGGCAGGTTGGCAACGTTGAGCGGACCGCCCGTGCCGTGGAAGGCCGGATCGCCGCCGGGCTCGAAGTTCTCGGCCTTGATGAAGTACGGAAGCAGGTCATCGTAACCCCAGCCCCGGTTGCCTAGTTCGGCCCAGTAGTCGTAGTCGATCCGATGCCCGCGCGTGTAGCACATGGCGTTGATTGAGCTGCTGCCACCCAAGGTCTTGCCGCGCGGGGTGAAGATGCGTCGGCCGTTCAGATGCGGTTGCGGCTCGGTTTCGTAACACCAGTTGTATTTCTTGTTGCGTATCAGGCGAATGATGCCGAAGGGGATGTGGATCGCCGGCGAATTGTCGGGTGGCCCGGCCTCGATCAGGCAGACGCTGTTTGCTGGATCGGCGCTGAGGCGGTTGGCGAGTACGCAGCCCGCGGAACCGCCCCCGATGACTATGTAGTCGAACGTCGTCCTCACTCTAACTTCCCTTTGCAGTCGCCTGTTCTTCCCTTGGGGACAGCAGTCGACGAATGGACTACACAGAGTAGCCGCTAGGCGAATCCAGGCGCTTGTATTAACCGGCTATTCGGCAACGCATTCCCGCTGGACTCTGAGTCGGCTGTGCTGGTCTGCGATGATACGGAAGTGCGGGTTGTGACGCATGATCGCGCTGGGGCTGGCGCCGAACAGCGACTTGAAGTTGCGGCTAAGGTGGGCGGAGTCGGTAAAGCCCGCGGCAATAGCCAAGTTGGTGAGGTTGCCCTCGCGCGCGTACAGCGGGATCGAGCGCACCGTCCTGGCCCACATGCGCAAGCGCCGCAACGTCAGCCCCGTGTTCGCTTTGAACAAATGGAGCAGATGCGTTTCCGATAACGACACCTCCGCCGCTAGGCTGGCCAGCGAGCTGCGGCCGGGCGCCGCGAGCACGCGGTCGACGACACTGGCAATGCGCGGATCCGGAGGCACCAAGCCCGTGGTGTCGATTAGCCTACGCAGGCCGCTGCGCAAGCGTACCGCCGCCTCGCCCGCGCTGACCGGCGACCTGGCCAGATCGGCGATCAGCTCCCGTAGGGAAGCTGCGCTGGACAGGCAAGTTGCCCGTAAGTCCGTTTCGCCCCCAGTGCTACGGACGATGGCGCAATGTACGGGGCACAGAGCGGGCAGAAACAGGAATGCCAGCAGCCGTCCCTGAGCACGAATCGCCGGTCCTGGAGCGTCCGCCGGTACCACGAACGCCTCGGTGGCGAGCCAAGCGTCCGTGTCGGCCAGGCGTACCGCAAAATCTCCGTCCAGTCCGAAACCGATGACCGTGGCCGGATGGCGATGCCCGGCAAGTTCCGGCATAGGCCCGATGGCCAAGAGCCAGTCGAAGCCGGCGTATAGCAGGGCGGGTGGCTGTGGCCTGAGGCCGGCGCGGGCATTGTCGTCCTGTTGATTGTTCTTTGCATCCAACGGGTACATACCTTGTCGAAACCGGTACCTGATTTGGGCCCCACGTTTACTGGCTGCTGGGCCGCGAAGATTCCGGCACCTGCGGCGGGGATATCATCAAAGTATCAGAATACGGGCCCGCGCTTCTTTTCTCTAATCCGGCGCCCCTGTAGCCGCGTAAGGCGCCGGGGACGGCCACCGTTTGAGGCGGTGGTTGCACTCGCGCTTGGCGGATCCTCATGACGATGCCCATCTCCAATGCTACAAAACCGATGGTTTCGTAGATGTTTATCAGTGTTTCAGCATCTTCTTGACTTGTGTTGTTCTTCCTTGCCCCTCATTCGACACAAGGCCGACGGACGTCGCAGCAGGTCTTCGGCTGCTGCGGGCGTTCGTCCTGTCAACGGTTTGAGGAGGTAGAACGTGAAGTTCTGGAAGGTGTTAGCGGCGGGCTTAGGCGCCCTGGGACTGGCTTTGAGTACCGGTCACGCCCACGAGGGTTCCGGTGATTCCGGTGCGGGCATGAGCGCCGCTACGAGTGTGAGCGATGCCAGTATCGCGGCGGGCGCCGACGGCTTGACCGAACCGGAAGGCCCGGGTGCCTATCACAACCCCGGTGGTTTCAGCGACATCGTGGTTGGCGCGACCTTGGGGAGAATCGGCGATCCGGTGCTGGACGAGACAGCGAATCCCATAGGCCGCTTTGCCGGGATCGCCAAAGAGTCCGAAACAGGAAAGCTGGTAGCCCTTATCGAGCCGGTGAGCCCGGACGATCAGTCACCCCTGGAAACGGTGCCCTTCGATGCCCTGCGATTCGAGACCGAATCGACTGTGGTGCTTCCACAACGTGCCGTAGCGGAATTGGACCCGTTCGATCCACAGCGCTACGAAGTCCTGTCCCAGCCGGAGGACCTGGAGCGGTTGCGGATAGCCTCGTGACGCGGCGCGGCGCCTCTCTGTAAGCCCGGAGCGGATGCGAAAGTTTTGCCGCGCGCCGAATTTGCGCCTATCCGTTGAGGAGGATGTATGGCGTTCAACGCGAAAGCTCTGCTCGATCAATTGTTCGGTCAGGGTCAAGCCATGTTGGGCGAGCGTGGAGCCAACGGCGATGCACGTTCACGACGGAGCAGGGACGAGGGGGCATTCGGCCGGTTCGGCGGCGGAATGGCCGCAGGCGGCGCGCT
>CAYWPG010000033.1:23225-44218 GCA_964460035.1 uncultured Alkalilimnicola sp.
GCGCTCAGCCATGGTGGTGCGGCGGTGCTGGGTGCCATGGCTTATCGGGGTTACACGGAGTGGCAGGCGCAGCAAGGCGGCAAGCGGCAGGCCGAAGCGCCACGTACGCTGGATCGGGTGCCGGAATCCGAAGCCGAGGCGCAAAGCCGGGCGGTGCTGATCGTCGTGGTGGGCGCCGCCCGCGCGGACGGTCATATCGATCAGCGCGAGCGTCGATTGATCGAGAGCGAAATAGAGCGAATGGGCGCTGCGCAGGAGTTGCGTGACTGGCTCGATGCCGAGCTCGGCCGGCCGCTGGATCCTGCAGCGATCGCTGCCGCCGCCGATTCGCAGGTCGTAGCATCCGAGATGTACCTGGCCTCGCGCCTGGTCGTGGATGAGGAGAATTTCATGGAGCGAGCATATCTGGACGAGTTGGCTCACTGCATGGGTCTGGATAGCGAGTTGCAGCGGCGGCTGGATCAACAGGTTGTCGCTGCACGCAGTGGGTAGGAGGCTGCGCGGCACGGAGCAGGACAGTGTCGATCGCTTATGAAGCGCCGCATGGGCTGGCTCTGCGCGTCGTCCTGGCAGGGTGTGTACAGCAGGGGAATGGCCGCCGTCCTTGCCAAGTTGCGCACCCTGTCCAGGGCGGCGCGCAGAGCCAGCCTGCCGGGGCGCGTACAAACCCGCAGCGGGGTTTGGCGGGTTGCCTCGACTTGGCGGCTGTGTGTCTTACCCAGGCCGCTTGTCTTCAACCTGGCCCGGGGAGCCGCTACACTTCATCACAATATCGTCAACTTCATTACATTCGCGTCGTCTATCCTTAGCGCTCGGGCGGGCAGTATGACGTGCCCCGGGCTTAGGATGCCGCCGGGTGGTGAGGCGAAGACGCCAGCGGCGCGAATAGTCGAGTCAGACCGAAAACAATCTACAAAACAAAAGCCTAAGAAATACAAGGACGGCGGCGCGACGATCGCCTACCGGCCATGCCGCAGCGTACAGCGCTGCTGGGGGAGAGAGAATAGTGATCATAATCGAGCACGTCTCGAAGTCGTTCGGCGGCTTGCACGCCGTGCGCGATGTCTCGTTCGAAGTGGCTCGCGGCAGCATTACAGGCCTGATCGGTCCCAATGGCGCCGGCAAGACCACGCTGTTCAATATCGTTGCCGGGCTGCTGAGGCCCGATAGCGGGCGCATCTTTCTTGACGGCGAGGACATCACCGGGCAGCCGCCCCACAAGCTCTTCCATAAGGGACTCCTGCGCACCTTCCAAGTACCGCACGAATTTGGCCGCATGACGGTGCGCGAGAATCTGCTGGTCGTGCCGCCGGGTCAGCGGGGAGAGAGCCTGTTTCAGTCCTGGCTGCGCTGGGGCCGGGTGCGGCAGGAGGATGCCAGGATTCTCGAGAAAGTCGATGAGGTGTTGGATTTTCTCGAGCTGTCCCACGTCGCCGACGAGCTGGCCGGCAACCTCTCCGGGGGCCAGAAGAAGCTGCTCGACCTGGGCCGCACCATGATGACGGACGCCAAAGTGGTGCTCCTGGACGAGCCAGGCGCGGGCGTCAATCGCACGCTGCTAGGCAAGATCTCCCAATCCATACAGCGCCTGCATCGCGAGCGCGGCTATACCTTCTGCCTGATCGAGCACGATATGGACTTGATCAGCGAGCTGTGCGATCCGGTCTTCGTCATGGCCAACGGAGAGCTCATCGCATCGGGCCAGATGCGCGATCTGCGCAATAACGAACAGGTACGTGAAGCCTACCTGGGAGGCGGTATGAGCGGACGCGCGGGGGGGGAGGCATGAGTCTGCTGGAAGTGCAGGATCTATACGGCGGTTACGGCGGTGCCGATATCCTGCGCGGTATGCATATTCGAGTGGAGAAGAACGAGGTCGTGGTGATCGTCGGCCCCAACGGGGCCGGCAAGTCGACCCTGATGAAGGCGATCTTCGGGCTAGCCGTGGTCCGCTCGGGCCGGGTGGTTTTCAACGGCGAGGATGTCACCAACGCCAAACCCGAGCAGATGGTCCGACGCGGCATTGCGTACGTCCCGCAGGAGCGGAACGTCTTTCCGTCACTGACGGTGCAAGAGAATCTGGAGATGGGGGGATACCTCCTTAAGGGCGATTTGAGCGCGCGGATGGAAAGGGTGTTTACCCTGTTCCCCAAGCTCAAGGAGCGGCGGCGACAACTGGCAGGGCTGATGTCCGGCGGCGAGCGGCAGATGGTGGCCATGGGGCGGGCGCTGATGATCGAGCCGGCGCTGCTGATGCTCGATGAGCCCACGGCCGGGCTGTCGCCGCGCCTGATCGACGAGACGTTCGCGCGTATACGGGAAATCGGGCGCCTGGACATTGGCGTGCTGATGGTCGAGCAGAACGCCAAGCAAGCATTGGCGGTGGCTGATCGGGGCTATGTGCTGGCGACCGGCACCAACCGCTTCGAGGATACCGGCGCGAATCTGCTGGCGAACCGGCAGGTCGCCGAAATGTTCCTGGGAGGCTAGGGCGTGCTGATCGATGTGTTGGAGCTCGTGATCTACGGGCTCGTGTTGGGCAGTATTCTCACGCTGGGCGCCATAGGGGTGTCGATGCTTTTCGGCATTCTTCGCTTTGCCAACTTCGCGCACGGCGATTTAATGACGTTCGGAGCCTACGTAGGGTTCGCATTCCTCGTCGCCACAGGCTTGCCGGTATGGACCGCGCTTCCAGCCGGCATAGTGGGCGCGGTTATAGTGGCCGTGCTGGTCGATCAAACGATTTATCGCCGCATTCGCCGTACCCAGCCCATCATCCTGTTGTTCTCCTCCTTCGGTGTCGCATTGATTCTGCGCAGCGTGGTGCAGCTCGTCTGGGGCCCTAGCGTGCTGAACTATCGCACGGGCATCGAGATGCCCTGGTGGGTCGGGGAGGTGCCGATCAAGCCTACGCATGTGTGGATTGTGCTATGTGCCGCGCTGCTGGTGGCGCTGATGCATCTGTTCCTGACGCGCACACGCATGGGAAAGGCGATGCGCGCGATGGCGGACAACATGGATTTGGCGCTGGTGACCGGGATTCCGGCCGAGCGCGTGATCGTCTGGACCTGGGCGATCGGCGGTGCGCTGGCGGCCGCTGCCGGCGTGCTTCTGGGCATGGATACGCGGCTGTATCCGGTGATGGGGTGGAATCTGCTGCTGCCCATCTTCGCTGCGGCGATAATTGGCGGCATAGGGCGGCCGTATGGCGCGATTGCCGGCGGCATGATTATCGGCCTGGTCATGGAGCTGTCCACGCTGTTCATCGAGCCGGCATACAAGCCTGGGGTCGCCTTCGTCATTATGATTCTGACGCTGTTGATCCGTCCGCAGGGTATCTTCAAGGGAGCCGTATGATGGAGATTACCGGTCTGGCGGCGTATGCAGTCGCGTTCCTCACCTTCGTCGGCATCTACGCCATTCTGGCCTTGGGCTTGAATGTCCAATGGGGCCTGACGGGCCAGTTCAATATCGGGGTCGCGGGATTCTTCGCGGTAGGGGCATACACCAGCGCGATTCTCACTTCCACACCGCATCCGGTGCACCTGGGTGGGTTCGGTCTGCCGTTCTTGGTCGGGGTGGCGGGAGCGGTGCTGGTCTCGGCAATGCTGGGACTGCTCATAGGGGCGGTCACCGCGCGCCTGCGCACCGATTATCTGGCGATCGCCACCATCGGTATCGCCGAAGTCCTGCGGTTGGTGGTCGCCAACGAAGAGTGGCTTACCAACGGCGTGCGCGGCATTGCGGGCATCGATAGGCCATTCGCGGCGCTAGGGCTGGATACGCCGCTGGGGTTCCTGCTGATCACCGCAGTATTCGTCGGCTTGGTGTTCGTACTCCTGGAACGGGCGCGGCAGTCGCCATGGGGCAGGGTGCTGCGCGCTATCCGCGAGAATGAGGTCGCCGCCGCGGCGGCAGGCAAGAACGTGGCTGTCTTCCGGTTGCAGGCCTTCGTGCTGGGCTCGGCGGTCATGGGACTGGGCGGCGCGCTGTATGCGCACTACTTCGGATTTCTCAGCCCTGAAGCATTCATGCCCGTGTACGGTACGTTCTTGGTGTGGGTGATGCTGGTGGCCGGAGGCAGCGGCAATAATGTGGGCGCGCTGGTGGGCGCGCTGGCGATATGGGCGCTGTGGTCCGGTACGGAGTACCTGACGAGCGTACTGCCGGAGGAGCTGACCACCCGCGCCGGGGCGCTGCGCGTGCTGCTGATTGGTGTGCTGTTACAGGTGATTCTGCTGACGCGGCCGCAGGGGTTGCTGCCCGAGAAAGCGCCGCGGACGGTACCGCAGGGCAAGCGCGGTTAAGCGTCCGCGGTGTCCGCGCGATGCCTGGATGATGGGCATCGCGCGTTGTTGTAGCTTCCTCCGTAGCGCTTATTCGGGGGCGAATACCCGCTTGGTGACGATCTGCCCGTTTTCCACCACCCAATGGGCGAACGTGCCCGGCACGTCGCCGTTTTCATCCAGATCCACCGGGCCGGAGGCGCCAGTGTATTGGATGTCGCGACCGGCTTTGAGCAGTTCTATGGCTTTGGCGAACTCGCCGGGATTGATGACTTCGCCCGGTGGGTTGGCAACGGAGCGCAGCGCATCGCGGATGGCGACCCCGTCCAGAGAGCCCGCTTTTTGTGCGGCGAGGGCGAGCAGGTAGACGGCATCGTACGCGCTGTCCATGAACGGCTGCGGCGGCATCTCGCCGAAGGCCGCTTCATAGGCTTTGCGGAAGTGCTGTGCACCGGGCGTATCGTCGCGCGCCTGCGGCGAAGAGCCCACGGTGCCGTTCATGTACTCGGGCCCGATCGCCGTCATCAGCTCGGGCGAACGCAGGCCGTCGGTGAACACGAAGCGTTTGAAAAAGCCGCCTTCCAAAGCTTGGCGAACGATGATCTGGCCGTTTTCCGGATAGCCGATCAGAACCAGCGCTTCGGCGCCGCCGCGCGCGACGCGCCGCAACTCCCCGCGATAGGCGGCCTGGCCCGGCTCGTAGGCAACCGATTGGGTAATGGAACCGCCCAGCGGCTCGAAGGCATTGACGAACGCCTCCGCCAGCCCGCGGCCGTAGTCGTTGTTCACGTACAGGACGCCGACACGGTTATAACCAGTCTCTTTGGCGATGTGGGCAAGCGCGACCCCCTGATAGGCATCCGAAGGAACGGTGCGGAAGAGAAAATCGTCGTCGTCCAGCGTGGTTATCACCGGCGAAGTCGAGGCCCCGCTGATTTGCGGAATCTTGTGCGTGCGGCTGACAGTGCGGGCAACCGGAATCGTCACGCCGCTGGAGAGAGCGCCCACCAGCGCATGGACGCGATCTACCGACACCAGCCGCTGAGCGGCGTCCACGCCCGCTTGAGGGCTGGTCTGGTCATCGGCAACGCGCAGCACTATAGGCTGGCCCAGCACGCCGCCCGCGGCGTTGATCTCCTCCACGGCAAGGCGGATCCCGTTTAAAGATGATTCGCCGTAGTCCTGCAGGTCTCCCGTCAGCGGCAGCAACGCCCCCAGGCGCATCGATTCGGCGCTCGCCGTGGCGGTTAATGCAAGGGAGATGGCAACAGCGACCGCTATTTTTTTCGTTCTTGTTAGCATTCCCCAGTCTCCTCCAAACACAATGGGAATCCTCTGAGAATACGCGTGCGCTGCTATCGGCGTAAAGTCTTCGCAAAATCAGCGGCCTGCAGCGGCGCTGTCGCGAATCGCCGCCCGGGGCCCGGTATCGGCGGTGCAAAACGCCATTGCCCTTAGCGGTGGAGGATGGTCCAATGCTTATCCGCCTCGCCATGCCAACGAGACCGCAAAGGCGATAACCGATACCAGCCGTCGTCTTGCAACTTTCCGATGTGCCAGCACACCGGAACGCTCTTCGCGCCGGCCCATTCGATTCGGTGCAGGGGTCGCGATGGCTGTGTGCGAGCCGACCGTGGCCACGGATGGTGTGTGATGCATTATTCGCTCGAGAGGAGTGCTTCGTGCCGCAGACTCATCCATCCGATGCCATCGCAGCCCTGCAAAGCCAATTTCAGCAAGATGGCTATATATGCGACAGCGAGATTGCAACCGCCGTTTACCTGGCGCGGGAGCTGGCGAAACCGATTCTGGTCGAAGGGCCGCCCGGTGTGGGCAAAACCGAACTGGCGCGGGCAACGGCCGCTTTGCTCGGCCTGCCGTTGATTCGTCTGCAGTGCTACGAAGGTCTGGACGAGAGCAAGGCGCTGTACGAGTGGAAGTACGGTAAGCAGTTGCTGTACACGCAGATCCTGCGGGAAAAGCTAAGCGAGCTGCTGGAAGGTACGCAGGGCCTGGAGCAGGCAATGGAACGGCTGCACCAGTACGACGATAATTTCTTCTCGGAGCGATTCCTCGAGCCGCGTCCGCTGTTGAAGGCTCTGCGCAGCGAGCATGGCTGTGTGCTGCTGATCGACGAGGTGGACAAGGCCGATCACGAATTCGAAGCATTCCTGCTGGAGCTGCTCTCCGACTACCAGATCTCGATTCCCGAGCTCGGCACGGTAAAGGCGGCGACCGCGCCTTTGGTATTCCTCACCAGCAACAACAGCCGGGAGATCGGCGAGCCGCTGCGGCGGCGCTGCTTGCACTTGTACATCGACTTCCCGGATGCGGCCTTGGAGCGGCGCATCGTGCAAGCACGAGTACCCGACATTTCGACCGCGTTGCGCGACCAGCTTGTGGAATTCGTGCAAGCGGTGCGCCGCATGGAGCTGCGTAAGGTGCCGGCCGTTAGCGAAACCATTGACTGGGCTCGCACCTTGGTGTTGCTGCATGCGGAAACGCTGGACCGCGATCTGGTCAAGCAGACCATCAGCGTGATTCTCAAGCATCAGGACGATGTCGCGCTGGTCAGTCGCGAACTTCCCAAGCTGCTCGCGTAGCGTCCGCCATGGATAGCACCCTGACCGACTTTATCCGTGTGCTGCGTGGTGCCGGGCTGCGCGTTTCGGTTGCCGAGTCCATAGATGCGCACCTCGCGGTGCGGCGAATCGGGCTTGGCGAGCGGGGGCTGCTCAAGGATGCGCTGGCGATGACGCTTGCCAAGTCGCACGACGAGCGGCGCACGTTCGAGGACTGTTTCGAGCGCTTTTTCACCTTGCAGGAGCTATCGGACCAGGTGCCGGAGGCGGCACCCGCGGCCGAGGAGCAAGCGGCCGAGGCCGGCAGCAGCACGGGCGGTGGTGCCGGCGGACCGAGCAGCGGCAGGGATCGTGCCGAGGTGGAGGTCGAGTCGGAGCTGGCGCGGCAGCTGCTGGCGCAGGACTGGGCTAACATCAACGTGCGAATCGCCGCGGCCGGGCAACGTCTGGAAATCAGTCAGATTGTCAGCTTCGTTCAGCGCGGGCGCTATACCCGGGCCATTGCCGACGAGCTGGATCTGCAAGGCCTGGACCGCGACATCGCACGTCTGGATGCCGGCTCCGCTGCCGAGCGCGAGGCGGCCGGGCAGCTGGAGCGCGATCGTGCCGCGTTGCTGGAACGGATCGGCGAGTACGTGGACAGACAGGTCGCGTTGTTCGCGGATCCGGAATATAGGCAGCAACTGCAGGGGAGGCTGTCGCAATCGCGGCTAGCGGCGGTGGACCCGTTCTACTACCAGGAGATGCAGGAGCTGGTCCGGCGCATGGCCAAGCGGCTGGTCGCGCAACACTCCCGTCGCAAGAAAGCGGCGCGGCGTGGACAGCTGGATTTTCGGCGCACCCTGCGCAGCGGGCTCGCCTACGATGGGGTCCCTTTCGAACCGCGTTGGCGGCGGATCAAGAAGGATCAGCCGCGGATCATGGTGTTGTGCGACGTCAGCGGCTCGGTGGCGGCGGCATCGCGCTTTCTGCTCATGTTCCTGCATAGCGTCAGCGCGGTGTTGCCGAAAGTGCGCTCGTTCGTGTTCTCCGACAATACGCTGGAGGTCACGGAACTGTTCCAGAATCACTCCCTGGAAGAGGCCGTGCGGGAGGCGATGCGACAGATGGGCGAGCGCTCGTCGGATTACGGCAACTCCTTGAAGGATTTCGAACGCCTTTGTCTGGATGACATCGATCGTCGCACTACGGTGATTGTTCTGGGCGATGCCCGCAGCAACTATGGCGACCCCGGAATCTCCACTCTGCGCAAAGTCTACCGGCGGGCACGGCAAGTCATATGGCTCAACCCCGAACCCCGCGTGCAATGGGGAACGGGCGACTCGGAGATGCCGGTGCTTGCTACCGCCTGCCATCGCACTCGCGTGTGCAACACGCTCAAGCATCTGGAGCAGCTGGTGGAGGAATTGATGCGCGCCTGAAGCTGGGCGATGTCGATTAAATAACGGCAAGCTTTTGTTAATTATGGAATTTATTCGAATCTGCTTATCGTTATTGCAGCGAGTCGGAGCAAGGATTAGATTCTCCACTAAGCTGGCCGAAGACGTTTTCGGACGGCTTGATCCTCGTGCATGAAGTCATTGTCGAAAGGCTTCGGGCAAGCTGAGGAGACACAGAAAGCAGTATGTTCGCCAATCCGGCGATGGTGTTCTAAAGGGAAAACAGCACCGCCTTTGACGGTGGGCATCCCCGCCGAAGGCGCCGAACTAGTCTAGCCCGCTGCAGGCCAGGCGTGTTGCTGGAGCCAGGCACTGCAAGCGGGAGGGGCGTGAAGGGCAGCCGCTAGCTTGCCGCGGTTATAATGGTCGTCGACGTGTCAGCACTTTAACTCGGCGATCGCCCCCGGTTCGTTAGAAAAAGCGAGTCCAGGAAGGACTATTAACATGCTGCTAGGGAGGAGGGGGGAATGGAAGCCAATGCGAACACGGCGCATCTGGGCCTGATGTGTCTGGACGAATGGGAGGGAACCCACGGCACCCTGCCGGTGGACGTAGTACTGCTGACCCATCTGCGCGACGATGCCGATCTGGTGCGCTTGCTCCCATGGACGGAGGAGTTCACGCCACGTTACCGGCGAACGCTATTGCGCCATCTACGTCCGATCACCGCAGAAGTGATCGAGTTACCGACGCTCACTGCGGGATTGCTGTTCGCGCCTTGCCTGCCCGAGGAGATGGTCCGGCCCGAAGCGCGCCAAGCCTGCAGGCGTATGCTGGAATCCGAGGCTATTCCCAAGTTGGAACAAATGGGAACGCGCTATGCCTGTCTTGGCGGCCTGATGGCCTCGCTGACGGGCTACGGGCGGCGGCTCGCCGCGACTGCCGAAGCCGCCGGTATCACTGTCAGCACCGGGCATTCTGCGACGGCCGTGTCGGTTTACCGCACCTACGTGCGGGCCGTCGAGGAGCTAGGGCGGGACTACCGCAATGGGCGGATGGTGGTGCTGGGCCTGGGCAGCGTCGGGGTGGGCTTCGTAAGGCTGCTCATGCAACGGCTGGAGAAGCCCAAGGAGCTGGTCCTGGTCGATCGCCCTTTTCGTCGCGAGCATTTGAGGAAACTGGCAGCGGAGTTCGCGCGCTACGGGAATCTATGCGTCAGCGTCGAGACGACCCTGGAGGGTGGCGGGCTGGACGCCGACAGCGTCTGTTACGACTGCGACTTTCTCGTCAGCGCTATCAGCTCCTGGAACGTCATAGACATTGATCGAGTCGCGCCGGGCACAGTACTTGTCGATTGCGGTCTGCCCGCGTGCTGGTCGCGCGAGGCCGCCTGGCAGCGCTGCTCGGAGCGGATGGATATAGTGCCTTGCGAGGCAGGCTTGGTCGATTGCAGCAGTTTGGGCTACAGGGGGCGGTTTCCGTTCGGTTTTGCCGGTCATGGCGCGGCCGGTACCGCGACGGCGTGGTGCTGCTTGACGGAAGGGATGATTCTCAAGCAGCTGCCCGAGCTCGCGCCCACACTGGGGGAACCCAGCACCATTGGGGTCGCGGGTTTCGATGAAGCCTTCGACGAGCTGGGGCTAGGCGCTGCCGCCTTGCAGTGCGGGGGACGGTACCTTCCAGTGGCAGAGTTGCGGGAGGTGCTGCCCGTGCGCGCAGAGCACGGCGCCGGACTGACGGCGTGATCGACGGCGGGCGCTGGCTGGCCGAGGCCAACAGCACTGGGGGGGAGGGGGCCGCTCTCTGACTCGGGTCCGCAATCCTACATAAGGCGTGCCGCGTTCAGCTAACGCAAGGCCCCGCCGCGGCGGTAGTCGGCGCGCGGGAGGCTGTCTCCCGTGGCCCCGGAACGATGCTCCCGTGTGCTCGTTCCCTTCACGCGCCAGACGTGCTGCCCAGAGGGGTAGTGGCGGCAGTCCGACCTGCGCAAGAGGTGCTGTCAGGGTACCGCTTGTTCTAAACTTCATCATCCACTACACGAGCGACCACGGTACCGGACCAAGAAGCCGGGCGAAAAGGCGCGCGCCGATTACGTACAGGAGTCACGCATGTCCGAAGAATCCCTGCAGATGCTCAGGCAGGAAATCGATGTGCTCGATGAGCGTCTGATCGAGGTGCTGGCGGCACGGTTTGCCGTTACCGAACGGGTGGGGATACTCAAGAAAAAGCTGGGGCTGCCGGCGGTGGATGAGGAGCGCGAAGCGCGCCAGGCACAGCGGCTGCGGGAGTTGGCAGCAAAGCACGGTGTGGACGAGGAGCTCGCGCTGAGGGTATTGCGAGTGGTGATAGACCATGTGGTGGCCAACCACAGGCGGATACAGGCAGAGGGCTGACCGATAGCGGCAGGCTGCGACGGCACCGGGGGTGCCGTCGCGGTGATGAGCGGCGATCAGAACGCTGCGTTGATGCGCACGATACCGGGGATACCGGTCACGTCGATCGGGCCGCGGGTGACGAACGAGAAATCCAGGGTGATACGCTCGTTATAGATCCAGCGGGCCCCCAGGGAGAGGCGGTTGTCGTCGAGCACGTCGCCGCCGCTCACGTACATGAACTCTATGCCGGGTTGGAAGCTGCCGACGCTCGTGGCGGGGAGCTTCAAATGTGCGCCGAAGCCCAAGTTGATGATGTTGCCGTCACGCACATCGTCCGCCAGTACCAGCGCTGGGTTGAAGTTGAGGATGACGTCGGGGGTCTCCATGGTGAAGGCGCCGCCGAGCACCAGGTTGGTGTAGTCGAACTCGACGTCGTTCCCGAATTCGTCCTCGAGCTCGATATCGGTGTGCGCAATGCCGCCGTAGACCGCCACGCGTACGGGAGCGGGCGCTCCGAACTCTATATTGCCCAATCCCCATTTCAGTACCGCTTCGCTGGCCGAAAAGCCGTCCAAGCCGCTGTTGAGGATGAGCTCGCTCTGGGGCAGGCCAAGGCGGATGCCGCCAGCGGTGCCGTTGATCTCGCTGAATCCAGTTACAAGATCCACCGACGCAGTGCGTTGGTTGACCGTGCCTCGCTCCAGCATGAATCCTCGGCTGGGTGTATTCGGCTGCTGCGCATGAACCAGGGTGGAGGCGCAGGTCAAACCAGCCAGGGTCAAAGCAAGGCCGACGGTCTTGATACGGTCCATCATCGAATCTCCTAATTCTGTCTTGTCGTTGTCACACGCTGGTGCGGCTAGCCGAGCCAAGAGCAGGCGTTTTGCCTACTCGATCGGCAGCCCGGTCCGCCCCCAACCGGCTGCAGCCGCGCGGGGATAGTAACGGAGTCATCAACTTAGAGGCAATTTTGAAAGGACTTGGGAAACTGCCGCCGCTATGTGGAGGTTCGGCCTGGGGCGTACCCTGGCCGCGAATCTGCACGCAGCTTCTAGCGGTGAGACAGAAACTGGTGAATGTCCTGTACGGCCGCAGCGCCTTCGCCCACCGCCGAGGCGATGCGTTTGGGGGCCCCGTAGCGAACGTCGCCCGCTGCGAACACCCCCGGTAGGCTACTTTCCATGGGCAGGGGCGAGTCGGCTAACGGCTCGGTGTTGGAGTGGCTCAGATCGCGTCCTGTGAGCACGTAGCCTTCGCTGTCGCGCTGCAGCGCCGGCGGCAGCCAGTTGGTGTTGGGCGTGCCGCCAATCAAGATGAATAGCGCGGCTGCCTCGACGGTGTGTGTCTCGCCTGTGGGACTGTGGCGCAGTACCAGACCCTCCAGAAGATTCTCCCCGATACCGTCGACCACGGTGGTCTCGTAGCGTACGACGATGTTACGCGTACTCTTCAGTTCCTTTATCAAATAGGCGGACATCGAGTGGGCTAACGCGCCGCCCCGTACCAGCAGGGTAACCTGTCGGGCGTAGCGAGCCAGGTGCAGCGCGGCCTGTCCGGCGGAGTTTCCCGCGCCCACGACATACACCGACTTGTCGCGCATGCCTTGGGCTTCGCTCACCGCTGTACCGTAATAGACGCCCGAGCCGATAAGGCGGTCGATGTTGTCTATGCCCAGGCGGCGATAGGCGATGCCCATGGCCAGGAGCACCGATCGGCTGCGCACCTTATCGGTATTGGACAGCTGCAGCTCCCATTGCGCACCCACGGGGTTCAGCGCCGTTACCTTGCTGGAGAACACGAACTGAGCCTCGAACAGCCAGGCCTGGCGGTACGCGGCGCGCATGAGTTCGCCCCCGCTGACGCCGCGCGGGAAACCCAGGTAGTTGCGCACCATGGAGCTGGTCCCCGCCTGCCCGCCGGGAGCTTGGTATTCGAACACCACGGTATCCAGTCCTTCGGATGCGGCGTACATCGCAGCGGAGAGGCCAGCCGGACCGGCGCCGACGATGGCCAGATCGAATGTGCGGGTGTCCGGATGGATGCGAATGCCTATGGCTTCGTCCAGCTCGCTGTCGGTGGGATCCACCAGAACACGTGCGTCGTAGAGCACGCACACGGGTAAGCGCGCCGGATCGGCTTCCACGGCTTTGAGCAGATCCTGCCCCTCTACGCTGTTTACATCGTAGAATACAGCCGGGATACCGCCGCGGTTCATCATGTCGCGCAGCTCGAAAGAACGCGGCGCCCATTGCTCGCCGACGATGCGAACCAGCTGGAATTCGTTGCTTCGGCCTTCGCTCCACTCGGCGAGCAAGGTGGTGACGGAACGGTAAAACTGTTCGTCCGGGCTGGCGTAGGGTTTGCGGATGTAGTCGTCAGCCTGGTTGAACGTCAGCGCCTGCAGTAAGGTCCCGGCGCAGGATATATCTCCGAGGGGAATTAGCAGAGCTCGCTTGGTGTCGCGCATGTGCTCGCCCACCAGCGTGAGGAAATCCGTTCCGCCCATGGAAGGCAGCCCGTAGTCGGCAAGAACCAGTGGAAGCGCACGTCCCGCCGCCTGTAGCTGCGCGATGGTCTCGAGCCCGGCTTCGCCCGTCGCACGGGTGATGATTTCGTAGTCCGCACCGTAACGGCGCTCTAATGCGGCAGCGGTCTTCCGGCACGACTCCACGTCGTGATCCAGGGTCATGATAACGGGTCTCGCCATGGCAGCCCTCCTCGCCAGCACTATGGTCCGGCCGGACTCGTGTAACGGGTTCTGGACAGCGCACTTTGGGAGGTTCTGGGCGAATACAAGCGGTGGGAGCGAAAAAATCGTCAGAGCCTGTTTCTAGCGGGCCGCACTGCGGCGCGGGGGACGCGAGCCGGCCCGAGAAAGTACCTCTGCTGCCCGTGTCCGGCCTTTGGCATGGTCCGAACACAGACCCGCGCGCAAGCCGCGACCTGCGGACAGCAGTTGCGTCCTTATCGTGACGAAGTGACGGCCGGGCGTGCTTGACAAGCGGCGCTTAGGTCTTGAACTGCTGTACCATGCCACGCAATTCTTCGGCCAAGCGCGCCAGCGCCTCGCTTGCCTGCGCCGTTTGTACTACGCCGCGCGCGTTTTCTTCCGAAACTTCCTTGATCGCGGTAATGCTGCGGTTGATCTCCTGAGCCGCGGCGGTTTGCTCCTCCGTAGCGATGGCGACCTGATCCCCCATTTGCTCTATGGTGGCTACGGCCAGAGCTATCCGTTCCAGGGACTCTCCGGCTTTGGTCACTTCGTTCGCACTGGCTTCGACCCTGGATCGGCTGACCTCCATCAGGCTGGTCACGTGGTCGGCCCGGTCTTGCAATGCTTCAATCATGGACTGGATCTGTGCCGTGGCCTCTTGGGTGCGGCGCGCCAGATTCCGCACTTCCTCGGCCACCACGGCGAACCCGCGGCCATTGTCTCCCGCGCGCGCAGCCTCGATGGCCGCATTGAGTGCCAGCAAATTCGTCTGCTCGGCTACCGCGCTGATTACATTGAGAATCTCGCCGATGCCGTCGCTGTCGGCTTTCAGAAGCAGGATGGCTTGCGATGTGTCCTGGACACTGGCGATCAGCGAGTCGATTGCCTCGGTGGTCGCCTGGACGATCTGCTTGCCGCGCTCCGCCTCGGAGTTGGTATCGCGGATGCTGTCCGCGGTAGCCTGGATGCTACGCGCCACTTCTTCCACCGCGGCCGCCATCTCGTTCATGGCGGTAGCCGCGTCGGTGATCTGAGCCGTCTGGCGCCGCGTTCCCCTATCGGTGACTTCATTTATCTGGGCAAGTTCGCCGGCAGCCGAGGCGATTTCCAGCGCGTACTCGCGAGTGCGACCAATCATGCTTCGCAGTTGCTGTTGCATGTCTGCGATAGCGGCTAACAAGCTGTCCTTATCGTGCGGGCTTAGCGTTACGGGCACGGTCATGTCGCCACTGGCTAGGCGTTTTACGATATTAGCCGCGTCGCTGGGATCGCCACCCAAGGTGCGCATCAGGGAACGTACCATCGCCAGGCTCGCCAGCATGGCCAGCACCAGTATTGCCGCTGTGGAAAGCGTGACCCGCCAGAATGCCGCCTGCACGCCAGCCAGGGCGATAGCTTCCTCGACTTCCAGTACCAGTCCCCAGCCGAGCAATGGGATGTCGGTATAACTGCCAACGACCGGAATGCCGGCCGCGTTGCGGTAGCGGCCGACCCCGCTACGCCCTGCGCTCAGCGCTTCGGCGGCTTGGGTTTCCAACGCCTGGTTGCGATCGGGTGCTGAGGCTGTAGGAGTGATGGGTTTGCGATCGCGGTCCAGCAGATAGATTTCCGAGCCGGTGCCCAAGGTCAACGCGCCGACGCGCTCCAGGATGGTCTCCAGCTGCACTGCGCCACGCATCACCCCCACGATTTCGCCACGATGACGAATGGGCACGGCGACGGTGCTTACCAGATTGCCGCTGGAGCGCGAGATCAGCGGGCGGGAGAAGACGTCCTGGCCGGTCATCACCTGGCGGAACCAGTCCCGATCGGCAACATTGAAGGCGTGCGCCTCCTCCGGGCGCATTACCCGGGTTCGGCCGTTTTCGAAGGCGACGCCAACGATGCCCCGCCCCTGTGGGCTGATGACGAATAAGGTGTCGTAGTGTCCTTGACTGCCGGCCATGCGTTCGAGCAAGTGCTGTAGCTGGTCGCGCTCCAGGTGCTGAGCCGCGGCGAGGCTGGCCAGGTAGCGCATTTCGTCCTGACGGCTGTGCAACCAGGTCATAAACGCTTGGGCATTCGTCTGTCCCGTGTTCTCCAGATGGCTCAGAGTTGCACGAATGTCCGCGCTACGGTACTGGAAATAGATCAAGCTGGTTACGACGGCAATGGAGCCAACCACCAGCGCGAGTATCATTAGCGTGAGCCGTCCCCCGAAGCCTAGTTTGATCGAAAAGCGCGGCGGCACTTGCATTCGAGCGTCTCTCCAGAGCGGTTTGTCGATTTTGTCGAGGACAAGCCAAGTTGGGCGATTGCAATGCAACGGCCCTGGTTTTTTCGCCATCGTAATGTTTAACGGCCTCTTTCCGCTTTACTTAAATCAAGTCAGCAGAAAATAAGGCAAATTTGGAAATAATTCGGTGGTTGGGAAGGGGAGGGGGAGGTTCTTCGGCAGGCGTGCCATAAAGCGTTTTGTATGCGGGCGAGAGCGCTATTCGTTGCGGTTAATCTGAGTGCCGAACTGCAATTCGGCGAGGTCCGCATACAGGCCGCCCTGTGCCATCAACTCGGCATGCGTTCCCTGAGCTACGATGCGGCCGTTCTGTAGCACCACAATGCGGTCGGCGCGCAGCACGGTCGCCAGTCTATGAGCGATTACCAGGGTGGTGCGACTGGCCATCAAGCGCTCTAGCGCCTGCTGGATCAACTGCTCGCTGTGGGAGTCCAGCGCACTGGTCGCCTCGTCCAGCAATAGCACGGGTGCCTTGCTGAGCAGCGCGCGCGCGATGGCGATGCGCTGCTTCTGGCCGCCGGAGAGGCGAACGCCGCGCTCGCCCAGAAAAGTGTCATAGCCCTGGGGCAGGGCGCGGATAAACCCATGGGCTTCGGCTGCGCGGGCTGCGGCCTCGACTTCGGCATCCGAAGCGTCCAAGCGCCCGTAGCGTATGTTTTCGCAAACGCTGGCGCTGAATATCACCGGGTCTTGCGGTACCAGGGCAAGCTGGCCGCGCAGGAGCCGCAAGGGTATGTCGCGCAGATCCACCCCATCGAAGGCGATGTTCCCGCGTTGCGGGTCGTAGAAGCGCAGCAGCAGCTGTAACACCGTACTCTTGCCGGCGCCGGAAGGGCCGACCAGAGCCACGGTCTCGCCGGGGCGGATGATCAGGTCGAACTCGCTCAGCGCCGGCGTATCCGGACGGGAGGGATAAGCGAATTGGACGTGCCTGAACTCCAGCCGCCCTTCGCCACTTAGGGGCGGCGCTACGGCCGGCTCCGCGATACGGCTGCGGGTAGCCAGCAGCTCTCCCAGGCGCTCCGCAGCTCCGGCCGCACGTTGCACATCGCCCCAGACCTCGCTGAGCGAGCCGACCGAGCCGGCGGCGATCACAGCGTACAGCACGAACTGGCCCAGCTCTCCTGTGCTCAGGTTGCCGGCGATAACAGCACGCGCGCCCAGCCACAGCACCACCGTGATCGCTCCGAACACTAGCAGAATCACTATCGCGGTAAGCAGGGCGCGTGCGCGTGTGCGTTGCACAGCGGTGTTCAATGCCGCCGTTACGGCACTGCGAAAGCGCGCTTGCTCGTGCGGCTCGCGGGCATGCGCTTGCACTGTCCGGATTGCGTTGAGCGTCTCCGCGCTCAGTGCAGCGGTGGCCGCGATGCGGTCCTGGCTACGGCGGGACAGCGTTCGTACACGGCGGCCGAACACGACGATGGGCAGTACCACCAGCGGTATGACCAGCGCGATCAGTGTCGCCAGCCGCGGACTGGTCAGCACGAGCAATACACCGGCTCCTGCTAGCATGATCGCGCTGCGCAACGCCACCGAGGCGCTGGAGCCGAGAACGGTCTGAACTAGCTCGGTATCGGTGGTGAGCCGCGACAGCAACTCCCCGGTGCGCGTGGTTTCGTAGAAAGAAGCGTCCAGCCTTAGCAGGTGTCCGTAAACGGCGTTACGGATATCGGCGACGACGCGTTCGCCGAATACGGTGACGCAATAGAAGCGGGCGGCGGTGGCGGCCGCTAAAATCGCCGCCACTGCGAACAGGCCCAGGAAGTAGCGGTCGATACGTGCGGAGTGATCGGCAGCGAAGCCGGAGTCGATGACGAGGCGAAAGGCCAAAGGCAACGCCAGGGTGGCGGCGGCAGCGATCAGCAGGGCGACGATTGCGGCGATGAGCAGAGCCTTGTGGGGCCGTACGAACGGGAGCAGCGGGCGCAAAGCGCTAGGCGAAGGCAGGCTCATGAATACTCCGTTTTCCACACATATGACGGCGTTCCGGCAGGCTCCGGTTCGCGGGCGCGGGCTTGTGGCCGCGATTGGGCTACGCAGCGCTTCCGTAGGCTGATAGCGTAGAGCTGGACTTTCAATCGACTGCCAAGGCGCGGACTGGTACCAGTAACCGGGTGCAAACGATAGCGTACGCGCCTTGGCGAGCGGGCTCGTATGGGGCCGGCTCGTCGAGCAGCGGCAAATCGTACCTTGCCGCGGCCGCAGCGAACACCTCCGGCGGCATGAACCGGCTTGCGCCAGTGGGATGATTCGGGCTTTATACAGCAATGCCGCATCGCCCTCATGAGTCGCTTATGAGTTATCCGAAGACACTGTTGCGTGTGCAAGGGCTAGGCCTCATCGCAGTGACGGCCTGCGCCTGCCTGATGGCGCTGTATGGTTGGTACGTCTTGCCGAAGGCAGCACTGTCGCTGTTTTTCTATACCTTGGGCATAGGTACTCCGGTGCTGCTGTTTTATCTTGCGCCCGCCTACGCACTGCTGCACCGCAATCAACGCGTTACCTGGACTCGCGTACTGGCCCTGGGGGTGTTGCCGGGAGTGGCAGCCAGCCTTGCTTCGGCCGATCTGGGCACACTGCTGATCGTCGGCGGGGCATTCGTTGCTGTCGCCACCCATTTGTTGAGCCGGTGGATGTTAGGGAAATGCTGAGCAGTGCCGTCGTTGGCGTTGCCCTGTTCGCCACGCGGCGGTTGCGCACTCCGCTCAGGCAGCCCAGATGAACCATTTCTGTCCCGGTGCCGCTGCCGGGAGAAAGGCGTAGGCCAAGCCGATTTCAAGGCTGTGCGACAGGGAATGCTATCGAGCCGCCAAAACGATGCGGTGCAACATGCCAGAGCCTGTCTTTAAGCCGCATGTTTTCTCGCATTTCGGGTTTGTGAGGTGGCGACATTTGTTCTACTATCGCCAATGATCCAGGAATGCAGATTGCGTTGGTAAGGCGCCGGCGCACTTGAGCCGAGACCCTACAATCTGGCGACAATCGTTGCACACCTGCATCGACGCTGCGCGTCGTCTTGGCACCGTCCGCTACACGCAAAAGGGCAGCAGTCGCCCTTGGCGAACCGCGCAAGGCCGCTTCGGCGCTCGCTCGTAACGCTTGGGCTTGCGCGAGATCGTTGAGAGAACACAGGTCCGGTCTGCTGCAGAACCTGGTTGCAGCGGCGGCTGTTGGCGGCACGCCGGAATGCGCTGTGCCAGCACCGGATTTATAAGCGCCTGCTGCAGGGAACGGCGGGATGCATACCGAGCTGAACAAACATCGACAGAAGGGGGAGACAGCGAATGATCCTGACTCAGCTGCCGGAGGATAACCTGCAAAACTTCGGCGAGTATCCATTCATTTACTGCGGCGATGCCCAGTACACGAACCGGGATCTGATCGACGCTGCTAATAAGGTGGCCTCCGCGCTGGTGCAGCACGGCGTGCGCAAGGGCGACCGGGTTATCGTCTGCATGCCCAACGCTCCCGAGGTTTTCTTTTGCTATCAGGGGATTATGCGCGCAGGCGCTATCGTTATCCCCGTAATGTATCTGTTGCACCCTCGCGAGATCGGGTTTATTGCCGGCGATTCCGAGGCCAAGGTGATCATTACCTCGCCGGAGGTGCTCCCCAGCATTCTCGAGGCCACCAAGGACTTGCCGACCAAGCCGCTCATTCTGGTAACCAACGCTAGCGGCCATCCGGAAGCTGCCGGAAGAGACGATGTCCTGGATCTATATCAGGTAATGGAGTCCGCTCCGGCAGAATTCCCGCGCCCGACGCTGGAGGCGAACGACGTTGCGGTCATCCTCTACACCTCCGGCACCACCGGCAAGCCGAAGGGCGTGATGCTCACGCATAAGAACCTCTATAGCAACGCGGCCGCGGCCATAAAAATGGCAGAGAATGAGACCGAGGAAGAGCGCCGCGGTACCACGCTAGGGGTGCTGCCGCTGGCGCATATCTACGGCTTCACTATGGCCAACGTGCTTTATCTGAGCGGCGCGGCCGTAGTCGTGATGCCCAAGTACGACCTCGAGGAAGTCTGTAAGGCGATCGAAAAGCATAGGGTTCGTGCTTTCGCTGCCGTTCCGGCCATGATTTATCACATGCTCATGGATCCGACGACGGAGAAGTACGACCTCTCCAGCCTGGAAATCGTCGGGTCGGGATCTGCGCCGTTGCCCGTGAACGTCATTCAAGGTTTTAAGGCCAAGTTCGGTGCCGATATCTACGAAGGCTACGGGCTTTCCGAAGCAGCGCCTACGGTTTCCGCGCATCGTCGTGGGGAACCGATCAAGCCTGGTTCGGTGGGCCGGCCGGTGCCGGGCGTCGAGATCAAGATCGTCGACGATGCGGGCAATGAGGTTCCCACCGGCGAGGTAGGGGAGCTGCTGGTGCGCGGCGACAACGTCACGCCCGGATATTTCCGCAACGAGGAAGCTACGCGTGCCGCCATCAAGGATGGCTGGCTGTACACCGGCGATATTGCCAAGGTGGACGAAGATGGCTACCTGTATATCGTCGATCGCAAGAAGGATTTGATCATCCGCGGCGGCTTCAACATCTACCCACGCGACTTGGAAGAAATGATCAGCAAGCACCCCGCGGTGGGCGAAGTCGCGGTGGTCGGTGCGCCGTCCTCCGAGATGGGTGAAGAGGTTGTGGCGTTCGTCATCAAGAAGCCGGGTGCCGAGGTGACGGAGGAAGAGCTCATTAAGTACTGCCAGGACAAGCTGGCGAAGTACAAGACACCGCGCCGCATTCTCTTCACGGACAACTTGCCGCGAAACGGTGTCGGCAAAGTGATGAAGAAGGATCTGCGTGAGCAGGTCGCGCAAATGAAGCTGTTCGCTTAGGCACAAGCCGCATTTGCAGACGATGCAACAAGCGCCGCCCGTCAGGGCGGCGCTTTTCTTTCGCCCCAAGATCCGCCTTGCAAGAGCTCTAAGCGATGGGGTTGAGGAATAGCACGTGGCGAATTGACTGTGCTGCCCTCGGGGCGCGCCTGCGAGGGCAGCGGTGCGGCTTACTCTATGGTTTTTACCGCTTCGTTCGAGTAACCGCTGAGACGCCCAGCCTGATCCACGGCTTGTACCGCGAAGTACCAGGAGGCGCGAGGCAGGTCTTCGAGCGTGAAGGAATAGCGGTAAATCGGTCCGCAGTCGGAGGACTTGCCGGTCGGCGTGATGGCCTTGTCATCATGATCGATCATGATGACCTCAGTGTACGTACCGGGCGACAAGCCGTAACTGATCTGATACCCAGTCAATCCAGGTAGGCAGTTGCCGTTTGTATCGCTGGTGGGAACCTCCCAGCTAAGTGCAGCCGACCGCTGTTGCTCTGGCTGCGGTTCTGGCTCTGGCTCCGGTTGGGGCTCCGGTTGGGGCTCCGGTTG
>CAYWPG010000034.1:0-44125 GCA_964460035.1 uncultured Alkalilimnicola sp.
TCTGGGCGCTGATTTCGATCTACATGTGGGCCGGCCCGCACCACCTGCACTACACCGCGCTGCCGGAGTGGGCGCAGAGCCTGGGCATGGTCTTCTCGCTGATTCTGCTGGCGCCGAGCTGGGGCGGCATGATCAACGGCATCATGACCCTCTCGGGTGCCTGGCATAAGCTGCGCACCGATCCGATTCTCAAGTTCCTGATCGTCTCCCTGTCGTTCTACGGCATGGCCACCTTCGAAGGCCCGATGATGTCCATCAAGACGGTGAACGCGCTGTCGCACTACACCGAATGGACTGTCGGTCACGTTCATGCCGGCGCATTGGGCTGGGTCGCGTTCATTAGCATCGGGTCGATGTATTTCCTGATCCCGCGCCTGTTCAACAAGCAGCAGATGTACAGCGTCCGGCTGATCGAGGTGCACTTCTGGGTCGCCACCATCGGCGTGGTGCTCTACATCGCTTCGATGTGGATCGCGGGCGTGATGCAGGGCCTGATGTGGCGCGCGGTCAACGATGACGGCACGCTCACCTACACCTTCGTAGAGGTCCTTAGCTCCACCTATCCGTACTACGTGGTGCGGCTGATTGGCGGCCTGATGTACTTCAGCGGCATGTTGATCATGGCCTATAACGTCTGGCGCACCGTTCAGCCGGCGCGCGAACCTGCACCTGCCGCCGCCGTTCAGGCTGCTTGAAGGAGGCTGACATGAGCCATGAAGTCGTCGAGAAGAATATCGGTCTGATGGCGGTGCTGATCGCCCTGGTGGTGAGTGTCGCCGGCCTGGTGCAGATCGTCCCGCTGTTCTTCCTAACTCAGACCACGCAGCCGCTGGAGGGCATCACGCCTTACGATGCCCTGCGCTTCGCCGGCCGCGACATCTACGTGCGGGAGGGCTGCTACGGCTGTCACTCGCAGATGATCCGTCCGTTCCGCGCCGAAACGGAGCGCTACGGGCACTACTCGGTGGCGGGCGAGTTCGTGTACGACCGCCCGTTCCAGTGGGGCTCCAAGCGCACCGGCCCGGACCTTGCCCGTGTGGGTGGCCGTTACACCGACGAGTGGCACTACGTGCATCTGATGAACCCGCGCGATGTGGTGCCTGAGTCGAACATGCCGGCCTATCCCTGGCTCGCCACCCGTGAGGTGGACGGCGAGCAGGTGGCCCGTGCCATGCGTGCCCAGAAGCGCTGGCTGAACGTGCCTTATACCGACGAGCAAATCGAGCGTGCCGCCGAAGAGCTCAAGGGCAAGACCGAAATGGAAGCGCTGATTGCCTACCTGCAAGGGCTGGGCACCGTGCTGCCGAACCGGAGGTAAGCATGGATATCAACACGATTCGAGGCTTGAGCACGCTGCTGCTGATGATCGTGTTCATGGGCATCGTGTTCTGGGCCTACAGCGGCCGCCGCAAGAAAGATTTCGAAGAGGCTGCCCTGTTGCCGCTGCGCGACGACGTACCTGCGCCAGCGCACCGGAACGAGCAGAACGCAAAGGGGAACCGGGATGAGTAGCTTCTGGAGCTGGTACATCACCATTATCGCGTTGGCGAACATCCTCGCCATGTATTGGCTTATCAAGTGGACGGCGAAGAAGCGTCCTGGCGAAGTCGCCGAGACGGAAAGCACCGGCCACTACTGGGACGAGGACATCACTGAGCTCAACCGGCCTATGCCTCGCTGGTGGCTGTGGCTGTTCTATCTGGCCATCGTGTTCGCCTTGGTCTATCTGGTGCTCTACCCCGGCCTGGGGCGCTTCCCAGGCTTGTTGAACTGGTCGCAGGAGAGCGCCTATAAGGCCGAACTGGACGCAGCCAACGAGCAGTACGGCCCCTTGTACGCCGCTTACGCGCAGCGTGACATCGTCGAGTTGGCGCAGGATCCGGTCGCTATGCAGACCGCGCGGCGCCTGTTCGGCAACAATTGCGCAGTCTGTCATGGCGCCGACGGCATGGGCGCGCCAGGCTTCCCCAACCTGCGCGACGACGAGTGGCTGTATGGCGGCAGTCCCGAAGCCATCAAGCACAGCATCATGTACGGCCGCCAGGGCGTGATGCCGCCGTGGGGGCCGGCGCTGGGCGAGCAAGGCGTTATGGAAGTGGCCGCTTACGTCTACAGCCTGAACGGCCGCAGCGCTCCCGAGCATCTCGTGCGCGCCGGCGAGCCGAAGTTCCAGGCTATGTGCGCCAGCTGCCATGGCGATGACGGGAAGGGCAGCTACCAGTTCGGCGCGCCGAATCTGACGGACAACAACTGGCTGTACGGTGGTTCCTTGGAAGCTATCAAGGAGTCCATCCGCAACGGACGCCAGGGCGTAATGCCGGCGCAGAAGGATCTGTTGGGCGAGGATAAGGTGCATCTGCTCGCCGCTTACGTCTACAGCCTGGCTCCGCGGACCGGGGAGGCCCAGCAATGAATGCCCCAGTGAGGGGTATCGATCGGCGGCGCATTCTTGCGCCGCTGATCGGCGGGGTGCTGTGGCCCTCTTTCCTCACTGCCGGAATCGCTACCGGGATCTTTTTCGCCAATATCGATCCGGAGACGCTGCGGGTGGCCACCTTCCCGCAGTGGCAGATCAGCAGGGCAGCTGGCTACACCATTGGGTTCTTCATGTTCTGGAGCGTGACGCTGCTTTCCAGCACCGTCACGCTTCTGTTAACAAGGCCGCCGCTGTCGGGAGGCAGTGCGCGCGGCCGGGGTAAGTAATGAGCAAACCGCGTAAGCACATCCCCATTAAGCCTGACGACGGCAGCCTCTACGCTGCTCAGCAGAAAATCTATCCGCGCGAAGTGAAGGGGCGCTTCCAGCGTCTGCGCGCTCTTGCAGTGTTCGTGCTGCTGGGCCTTTACTACTTGCTCCCCTGGGTGTCCTGGGACGGCCGGCAAGCCGTACTGTTCGATCTGCCGGCTCGCAAGTTCTACGTTTTCGGACTGACCTTCTGGCCCCAGGACTTCTTCTTCCTCGCGCTACTGCTGATCATCGCCGCGATCGCGCTGTTCTTCTTCACCGCTCTGGCCGGACGGTTATGGTGCGGTTATGCCTGTCCGCAGACGGTCTGGACCGAGGTGTTCCTGTGGATGGAGCGTCTTGCCGAAGGGCCGCGGCATAAGCGCATGAAGCTCGACCAGGGGCCTTGGACCGCCGAGAAGATCGCCCGCAAGACCTTCAAGCAGGCGATGTGGATCAGCTTCTCCGCCTTCACCGGCTTTATCTTCGTGGGTTATTTCACGCCGGTGGATGTGCTCTGGGAAAACGTAGTGACCTGGAACCTGGGGCCGTGGGAGCTGTTCTGGATCGTGTTCTACGGCTTCGCGACCTACGGCAACGCCGGTTTCCTGCGCGAGCAGGTTTGCTTGTATATGTGCCCCTACGCGCGCTTCCAGAGCGCGATGTTCGACAAGAACTCGCTGATCATCTCCTACGACGCCGCCCGTGGCGAGCCGCGGGGCGGGCGCAAGCGCGGCATAGATCCCGCCAGCGTGGGGCTGGGCTCCTGCATAGACTGCAACCTGTGTGTGCAGGCCTGCCCGACCGGCATCGATATCCGCGATGGTCTACAGTACGAGTGCATAGCGTGCGCTGCGTGCATAGACGCTTGCGACGGCGTGATGGATAGAATGGGTTATCCGCGGGGGCTGATTCGCTACACCAGCGAAAACGCAATGGAGAACAAGCCCGTGCGAATCCTGCGGCCGCGCGTACTGATCTACGGCGTGCTGCTGCTTGGGCTTTCCACGGCCTTCGTGGCTTCCATCGCCTTACGCACGCCCCTGGACCTGGAAGTGCTGGGCGACCGCAATGTGATGTACCGCGAGCTCGATGACGGCCGGCTGGAGAACATCTACACGCTTAAGATCATGAACAAGGACAATCGTGATCACCGTTACGAGGTCATGGTGTCGGGCCTGCCCGGGGCCACGGTCGAGACGAACCCTAGTGAGATCGTGGTGGCCTCCGGCGAAGTGGCCAGCGTGGTCGCCTGGGTGCGGGCCGATGCCAAGGCGCTGACCCGGCCGGGCGAAGACATCGTGTTCCGGTTGCAGAGCCAAGACAACCCGAACGTTTACACCGAAAGCCGCGGGCGTTTCCACGGCCCATTGCGGAGACTGTATTAATGGCCGCCCAGACTCGTAACGAGCGTCCCTGGTACCGCCACTCCTGGCTCTGGTTCGTTCTTGCGCCGCCGCTCGCTTCGGTGGTTCTCAGCGCTGTGCTAATCGTCCTCTCGGCGCAGCACAGCGATAGCATGGTGGTGGACGACTACGCCAAGGTCGGCACCGCCATGCACCGCTACATGGCCAAGGAAGCGCACGCCGCCGCGCTCGGGGTGGAAGCGCGCTTGTACGTGGACAGCGACGGCGCCAGCGCGCTGCTGCAGGGATTGGATAACCCGCCGGAGCGCCTCTTCCTGCTGCTCTCGCACCCGACCCAGGCCAATCTGGACACGGAGTTCGAATTGGTACGCAATGCGGCCGGCATCTACCAGGCCAAGCAGCACGGCTGGCAGCCGGGACGGTGGTATGTACGCCTGGAGCCGGAGGATCGCCAGTGGCGCTTGACCGGGCAGCTTGGCGACGGAAGCCAGGAGCTCAGCATGCCGTCTTCCGCGTCGGCGAACTGAGCACCCTGCCCGGAAGATCGTCACGCGCCGACGCCGCACTCGCGCTGGGGCGTCCTGCGGCTGGAGAGCCGGGCGCCAGCGCGGTGGCTTTGCGCCTAACTCGCTTACTCTTAGGAGCCCTGCCATGAGTGCCACTTCAGACACCTGCTTCCATTGCGGCGAGCCGTTGCGGGCCGGCGAGGTGCGCTTTGTCACCGTGAAGGAGGAGCAGAAGCCGGTTTGCTGCGCCGGCTGCGAGGCGGTGGCGAACATGATCCTGGGCTCGGGGCTCGATGCCTTCTACCGTTTCCGCACCGGTCCTACGGGCAGGCCGGAGGAAGAAGTCGTTGCGGCCGGCCCCGATCAGTGGGATGTCTACGACCGGGAGGAAGTGCAGCGCGAGTTTGTGCGCGGCGTGGATACGCCGCACCGCGAAGCGTCTTTCCTGTTCGAGAACCTCTACTGCGCGGCTTGCGGCTGGTTGATCGAACACGCGCTCAAGCGCGTCGAAGGCGTGCGCGAAATCCGCGTCAATCCGGCAACGGGGCGTGCCATCCTGGGCTGGGATGCCGATAAGGTGCCTCTTAGCAGCCTGCTGCGCCGACTCGCGCAACTCGGCTACCGTCCACACCCGGTGCAGTCGGCGCAGGCGCAATCGGTGGTCATGCGCGAGCGCCGCAGCGCGCTCAACAGGCTGAGCGTGGCCGGCCTGGGCATGATGCAGGTGATGATGTTCGGCGTCGCCTTGTACCTGGGGTACTACCAGGACATGGAGGAGCTTCATAAGCAGTTCCTGCGTATAGTCAGCATGCTGGTCGCCACGCCGGTAGTGCTCTACGCCGCGATGCCCATCCTGCTCGGCGCGATACGCGACTTGCGCAATCGCAAACCCGGCATGGACGTACCGGTCGCGCTGGCCATCTTCGGCGGATACTTCGCCAGCGTCTGGCTTACGATCACCGACGGTGGGCATGTCTACTTCGACTCCATCACCATGTTTACCTTCTTTCTGTTGGTAGCTCGTTATGTGGAGATGTCCTCGCGCCACCGGGCGAACGAAACCACGGACGCTCTGGCGCGCCTGATGCCGGCAACGGCCACCCGTATGGAGCCCACCGGCGAGCGGCGCGTCGCGGTTGCCGAACTGCGGGCCGGCGACGAGCTGCTGGTGCGCCCGGGCGAGACGATTCCCGCCGATGGGGAAATCGTCTGGGGCGAGACCACGGTCAACGAGGCCATGCTCACCGGCGAATCCATGCCGCAGTTGCGCCGGGTCGGGGACCGCGTAGTGGGCGGCAGCCTGAACATGACAGGCGCCCTGCGCATGCGCGTGGACCGGCTCGGTCAGGACACGGTGCTGTCGCAGATTGGCCGCCTGCTCGAGCGGGCGCAGGCCGAGCGCCCCCGTCTGGCCCAGCTGGCCGATTGGGTCGGCGCCCGCTTCGTTACCGCGGTGCTTATCGTTGCGGCGGTTGTGTTCGCGGTCTGGTGGCAGCTCGATCCCTCGCGGGCGTTCCCTGTCGTGCTGTCGGTGCTGGTGGCTACCTGCCCCTGCGCGCTCGCGCTGGCGATGCCGACCGCGCTGGCCGGCGGCACCAACCGCCTGGCGGCCAATGGGTTGCTGATCACGCGAGCCGATGCGCTGGAGACGCTTTCGCGGGTTACCCACATCGTGTTCGATAAGACCGGCACGCTCACGCATGGCGAGCTGACCGTGGACAGGGTCCGCATCCTGGGCAGCAAGTCGGAGGCCGAGTGCCGCGCGCTCAGCGCAGCCCTGGAGCAGCATTCGGAGCATCCCATCGCCCGCGCTTTCCACGGCGAGCAAGGCAGCCACGAAACGACTGAAGTGCGCACGGTGCCTGGACAGGGCGTGGAGGGCATCGTCGGCGGGCGGCGCTATCGGATCGGCACGGCCGCCTTCGTGGCGGAGCTGCTAGGTAGTTTCCCCACCCTGCCGGAAGAAACCGCCGAGGGCAGCTGGGTGGCGCTTGCGGATGAGCAGGAGTTGCTGGCGCTGTTCCGCCTCGTCGACCGGCCGCGGGCCGAACTTCAGCCCATCCTCGACGCGCTGCGCCGCCAAGGCATCAAGCTGTCCATAGCCAGCGGCGACTCCGCGCCGGCCGTACAAGCCGTCGCGGCCGAGCTTGGAATCGAGGACTGGCGTGCGCGTCAAACGCCCATGGATAAGCTCGCCTACCTGCGCGAGCTTCAGAGCGGCGGCGCGGTCGTTGCCATGGTTGGCGATGGCATCAACGATGCGCCCGTGCTGGCCGGCGCCAACGTGTCCATCGCCATGAACAGCGGCACGGCGCTCGCTCAGACTTCTGCATCCATGGTCCTGCTGGGCGATACGCTGCGTCCTTTGCAGGAAGGCATAGCCACCGCGCGCAAGACCATGAGGGTGGTGCGGCAGAACATGATGCTGTCCGTTGCTTATAATCTGTCGGTGTTGCCGGCTGCGGCAATGGGGATGCTGCCTCCGTGGGGAGCAGCGATCGGCATGACCCTGAGTTCCCTGGTGGTGGTGCTCAACGCCCGCCGCGTCAGCCCGCAGCGTCGCGACGACATCACCGCCTGCCCCGTGCCCTTGGCCGGCCTGCCTAAGGAGGCTCGCGCATGAACATCATTCTGGTATCCATACCGATCAGCATCGTCTTGTTCGCGCTCGCCGTCTGTGCCTTTTTCTGGGCCGTCAACAGCGGGCAGTACGACGATCTCGACAGTCCGGCCTACAGCATCCTGATGGAAGACGAAGAGGCAGGGCGCGACGACGAGGGGAGAGACCGGGGATGACGGAACTAACGGCCGCCGCCGCTTTCATGATCGGTCTGGTAGGCAGCACGCATTGTATGGCCATGTGCGGGGGCATCGGCGCGGCCTTGGCCATGAGCGGCCCGGAGGGGCGCGCTCGCTTGCCGCGCACGCTGCTCTACAACTTCGGCCGCATTGCCAGCTACACGCTCGCCGGAGCGCTGGTGGGATTGCTGGGCTACTGGCTGGGGCAGGGTCTGAACCTTATGGGGCTCGGCCTGGGCCTGCGCCTGGCTCTTGGTGCGCTGATGATCGGGATCGGCCTGCAGCTGGCCATCAATTGGACTGGGCTGCGTCGTATCGAGTCTGCCGGGGCCGTGATCTGGCGCCGTATCGCGCCGCTGGCGCAGCGCCTGTTGCCGGGGCGCACGCCCGCGCATGCGTTGGCTGTCGGCATGCTGTGGGGGTGGCTGCCCTGCGGCCTGGTCTACACAGCGCTGGTCGCTGCGGCCGTGAGCGGAAGCGCCTGGCATGGTGCCTTGGTGATGTTTGCTTTCGGCGCCGGTACCTTGCCGTCTATGATCGCCGTAGGCGCGGCCAGCGGCCACATCGCGCGCTGGAGCAAACGGCCAGGGCTGCGCCGGCTGGCTGGCGTCAGCATCCTCGCCTATGGGGTCTGGACGCTGGCCACGCCGCTGCTGCATTTGACCCATGCGGAGCACTCGGCCCACCACGCTCATGCTGCCCCCGCCGCGTCGCACGAGTCCATGCACCATCACCACTGAAGGCTCTCCCGCGGCTAGGCGCGCTTTGCGCGGCACAGTAGGGGTCATGCTCCCCGGCTCAAGCGCCACACGCATTCGTGCAGTGACGTGACCCCTTGCAGCCCGACGGAATCGCTGCTCGCCAGCAGATCGACCCGTTGCACGAGCGTGATCCGGAAACTGTTCGAGTACAGCCGGCGGATTTCCCGCTCAGGCACCGAGAACGGCGGTCCAGCATGTTCGGCCTGCGGGTACTCCAATGCGATCAGCAGCATTCGCAACGAGGGCGGGAGATGCTCGCAGAGCATGGCTGCATAGCGTTGTCGCTGCGGCGGCGGCAACGCTATCAGGGCAGCGCGGTCATAAACGCCCACAATGTGGTCCAGTGCTAGCGCGGGCAGCTGGAAGATATCGCCGCAGAATATTTCTATGCGACCGGCGCGGTAACGTCGGAAGGGGCCTGCGGCTTCTTGGTCGGGAACCAGGCCTTGTTCCTGGAAGAATGCCTCCACGGCAATCCGGCTGAGCTCTATGCCCACTACCGCAAAACCCTGCTCGGCCAGCCAAGCCATATCGACGCTCTTGCCGCACAAGGGCACCAGTACCGTGCCACCGGCCGGGACTCTCATATCCCGCCAGTAACGCTGCAAGTACGGGTTCGGTTGGTCCAAGTGAAAACCGATCTCGTTGCGGCGCCATTTGTCCAGCCAAAACTGCGAATCCATCGCGATCTCCTCGGTCCTGGGTTCTGGAAAAGCCTCCGCCTTGCCCCCACGCTGGTACTGAGCTGCAGGTCCTCAGTGGGGGCGGCAGATCGATTGCGGCTGCGGAGGTAGTTATGAGACGGCTGTATTTTCTCGTCCCGGACGTGCCCAGCGCTAAGGGCATCGTTCAGGAATTACTCCTGAATCACGTGCCGGAAGAGAAAATCCATGTGCTTGCGCGCGAAGGCACCGAGCTGGAGGATCTGCCCGAAGCCGGCATTCGCGAGCGCACCGACCTGATTCCTGCGCTGGAGCGCGGTGCCGCGATCGGCGGCGCTACCGGTGCGCTGGCCGGTCTTGCGGCTGTCGCCATACCCGGGCTGGGTATAGTCGGTGGCGGCGCAATCCTTGCCTTGGCTGCGGCAGGTACCGGACTTGGAGCTTGGGCTTCCAGTCTGCAGGGGATCTCCACCGACAACAGTCAGCTCGAACCATTTAAGGAGAACATAGAACGGGGCGAAATACTCATGATGGTGGACGTGCCCAAGGATCGCGTCGGCACGATCGAGGAGCTGATCCGCCAGCATCATCCCGAAGCCGACATCCGCGGCACCGAGCCCACTAAACCCTTCTTCCCTTAACCTAACCCGCGGGCGTTAACTGCACGCCGCAGCAGCCGCTCCATTGCTGCCCGCCCGCCGCCGTGCGTTAGCCGCGCCTGTCTGCCTGCTTGGACGTGGGCGGCGCCCCGATGGCGCTGTGCAAGCCTTCGTCGGTGCCGCCGGCGCTTAGCTAACCCAGCGAAAGGTGATGAGGTACTAGGCAACGACGCCCTTCCTGCCGCACAATCCTCCAGCACGCAATTTTCTCGCCTGCCCTGCGGAGGAGCGGCTCCATTTATGATGCAAACCATTAAGAAATCCAACAAGCTGGCGGATGTGTGCTACGACATCCGCGGCCCGGTGCTGGAAGAGGCGAAACGCCTGGAAGAGGAAGGACACCGGATACTGAAACTGAATATCGGCAACCCCGCTCCGTTCGGGTTCGAGGCGCCTGAGGAGATTCTTCAGGACGTGCTGTTGAACCTTCCCACGGCTCAGGGCTATTGCGACTCCAAAGGAATCTTCTCCGCGCGCAAGGCGATCATGCAGCAGTGCCAGCAGCTCGGCATCAACAATGTCGGGCTGGAGGACATTTACCTCGGCAACGGCGTGAGCGAGCTGATCGTCATGGCCATGCAGGGCCTGCTCAACGACGGCGACGAGATGCTTATCCCGGCGCCGGATTATCCGCTGTGGACTGCGGCGGTTACGCTCGCCGGCGGCAAGCCGGTGCATTACATGTGCGATGAATACGCGGACTGGCAGCCCGATCTGGCCGATATGGAAGCCAAGATCACCAAGCGCACGCGCGGCATCGTCATCATCAATCCCAACAATCCGACAGGGGCCGTTTATTCCCGCGAAGTGCTGGAAGGCATCGTCCGGCTCGCGGAAAAGTACGGTTTGATCCTGTTCTCCGATGAGATCTACGACAAGATCGTCTATGAGGACGCTCAGCACATCCCCATCGCCAGCCTGACCGACGAGGTGCTGTGCGTGACCTTCGGTGGACTATCCAAGGTCTATCGGGTCGCCGGCTTCCGCTCCGGATGGATGATCATCAGCGGTGCCAAGCATCTGGCCGCCGACTATATCGAGGGTTTGGGCATCCTCTCGTCCATGCGCCTGTGCGCCAACGTACCGGCTCAGCATGCGGTGCAGACCGCGCTGGGCGGCTATCAGAGCATCACCGCGCTGGTAAGCCCCGGTGGGCGTCTGCGCGAACAGCGCGACCGCGCCTGGGAGCTGATCAATCAGATTCCGGGCGTCTCGGCGGTCAAGCCCATGGGGGCACTGTACCTGTTCCTGAAGCTGGATCCCAAGGTTCATCGGATTACCAGCGACCGCCAGCTGGTGCTCGATCTGCTGCGTCAAGAGCATCTGTTGCTGGTGGAGGGCACGGCCTTCAACTGGCCGAACCCCGACCACTTGCGCCTGGTGTTCCTGCCGTGGGTGGAGACGCTGGAACTCGCCGCCTCCAAGCTGCAACGCTTCCTGGAGACCTACCGTCAGTAACCAGTAGAACAGGACGGGTCGACCGGCTTCGGTGCCGGTCGGCCTACGGGCAGGGCGGCGTCGGCCAAGCGTGGGGTTGGATGCCGCAGGGGACGAATAGACAAATTAACTGTTAGGCTACGCAATCACAGATCGCAACAGCGATCGACCGCTCGGCCGGCACAATGGAAAATGTGTCAGCAGCGTCCGCCGGCCGGCTGCGAAGGAGTGCTCGAAGGACTGCTGGTGGATGGCGCGGCGGTGGCTGCCGCCGTGGCCGATTTAGTGCGCGAGCGTGACCCTGCGAGGTAGTCGATATGGCACAGTTGCAGCTTCCGAATTTTGCCCTCGATGCCACTCAGCCCTTTGCCCAGCATTTCGCTGCCCGCGGGCTGACCAGCTATCACGAAGCTGCCGCCCATGTGTGGCGCTTGCCCTATGGACGCACCTCGCAGCCGAGCAACCTGCTGCGGGTGCTGGAGGAGGGACGGGGCACATGCAGCAGCAAGCATGCGCTGCTGGCCGCGCTGGCGCGCGAGCACGGGCAGCCGGTAGAACTGTGGCTGGGAATCTACACCATGGATGAGGCCAACACGCCAGGCATCGGGCTGGTGTTGGCCGAGTATGGCCTTGCGTGCTTGCCGGAGGCGCATTGCTATCTGGTGTATGCAGGGCACAACGTCGATCTTAGTACCCCGCGCGGGACCTTGCTGCCGGGGCTGCCTTTCTTGCGCCGGGAGCGCATTACCCCGGAGCAGAGCAGCACCTACAAGACCGAGTGGCACAAGGCTTTCATAGAAGAATGGGCGCGTGCTCGGGATCTCGATCCAAAGCGGGTCTGGGAAGCCAGAGAAGCGTGCATCGAGGCGCTCACCGCGCAGGCGGCGTGAAGGGGTTTAGTGGTGGAGGGGATAGTCATACGTCCGGGCGTGCCGGAGGATGCCCAGGCGATCGCGGGCATTCTGCGCGAACTGGGATGGGTGGAACACATGGCGGCGGAGACGCCGGAACAGTCCGAGCGAAGGATCGCCGAACGCATTACCGCCTATCTGAACAGCGATAGCCATTCGCTCTATATCGCAGCTACTACCGACGGCGCGGTGGCAGGCTACTGCGCGGTTCACTGGCTGCCGTATTTACTGCTGGCCGGACCCGAAGGTTATGTCTCCGAGCTGTTCATCGCGGCCTCGGCGCGTGGGCGCGGGCTGGGGGCGTATCTGCTCGAACAGGTGGCCGCCGAAGCTCGCCGGCGCGGTTGTTCGAGGCTGATGCTGATAAACAATAAGGTGCGGGAGTCGTACCAGCGCAGCTTCTACGCCAAGCAAGGGTGGCGGGAGCGCGAGAACATCGCCAATTTCATCTTGGAACTCTGAGCAGTAGAGGCGCGGCGGCGGCTGTCGCCGCGCCAAGCGATTGTAGCGGCGGCCGCCTGCCCCTACCGTTGAGTGATGTGTCCCTCCCGTGGCGGGCGAGGGGTAGCGATGCTGGGCCTGGGCGTTGTCCGCAGGGCACGCGGTCGTCGTGCGTTGCGGCTGCTCAAATAGAGCCTAGTCGGGTACTGCGCCAATAGCTATAGTTGGCGGCAGGCGAAAGTGCCGGGAGCTCGATACGCGGGCGCATGGAGCAGGGGAGCAGACGAGGCGTCGGGATGGCCTTCTCGAGGTTTCGCTAAACACAGCAGTCGGCGGGTGTCATGGCGAATAGAACTCCTCTTTATGAGCAGCATTGCAGCGCTGGCGCGAAGATCGTCGAGTTCGCCGGTTGGGACATGCCGCTGCATTATGGCTCACAGCTGGAAGAGCACCGAGCGGTGCGCAGCGGCTGCGGGATTTTCGACATCTCCCACATGGGAGTGATCGACATCGCCGGCGTGCAGGGGCAAGCCTTCCTGCGCTATGCACTTGCCAACGACGTGTTCCCGCTGAGCGCGGGCAAAGCCCTCTATAGCTGCCTGTTGAATCACGATGGCGGCATTCTCGACGATTTGATCGTTTATCTGCGGCCGGACGGCAGCTACCGGATGGTTGTGAACGCCGCCAACCGCGAACGGGATCTTGCATGGCTGCAGCATCAGGCCCAAGGGTTCGATGCGGTGCTGACCGCACGGCCCGAGCTCGCGATGATCGCGGTACAGGGGCCGACGGCGCCGGCCATTGCCGCTTCGGTGTTGCCCGCCGCTTTGCGGGAACCGGCAGCGGCGCTGGCGCCTTTTCACGCGGCCGAAGACCAGGGGTGGTTCGTTAGCCGCACGGGCTATACCGGCGAGGACGGGTTCGAGCTGATGATGCCGGCCGCGGCAGCGGCAAGTTGTTGGCAGGGGCTGCTAGATGCCGGGGCTCGCCCTTGCGGGCTGGGCGCGCGCGATAGCCTGCGTCTGGAGGCGGGCATGAATCTCTACGGCCAAGACATGGACAGCACCACCACTCCGCTGGAGTCGAACCTGGGCTGGACCGTTGCTTGGGAGCCGCAGGAGCGGGATTTCATAGGCCGCGCTGCACTCGCGGAGCAGCGCCGGCAAGGCGTTGGGAAACGGCTGGTCGGGCTGGTGCTCGAAGATCGAGGAGTGTTGCGCGCGCATCAGCCGGTTTACGTGGCCGGCGGCGTGGGCGAGATCACCAGTGGCACGTTCTCGCCTGTGCTGGGCAAGTCTATAGGATTGGCGCGCATTCCCAACGGTAGCGACACGCGTTGCGAAGTGGAGATTCGCAACAAACGCTTGCAAGCTCGTATCGTCAGGCCGCCGTTCGTGCGCCGTGGCCGTATTCTGATTTAACCGACTACAAAGAAGGACAGCCCAATGAGCTACGTGCCCAATGACCTCAAATATGCCAGCACCCACGAGTGGGCCCGGTTGGAAGACGATGGGACCATCACCGTCGGCATTACCGATCATGCCCAGGCGGCGCTGGGGGACCTGGTGTTCGTGGAAACGCCCATGGTCGGTAATCAGGTCGCCGCCAAGGATGCCTGTGCAGTGGTCGAGTCGGTGAAGGCCGCGTCCGACATCTATGCGCCGGTAAGCGGAGAGATTGTCGACGCCAACGTCGCTCTCAACGATACGCCGGAGTTGATCAACACCGATCCATACGGGGATGGTTGGATCATGCGCATTCGTCCGGACGATGACGAAGAACTGGAGTCGCTGCTGGAGGCCGAGGAGTACGAAGCCCTGATCAGCGGCGACGAAGAAGAGTGACGAGGGCTGGATATGCCCTTTATTCCCCACACCGACCGGGATGTAGAGCAGATGCTGGCGACCATAGGAGTCGCCAGCATCGACGAGCTGTTCGACGAGATCCCGGCGAAGCTGCGCAGCCGGTCTTTGGCCGGTATTCCAGCAGGGATGTCGGAAATGGAGGTGGCGCAGCTGATGCGCGCGCGCGCCGCTGCCGACGTGCAGCCCACCTGTTTCATAGGTGCCGGTGCCTATGAGCACCATATTCCAGCCGCCGTCTGGGAGATCACCACCCGCGGCGAATTCTACAGCGCCTACACGCCCTATCAGGCCGAGGCCTCGCAAGGCACGTTGCAGTTGCTCTACGAGTACCAGAGCATGATGTCCAGCCTGACCGGGCTGGATGTGGCCAATGCGTCGCTGTACGACGGGGCTTCGGCTCTTGCCGAGGCTGTGCTCATGGCGGTGCGCGCGAATCGGCGCTCGACCTCGCGCCGCATTCTGATGCCGCGCACCGTCCATCCGGTCTACCGCCGTGTGGTGGACAGCATAGTGCGTAACCAGCAGGTGGCTATCGAGGAGTTGGATTACGATCCCAGCGGAGGCCATCTGAATCCGGCTTCGCTGGAGCGCTTTGCCGGGGAAGACATTACCGCCTTGGTCATTCCGCAACCGAATTTCTTCGGAGTGCTGGAGGAAACAGGCGCGCTTACCGACTGGGCTCATGCCAACGGCGCGCTGGTCATAGCGGTGATAAACCCCATCGCGCTGGCCCTGCTCTCGCCCCCAGGCGAGTGGGGCAGCGAGGGGGCGGACATCGCTTGCGGGGAAGGCCAGCCGCTGGGTGTGCCGCTCAGCTCGGGCGGGCCTTACTTCGGTTTCATGAGCTGCAAGAAGGCGTATGTGCGCCAGATGCCGGGGCGCATCGTAGGCCGCACCCAGGATCTGGATGGCCGCGAAGGCTTTACGCTTACCCTGCAGGCACGCGAGCAGCATATCCGCCGCTCCAAGGCGACTTCCAACATCTGTACCAATCAGGGCTTGCTGGTCACTGCCGCGACGATCTACATGTCGTTGCTGGGTGCCGAAGGCCTGGCTCGCGTCGCCGCCGCTTGTCATGCCAATACCCAGGCGCTGGTGACGGCGCTTACTGATATTCCCGACGTGGAGGCGGTATTCGACCGCCCGCGCTTTCACGAGGCCGTGGTACGGCTGCCGCGGCCGGTTGCCGAGGTGCTGCCCCGGCTGGCCGATGAGGGGGTGCTAGGCGGCTTCGATCTCACCGCCGCTTACCCGGAATTGGGCGAGGCTGTGCTGGTATGTGCAACCGAGATGCGCAGCCCCGCCGAAATTAGCGATTTTGCGGCCAAGCTGCGTACTCTACTGGCCTGATCGGTTAACTGAAGGAGGCAAAGCATGGCGACCATTACGCTGCGAGGGAATCCGACTCGCACCAACGGCGAGCTGCCGGCCGAGGGGGCGCAGGCTCCCGACTTTACGCTCACCGACGTGAATTTGCAGGATGTGAAGCTGAGCGATTTTCGCGGCAAGAAGAAGTTGCTGAACATAGTGCCCAGCTTGGACACCGGTATCTGCGCCAAATCGACCAAGCTATTCAACGACGCTGCCAAGAAGTATCCGGATGCGGTGCTGATCAGCGTCTCGGCCGACCTGCCTTTCGCGCAGAAGCGGTTCTGCCAGGCCGAGGGGGTGGAGAACATCAAGACGTTGTCCATGTTCCGCAACCCGAATTTCGCGCGCGATTACGGTGTGATGATCGAAGATGGCCCGATGGCGGGGCTGAGCGCACGGGCGGTGGTGGTGATCGACGAGAACGATCGCGTGATCTACCGCGAACTGGTGCCGGAGATCGGGCAGGAGCCCGATTACGAAAAGGCGCTGGCGGCACTGGGCTGACGCCCGGCGTGCCCGCAGAGTGATGGTGGCGCAGCCACCGCAGCGCAGCGAGGATTCCACGACATGCTGATATTCGAGCACAGTCGGCAAGGACGGCGCGCAATGGCGCAGGCTCCGCGCGAGGAGCCTGCCGTCGACCTGCCCGCGCACCTGCGCCGTAAGCAGGCGCCGCTTTTGCCCGAGGTATCCGAGCTGCAGGTGGTGCGCCACTTCACGCGGTTGTCGCAGCGCAATTTCTCCATCGATACCCACTTCTATCCGCTGGGCTCCTGCACCATGAAGTACAACCCGCGGGCCAGCAATACACTGGCCATGTTGCCGGGCTTCTTGGGGCGGCATCCGTATGCGGACGAGCGCTTCGGTCAGGGGTTTCTCGCCTGTCTCTACGAGTTGCAGGAGATTCTGGCCGAAGTGACCGGCATGCGGGCAGTGAGCCTTACGCCGATGGCCGGCGCCCAGGGCGAGTTCGCCGGCGTGGCGATGATCCGGGCCTATCACGAGGCGCGCGGCGATACCGCGCGTACAGAAATTCTCGTGCCAGATGCCGCGCACGGCACCAATCCGGCCACGGCGGTGATGTGCGGTTACAAGGTGCGCGAGATTCCCACCGACGACCAGGGCGATGTGGATGTGGCTGCCCTGAGAGCGGCGGTAGGGCCGCAGACGGCGGGCATCATGCTCACCAACCCATCGACCCTGGGCGTGTTCGAGCGGCGTATCGAACAGATCGCCAGCATCGTCCACACGGCCGGCGGCTTGCTCTACTACGACGGGGCCAACCTGAACGCCATTCTGGGCAAGGTGCGGCCAGGCGACATGGGCTTCGACGTCATCCACGTCAATCTGCACAAGACGTTTTCGACGCCGCATGGCGGCGGCGGTCCGGGCTCCGGTGCGATAGGCGTCGGCGAGCGGCTGCTGCCGTTCATGCCCGTGCCGGTGGTAGGCCGGGACGGGCCGCGCTACCGCTGGCTGACCGAAGTGGATATGCCCCAGAGCATCGGCCGGCTGTCGGCGTTCATGGGCAATGCCGGCGTGCTGTTGCGCGCTTACGTCTACGTGCGCATGCTCGGCCGCGAAGGCATGGAGCGTGTGAGCGAGTTTGCGGCGCTGAACGCCAACTACCTGATGCAGCGCCTGCGGGCCGAGGGCTTTCAGCTCGCCTTCCCGCGGCGGCGCGCCAGCCACGAGTTCATCGTCACGCTCAAGCGCGAGGCGCGCGAGCTGGGCGTAACCGCGATGGACTTCGCCAAGAGGCTGCTGGACTACGGCTATCATGCGCCCACCACGTACTTCCCGCTGCTGGTACCTGAGTGCCTGCTGATCGAGCCAACCGAAACCGAGACCAAAGAAGAGCTCGACGGTTTCGTCGCGGCCATGGTACGCATACGCGACGAGGCCAAGGCCGATCCCGACCTGTTGAAAGGTGCGCCTTATAATCTGCCGGTTCGACGGCTCGATGATGTAAAAGCCGCCCGCAAGCTCGATCTTGCCTGGCGGCCTTAAGGGGTGGGAGAAAAGCGCTCCTCGGCATCGCGCCTGGGGGCGGTGCGTTCATCGGCTGTTACGACGGAAAGCCGGACACACTAAGAGAATCAAGGAGTCTGCATGGCCGCCATAATCAGCGGATCGCTCGCCTTCGACACCATCATGGTCTTCCAGGACCGCTTCCGCAATCATATCCTGCCCGAGCAGGTGCATATCCTTAACGTGGCCTTTCTCGTGCCGGAGTTGCGCAAGGAGTTCGGGGGCTGCGCCGGTAATATCGCCTACAATCTGACTCTGCTCGGCGAGCGCGGTTACCCATTGGCTACCGCAGGGGCGGACTTCGAGCCCTATGCTCAGTGGCTGCAGCGTCACGGCGTGCCCTGCGATTACATACGCGTCATCGCCGATACCTATACCGCCCAGGCTTACATTACGACCGATATAGACGATAACCAGATTACCGCCTTCCACCCCGGCGCGATGAACCTTTCGCACACGGTGGAGGTGCCCACCGGGATAGGCGCAAGGATCGGCATCGTCGCGCCCAATGGCCGCGAAGGCATGCTGCAGCATGCTGCCCAGTTTCGCGCTGCGGGCATCCCGTTTATTTTCGACCCCGGCCAGGGGCTGCCCATGTTCGACGGCAAGGACTTGCTCGGCTTCATAGACCAGGCCACTTGGGTTGCGGTCAACGACTACGAGTCGCAGCTGGTGCAAGAGCGTACGGGGCTTTCGCTGGAGGCGTTGGCGCAGAGAGTCAAAGCGCTGATCGTTACCCGTGGCGCGGAAGGCTCGCGGATCTACACCGATGGCACTTGCCTGGAGATTCCCGCGGTGCCGCCGGCAGCAGTGGTCGACCCGACCGGCTGTGGCGATGCCTACCGCGCCGGTCTGCTCTACGGGCTGCTCAACGGTCTGGATTGGGAAGTTACCGGCCGGATCGCGTCTTTAATGGGATCGATCAAGATTGCCCATCACGGCACGCAGAATCACCACTTCGAACTGGATGAGTTCCGCCAGCGCTATCGCGACGCCTTCGGTACCGATTTCTGAGCGGCCGAGTGCCGTTGTCGCCAGCAGACGCTATTTCATAGCCTGTCGTACCTCTTGGTGGTCCGCGTTTCACGGTGTCGCGCCGACGGTGGGCTTTTGAGGCCCAGTGCCGGCGCGAACTTCCTGTCAGCAGGGCTTAAGGCGTAGGCGGAGTGCTGCTGAACAAGGTGGTGAACACTTGCACCGACTCGACATCGGCGCGAAGGCGAAGCTCTTCGATGAGCTCCGGGTCCAGAGAGGTCAGCGCAGCCGCCTGCGGATGTAGCTTGGGCGCTCCAGCGGCCGAGCCCAGCTTATGGCCGGGTTCGACTTGTTCGGTCAGGGCGTTGGCCACGTGCACCACACCTGTTTCCAGCGGATATCGGCTGCGCTCGGGCGAGTGGTGGTAGCCGGCAACATCGCAATACAGTTCCGGGAGTTCCCAACTGGTCAGTAGCGCCTGGCCGACCGCAGCATGGTCAAAGCCCAGACGCTGCTGTTCCAGTCGTTCGATAGGCTCGCCGCTGCGGGCCGCTTCTTGCAGGATCTGCTCCGATTGCTCCGGCAGTTGCAGGTATAGCACCAGCTTGCCCAGATCGTGCAACAAACCTGCAACGAACAGCTGCTCGCCGCAGTCCAGCTTCAAGCGCTGCCCCAGCAGGCGCGCGAGGATGCCGCAGTAGATGCTGTGGTGCCAGAAGTCGGCGACATCCACTAAGTGAGTGTTGATGCGCGCAAAAGCGCGCGCGACTGACGTGGCCAGCAGCATGTCGCGCAGATTCCGCGTCCCTAACACACGGATCGCCGCCGGGATGCTGTCGATCTTGTTCGTGACACCATGGTAAGAGCTGTTGGCCAGACGCAGTACGCGCGCTGCCAGCGCAGGCTCATGACCTATGACACGGCCGATATCGCTAGTGCTGTAACGCGGATCGTCGAGCATTTCGCTGATCCGCTGATAAGCGCGCGGCAGCGAAATGAGTACGCCCGCCGATTCGACCAGTTCTTCTGGCGTCATAACCATCCCCCCTAACGAAATGCTGAACAGCGCCTTCCGTGGCTGCGCTTTGTCCAGCTCGCTCGTAGCCGGTCCGTACCGCTCCTGCGGCTACGAGCTTCAAGCATACATCTTCGGGCCGCGGGGCATGCTATCTCGCCGGAGGCGTGTCGACCTAATCCACGATCCCCCAACGCTTGCCGAGCATCGCTTAGCGGCGGCCTGCCACGCGCCCCTTCGCTGAGCATACGTGTTCGCCGGTGGGCGAACTGTGTGCGGGTTCATGGAAGGCGCTTTACCACAGATGGGCCGCGAGTTCGGTGGGCGAGCTTGCGGGCGGCAGGCAGCGATCGGCACTGCATATGTAGGCGCAGCCTCCCCCCTGCGCCGGCAATGCAGCCAATGCAGACGGAACACGGGCGGTGGAAGGAATGATATACACCTGGCGTTGCGGCACATAGTACTGCTCTGCAGCGGCGCGCCACGCCGGTGCTTGTGCGTTTTCCGCCCGGATCACGACCCGTTGCGGAGGATACAGATACTCCTCCAGCGCGGTGAGCAGGCTGCCATGCGCAAGCGGCACCTCTCGCATGGCGCGCGCCGCCGCTTGCAGAGTGCGTTCGGCGGCGCGCAAATAGCGCATCTCTCCGATCAGGTGCCCCAGGCGTGCCAGCGCATAGGCGGCTACGCCGTTGCCGGCCGGAGTGGCCTCGTCCTGCAGCGGACGTGGCCGTTGAATGAGAGGTTCGTGATCGTCGGCGGTGAAGAAGAAGCCGCCGCTGTCGGAATCCTGGAAGTGCGCAAGCATGGCATCGGCAAGCGTCCGGGCGAAGTCCAGATCCTCGTCGCGCCAGTCCGATTGCAGCATCTCCAGCAGGGCATCGAGCAGGAAGGCGTAATCGTCCAGGTAACCGGCGAAAGCGGCCTGGCCGTTGCGGTAGCTTGCCAGCAGCCGGCCATGACTCCACATCCGGCTGCGCACGAACTCCAGCGCCCGCCGTCCGGAGGCGAGCAACTCCGGCGCGTTTAGCACGCGCCCTGCGCGCGCCATGCCCTTGATGGCCAGCGCATTCCAGCTGGCGAGGACTTTCTCGTCGCGCTCCGGGCGCACGCGCCGCGTGCGGACCGCGTAAAGCCGCTCTCGAATGCTCTCCCAACGGCGCAGTATCTGCGGGCGCGGCTGGCCGAGCGCATGCGCCAGCTCGGAGAAGCTCGCATGCACATGCAGATGCCAGTGTCCTTCGAAATTGGGCGGTTCGTCCAGGCCGAAACGGCGTTCGACCAGTGCATAGTCTTCCTCGTTGAGCAGCCCTTTGAGCTCGTCGCGCTGCCAGACGTAGTAGCGGCCTTCCTGCCCTTCGGAGTCGGCCGCCAGGCTGGAGTAATAGCCCCCTTCGGGGGCCTGCATCTCCAGCATGATCCAGCCGGCCGTTTCGCGCGCGACCCGGGCGAACAGCTCGTCGCCTGTCGCATGCCAGGCATCGGCATATAAGCCGAGCAACTGCCCGTTGTCGTACAGCATTTTCTCGAAGTGCGGGATCATCCAATAATCGTCCACCGCATAACGCGCGAACCCGCCGCCGACCTGGTCGTAAATCCCGCCCAGAGCCATGCGCCGCAGTGTCAGGCAGGCCATATGCAGGGCCTGGCGGTCCGGCTGACGGGCATGGCCGGTGCTGCTGGCGTAGTGGCGCAGCAGCCGTTCTATGCTGGTGGGGTGGGGAAACTTGGGTGCACTGCCGAAGCCACCGTGCTGCGGATCGAATGCATCCTGAAGGTGTTGGCGTGCCGCCTGCAGCGCCTGGGCGTCCAGCGGGCCGGGCGCGGGGGCGCGGCTGAGCTGGGTCAGAATGTCCGCCATCGCAGTGTTATGGCGTTCCACCTCGTCGGGGTGTTCGCGCAGGTAGCGCGCCACGCGCTCCAGCACGTCCTTGAAAGCCGGCATGCCCTGCCGCGCCTCGCGCGGAAAGTACGTGCCGGCGAACACAGGGACTTGTCCCTCGGGGCTGAGGAACACGGTCAGCGGCCAGCCACCCGCACGCTGGGTCAGTAGCTGGTGAGCGAGCTGATAGATTCGGTCCAGATCGGGACGCTCTTCCCGATCGACTTTCACGTTGACGAAGAGCTCGTTCATGAGCCGGGCGGTGGCTTCGTCCTCGAAGGACTCGCGCGCCATCACATGGCACCAGTGGCAGGCCGAGTAGCCTATGGAAAGCAGGATGGGCTTGCGCTCTGCGCGCGCCTTGTCCAATGCCTCCTGGCCCCAGGGGTACCAGTCGACCGGATTGGTGGCGTGCTGCTGCAGGTACGGGCTGGTCGAGTCCGCCAAGCGGTTGCGCTGAGTTTGTGCCATGGCCAATGCCCCGTATAGAGGGTGTCCGGCGAAACGAAGTGAGGCCGTCGTGCGGCCGTGCGGAGCGCCCGCGTCGGTGCGGCGCGGGATGCTCATGTCGATATGGGCTTGGGATTGCGGGGTAAAAGGGCAGCGGCAGATTTTGGCCGCGCTGATGTTATCATCTCTTCGTATGGCACACGCCTTCGCGGTCTGCGATAGTCTCTGAGCACGGTCTGGCAGAATTCGAATGATAGACCCCGTATCCGGTCTGGTGGCCGGCGCCCTTCAGCTTCCGTCTCCCAATTGCGACGAGCGGCCTGCCGGCGCGATTATCGATCTGTTGGTAATTCATAACATCAGCCTCCCCCCGGGTCAGTTCGGTGGCGGTTATATTGACGCGCTGTTCACCAACACCTTGGATTGCAGCGCGCACCCCTACTTCGAGAGGCTGCGGGGACTCAGGGTGTCTTCGCATTTGCTGATACGGCGCGACGGTACTTTGGTGCAGTACGTTCCGCTGCATCTGCGTGCCTGGCACGCCGGGGTGTCGTGCTTCGAAGGGCGCGAGCGCTGCAATGATTTCTCCATCGGTATAGAGCTGGAAGGCTGCGACGATAAGCCATTTACAGCCAAGCAGTACCGGCGGCTGATCCCGCTTTGCCGACAGCTTCTGAAGACCTATCCGGCGCTGACGCCGCAACGCATCGTCGGCCACAGCGATATCGCGCCGGGGCGCAAGACCGATCCGGGGCCGTATTTCGACTGGGAACGTCTGCGAGCAGGGCTAAGCGCCGGTATTGACGAGCATAACGACAAAGGGATCACGACATGCGCCTGATTGCCATACTCCTCAGCCTCTGGGCGAACCGCCATCCTGAGTGGCTGGATAAATGGCGGCGCAGCGAGCCGCTGTTCCAGTACGCCGACTGGTTGCGCCAGCGGGTGCTGGGTGCCGGACGCTGGCAGAGCGCCCTGGGCCTGGCCGCCTTTGTGATACCGCCGCTGCTGGTGGTCGTCCTGCTGCAATGGTGGCTGGGAGGATGGCTGCTGGGCCTGGCGATCGCCGTGGCTGCGCTGTTATTCGCGCATGGCCCTGGTCGTGTCGACGACGATCTGGAAGAGTTCCTGTCCGCCTGGGAGCAGGAGGATATGCCGCGCGCGCAGCGTGCGGTGCAGGCGCTTAGCGGCACGGCGGATAGTCCGGCCGCCGGCGCGCAGCTGCCGCAGGAGGCGATACACGGCTTGTACTGGCAGTGTTATCAGCGCCTGCTGGGGCCGATTTTCTGGTTCGTGCTGCTGGGCGCCTGGGGGGCGGTGCTGTTTCGCCTGGCTTATATCGCCGAAGAGTATGCGAGCAGCCGGCATGAGGAGGGCGAACCCTTCGAGCGAGCCGTGCGTGCGCTGCTGTTCGTGTTGGATTGGGTGCCCGCGCGGCTGGCTGCCCTGGCATTCGGGCTCGCCGGCAGTTTCGTGCACGCCATGCAGGGCTGGCGCGCGAATGCCGACGATGACGATCATCGCCAGCTGGTGCTCAGCGCCGCCGATGGCGCGCTTAACATGCCATTGAACAACACCACAGCGGAGAGCGTTACGGCGGTGGTGGGCGAAGCGCGTTCGCTGGTGACTCGCACTGTGCTGTGCTGGTTGGCGGTGGTGGCGCTGTCCACTATTTTTGGCTGGTTGGGTTGAGACGGCGCCGTGGCTGCCGGGGTGAGCATAGGTATCGATCTGGGTGGTACCAAGATCGAAGCGATAGCGCTGGACGCCAAGGGGCGCGAACGGGCGCGGCGGCGTATTCCCACGCCTAAGGACGGCTACGAAGCGGTGCTCGCGGCGATTGCAGATCTGGTGCGGCAGGTAGAGGCGGAGGCCGGCGGCGCGGACAGCATAGGCATCGGCACGCCGGGGTCGCCGTCGCCGCGCACCGGTCTGATTCGCAATTCCAATTCGCAATGGTTGAACGGCCGCCCGGTGATGGACGATCTTGAACGGCTGCTTGGCCGGCCGCTGCGTATCGCCAACGATGCCGATTGTTTCGCCCTGTCGGAGGCCACGGACGGTGCCGGGGCGGGCGCCAATATCGTATTCGGTGTGATTCTCGGTACCGGCGTTGGCGCCGGCATCGCGGTCGGCGGCAAGTTGCTGCAAGGCGCCAATGGGATTGCCGGCGAGTGGGGGCACAATCCCTTGCCCTGGCCGCAGGATGGCGAGCGCCCCGGGCCGGATTGTTATTGCGGCCGCCGGGGCTGCATCGAGACCTGGCTTAGCGGCCCCGGCCTTGCGGCCGATCATTTAAGGGTTACGGGCGAAGCGCTGACGCCGGAGCAAATCGTTGCCGCGGCTGAGGCGGGCAACGCCGCGGCGGAGCAAAGCTTGCGCCGCTACGAGGAACGGCTGGCGCGCGCGCTGGCGCATGTGATCAATGTGGTGGATCCACATGTGATCGTGCTCGGAGGCGGGATGTCCAAGCTCGATCGTCTCTATGCCAACGTACCGGCCCTGTGGTCGCGTTATATCTTCTCCGATGTGGTGCTGACGCGGCTGGTACCGCCGCGCTACGGCGACTCTAGCGGAGTGCGGGGCGCGGCATGGGTGGGCGGCGGGGCTGTGGTAGGCGCTTCGTGATAAAGGCTGGCGCTGCGCAAAGGCCGGCTCGCCGTTCCTTCTCCCCTCTTTTCGGCAGGTGCTCGCAAGTCGCAGAGCATCCCTAGTACTCTCGGTTCTATTGCGACTGCTGGCCGGGCAGCGTCAGCAGCGAGTTTGTTTCGGCACCTGCCAGCGCATTGGACATACAACGGGAGGGAGCATCCATGTATCTGTCGGCGCAAGAGATTGCCGCGCTCGAGGGGGAGAGGAAGACGCACTTTCTGAATCCCCAGGCGGTGCGAACCGACAAGTCGCTGGGCGATGCGGTGGGGCTGCGTAATCTGGGCGTGCATCTGATCGAGGTGCCGCCGGGATGCTACTCGACCGAATATCACGCCCATCATGCCGAGGAAGAGTGCATTTACGTGCTGTCCGGCACCGGAATGGCCACAGTGGGCGAGCAGCGTTACCGGATCGGCCCGGGCGACTTCATCGGCTGTTCTGCGAACGGCGTGGCACACGATATGTTCAACGATGGCGACCACCCCCTGGTGTGCCTTGTCATCGGCCAGCGGCTGCCCATGGATATCGCCGACTATCCGCGCTTGGGCAAGCGACTGTTCCGTCATTTCGGGCAGAGGACGCTGGTCGATATGCCGCCACAGAACAACAGTACGCCCTGAGACCGCTCCCGCTACGGCGGCTTTGGAGTACGCATGTCCTGTCGATAAATGTCGGCTAGCGCAAGGACGGTATACAAGGGTGGATACATAAGTGGTGTGTTATATTTCGGCGGTTGAGTCTCTAGCCAGACCGTGGTACGCCGTGCCCTTGTGTTCTCGCAAGCCCCTTGCGTAGGCGCGCTACGGCCTCGTTAAAGACAGTGTACCCTTGACCGATCCGCTGCCTGCCATGCTGGTCGCGGGAGCGGTAGGATGCGTTCCAAGCACATTGGGGGAGACCTTATGACCATCAGAGCTATTGCTCGTTCTTTGCTCCTGACAGCGTTGATCGCCACCGGCCTGGCTCAGGGGAACGCTTTGGCCGCCAAGGACGAGGTAACCGTCGCTGCGCTGCGCTTCGTGTCCACCGGCCCGTTGTTCATCGCCCGTGAGCAAGGCTATTTCGAAGAGCAGGGGATCGACGCCAAGTTCGTATTCTTCAATGCGGCGCAGCCGGTAGCCGTCGCCATCGCGTCCGGCGATGCCGATTTCGGCGTGACGGCATTCAGCGCCGGATTCTTCAACATCGCGGCGCAGGGGCGGTTGCAGGTGGTTGCCGCGCAGCTGCACGAGGTGCCCGGCTTCGAGGGCTCCGCCATCCTCGCCTCCAACCAGGCTTACGAGAAGGGGCTGACAGCGGTGGAAAAGCTGCCTGGCCATTCGTTTGCCATGACCCAGAATGGGTCGTCTTTCCATTACATGATCGGCCAGATCGCTCAGAACGTAGGCTTCGAGCTGAGCGAGATCCGTCTGCGGGCGCTGCAGGACGTGGGTAACATGATCGGCGCGCTGCGCTCGGGTCAGGTCGACAGCATGATCATCGTGCCGCACATTGCCAAGCCGCTGGTCGAGTCGGGCAACGCTAAGCTGCTCGGCTGGGTCGCCGATTATGCGCCCTACCAAGGCGGCGGGCTGTTCACTTCCACCGACAATGTCCGCAAAGATCCTGACTTGGTGCGCCGCTTCGTGACCGCGTATCAGCAGGGCGTGCGGGATTACCGCGCCGCCTTCATCGAAGGCGACGAGGAGATGCTGGAGAAGGTGGTGGCCATGCTGCACAAGTATGTCTACCACGAAGAGGCGGCCGAGAGCGCCTATCCGAAGATCATTAACGGGGCGATGTACATCACCGAGGGCGCCGCGCTCAACGTCGAGGACGTCTACCGGCAGGTGGAATGGTTCAAAGCGCAAGGTTTGGTGAACGCCGCCGCCGATCCGCGCACTTTCGTCAGCACCGAGTTCGTCGACACCATCACGATGCCTGCGCCGCAGCGGCGCTAGCCGTCTTTGCCGCAGCGGCCGTGCGCCGCTGCGGCGCTCCCTTCTTTGTGACTGAGGCTGGCCCATGCAGCTTGAACTGGAAGGCATCTCGCACTACTACGGCGAGTTGTCCGTTCTCGAAGATATCAACTTGACCATAGGCTCCGGTGAGATCGTCGCCTTGATCGGGCCCTCGGGCTGCGGCAAATCGACGCTGCTGTCCATCATCGGCGGACTGCTCAAGCCCACGCGAGGTACTGTGTACCAGAACGGCGAACTGCCAGAGGGCTGCCTGAATCCGCTGACTTACGTGTTTCAGGACTTCGCGCTGCTGCCCTGGCGCACCGTGCAGGGCAACATTCGTCTGGTGCTGGCCGATCACGGCCTCTCCCGCGCAGAGCAGGACAAGCGCATAGACGAGGTGTTGGCGCAGACCAATCTGAGCGATTTCCGCGATGCGTATCCCAAGCAGCTATCGGGCGGCATGCGTCAGCGCGTGGGCATCGCCCGCGCCCTGGCGGTACGGCCGGCGGTGCTGCTGCTGGATGAGCCGTTGTCGGCGCTGGATGCGCAGACGCGCACGATCTTGATGGAAGAGTTCGCCGGGCTGTTCGCTCGCACCGGCATGACCGCCGTTTATGTAACCCACAACCTGAACGAAGCCGTGCGCTTGGCCGATAGGGTGGTCGCTCTCTCCCGCCGGCCTGGAAGGATCAAGCGTGTGATTTCGATTCCAATTCCCATCAGCGAGCGCAGCGAAGGTATGCCTGAGCTGGCCGCTTACGAGAGCGAGCTTTGGCAGCAGATTCGCGAAGAGGCGATTGCGGCGGACCAGGAGCTGACTCATGCGCGTTGACAGACAACCTGTTCGCTACCGGGCCGGCGGCTTCGATCCGCAGCTGATCCGCTGGGTGGGTGCGGCGAGCTTCGTTGGGGTGATCGCCCTGCTGGAGATTTTGTCACAACTGGGCATGATCGGGCCGCTGACCTTCCCCGCGCCCAGCGCGATCGGTGTGGCGCTGCTGGACCTCTACGAGTCGGGCCAGTTGTGGCTGCATTTGCAGGCGTCGCTGTCGCGTCTTGCCATCGGCTGGACCATGGGGGTAGTTGCCGGCATCGTGGTCGGCTTCGCCATCGGTATCGGCAGCTGGTCGCGCTCGGTGGGCGTGCCCTGGGTGGCTGCGGTTTCGGCCATTCCCAAGATCGCGCTGCTGCCGCTGTTCATTATCTGGTTCGGCATAGGCGAGGGCTCCAAATACGCGACTATCGCCTTCGGCACCTTCTTCCCGACGGTCATCAATACCTTCGGCGGCGTTGACAACGTGGAGCGCAACCTGATTCGCATGGGGCAGAGCTTCAACCTCAAGCGTCGCACCATCATCACGCAGATCATTCTGCCCGGCACCCTGCCTTCCATACTGTCGGCGTTCCGCATTTCGGCGTCCATCGGCATCATTCTGCTGGTGGCGGGCGAGATGGTGGCGGCCGAGTTCGGTATCGGCGCCTATATCATTCAGCAGCAGAACCTCTTTCAGCTCGATCGTCTGATGGCCGGTGTGGTGCTGCTGATGATCCTGGGGCTCGCCATCTACGGTGTGATCGGCCTGCTGGAGCGCTGGCTGCTGAAGTGGCGGTAGAGTAAGCGCCGCAGATACGCGCTAATCGAAGGCGCCGATAGGGCTTAAGATCCGTTTTCGCATAGCGCGCCGGGGCTGGCGCGCAGCAGTCCGCCCCCGCGGTGCCGACCACCGCGGGACCGCGTCAAGCCGACATCTGCCGGCCGGTGTTGGCTCGGGCGAGCCAGTCGTCGATGCGATCGGCTTGTCCGGCGTCTATACGCAGTCCGAGCTTGGTGCGCCGCCAGAGAACATCCTCTGCGGTGCAGGCCCATTCGCGGCGCATCAGGAATTCAAGTTCCGCTTCGTACAGGCCGGCGCCGAAATGAAAGCCCAGATCGCCGAGGGTGCGTGCGGAGCCGATCAGCTCAAATAGACGCGTCCCGTACAGGCGCGCGTAGCGGTGGAGCAGATCCGGCGGTAACCAGGGCAGGCGTTGCCCGCTGCTGCGCACGAACGCGTCGAAGTCGGCGCCATGAATATCGCCACCCGGCAGCGCAATGCCTTCGGTCCAGGCCGGGCCGAATTCTCCTAGCCAAGGCCGGAGCTTTGCCAGGGCATGTTCGGCGAGCTTGCGGTAGGTAGTGATCTTGCCGCCGAAAATCGATAGCAGGGGTGCCTGGCCAGCGTCCGCGTCTATGTCGAACACATAGTCGCGCGTAATCGCCGAGGGATTTTCATTGCTGTCGTCGTAGAGCGGGCGCACGCCGCTGTACGACGACACTATATCTTCGCGCGTGACGGGTGTTTGGAAGTACTGGTTCACCAGCTCGAGGATGTAGTCGATTTCCTCCTCGCTGATGGCCACCGCTGCCGGGTCGCCCTCGTAGGCCAGATCGGTGGTGCCCAGCAGCGTGAAATCGCCCTCGTAGGGGATGGCGAAGGCAATGCGCCCATCCGAATGCTGGAAGATGTAGGCGTGATCGCCTTCGAAGTGGCGGCGCACGATGACGTGGCTGCCTTTCACCAGCCGCAGCTTGGCCCGTTGGGGTATGCCCTCGCCGCTGGCCAGAACATCAGTTACCCAGGGCCCGGCGGCATTGACCACGGCCCGGGCCAATACCTGAAACGGCTCGCCCCCTTGCGGGCGCAGCGTCACCTGCCAGCCGTCGTCGAGCCGGGCATAGCGCTCGCAGCGCGTGCGAGTGTGAATGGTGGCGCCGCGTGCCTGGGCATCCAGGGCGTTGAGGACTACCAGGCGGGCATCGTCGACCCAACAATCCGAGTATTCGAAACCCGTTGTGAACTCTTGCCGCAGTGGCGCTCCTTCCGGCTCCTGGCGCAGGTTGAGCTTCGTCGTGCCCGGCAGGATCTTGCGCCCGCCCAGATGGTCGTACAGAAACAGCCCTAGCCGCAGCAGCCACTTGGGACGCAAGCCGCGGTGGTGAGGCAACACGAAACGCAGCGGATGGATGATGTGGGGCGCCGCCCGCAGCAGCACTTCGCGCTCGATCAGCGCCTCGCGCACCAGCCGGAACTCCCGATGCTCCAGGTAGCGCAGGCCGCCGTGGACCAGCTTGGTGCTGGCCGATGAGGTGGCGCTAGCCAGATCGTGCTGCTCGCACAACAGGACGCTCAAGCCGCGACCGGCGGCATCCCTGGCAATCCCCACACCGTTAATGCCGCCGCCGATGATGACCAGGTCGTAGCGTGGCAAACTCATTTCACATCACCTTGCCCCGCAACCATGCCGCAAGTGCTTCGCCGGCCAGTACCATGACGATGATCGCGAGCAAAATGGCGGATACCGTCTGCCAGGCGAAGGTGTCTATCGCCCCCTGCAGGATCAGTCCGATGCCGCCCGCACCTACCAGGCCCAGCACCGTGGACTCGCGCAGGTTGATGTCCCAACGCAGGATGGTGACCGCCACGAAGGTGGGAACGACCTGAGGGACGATACCGTAGAGAATCACTTTGGCTCGCGATGCGCCGACGGCTTCCAGCGCTTCGATAGGCGCACGGTCGATCTCCTCTATGGCCTCGCTCATGAGCTTGCCGAGGAAACCGATGGAGCGAAACATGATCGCGATGATGCCGGCCAATACTCCGGGGCCGAAGATCGCGACGAACAGCAAGGCCCAGATGATCGTATTGACCGAGCGGCTGGAGACCAGGATGAAGCGGCCCAGCCAGAGCGTAAGCCGGTTCGGCGTGGTGTTCTGAGCCGCGAGCCAGGCCACGGGCATGGACACGAGCACGCCCAGGGCCGTGGCGATGGTGGCGATGTTGAGCGTCTCGACGATGGCTTGCGCGATTTGCCCCAGGCGCGAGAAGTCCGGCGGGGACATACGGGCGAACAGGTCGCCGATCTGGGCGGGCGCATCCATCACCCATTCGATCTCTACGTCTATGCTGGCCAGCGACCAGTAGGCCGCCAAGCCGATCGCCAGCGTGATGAGGTAACGCGTCCAGCGCTCGCGCGGAGTGTGGCGGCTCCAGGCGCGATGGGCCACGGTCGTGCTGGCGCTGGCGGTGTCTTCGACGGCGCTCACCATAGGTTCCTCCGAATACGGCCGCTGATCGCCTCGCTGAGCAGGATCGCTCCGATGATGATCAGTGTGATGGCCAGCGCGAAGTCGTAATCGTAGCGGCGGAAGGCGTTCATCAGCGTCGCGCCGATTCCGCCCGCGCCGACTATGCCTACTACTGCCGAAGCGCGCAGGTTGCTGTCGAACTGGTAGATCGTCAGGCCGATCTGACGCGGCATGATCTGGGGTAGCACGGCATAGAGCAGCGTGACGAAGTACCCGGCCCCGGCCGCCCGTAGCGCCTCGACCTGTCCCCAGTCGATCTCCTCGATGCGCTCGGCGAGCATCTTCGCCACGAACCCGATCGAGTAGATGGCCAGGGTGAGAATGCCGGCCAGAGGTCCGAAACCGACGGCCTTGACGAAGATGATCGCGACGATCACCGGATGAAAGCTGCGCGCGACGATGATGATGGCGCGGCCGAGCATGTAGATCGGCTTGGGCGCCAGGTTGCGCGCCGCCATGAAGGCGATGGGGATGCTGGCACCCACGCCCAGGATGGTTGCCAGGATGGCGATGCGCAGAGTCTCTAGCATCCCATCGAGCACCAGCTGGGGGCGCGTGAGTTCCGGCGGGAATGCCCCGGAGAAGATGCGGGCCGCCCGTGGCAGGCCCTCCTGAATACGGGCCCAATCGAAAGGCAGTGTTGCCAGCGCCCAGACGAAATAGACGAGAGCCAGCAGGATCAAGCCCCAGCGCAGTACCGGATTGGCAATGAACGGTGGCTTGCGCCAGGTGCGATGGGCCTGCGGCGTCGGTGTGGGTTCGCTCATCTGCATCACCCCAGCGCTGCGCGGGAGTTCAGGCCGGCTTGCGCTTCCGCGCGCTCGGCGGCCGGTACGCCGGCATAAACCTGTTCCATGACTTCTTCATCGAGGTCGGCCGGCAAACCATCGAAAATGATGCGCCCATAACGCATGCCTACGATGCGTTGGGTGTGATCCTTGGCTTCCTGCACGTTATGGATGTTGATCAGCACCGGCAGGCGGTACTCTTCCGACAGCGAGCGGAGCAGCTCCATGATTTGCACGGAGGTCTTCGGGTCCAGCGACGCCGTAGGCTCGTCCGCGAGCAGAATCTCTGGCTCCTGCATCAAGGCCCGTACCACGCCCACCCGCTGACGCTCGCCGCCCGAGAGCTCGTCGGCACGGCGGTTGGCGTAGTGCGCGATGCCTACTCGCTCCATCAGATGGAATGCGCGGTCTATGTCTTCCTGCGGGAAGCGCCGCAGCGCGGCGCGCCAGAACGGTACATAGCCCAGGCGTCCGGAGAGCACGTTCTCCATGACCGTCAGCCGGTTAACCAGGTTGAAGCCCTGGAAGATCATGCCGATGCGGCGCCGGGCATGGCGCAGGTCCGAGCCTTTCAGCCGGGTCAGCTCGACGCCGTTGAGTTCTATGCTGCCTGCGGTAGGTTCTACCAGCCGGTTGATGCAGCGCAGCAGCGTGCTCTTGCCTGCGCCGGATGCGCCGATCACGGCAACGCAGGTCTCGTTCGGCACCTCAAGGTTCAGTTCGTTGAGAACCGGCTTGTCGTTGCCGTAGCGCTTGACGAGGTTGGTTATACGAAGCATTGCTCTCTCCGCGGGCAGAAACAGCCGGCGCCGGCGGCCGCAACAGGCCGCCCGCGCCGACCGAAGGCGTGCTATTCCGCCTGTAGCCCTTCGGCTGTGTAGCGAACACCATTTGCCTTTTGAATGGTGCGAATCACTTCCCAATCGTTCTTATAGGTGATCGGGACGAACTGGGTAACGTCCTTGAACTCCTCGCCCAGGGCCGTGCCCCGGAAGTCGAAAGTGAAGAACGCCTCGCGGATCTTCTTGACCAGGTCCGGATGCAGGTTGTGGGCGTGGGTGTACGACGTGGTCGGGAACGGCGCGGACTCCCAGATCACCTTGACCTGATCGGGGTCGTAGAGGCCGCGCTGCGCCATGCGCTCCACCACCTCCGAGGCCACCGGCGCGGCGTCATAGTCGCCGGCCACCACGCCCAGCATGGACTGGTCGTGCGAGCCGGAGTAGACGACGGTGTAGTCCTCGTCAGGCACCAGGCCCATGGTCGGGAACAGTGCCCGCGGCGCGAGGTTGCCCGAGTTCGAGGTTGGCGAGGTATGCGCTACGCGCCGGCCCTTCAGGTCCGCCAGGGTATTGATACCGCTGTCGGTGCGGGTGTACACCTGCAGCGTGTAGCCGAAGCGGCCGTCCTCGCTGCCCATGATCGCAAAGGGCACCGCGCCGGCGAGGTTCACCGCGAACGGTGTCGGCCCGGTGGAGAAGCCGGCGATGTGCAGGCGGCCCGAACGCATCGCTTCCACCTGCGCCGAGTTGGACTGCACGGCGAAGAAGCGTACCCGCTTGCCCGTTACCCGCTGCAGATGCTCGATGAACGGCTTCCAGATGTCGCCGTAAACCGCGGGGTCTTCAACCGGGGTGTACGCGAACACCAGGGTGCTCGGATTCACGTAGTCCTTGGGGTCGGTTGGTGGATCGGCGGTCAGGTCGCCGTCGCGATCGCAATACATCGGATCGAGATCCCCGCGCGGGCAGTCCTCCTGCGCGTGGGCCGAAAAGGTCGTCAGGAGCGCGAATGCTCCGGCAAGCGCCAACGCGCGTGCCTGCCAGCGCGCCAGACGCGTGTGCTTCCTCTTTACCGCCATCCTCGTTACTCCTCCAGCTGTCGTTCGCTATCCCCTGGGTTCTCGAGTGCCCCAGTATGGCGCCAAATAGGCCCGCATTCGCGGGATGCTGCAACCCCTACCATATCCATCATCGTTTGGTGCTTGCAACATATTTTTGCGCTGAGATGTTGTACATGCAAATATGGATGTTAGAACTACAACATTCGGTGCGCCGTTGACCGGCGCGGAGCGTCCGCAGGCGCGGCGGTGCGACATTAAGGTGTTGGCGATGAGTACGGAGCAAAGCCGGAACGATCTTCTTCCATTGAGTTTGTTTCCCGTGGCCGAACGGCGGGCGGTGCGGGTCGTACTCACCGATATAGACGATACGTTGACGGTGGAAGGCTATCTGCCCGCGCAGGCTTACGCGGCAATGGAGCGGCTGCGCGAGGCGGGATTGCTGGTCATTCCGGTTACAGGGCGCCCCGCGGGTTGGTGCGACATGATAGCGCGGCTATGGCCGGTGGACGGGGTGGTGGGGGAGAACGGTGCTTTCTACTTCCGCTACCACAAGAGTCAGCGCCGGATGGAGCGTGTCTATGCCCGCGACGAGGCCACGCGGCAGCGTGATCGCGAAGGTCTGCGGCGGGTGCGGATGCGAGTGCTGCAAGAGGTCGAAGGGTGCCGGGTGGCAGCCGATCAGCCCTACCGCGAGGCGGATCTGGCCATCGACTTTGCCGAAGATGTGGCGCCGCTGCCGCGGGAAGCCGTAGAGCGGATAGTGCGGATCTTCGAGGAAGAAGGCGCGCAGGCCAAAGTGTCGTCCATTCACGTCAACGGCTGGTTTGGCAGTTACGACAAGCTGAGCATGGCGCGGCGCATGCTGGCGGAGCAGTTCGGTATAGATGTCGATAATCCGGACGGCAACCGCAGCGTCGTCTTTTCCGGCGACTCTCCCAACGACGAGCCCTTGTTCGGTTTTTTTCACCACAGTGTGGCAGTTGCCAACTTTCTCGATTTCATAGACTTGGTAGTCCATAAGCCGCGTTGGTTGACGCCGTCGCGCGGCGGCGAAGGGTTCAGCGAACTGGCCGACGCGCTGCTGAGCGCTCGCTCCCCGTCCCGGCGCGAAACTCCCAGCTCGGCATTCGTATGACGGGTTCCAAAGCAGGTCGCTCGATGCCGTTCTTGCTGCAACGCCATATACTTAGGAGCGGTTGAAACAGGCTGGTTTCATAATCGGGGGAGCCGTAGCCAGCGGTCAGGAGCGTGGAGTGCAGACGTCCCGGAAGGAAGAAAGAAGAAGGCTGATTTTGGTCGAGTTGCGGGCCTCGCCGTTGGTGCGCATTTCGACGTTAGCGGAAAAGTTTGGAGTTACCACCGAAACCATACGGCGCGATCTCGATGCGCTCAGCAAACAAGGGTTGGTCGCGCGTGAGTATGGCGGCGCGTCGGCAACGCGTCCCATGGGAATTCAGCCCTCGGCGCAGGAGCGCGGGCTGGCGCTGGCCGAAGAGCGCTCTCGCATTGGCGAGGCCGCTGCGGCTCTAGTCCAGCCCGGCGAGGTGCTGCTGATCGACAGCGGCTCGACGACAGGGCATCTGGCGCGGCATCTCGCGGCACTGGACATGGAGCTGACCGTGATAACCAACAGCTATCCAGTTGCCTCGGCCGTTGCCAGCGCCAAGGCGCGCGCCGTTATGTGCCCGGGCGACTTCGATCCGCGCGAAGGCGGTGTCTATGGTGTGGACACCGCCGATTACTTGCGCCAGTTCCATGCGAACAAAGCGTTCATAGGTGCGAGCGGCATCTGTACCGACGGTCTGAGCGACGTTAACCGTTATGCCGTATCGGTCAAACGCGTGATGATGGAGCGGGCCAGCGAAACCTATGCCCTGGTGGACCACAGCAAGTTCGGCGCACGTCTGCTGGAGTCGGTTGCGCCGTTGTCGGCACTGACCGGCGTGGTTACCGACGAGGATCCCCCCGCGGCCTTGCGAATCGCGCTGGAGCGGCAGGGCGTGCGCATTATCATCGCCTGACAGGCTTCCCGGCGCGCACACCGGCCGGCGCCATAGCCGTGCCGCTCGTGCGCGGGTACTGCATGTGCGAGTGGGGCGCGGGGGCGAGTTCACAGAAGTGCCACGGCTTATGTGGCAGCATCGGGCCTAACTTGCGGCATGGAGCGTGCAATGTCTTTTCTGTCTCAGCCCGATGTATTGCTAAGCCTGCTGGCACTGACGGCGTGGTGCTATGTGTGGAGCCGCGGCCATATAGAGCGCGCCAGACAGCCCAGGTGGCTGCGAGCGGACGGGATGCTTTTCAGCGGCGCGCTGCTCTCGAATCTGGCGCTCATCGCAACCGGCGAGCCGGTATTCAAGGCTTTCGTAATCGTGTTGCTGACCCTCGGCGGGGTTAGCCTCATTGGCCGTCTGGCGGTGGCAAGGGCATATCTGAATGCCAGCCCTGAGCGGCGCGGGTGGTAGCGAGCGCGTCCGGAAACGACAAAGCCGCGGCCGCCGAATTCATCCGCGCGCAGGCCTCCCAGACTTGGGCGTGAACTTCGCCTGGTTGTTCCCCACTGGCCCTGCTGATGGCATCGCAGTTATCCTCCGAGCCCTCGGCAAAGGGAACAGCCGCTGGCCAGCTGGCGCCAGCGGCGGATAACTCTGGGCCCGGCCAGGCATTAAGACGCGATCTTCAGCGCGTTCGTCCAGTCAAACGTCTTGCCCGATTTCTTCTCGCAGCGGACTGCCGTCGGCGGTGCCGATCTCCGCGGCATCGTGCCCGGTCCATGAATGGTGGCTGGCGGGGAAGCGCTCGGGTTCTTTGAGCGAGCAGGTTGTGACATCGATTTGCGACTGCAGGTCGATGCGTTGATGCGTGAGCGGTGTTCCGCATGAGGAGCAGAAGGTTCGGATCACCGAGGCGGAAGAGCGAAACTCGGCCGGGCTGCCGCGAACGAAGCGGAAACGGTCGGACGGGAACGTGACCCAGGGGACAAGAGGGGCCGCCGACGCCTTGCGGCATGTTCGGCAATGACACACCACCGAGTCCATGGGCAGCGCCGCCGCCTGGTAGGCAACCGCGCCGCAAAGACAGGCTCCTTCAATCGCGATTGTGCTCATGGCAACCATCCTCTGGTAGTTATTGAGCGCCCATGTGGAAAGGCCGCGATGCAAGGCATGAAGACCGCCCCCCGCCAATCCTGCGCAAGGGTACGGTCAACCGGTTTGCGAAAGCCCCGGCCTGGCGAAGGCAGGTTATGGCGCTGCCCTGGCCGGTCGTCCTACCCCCGTGGCTGTGGTTGGACTACGCTCTATCTCACGGGGGGCATTGTAAAGTTTAGTGCATAGGCAGGACGCCGCGATCATCCGGGGAGGGGGCGGGCGCGGCCGTCTTTGGTTAACGCATAGCGTGCCTGCCGATTATTCGGGCACGTGCGTCAACTCATGGAAGAGGGCAACAATGATTCTCCTCGATCTGGAAGACACCCTCATCGATCATAGCGGTGCTGAGGAAGCCGCTGTGCATGCCTTTGGGGAGCGGTTCGGCGATGCCATCCCGCGTTACGATGCAGCGGGGTTCCTTGTGCTGTGGCGCGTGGTCGCCGCCAAGCATATGGCTGCTTTCCTGAGCCGGGATATCTCCTACCAGGAGCAGCGGCGCCGGCGCATGCGGGATATTTTCGGCGACCCTGGCCTTGCGGATGCGGTTTGCGACGAGCGCTTCGGCTGGTACCTCGCGCATTACGAGCACTCACTGCGGGTGTTCGACGATGTGGTGCCGTTTCTCGATCACCATAGCGACCGCAAGATCGCCGTGTTGTCCAACGGCTCGCAACGGCACCAGGAGCTAATCCTGGACTACCTTGGGATTCGCCCCAGGCTCGCATTCGTGCTGACCGCCGAACAGGCCGGGTGCGCCAAGCCTGACCCGCGCATCTTCCGCCTGGCATGCGAACGCTTGGGCGCGCCGCCGGCTCAGGTCGCTTACATCGGCGATGATCTTTACCAGGATGGTATTGCTGCTAAGGCGGCAGGCCTGCGGGGCGTTTGGCTGAACCGCCATGGCCGCAGCCAGCCGCATCCCTGTGAGAGCATCGCCTCGCTGGAGCAATTCGAGGCGCAGCGCCGGCCTGCTTCGGTAAGGAGGAAAGCGATGGCCAGCTGAGCGGCTCGTACGTTCCCTCCAGGGCAATCCGAATACTTATTCGACAAGAGCGTTTCGCAGTGGCGATGCGCGTTTGACGGCCCGGCGCTGCCGCACGCGTCAGGAGTTCTTGATGCGCCGCTAGCGCTCGCCGCGGCGGCGCGTTAAGCTCGTTTCTGCTCACTCGTTTTCCCCGCGACTCGTTTGGTCTCACTGCCCTACAGGCTTTCCAGACTGGCCAACGGAGGGATCTCATGAGCAAGGATGCCCGTGACCCGCGCCTGGTTCCCAGGCAAGACATCGCTTTTGCGCTTACCGGCCTAGGAGGCTCCAACGCCTTCGGGGCGGGATTTCTTCAGGCAGCACTCGACTGCCGGATCGAGCCGAAGATCGTTACCTGCACGTCGGGGATGATCTACTGGACCTGGCGCTATCTGGAAGCGCTGCGTACTCCCGAGGCTGCGCGCAGTGGCGTTCTGCGACGCGAGGTGGAGGAGCTGATACGCAGGGCGGAGCCTTTCCCCAAGGCCGCCGACTTGATGAACTCGTTTTGGATGATGAGCGTAGGCGTGCCCGGCGTATTCCGATGGGCGCGTCCAGAGCAGATCAGGCGATTTTTCTTCACGCCGCTGTTCGGTTTCGGGGTCGAGTTTCCCAAGAACCTGCTGGATGTACTCATGCCGGCGCAGGTGCTGGTTCCAACGCGGGCCAAAGCCGTGCTCGCCGCGATGGCGGAAGCGTTCAACGATAGCGAAATCGGTATTTGCTTCAACTCGCTGATGGCTGGTGCCGGTACGGAATACTTGCACGTCAACCGCCCGGCGCACGATATGCTGCAACGCGAACAGGAACGTAAGGCGAGGTCCGGCGTCGCCGAAGAGCCGCAACGAGTCAGGGATGCGGCGAAGTGGCGCTCCTTGCCTACTACGGTGGAGGCGCAGATCGATGTCAGCGCCATCGAGGACGCGATGTGGCTGACGCTATACGGCCCGCATGGCAGCAATGGTCTGACCAACCGTATCGACGGGGCTTATCTTAGAAGCATCATCCTCAGCGAGCTCACCATGGTCGACACCGTCCTCATGCCTCGCCCCGTTTCCATTCAGCGCAGCAATTTCCCATCGAACTACTTCGAGGCGCAGGACTTTCAGACCGAGCTGTGGTGGAACGCCAGTTATGCCCCTCAGGTCTCGGCCATAAACTTCGTCAATCGCCTAGTCGACCAAGGACTGCTGCCCACCGCAAGTTTTCGCCATATCGATCTGATTCCAGTGGAGATCGATGTGGATCGCGGCTACTTCACGTATTTTCGGGAAGATCTGGAGACCTTCGACCGCGGCTATAACGAAACCTATGCCACCTTCGAGAAGGCGGGGCTGCTCGACGGCGCACTGGCGGCTCCCGAGACTGCCAGCGCAGCTATGCGCCGCTCTTGAGGGGCGGGGTTGGCGGCAGAGCTGGCCGCATGCGAGGCCGCGGCCGCCTCGCATGCGCGGTTCTGTCAAAGCGCTCGCATCCACTCGGGCCTCAGGCCCGCCTTTTCCGGGGTTTCGATGGCGGTGCGCACCTGGGCCAGCAGCCGCGGCTTGTCCGCGCCCAACACGCCTTTCAGCACCAGGTAATTGGACGCGTGATCGCTGCGGAAGATCGTTTCGCGCAGCTCAAGCTCGCTCAAGAATCGCTCTATCTCTTCGAACAGCCCTCGTTGATCCAGCGGCTCGAAGTCGGGGAACTGCGCTTTGAAGCGGTCCATCCCCTGCGGAAAGCTGACGACCAGTGTGGATAAGTACTCCGGTTGGGTGGCATTGATCAGACGCGCCGAGTTGAGCGCGTGCTGTTCGCTCAGACTGCGCCCGCCCAGGCCGTTGAGAATCATCACCGAACGCTTGAGCCCGGCTTCGCCGGCCTTGAGCAGGGCTTCCTTGGTGGATTCGTGGGTCTCGCTTTTGTTGACGCGCCGCAGAACTTCGTCGTCGCCCGATTCGGCGCCGACGTAGAGCATGGCCAAGCCCATTTCGCGCAGCATGCGCAGATCTTCCACGGACTTGCGTTTCAGGTTGCGCGGCAAGCAATAAGACGTGACGCGCTCCACCGTAGGCATGTGCTCGCGAATGGCTTCCAGGATGCGCATCAAACGTTTGGTAGGCAGCACCATCGCATCGCCATCGGCTAGGAACACCCGCCGCGGGCTCAGCAATTCGCCGCAGCGGCGAATTTCCTCCAACACCTCGTCCTCATCGCGGGCGCGAAACTTCTTCTGCGGCGCGGTGTACATCTCGCAGAAGGTGCACTTGTTCCACGAACAGCCGTTGGTGACCGGCAGAATCAGCGAGCGGGCCTCGCTAGGCGGACGGAAAACCGGTTCGATGTAGTTGATTGGGAACACATGCATCGGGTTGGATCACTCAGGAAGAAAATACACAGTCAACAGCTTGCGACACTCGGCAGCCCCGCCCAGGGTGGTTGCTGCCGCAACTGCGATTGAGCGTAGCCTGGGGCGTGCGCTGCCTCAACCCGAGCGTTCGGAGCGCTGCTTGGCCTTGCGGTAGCGGGCGAGCAGACGGTTGCGGCGCAGTTCGCTCAGGTGATCGATGTAGAGCCGGCCATCGATGTGGTCGCACTCGTGTTGTACGCAGGCCGCCTCCAGTCCGTGTGCCTCGAACTCGTAAGGCTTGCCGTCCAGGTCCAGCGCTCGCACCCGCACACGGTCGACCCGCGTGCGGGTGATTTCGCGCTCTCCCGGTACCGAGAGGCAGCCTTCGTTGAGCTCCATTGGCTCGCCTAATGGTTCGTATTCGGGATTGATCAGCACGCGCTCGGGATTGTCCTCCACCTGCATAACCGCCAGGCGCAGGTGCACGCCGATCTGCACCGCCGCAAGGCCAATGCCTTGCGCATCGCGCATGGTTTCGAACATATCGGCGACCAGCTCTCGCAGTTCGCTGTCGAATTTTTCCACCGGCTTGGACGGCTTGCGCAGCCGCGGGTCGGGGTAATGAACGATAGGTCTTATCATGCTGAGGGTCCTGTCTCTCCAAGACGTGCTCCGTAAGAGCATGATGCCTTTGCTGGCCGGCGACAACGCGCCGAGCGCGACGGGCGGCTCGCTCGCGCTTTTCGATGCCCGTCGGGGCACGCCTCTCAAGTCGTAAATGTAGATTGCGTCGGCTTATTGTTCGAGCCTCCTGGGTCCGCTGGGGCCTTTGGGGGCGATGAAGAAGAGCGTGCCTTGGCGTTATGCGGTCGCGTAGAAGGGGCTGGTGCGCGGCCCGCTGCAGGCGTGTTGTGCGCAGCGGTGTCGGCGCGAGCTGTCTGTTGGGCAGTTACGGTTTAGGCCATGCGAACATCTCGCCCGCATTGGCGGGGGCCTGGCTGAAGATCGCTTCGCCGGTTTCCAGGTTGATGTATCGGTTGATGATTTTCACCGGCCCGGTGGGGCCGTTGAAGCTCCATGGCGAGCGTGCAAACAGCTGCTCGGGAGATGGCTTCTCGCCGGCCTGGGCCTCAGAGTTATCTTCTGCTTCGGCTTCGAGCAGCGCGCGCAACAGCTTCTGCTCTACCGGCGTGAGGATGAAGCGACCGATAAGCAAGTCATCGCTCAAAGGCACAAACTTGAACTCGTGTTCGCGGTACTTCAGGAGCATACCGGTTCCTTCTTGACGCATCACGTTGAAGGTTCACTGCGGCGTTTTGCGCAGTCGTCTACAGCAGCCTGGTCGGTTGGCAGATCAAGTGAAGAGCCAGCTGGGCGACTGGCTTTCACGCCCGTGCGACTGGTCGAGATAGGTCGTTAGCGGTGCCGAGTCTTCTAAGAGTAGCATCGACTAATTTAACTGCCACAGTGGGCTTCGGGCGTGAGTTGGCGGACAGCGCAGGCACGCTGTCCGCTTCAAGAAGGGAAGGCTCCCCCTGATGGGGGCTCCGCAGCTTACTTCTGCTGCTCCGGATTCAACTTATCTTGGGTTTTGGTTTCGAAGTCGCTGGCGTCATGGCGCTCGTGCAGCTGCTCTGCCGGGTCTCCCCAGGTGCGGTTTACCATGCGGCCGCGCTGCACTGCCGGGCGTTTGGCGATCTCTTCGGTCCAGCGGAGCACATTGCGGTAGGTATGGGCCTCAAGAAACTCCGCCGCCGAGTAGACTTGGTTGGTTACGAGCCCCCCGTACCAAGGCCAGATCGCCATGTCGGCAATAGTGTACTCGTCGCCGGCCACGTAGCGGTGCTCCGCCAGGCGCCGATCGAGCACGTCCAGCTGCCGCTTTACTTCCATAGTGTAGCGGTTGATCGGGTACTCGTACTTTTCGGGCGCGTATGCGTAGAAGTGTCCGAATCCGCCTCCCAGCAGCGGCGCGCTGCCCATCTGCCAGAACAGCCAGGATAGGCATTCCGTACGGCCGGCGGTGTCGCTGGGGATGAAGGCCTTAAATTTGTCGGCCAGATAGAGCAGGATCGAGCCCGACTCGAAGATGCGGATGGGCGGGTCCACGCTGTGGTCGACCATGGCCGGGATCTTGGAGTTGGGGTTGATCGCTACGAAGCCGGTACTGAACTGATCCCCTTCCATGATGCGGATCAGGTGCGCGTCGTACTCCGCGCCCTTATGGCCCAGCTCCAACAGCTCTTCGAGCATGATGGTGACCTTCACGCCGTTGGGGGTGGCCAAGGAGTACAGCTGCAGCGGGTGCTTGCCCACCGGCAGTTCTTTTTCGTGAGTGGGCCCGGCGATGGGGCGGTTGATGTTGGCGAATCTCCCGCCGCCGCCGGGTTCCCACTTCCAAACGCGTGGCGGTGTATAGCTGCTGTTTCCCATGATCGCCTCCTGTGTAGGCAGTTCAGTGCGCTTACCAAGAGGCATTGTACTACCTGGCAGGCCATCCCCGTTGGCGGCGCGGCCGGCTTGTCCTGCCGCCCCTGGAATGTCCTGTTCCGCGGCGTCACTGCCATTCGGGTAGCGCGGGACGTGCCTGCGTGGGGAACCGCCTCTTGCGGCAGAGTGTCCGCCGGAGACGGCTGATGGCTTCAGGGACGCACGGCGTACTCCTTGAGCGAGCGGGCAAGATTCGGCGTGAAAACCGCGCTGAAGAATGGCGGCGGCAGGTCGCGCAACAACGCGCTGCATTTCGAATGGCTAATAGGGGAAGGATAAAGTAGCGCTAGCCTGGGGTCATAGAACTTGTCCACAGGAATAGGCTTGTCCAGAGGCGGATGGATTACGGATTCTGCCACAAAGCTTACGCGTTGCTCTTCGTAAATTTCCATGTGGCTTAGAAGAGGTTCGAAATCGCGGGCGGAAACGGCTAGTTTGTGACCTCTCTTTCTCGGGGGAGAGGCTTCATTGATCTTCTCTATGACGGCTGCGAGACGCGGAGATGCCGGGAGCCCGGTATCTATGAGGGATTGATGCCAAATCGGGGGCAGTTTTTCGCTAAGCCACACTCGGACAGCGCAAAAGTATAGGTGCCGCGCCTTGCCCAAAGGAATCATGAACACGCCGTAGTCGAGATGTTCTTCTTCTAGCGTAAAGGTCACCGTCTGATTGTGATCGGTATGCTCTTCCGATGTGGGGTTCGGCTCCAATAGGGTGACCTGAAAAGTCAGATCTTCAGGGGCGGCCGGGGCGCTCAGGACTTTGGATAGCAGGGCGGCCAGCTGTTCGCGGGTAAACTCGTCCAGCCGAGGCCTGAAGTACAGATCCAGGGCGCCGCTCTTGGTTTCCCTTACGTGGAAAAGAGTCGAAGGCTGGCCAGTCGATGCCAGCGCCAGCAGTTTGTGGATGTCCGCGGATACCGAATCGAAATCTGCGCTGAGCACAAGCGCTAGGTCTGGATCCTTCATAAACATCCCGCGGGAGGTCGTCAACTGGTCGTCGGCGGCGTGACCCTCCAAGGAGTCTACCCTCTCGCAGCCGCTGGTCGATAAGCCAAGGAGCAAAAGCAACGGGATTGTGCGCAGGCACTTGGCGAGAAAACGGTTTTCTTTCATGGGGCGGTGTGATTCTGGTTCTTGTTTTTGATTCGATTGTGTGGTTGACCTTGTCGGTCGCTGGGCAGGCTCTGGATTTCTCGAAATCAATTTATAAGTATTTTGTTGTTTGATTGTTTTTGTCTTTTTCTTTTTGTGCGGATTTTATTGATTTGGTTCTTGTTATTCAAATGTCTTTTTGGTTGCTTGCTGAAACAGGAGATAACGCGTTTTTCCTTGGTGGGGCGCTGCAAGGCGGGAGATATGGGCAGTCCAAATCGTCTATCGAACAGGCCACTGCAGTAATCCGCTGAGCGTTCGCTGGTGGAACTGTGGGTGGAAGAGCGGCAAGACGTGGGTTAGCCCCATGCGTATGGGGTAGACATTGTTTCCGGAGGGGAGGGGTTAGGGGGCCGTGTTGCCTAGAGCGCTCAAACTTCCCCTTTGGCCGCGCGCAGCGCGCTCGCGGATAGCACTTGTGGCTGCACGATGGGGTGCCCGTTGGTCGTGAAGAAAGGCGAGCGACGGTATTGCCCGCTGAGCCGGCTACGAAGAGCCATGCGGACGACCTTCACAATCGCAGGGAACAGCCCCGAGGCGGGCGGCACACCATCGCCGGTGGCGCTGCCGATGTTCAGGCGCGCGTTGATGGGGCCGAAGTGCGTTTCCAGCGTGGTTCTGTCCAGGCAGCTGTGAATAAGCCCTATGCAATCGATCTTGAAAGTGGGCGGGACGTTGCCGAGGGGGGTGCCGCAGCAGGCCGCGTAGTAGCGCAGCAGGCCCTTGTTCGTCAGCCTGATCGCGGCGAGATGTTCCATGCCCTCGCTT
>CAYWPG010000035.1:0-14137 GCA_964460035.1 uncultured Alkalilimnicola sp.
CGCTCCGACCGGGCTGCCTCCTTTGTAAAGCAACGCACCGGCTTGTACCTCAGACTCCCTTGACGCGGGGCATAGAATCTCCCACCGGGCGCCACATCCAGAAGCGGGGTGTCAGCCTTTGTGGGGGCGCCCCCTGGGCGCGAATCCCCTTCCGCCACAGCGCAGCGTGTAGTCTGACCGTGTGGCCTTTGCCATCCTCCGCTCGTCGTTAGAGCGGTCCTCCCCAACAGCGTTCTTGAAGTAGGTGACGGTCTGGTTCCTCGCAGCAGCGAGGACTTTGGAAGCGTGCCGGAACATCTCGCCATGATTGTGTTTTTCTAGCTGAAAACATGGCCGCTCGTCCCAATTGTCTTGTGCGTACATGGGATAGCTGCGTCGCAACATAAGGTGCGTGCGCCGCCTGAAGAAGAAGAGACTTTGCCCGCTCAGCGGGCACAAGGAGCACCGGCACAGGAAGTGGATACGCAGAATTTGCTCAAGACCATGCCGCGTAGCATCAAGCGCAGTCTGATGATGCTGACGGATACCACACTGTTACCGCTGGCCTTATGGGCGGCGTTCGTTCTCCGGCTGGGCGACTTCACCCCCCCCGTGCAGAAGTTCTGGTGGTTGTTCGTGCTGTCGCCGGCCATGAGCCTGCCGGTATTCGCAGCGTTGGGCTTCTACCGAACGATAGTGCGTCATATGGGGCCGCAGGCGGTATTCGCTTTGCTCAAGGGCGTAAGTATCTCGGCCTTGCTGCTCTCGGCTATTGTTATTCTGATGGGGCTGTACGGTTTCCCGCGTTCCGTGCTGCCGTTGTACTGGATGCTGGCCCTGTTGGGCGTGGGCGGCAGTCGCTTCCTGGTGCGAGCGTACCTGCAGTCTCGCCGCCACAAGCTTGCGGCCCGCAAGCCTGTGATCATCTACGGCGCCGGGGCGGCCGGCGCGCAGCTTGCGGAGGTGCTGCGGGGCGGCCAGGACTTCGACCCGGTGGCGATGATCGACGATGATCGCAGCTTGCACGGCAGTGTCGTGGGCGGCATCGAGGTATATCCGCCGGAGCGGCTCGGCGAACTGGTGGCCGAGTACAATGCCGACAGCGTCTTGCTAGCGCTGCCTAGCGCGTCCCGGCAGCGCCGCCAGGAGATCCTGCGGCGTCTGGAGTGCTATCCGCTGCACGTGAAGACCATTCCCGAGCTCAACGATCTGGTTGCTGGAAAGGCCAAGCTGGACGATCTGCGCGAGGTCGATATCGAAGATCTGCTCGGCCGGGATCCGGTCGCTCCGGATCCGGCGCTCATGGCCGAGTGCATTCAACATAAGACAGTCATGGTCACCGGCGCGGGAGGGTCCATAGGCAGCGAGTTGTGCAGGCAAATCGCGAAGTGCGGTCCGCGGCGACTCGTCCTGTTCGAGGTTGGCGAGTTCCCGCTCTACCGCATCGAGCGAGAGCTGCGGGAGACCCTGGAGCGCAGCGGCGGCGATTGTCAGTTGGTGCCGCTACTAGGCACGGTTACCGACCGCGAGCGGCTGCGTACGATCATGCAGGTTTATGCGGTCGATACCGTGTATCATGCGGCTGCTTATAAGCACGTGCCTATCGTCGAGCACAACGTGATTGAGGGCGTGCATAACAATACCCTTGGCACATACTATGCTGCCCTGGCTGCACAACAAAGCGGGGTGCGCCACTTCGTACTCGTTTCTACCGACAAGGCCGTGCGCCCCACCAATGTAATGGGCGCGACCAAGCGCCTGGCGGAGATGGTGCTGCAGGCCATGGCGTCCGAGCCCGGTCCGACGCGCTTCTCCATGGTGCGTTTTGGCAACGTGCTGGGCTCTTCGGGGTCGGTGGTGCCGCTGTTTCGCGAGCAGATCCGCAAGGGCGGGCCGGTGACGGTCACGCACCCGGAGATCACCCGCTACTTTATGACCATTCCAGAGGCGGCGGCGCTGGTGATTCAGGCCGGAGCGATGGCCGAAGGGGGCGATGTGTTCGTGCTGGATATGGGCGAGCCGGTGCGCATCGTGGATCTGGCACGGAAGATGGTGCATCTGATGGGACGTACGGTGCGCGATGAGCGCAATCCGGGCGGGGACATAGAAATCCGCTTCACCGGCTTGCGGCCGGGCGAGAAGCTCTACGAGGAGCTGCTGATCGGCGGGAACGTCGCAGGCACCCAGCATCCGAGCATTTATCGTGCCCACGACTGGGCTCCGAGCTGGTGGCAGATGGCCGAGCTGATCGGCCAGATTGAAGCCGCCGTCGCTGCGTCCAATGTGGGGCGCATTCGGGGGCTGCTGTTGGAAGCGGTGCAAGGCTATGCGCCCCAGGGCGAGGTGCCTGATTTGGTATGGAAACAGTACATGAGTATGCAGCTCGCTAGTGGGGGCGACACCGACAAGGTGGCGCGCCTGGTGCCTCGGAGGAGAGAGTAGCAGCGGTTGGAGGCGCTGCTTCGTATAATGGGATACCTCCGGGTGGCCGGCAGTCAGGGAAGTGTCCCCTGTGCGCGAAGGCTTTTCCCGGGGGTGGTGGTGGGGTGAGGAGTCGCGGCCAAGGGGGGGCGCCCCCACGGACCGGAGGGCGCCAGTTTCTGTAGAGCGCCCCCTGGGCGCAAAGGCCTTTCTGCCACGTGACCATTTCTGTGGACACTGGCTATGCCCAAGCGATGTAACCCTAAGTAGAGCTGTTTTCCCGCGCGCATTACGGTTTACACTAACGCGCGGGCGCTCGAGTTCGCCGGCTGCCCTATATCAGCTTGCGGCCTATGTTCCGTAAGTTCCGAGAAAGGCAATGTAAGGGAAACATAAGCGGATCTTGTTACGATTCGCGCCGCTGTCCTTTTGTGGTGAGAACACATGTCCAAGATACGTAAAGCTGTTTTTCCTGTTGCCGGTTTGGGTACTCGTTTCTTGCCCGCAACTAAAGCGAATCCGAAAGAAATGCTTCCGGTCGTCGACAAGCCCTTGATTCAGTATGCTGTCGATGAGGCGGTCGCTGCTGGTATAGAGACGCTTATCTTCATTACCGGGCGTACCAAGCGCGCGATCGCCGACCATTTCGATCGAGCGCCGGAATTAGAGATGGAACTGCGCGCACGGGGCAAGGAAGATATGCTCCGCTCGGTGTATGAAACCGTTCCTGAGCAAGTGGAGTGCGTGTTCATCCGCCAGGGCGAGGCACTGGGCCTTGGGCATGCTGTGTATTGCGCGCGCAGCGTAGTGGGCGATGAGCCCTTTGCCGTTCTGCTGGCGGACGACCTCATCGCCAGCGAGGGGAAGGGCGTGTTGGCCGACATGGTGGCGGTGGCCGAGCAACATTCCGCCTCGGTCCTAGGCATCGAACGCGTGCCGCCAGAGGACACGCACCGCTACGGTGTCATCAGTCCGTCGGCGTCATCGGGCCAGCTGCACGACGTGCAGGCTATCGTCGAAAAACCGGCGCCGGGTACAGCGCCTTCCAACCTAGCCGTGGTCGGACGCTATATACTCTCGCCGCGCATCTTCGATCTGATTGCTCAAACGGGGCGCGGTGCGGGCGGCGAGATCCAGTTGACCGACGCCATCGCCAAATTGTTGGCGGAAGAGCGGGTGCTGGGTTATGAGTTCGATGGCCGGCGGTACGATTGCGGCAGCAAGCTAGGTTATCTTGAGGCCCAGATGGCCTATGGGCTGCAGCATCCGGAGCTAGGACCGAGTTTCCGCAAGAAGCTGCTGGCGCTTGCTGCGAAGTTGGAGCAGACCCCGCTCGAAACCGTCTGATCCGTCGCGCGTGGCTTGTGCCGCGACGCCAGGGGTTGCGTCGCGGCCCCGAGCAGCCGGGACAGTCGCTATCCCGGCGCAGCGTGCACCGCTGCACCGTCCCTGGCTGTGCTTCGCGTGGCCCCGGAAGCCCTGCTCCTTCCACCGTCTGCTCGTAAATATGTTGCGCCCCCAAGTCGTTGTGCCGGTAGCATGCCGATCTCGCCCATAATGGACCGCTCTCGTGGTCGGTGTGTGGTAACCGTCATTGCTGTGACGAGCCCACGGCGGCCTTTCTAACTTAGCCCTCTTTTCACCGCTCCTAGGAGCGCCAGCGTTCCGTGCGCCGCCTGAGGGCGAGCGTTGTTCGCCTGGGCACTCGCAAGCCCGCTCTTTACGTTGGCCGATGCCAGAGCGCAGGCCCTGAGGCAGGTGTTCGGCCGGATATCTAGGAGCGCGTTGGCACCTTGCCGCTTGCACGCGATCTGTCCGACCCCCCGGCCGCTGGTGGCACTTGTGGAGTCATTCTTGCAGTACTGAGCGGTATGGCCTCGCAGGCTTGGCGGTACTGCCTGATGCGATAAATGGCGCGGTGGCGGATGCGAGGGTCACCGCGATCGCCCGGGCAGGCGGAGTTGTAGGTGAGGCGGCCTTTGCTACGGTGTCGCAGGGCGTTTGGCGGTGAAGAGCTTTTCAGTAATTCTCGGGCAGCGCCGCTTGTAAATGGCTAATGCTGACTGCTGTTTCGGTCGCAAGTTTTTTTTCGAACCGATATTCCGGAAAGAGCACTCTGGCTTTGACTCTAATTGACTTCGCTGTCATGCGGAGAACGAAAGCTGCGGTTAAGTAAGCGCCGCAAATCACTTCTGCTAAACTTCTTAACTTTGGTTATGACCATTCACGGGGCTTGCTGCTGGCTGCTACTGAGTGCATGGGGTCGGATGGCCTGCTGGGGGGGCCGGCGTGGACGCGTTAACGAGACTCCTACAGGCGAGCGTAAAACAGCCAGAAATTCGGCCGAGTCAATGAGTATGCGTAAACGGCTTCGGTTGTCCTTAGTTTCCTTGCCGCGTCCCGCTAAGCGTTTTGTGCTGATGGCTAACGACGCAGTGCTGTTGCCACTCGCGCTCTGGTCTGCGTTTGCACTACGCCTTGGACAGTTTGCGCCTGACGTTCGCCCATTCTGGTGGATGTTCTTATTGGTGCCGGCGCTGGCTTTGCCCCTGTTCGCCATGCAGGGCTTGTATCGCCCGCTGATACGGTATCTTGGCGCTTCGGCCGTAGCGTCGGTAGTTACCGCGGTGGTGTTGTCGGCGTTTGCGCTAGCCACCGTAGTGCTCTTGGTCAGTCCTATAGGCTTCCCGCGCTCGGTGCTGATCCTTTACGGGATGCTTGCAGTCATCATGATCGGCGGAAGTCGATTTCTGGCGCGAACCATTCTACGCAGCCCGCGGCGGCGACGCGGCTACGAACCGGTGTTGATATACGGCGCCGGTGCCGCGGGCGCGCAACTGGTCAGTGCATTGAAGGCAGGCCGCCAATACGAGCCGGTTGGCATCATCGATGATGACCGGGCGCTGTGGGGCAGGACGCTTCTCGGGCTCGAGATTTATAGTCCTGACGATCTAGAGGCGCTGATCGCCTCTCAGGATATAAAGCAGGTGCTGCTGGCTATACCCTCCGCCAACCGTCGCATGCGCCAGGCCGTTCTTCGCCGCCTGGAGAACTATCCCGTGCACGTCAAGACCATTCCGAGCATGATGGACATTGTCGCGGGCAAGGCGCGGCCGGACGAAATCCGCGAGGTTGAGTTGGAAGATCTGCTAGGCAGAGATCCCGTTGCGCCGTCTCAGGAGTTGATGGAGGCGTGTGTCCACGGCAAGAACGTGCTGGTTACCGGGGCAGGGGGATCGATAGGCAGCGAGCTATGTCGCCAGATCATCGCGCTCGGACCCCGTTGCCTGGTCCTGTTCGAGCGCAGCGAGTATGCCTTGTATGAGATCGAGCGCGAGTTGCAGGCAACGCTAGATGCCGGGCAAAGCAGGACACAGCTGGTCGGACTGTTGGGGTCGGTGACGAACCGAAACCGCCTGGATGAGGTGATGCAAACCTTCTCCATTCACACGGTTTATCATGCGGCGGCATACAAGCATGTGCCGATCGTGGAAGCCAATCTGGTGGAGGGGGTTACCAATAACGTCCTCGGGACGTGGTACGCGGCGGAGGCAGCCCGCACCGCGGGTGTCGAGAACTTCGTGCTGATTTCTACCGACAAGGCCGTGCGCCCCACCAATGTAATGGGCGCGACCAAGCGCCTGGCGGAGATGGTGCTGCAGGCCATGGCGTCCGAGCCCGGTCCGACGCGCTTCTCCATGGTGCGTTTTGGCAACGTGCTGGGCTCTTCGGGGTCGGTGGTGCCGCTGTTTCGCGAGCAGATCCGCAAGGGCGGGCCGGTGACGGTCACGCACCCGGAGATCACCCGCTACTTTATGACCATTCCAGAGGCGGCGGCGCTGGTGATTCAGGCCGGAGCGATGGCCGAAGGGGGCGATGTGTTCGTGCTGGATATGGGCGAGCCGGTGCGCATCGTGGATCTGGCACGGAAGATGATCCGCTTGATGGGGTTTACCGTACGGGACGAACAGAATCCCAACGGAGATATAGAAATTCAGTTTACGGGGCTGCGCCCGGGCGAAAAGCTCTATGAGGAGCTACTGCTTGGAGAAAACGTCACCGGAACCCGCCATCCAAAGATTTCGCGAGCCGAAGAGGCCATGCTGCCTTGGCCGCGGATAAAGACCTATCTGGATCAGATCGTAGCCGCCACGCGGCAGATGGACCGGCTCACGCTCTATAGCTTGCTGGTCAGCACCGTCCAAGGTTACAAGAAGTCTACTCATCTTCCCGATGCTGTATGGCAGCGAATTCCCGCCGCGGCGGTTGCGCTGCCTTCATTGGAGCAAGGGCTCCAGAGCTGACGGTCGCCTTCCAGTCCAGCGCTTTAGAGAAGGCCGTTGGCTTTAGCGATGTCCCGGTCTATTGTGTGGACCTGCCGTCGGCTTGATGTTGATAGTGCTCGCACCCGTGCGGTGCGGCGTCTCGAAGTCATGGCAGCAAGGTGTACCGCGTGCCCCGGTGCAACGCCAGTCTCAGGGGTGTTGCCGTTTCGGTACAATTGCAGGGGTATTGGGACGAACCGATCAGCACTGCTGCAAGTAACGCTATATTACGCTCGGAAGGACCGCTGAATGAGCCAGACGCTAACTTGTTTCAAGGCCTACGACATTCGTGGCCGGCTTCCCGATGAACTCAATGAAGACATCGCCTGGCGTATTGGCCGGGCTTATGCGGATTATTTGCGACCGCGCAAAGTCGTGGTTGGGTATGATATTAGGCTCTCCAGTCCGGCCATTAGCGAGGCAGTGATCCAGGGGTTGCTGGAAGGTGGCGCGGACGTTTACGAAATTGGACAATGCGGGACCGAAGAGGTTTACTTCGCGACTTTCGATAACAAAATGGATGGCGGGATAATGGTGACCGCCAGTCACAATCCCAAGGATTACAACGGAATGAAGCTGGTGCGCGAGGAGTCCAAGCCGATCAGCGGCGATACGGGCTTGCTCGACATCAAGACACTTGCCGAAGAGAACGAATTCCCCAAGGTCGCGGTGCCGGGCAGGCGCTTTGCGCTCGATCATACCGGGCGCTATGTGGAACATCTGCTTGGATATGTGGATCGTAGTCAGCTAAAGCCCTTGAAGATCGTTGTGAATGCCGGCAACGGCGGCGCGGGGCGCGTGATCGATCTGCTGGAGCCGCACTTGCCGTTCGAGTTCGTCAAGGTCCACCATGAGCCCGACGGCAATTTCCCCAACGGCGTGCCCAACCCGCTGCTGGAGGAGAATCGGGCTGCCACCGCGGACGCTGTGCGTGCACACGGTGCGGACCTGGGGCTGGCATGGGATGGCGATTTCGACCGCTGCTTCTTCTTCGACGAGCGCGGGGAGTTCGTCGAAGGGTATTACATCGTCGGGCTGCTCGCCGAAGCCTGCTTGCGCAAGCAACCGGGCCAGAAAATCGTGCACGACCCGCGGCTGACCTGGAATACTATTGATTTGTGTCAGCAGCTCGGCGGTATTGCCGTGCAGAGCAAGACAGGGCACGCGTTTATCAAGGAGCGCATGCGCAAGGAAGACGCCGCCTACGGCGGCGAGATGAGCGCTCACCATTACTTCCGCGATTTCGCCTATTGCGACAGCGGCATGATTCCCTGGCTATTGGTGGTGGAGCTGGTATGCCGCAGCGGGCGGCCTTTGTCTGCCCTGCTCAATGAGCGCATGAGCAAGTTCCCAGCCAGCGGAGAGATCAATCGCAAGCTGCGAGATGCCGCGGCGACCTTGAAAGCCGCTGAGGAGCGGTATGGCGTCGGCGCCAAGTCTATCGACCATACTGATGGGCTGAGCATCGAGTTCGAGGACTGGCGTTTTAACTTGCGAGCCTCGAACACCGAGCCGGTGGTGCGGCTGAACGTAGAAGCGCGTGGCGATGCGCAGCTGATGCGGGCCAAGACCGAGGAGTTGCTACGATTCTTGGACACGCAGGCGTAACAGCTTAGCGGGCAGGCGTTAACCTGGCCGGTTACCCCGAACGCCCGCCCCGAAGTTGTTATAACGGACTGTCTCCGTGAGGGTGGCGGCGTTCCGATGGGGGGCTGTATGGCGGTGACAAGGAGGTTCCTGTCGGGGGCCTGGCTGGCGGGATGCCTGCTGATGGGCGCGGCGCCTGCACAGGCTGCGGAGGTGACGGACGTCCTCGGGAACGTGCTCTACGTCTTCCTGCCAGCGGCAGCCTGGGCGTCGACGTATATGGACGAGGACAACCAGGGGCGGCGTCAGTACTATCGGGCGCTGGGTTCCACCGTGGCGTTTACGCTGGGGGCGAACTATCTGGCGGACGAGGAAGGCCCGGATGGGCAGGATTATTCTTTCCCGTCCAGTCATGCCTCGGTGTCGTTTTCGGCAGCCTCGTTCGTGCAGCGGCGTTACGGATGGACCTATGCTTGGCCACTCTACGGCGCCGCGGCTTTCGTGGGCTGGAGCCGGGTGGAGGACGATGCCAACGAGTGGCGCGATGTGCTCGTTGGGGCGGCGATCGGGCTTGGTTTCACTTATCTGTTTGTGGAGCCGCGGCCCGATGACGATGTGCGGGTGAGCCTGCAAGGCGGGCGCGGGGACTACTGGGTTAACGTGGTGGTGCGCTGGTGATTCGGCGCGCTGCCGTTGGATGTTGTAGCAGGCTGGGGGAAAGCCGTTTTCGCAAGCTTGCTGGCTCGCAGAGCTGTGGGTGCCGGTTGCGGAAGGCTAACCGCAGGTAAGCGGCGGATTTTTTCGAGACTAGCGGAAGACAGAAATGAAGATAACGATCTTTGGCACCGGCTACGTTGGCCTTGTAACCGGGACGTGCTTTGCGGAAGTGGGTAACGATGTGGTGTGCGTCGATGTGGACGCCGCCAAGATCGAGCGCCTGAACAACGGCGAGGTGCCCATCTACGAGCCGGGACTGGAAGAGCTGGTCGAGCGCAACCGCAAGGCGGGCCGCCTGCGCTTTACCACCGACGCCAAGGAAGGGGTGGAGCATGGCGTGTTCCAGTTCATCGCGGTGGGCACGCCGCCGGATGAGGACGGCTCGGCGGATCTGCAGTATGTGCTGGCGGTTGCCGGCACCATTGCCGAGCACATGAATGATTACAAGGTCATCGTCGACAAGTCGACGGTGCCGGTAGGCACGGCCGACAAGGTGCGTGCGCGTGTGGCTGAAGGGCTGGCCGCGCGCGGGGTAAGTATCGAGTATGACGTGGTCTCTAATCCTGAATTCCTTAAGGAAGGCGCGGCGGTCAAGGACTTCATGAAGCCGGACCGTATCGTGGTGGGCACCGACAACCCGCGTACCGCCGAATTGCTGCGCGTGTTGTACGCGCCTTTCAATCGTAATCATGACCGCCTGATCGCCATGGATGTGCGCTCGGCCGAGCTCACCAAGTATGCGGCTAACGCCATGTTGGCGACCAAGATCAGTTTCATGAACGAGCTGGCGAACCTGGCCGAGCGGCTGGGGGCCGATATCGAGCATGTGCGCATCGGCATAGGCTCGGATCCTCGTATCGGCTATCACTTCATTTATCCCGGCTGCGGCTACGGCGGCTCCTGCTTCCCCAAGGACGTGCAGGCGCTGGCCCGCACGGCCCAGGAGGTGGGGTACGACGCGCAGCTGCTGCGTGCAGTAGAGGCTGTGAACAACCGGCAGAAGGAGCGCTTGTTCGAGAAGATCAAGAAGCACTTCGGCGATCTGCAAGGACGCACCATTGCTTTGTGGGGGCTCGCGTTCAAGCCGGAAACGGACGACATGCGCGAGGCGCCCAGCCGCAGGCTGATGGAAGCGTTGTGGGAAGCCGGGGCTTCGGTCCAGGCCTACGATCCGGAAGCGATGAACGAGGCGCGCCGTATCTACGGCGAGCGGCCGGATCTGAAGCTGTGCGCCAGCCCCGAGCAGGCCCTGGAAGGGGCGGATGCGCTGGCCATCGTCACCGAGTGGCACGTTTTCCGCAGTCCCGACTACGACGGCATCAAGAAGCGGCTCAAGCAGCCGGTGATCTTCGACGGTCGTAACCTGTACGATCCGGCGCAGCTGGCCGCTCTGGGCTTCCGCTACTACGCCATCGGCCGTCCCAGCTGGGAGCCCGGCACTGGCAACGGGAGCGTGCAGCTGACGGCTATCTCGGGAGCCTGAGGCAATTCGTGGCGAGGGCGCGGCTCCCACGGAGTACTACTCCCACCGGTGGGGCTGGACTCTGGGGGTGCTCCCTGCGCGCGACGGGCTTTTCCAGCGTCCGTGGGTGGGCAGGGATGCGCGCTAGGGGGCCGTTCCTACACGGAGGCTCCCCCACCGGTCTGTGAAAGTGCCCCCGCAGGAACGGCGCCTGAGCGCGAAGCCTCTCTGTAGTCAGCCGCTGCAGGGTGATTGGCAGCGAAGTCGCGCCGCTTCGTTGCACCGGCGCAAGCCGCGTTGCCGCGAGAGCTTGACGGCGCGCCATGCCAGCACAACCTAAAGAACAACATCTTGTAGATGCCGGCTGCCGCCGTTCGTGACACCAGGGCGAACATGAGGACTGTCCGCATGCTGACGCCGCTCATCCTTTCCGGGGGCTCGGGTACACGGTTGTGGCCGTTGTCGCGCGAGCACTATCCCAAGCAGTTTCTGCCCCTCAATGGCGAGGGCAGTCTGTTCCAGGACACGCTGGCCCGCCTGGATGCTCTGCCGCAGGCGGGAGCGCCGCTGGTGGTATGCAACCAGGCGCACCGCTTCATGGTTGCCCAGCAGCTGCAGGAGCAGGGCAGAGAGGCCGCAGCGATACTGCTCGAGCCGGTTGGGCGCAATACGGCACCGGCCGTGGCCATCGGCGCGCTCAAAGCGCTGCATACGGACCCTGCTGCCATTTTGCTGGTAATGCCCGCCGATCATGTGATTCGCGATCTGGAGCGTTTCGCGGCGGCAGTGGCCGAGGGCCAGCGGGCCGCGGCCGAGGGCGCACTGGTTACCTTCGGTATCGTTCCGACCCGGCCGGAAACCGGGTACGGCTACATCAAGAGCGATGGCGCGCAGAACGCCGTGCAGCTCGTCGAGCGCTTTGTGGAGAAGCCAGATCTTGCCACCGCCGAGGAGTATGTGCGCTCCGGCGATTACTACTGGAACAGCGGCATATTCATGTTCCGTGCCGACCGTTACCTGGAGGTGCTGGAAGAGTACGAGCCGGCGATGGTCGACGCCTGCCGTCGGGCCCTGGCGGCGGCGAAGCAGGACTTGGATTTCATTCGCCTGGACGAGGCCGCGTTCGCGCAAAGCCCGGACAACTCCATCGACTATGCCGTCATGGAGCGTACGCGCGACGCGGTGGTGGTGCCCATGGACGTGGGCTGGAGCGATCTGGGCTCCTGGGCGGCGCTGCAAGAGGTAAGCGAGCCGGGCCCGGAGGGCAACGTGCTCATTGGCGATGTGCTGACCGAGGATACACGCGACTGCTATGTGCGCGCCGAAAACCGCTTGGTGGCCACCGTGGGCCTGAAGAGCACGGTAGTGGTGGAAACCGCCGACGCCGTGCTTGTGGCCGATCGCGAGCGGGTACAGGACGTCAAGGCCATAGTGCAGCGCCTGCAGGCGCAAGGGCGCGAGGAAAGCGCCAACCACCGGCGTGTGTATCGCCCCTGGGGTTCTTACGAGGGCATTGCGCAGGCCGAACGCTTTCAGGTCAAGCGTATCGTGGTCAATCCCGGGCAGCAGCTGAGCTTGCAGATGCACCATCACCGCGCGGAGCATTGGATAGTGGTGCGCGGCACGGCCAAGGTGGAGTGCGGCGATAAGACCTTTCTGCTCTCCGAGGACCAGTCCACCTATATTCCGTTGGGCACGACGCATCGCTTGAGCAACCCCGGGGTGATCCCCTTGGAGCTGATCGAAGTGCAGACCGGGGCGTACCTGGGGGAGGACGATATCGTCCGCTTCGAGGATACCTACGGGCGGGTCTAGGGTGGTTTGCCAGGGCATTGCAGGGCCTGTGTTAACCCTCGATCCGCTGCGCTCACAAGTCCTTCGCGCCCAGGAGGGGGGCGCAGTGGCTTGTTCCTCGGTCGGTGGGAAGAGTCTTCGCTGGGCGCGGAGCCCTCGCCGCGAACGCTCGCACACATTCGCTGCGCGGGGCGGTCTTCTGCGCAAGATCAGTAATAGCGGATGATGCCCTTGACAGCGATGGGGCTCCATAAGACAATTTGCGCCCTACCAACCTGATATCGGCTACGTAGCTCAGTCGGTTAGAGCACAGCACTCATAATGCTGGGGTCGGTGGTTCAAGTCCACCCGTAGCCACCATACGCCTCTCGCCTAGTTGGTCCGATCCGCGTCGGTCAGCGCGCGGAGAAGAGTTCGTAGAGCGCCCACTTGAGCCTGCCGAAGGCTCCGCTTCCCGGGAGTTCGCTGCCTTTCCCTGCCCAGGTCAGCACAGCGCCGCGCTCGTCCACCATCACGAAAGCGCTTACGCCCCATATGTTGCCCGCTTGGGCGAAGACCAGCGGGTGGGCCGCGTTGCGCTGCATGGGGTACATCGAGTAGTAGAAGCAGCTGTCCAGCACCTCTGGACGGCACCCGTGCGCTTCCAGATCGAGCTGGAACAGCGGCGCGAGCAGGTCCTTGTGGTCGAAGACCAGCTGCGAGAACGCGCGCGCCGTGCCGACCAAGGAGATTGCCGCCGAGGAGGCGACGAAGTCGTAGTAGTTCGGGTATAGCGGCCCGTGGAAGCCGGTGTTGCGGTAGTCGTAGTCGACTTCTCGGGGCAGGAAGGGACCGTCCATGAATTGCAGATCGTAGGCCGACAGCCCGAGAAGCTCATTAACGGCCGAGCGGTAATCGGAGCCTTGCGCGGCGCCGAGTATCTCGCCCAGCAAGCAGTAGTTCAGATTGCCGTAGGCGGAACGTGCTCCGGGAGCGAAGTCGAGGCGGGTCGCGTACAGCTGCTCGATCCGGTAGGGACACCACGGCTTTACGTCCATGAGGAACATGGGGTCGGGCGTGCGCAGGCGATCGAAGCCGGCGGTGTGGCGGTGCAAATGCTCCAGGCGCAGCGACAGCACGCGCGGGTCGCGTGGGGTGTCCTCGGGTGGGAAGTAGTCGGCGACGTAGGTTGTATCGTCCAGCTTGCCATCTCGCGCCAGACGCGCATAGGCCAGCGAAGTCGCGACCTTAGTCAGGCTTCCCAGGCGAAAGTATGCGTCCGCCCCGATGCGCTCGCTGATTAACGGGTAGCCGTACCAGCCCATTTGGCAGTGATGCCCGCGTCCGTGCTCGTCGATAAAAGCGAGCTGGCCGCCGGCGGAAAATTCCGTGCTATGTCCGAGCGCCTTGGCCATCCACGCGGGAGCTCCACTGGAGCAGCTAATAGTGGCTTTGGCAGCCAGCGCTTCGGCGGGAAAGATAAACTGCAGCAGGCGCAGGCGGTCGGCAATGGCGAAATGGGAAATAACCGCAATAGCGGCTATGAGGGCAAGCAAGAGTACCAGGTCTAGAAACCGGCGCGGGCTGAGCATGTGGGCCTAAGGCTTGCGCTAAAAGGAAATGCCGGGTGTGCCGGCATTTCCTTTATGTGTTTGGTATCGAGTGCGGCTATTTACCCCGTCTGATCATCATCATCATCATCATCACCTTCACCCTTCACCCACTGCTCCACTGACGTTACGTCCTTTGCGCAGCCGCTAGGCCGGTAACGCTCGTCTACGCCGGCGCCACATTGCCATTCCCCGTTATTGTTCCGCCCCCAAACCAGCTCCTTGCCAGTGATCGCTGTAGAGGCGTTCTGGCCAAACTTCGC
>CAYWPG010000035.1:14237-41683 GCA_964460035.1 uncultured Alkalilimnicola sp.
CCCTCCATCATGCACGCCTCTACGGCAGTGCGCAGGGAGGCGAGTTCGCTCATGACGCGGCTGACTTGGGCTCTTGTTATGTAGTTCTGATACTGCGGGATGGCCACGGCGGCGAGAATGCCGACGATCGCGACCACGATCATCAGTTCGATGAGCGTGAAGCCTTTCTGTGCGGATTTCATGAAATTCCCCCGTTGTAATGAGGCCTTCATTGGCCGGAGAAGTCATCTCTTAGTAACTCGCCCATGGGCGGTACGCGCATAAAGACTAAGCAGGTAGCGTGCCAACCATATAAGTGCCTTGTGGGAAAACAAATTTGCCGATTTTCAGAGAAGTAGAAGAGGGAGGGATGCGTTTGTCGAGGAGGTAGATGACACAATGCGTCAGTTGGCGTTGAGGGGGTGACAAATTTTGTCACCCACAGGGATTGCGCCGCTTGGTTTAGTCCAATTCCAGTTTCTTAAGACGGTAGCGCAGCGCGCGAAAACTGATTCCTAACAGCTTCGCGGCGGCGGTTTTGTTGTGTCCGGTCTTTTCCAGGGCATTGAGGATCACGCTGCGCTCGATCTCGCCCAGGTAATCTTCCAGGGCGAACTCATCGCCGGTGGGTGCCGGGAACTCGTGGCGATGATCGCAATCGCCTTCGGGCAGCAGCAGGTCGGCGGCGGTGATGGTGTCGCCGTCGGACAGCGTCAGGGCGCGCTCCAGGATGTTCTCCAGCTCGCGTACATTGCCGGGGAAGTGATAGCGGCTCAGCGCGGTCAGCGCGTCAGGCGCCAGGGTAGCGCCGGCCGGGCTCAGCCGGCCGAGAAAGTGCTCAACCAGCTGCGGCAGATCTTCCAGGCGCTCGCGTAGGGGCGGCACGGCGAGCTGGATGACGTTGATGCGATAATACAGGTCTTGCCGGAACTGTCCGGCCTCGACCAGCTGCGCCAGGTCCTTGTGCGTGGCGCTCAGGATGCGTACGTCCACCGGCACTTCGGCGTGGGCGCCAACAGGCCGCACGGCTTTCTCCTGGATGGCGCGCAGCAGCTTCACCTGCATGTGCAATGGCAGCTCGGCGACTTCGTCGAGGAACAGGGTGCCGCCATCGGCGGCCTGGAACAGCCCTTGCTTGTCGGCGGTGGCGCCGGTGAAAGCGCCCTTCTTGTGCCCGAAGAACTCGCTTTCCATCAGCTCGGTGGGAATGGCGCCGCAGTTGACGGGGATGAACGGCCCATCGCGCCGCGGGCCTTTGTCGTGGATCAGGCGGGCGACCAGTTCTTTGCCGGTGCCGGACTCGCCGCTGATGTAGACCGGCGCCTGGCTGCGCGCCAGCTTGGCGATCATGGCGCGAATGCGCTGCATGGGCCTGGACTCGCCGAGCAGAATGGTGCGCGAGCGGCGCTCTTCGACCGGATTGAGGTTGAGCTGCAGAGCGGCATCGATGAGCTTGCGCAGGATGGCCAGATCCACCGGCTTGGAGACGAAGTCGAAGGCTCCGGCCTTGAGCGCTTGGATGGCGCTGTCCATGTTGCCGTGGGCGGTGATCATGGCCACCGGAATCTGCGGGTGGCGCTCGCGCATGTGTTCCACCAGCTCTATGCCGTTGCCGTCGGGCAGCTGCATGTCGGTGAGGCAGACAACGAATGGGTGCTTGCCCAGCAGCCCGCGCGCTTCGGCGAGGTTGGCGGCGGTTATGCAGTCAACCTGCATGCGCTGTAGTGTCAGCTCTATGAGTTCGCGGATGTCCGGTTCGTCGTCCACGACGAGCGCAAGCGGGCGATGCATTTCAAGCGACCTCCATGTGGGCTATGCCAAAGCGGATGCGGAAGCAGCTGCCGCTGGCGGTGGGGACGTGCTCCAGTTGTGCCTGATTGGCTTCGCAGAGTTCGCGGCACAGATACAGGCCGAGCCCGGTGCCGGTATTGGCCGTGGTGAAGAAGGGCTCGAACATGCGGCGTTCCGTCTCCAGATCGATGCCGTGCCCGTTGTCGTACACGAGCAGCTCGGTTTGGCCGCTGGGGCGTTGCCGGGCCTGCAACCGAATTTGGAGGTTTTCCGATTTTCCCCCGTGCCTCAACGCATTGCTGCAAAGGTTGTCCAGTATCTGTTGCAGATGATTGTGGTCGAACAGGACCGTGAGATTGGGCGGGTCCACCTCGCTGGCGAGGTAAAAGCTATGATGCGGATATTGCAAGCGGAAATCGTTGCAAAACTCCCGCAGCCAGTCGGCTAATCGCAGTGGGTGGCGGTCGGCCGCGCGGCGGCGGGAGAGTTGCAGTACGTTGGCGACCACGCCGTTGAGGCGAGCGCTCTGCTTGCGGATGATCTGGACCAGGCGGCGGTTGGCCGGCTGCAGCTCCTCGGCTTCCTCCAGCAGTTGCCCGGCATGAACGATGGCGCTCAGGGGGTTGCGGATCTCGTGGGCGACGCTGGCGGTGAAGCGGCCGAGTTCGGCGAGCTTTTCCTGCTGGACCTGGGCTTTGAGCTCGGCGATGTCGTGCAGGAATACCAGCACCTGCTTGCGATCCGGGTCCAGGGCCTGAAAGCGCGGCCGGTAGTTGCTGCGCTCGCCTATGAGCACCAGGTCGCCTGGCGGCTCCAAGCCGCCGCGCCATTGCCGCACGATCTGCGCCAAGGCCGGCGCGACCTCGGGCAGTGCCGCCCTTGGCTGGGCCGCGGCGGCGCCCAGCAGCTGCCAGGCGGCCTGATTGCTCAGACGTATGCGGTCGTTCGCATCCAGCGCGATGACGCCGTCGGGGAGGCGCTGGACGATGCTGTGATTGAGCGCCTGCAGATTTGCCAGATCCACTTCTCTGCGATCGGCCAGCAACTGGTTCTCGCGGGCGCGGCGGGCGACGAGGTTGCCGACTAGCGCAGTCGCGAAGATTCCCATCCCTAAGAGGCCCAGCTGCGGGTAACCGTCGGCGGAGGCATGGCCCAGGATATGATTGTAGGTTTGCTGGGCAAGCAGGATGAGGCTGGCCAGGGCCGCGAAGAAGAATGCGATGCGCGCGCTGGTGAGAATGCTGCCGGCGGCCACGGCCACCAGCATGAGAACGCCCAGGCCGCTGCCCAGCGAGCCGCTGGATTGGATGAGCGCGGCGATGGCTACGATGTCGACGCAGACCTGGGTGTTCACCTGCCAGGCGAAGCGCGGCCGCCGCCGCGCGGCCAGCACGAACGCCACGATGCTGAAGGCAAGGTAGCCGAAGCAGATGGGCAGCAGCAGGTTGGGATCGGCCGCCATATGGAAACCCGCGCCGGCGGCGACCAGTGTCGCCAGCGTGAGGCTGGCGACGACGATGAGACGGTAAACCGTGAGGATGCGCAGCGGCCGCCAACCGAAGGCATCCGTGGCGCGGGCGTTGAAGCTCTCTTCCGGCTGCTCGAGCATAGCGATCGGGCACACGGCAAGCACCGTGTGGGGCGTCCTTCTTATTGTTTTATCTTGGTTCCATTCTTTATCTACGCCACCCGGGCGGGAGCGAGAAGGGCTGTCGGCGCCGCCAGGCGGCTCTAGTCCGTCGCTCTTCATCAATCACTACTTAGTGTCGTCCTAACACTCCACTCGTGCAAGTTAAGGCAGTCCAGGGGGGCACTTGCGTTTTGCGTTGCGGAACGCTTTGGAGGACAATACCGCCCGCGTAATTTTTCCCACAAACTTCCTGCCAAGGGGGAGCTGGCGCAGATGAATCTTCACGAGTATCAGGCCAAAAGCCTCTTTGCCGAGTATGGAATCCCCATTCCCAAGGGCTCGGTAGCTCGCTCTGCGGCCGAGGCGCAAAACGCTGCGGATCAGCTGGGCGGTAGCGTCTGGGTCGTCAAGGCTCAGGTCCATGCGGGTGGCCGCGGCAAGGCTGGTGGCGTCAAAGTAGTCAAGAGCCGCGAAGAGGTTGGCAGCTTTACCGAGCAGTTGCTCGGACAGCGCCTGGTTACCCATCAGACCGACGCTAAGGGTTTGCCGATCAATTCGGTCATGGTCGAGCAGGGGCTCAACATCGAGCGCGAGCTTTACCTCGGCGCGCTGATCGATCGCTCCAGCAAGCGGCTGGTGTTCATGGGGTCCGCCGCGGGCGGCATGGATATCGAAGAAGTCGCCGCCACCGAGCCCGAGAAGATCGTTACCATCAAGATCAATCCCGTCGCCGGCTTCCAGCCGTACCAGGGGCGGCAGATGGCGTTTGCCCTGGGGCTGCAGGGCAAGCAGGTCGGTCAGCTGGTGAAGATCATGTCGGCGCTGGCCCGGTTGTTCGTGGATAAGGATCTCAGCCTGGTCGAAATCAACCCGTTGATCGTTACTAAGGAAGGCGAGCTGCTGGCGCTGGACGCAAAGATCAACATCGACCAGAACGCGATCGATGTGGGGCGTCAGCCGGAAATCGCCAAGATGCGCGACGTTACCCAGGAAGACGAGACCGAGGTCAAGGCCCACGAGCACAACCTCAACTACATCACCCTGGACGGCAATATCGGCTGCATGGTCAATGGCGCCGGCCTGGCCATGGCGACCATGGACGTGATCAAGCTGCATGGGGGCGACCCGGCCAACTTCCTGGACGTTGGCGGCGGGGCTACCAAGGAGCGCGTCACGGAGGCCTTCAAGCTGATTCTCTCCAGCCCCAAGGTGGAAGGAATCCTGGTGAATATTTTCGGCGGTATTGTCCGCTGCGACATGATTGCCGAGGGCATCATCGCTGCGGTGCAGGACGTTGGCGTGAAAGTGCCGGTCGTGGTCCGCCTCGAAGGTACCAATGTCGATCAGGGCAAGGAGCTGCTCGCCAAGAGCGGCCTGAACCTGATTCCCGCAGACGATCTGACCGATGCGGCCAAGAAGGTCGTTGCCGCTGTCAGCAAGTAAGCCACGACCGAGGAAGTCTTAGCTATGAGTATTCTCGTCGACAAGAACACCAAGGTCATCTGCCAGGGCTTTACCGGCAATCAAGGGACCTTCCACTCCGAGCAGGCCATCGCCTATGGGACGCAGCTGGTAGGCGGTGTAACGCCTGGCCGCGGCGGCGAAACGCACCTGGGCCTGCCTGTGTTCAACACCTGCAAGGAAGCCGTGGAGGCTACCGGCGCGACCGCATCGATGATCTACGTGCCGGCCGCGTACGCCGCCGACGCCATTCTCGAGGCGGCTGAAGCCGGCATCAAAGTGATCGCGTGCATCACCGAAGGCATTCCCGTGCTGGACATGCTCAAGGTCAAGGCAGCACTGGACTACTACGATGCGCGCCTGATCGGGCCCAACTGCCCGGGCATCATCACCCCCGGCGAGTGCAAGATCGGCATCATGCCGGGCCACATCCACAAGCCCGGTTCGATCGGCATCGTGTCCCGCTCCGGTACCTTGACCTATGAGGCGGTCAAGCAGACCACGGATATCGGCCTGGGGCAGAGCACTTGCGTGGGCATCGGTGGCGACCCCATTCATGGCATGTCGTTTATCGATGTGCTCGAGCTGTTCGAGGCCGATCGCCAGACCAAGGGCATCGTGATGGTCGGCGAGATCGGCGGTACCGCCGAGGAAGAGGCCGCCGAGTACATCAAGGCCCATGTGCGCAAGCCCGTGGTGGCATACATCGCCGGTGTGACGGCGCCCCCCGGCAAGCGGATGGGCCACGCCGGTGCGATCATCAGCGGCGGCAAGGGGACTGCGAAGGACAAGTTCGCTGCGCTGGAGGCGGCCGGAGTGGCCACCGTGCGCTCGCCCGCCGAGATTGGCGTGCGGATGAACGAGTTCTTTTCGGGCTAATATAACCGTTTGAGAACCGGCGCTGCTGGTTCGATGCGGGCAGTGAAGCGGCGCCCCGCGACGAGTCTGGAGAGCATAGCCTCAGGTTCGTGGCGGCGGCGCCGCTATTGTGATGGACGAAGGGCCTCCACGGAGTAGCCAAGATGAAGAAGGTCGAAGCGATCATTAAGCCGTTTAAGCTCGACGATGTGCGTGAGGCGTTGTCGGAGATCGGCATTACCGGGATGACGGTTACCGAGGTGAAGGGGTTCGGGCGGCAGAAGGGCCATACCGAGCTCTATCGCGGCGCTGAGTACGTGGTTGATTTTCTGCCTAAGATGCGCGTGGAGGTGGTGGTCGGGGACGGCCAAGTCGAAGCCTGTGTCGAGGCGATCACCCGGGCGGCCCGTACCGGCAAGATCGGTGACGGCAAGATTTTCGTGACCAACGTCGAGAAGGTAATCCGCATTCGTACCGGCGAACTGGACGAGGACGCTATCTGAGCGGGCGAATTGGTACCGTGGCGGCGTGACAAAGACGGTCGCCGCCATGGCGTTGTAGAGTGCAATCCCAACCCATTGCGCGACAGCTCCGGCGAGGACGGTGCGATGTTTTGTGATTGTGCCTTACATCGTCGGCGGCGTGCGGGCCCAAGCTGTCTCGCCTGGCCATGGCGGCGGCGCGCCCACCGTGAGCAAGCTTCGTAACGGCCGTGCCCGCGGGCAGCCGCACCCCCGATAAGTTTACTGGGGTGCTGATTCCACCAGCGCTCGGACGGGTTGTCCGCGCCTTTTGTCCTACCGTTGCGCGCCGGAGCCGGTAGGTTCCGTCAGCTGCCGGTGCGGCTCTGCTCCAGGCGTGTCAATACTTCTTGCTGCAGATCGGGCAGGTTCAGGCGCTCGTACGCTTGGGCCAGCACCTTGAGCGCGCGTTTGCTGGCGGGGGTGTCGGGGAAGTTATCCACCACGTCCTGAGCCCGCTGCGCTGCCGCTACGTAGGCGCCGCGCCGCATATAGAAACGGGCTACGTGCAGCTCGTGCTCGGCCAGCTGCTCGTAAAGCCGGACAATGCGTTCGCGGGCGTCCTGCGCATAGGGGCTGTCGGGGAAGTGTTGCACCAGATAACTGAAGTCGGCGTAGGCCTGGCGCAGCGGCTCCGGATCGCGCTGGCTGCGGTCGAGGCGGAAGGTGCGGCTGAAAAAGTCCTGGCCGCGATTCATGTTCGCCGTGGCCCTCATATAATAGGCGTAGGCGATGTTCTCATCGCGCGGATAAAGCCGAATGTAGCGGTCCGCCGCGGTAATGGCCGAGTCCGGTTCGTCGGCTTCGTAATACATGTAGATGATGTCCAGCTGAGCCTGGCGGGCAAGAATGCCGAAGGGGTAGCGTGCCTGCAGCTGTTCCAGATGTTCTACCGCTGTCTCGAACTCGCCGCGCCGGGCTGCCGCGTGCGCTTGTTCGTAGAGTTCCTCGGCGCTGCGCTCCTCGTCGTCCGGGTCGACGCCCGTGGTGGCGCACCCGGCCAGCGCGATCGCGAACACGGCGAGCAGGAGAAGTCGGCAAAGCTTCATCGCGTGCCTCGTCCACTGTTAAGTTGGTGCCACATTGTAGGCAATACCTGCTGTAACGCCTAGCAACTGCGCCTCGCTAAAGGAACTCTCCGCATGACCGACCTCGTTCGCCTGTCGGCGACCATACCTCCCGATTGTGCCGGCCAGCGACTGGACCAGGCGTTGTCGTTGCTGTTCCCGGATTATTCGCGCAACCGTCTGCAGGCTTGGATCAAGGCCGGCGAGGTCACGCTGGATGGGAAGACCGTGCGCCCCCGCGACAAGGTCTTCGGTGGGGAGCAGGTCGTTATCGAGGGCACGGTGGCGGCGGCGCCTGCGGTTGCCGCCGAAGCGCTTGCACTGCCTATCGTGTACGAGGATGCCGAGCTGCTGGTCATCGACAAGCCCGCAGGGCTGGTCGTGCATCCTGGCGCCGGCAACCCGGCGGGCACCGTGCAAAACGCGCTGCTGCATCACGCCCCTTCACTGGCGGCGATCCCGCGCGCGGGCTTGGTGCACCGGCTGGATAAGGATACCTCCGGGTTGATGGTGGTGGCGAAAACGCTGGCTGCCCACAAGTCTCTGGTGGAGCAGCTGTCGGCGCGGACGGTGACGCGGGAGTATCTGGCGCTGGCAGCCGGTGGCTTCACTGCCGGGGGTACTGTGGATGCGCCTATAGGGCGTCATCGAGTAGACCGCAAACGCATGGCGGTGGTGGAGGGCGGGCGTCCGGCCGTGACACATTATCGCATCGTCGAGCGCTTCCAGGCCCACACGCTGCTCAGGGTGGCGCTGGAAACCGGGCGTACGCACCAGATCCGCGTGCACATGGCCTATATCCGTCACCCGCTGGTCGGCGATCCGGTGTACGGCGGCCGTCCGATTCTGCCCAAAGGCGCGAGCGAGCGGCTGCGTGTCGCGCTGCAGACGTTCCCGCGGCAGGCGCTGCACGCAGCTCGCCTCGGTGTCGTGCATCCCCGCAGTGGCGAGAGCATGGAGTGGGAAGCCGCTCTCCCCGAGGATTTTGCTCAGTTGCTCGAAATCATGCGCAGCGAATGTCCGGAGGCGTACAGTGGCTGATGCTGAGCTTGGTTTTTTGCATGCGGACTGGCCGGCGCCGGCTGGCGTTTACGCCGGTACGACTACGCGCGCGGGCGGGGTGAGTACGGGCGCGTTCGCCAGTCTCAATCTGGGCGCGCACGTGGGAGATGCGCCCGAGCACGTGGCCGAGAATCGCCGGCGACTGCGCCAGGCGTTGCGGTTGCCCGGGGAGCCCCAGTGGCTGCGCCAGGTGCATGGTACGGATGTGGTCTACGTTCCGCACGCGGGCGAGGCCGTGGCCGATGGGAGCTGGACCGACCGTCCCGGTGTGGTGTGCGCGGTTCTGAGCGCCGATTGCTTGCCGGTGCTGCTATGCGATGAGTCCGGTGAGCGGGTCGGGGCAGTCCATGCAGGCTGGAGAGGGCTATGTGCTGGGGCGCTGGAGGCAGCGGTGGCGGCGATGTCCGTACCGCCCGAACGCTTGCTGGCCTGGTTGGGGCCGGCGATCGGTCCGAGCGCTTTCGAAGTGGGCCCGGAGGTGCGAGAGGCTTTCGTCGCGGCCGATGCGATGGCAGCGGAAGCGTTTCGCGCGAACCGTCCCGGGCACTGGCTGGCGGATCTGTATCTGCTGGCGCGTCAGCGCTTGCAAGCGACGGGAGTTGAACGCATCTATGGCGGCGGCCACTGCACCCTGTCGGAGGCGGAGCGGTTCTACTCCTACCGGCGCGACGGACAGACGGGACGCATGGCCAGCATCATCTGGCGAGAGTAGGGTGCGGCTCGCCACGCTTTCGCCTGAGCAGTTTTGGGATCTATTTCACATTTCGGTGGTCGAAGATCTCAGACTGGCAGAGTTAGCACTCGGGTGATTAGAGTGCTAATCTCTTGTGCAAAGATCCCCGAATGAGGATTTGCTCATGCGAATGGACAGGTTTACGACGAAATTCCAAATGGCGCTGGCGGACGCTCAGAGCCTGGCGGTGGGGCGCGATCATCAGTTCATCGAGCCGATACACGTATTCACCGCTCTGCTCGATCAGGATGGCGGCGGTACGCGCCAGCTGCTGCATCAGGCGGGCGTGAACGTGAACTACCTGCGCTCGCAGCTGGGCGAGGCGCTGGAGCGTTTGCCTACGGTGCAAGGCACGGGCGGCGAAGTGCACTTGTCGAACGCCCTGGGCCGGCTGCTCAATCTGACCGATAAGCTCGCGCAGAAGCGCAAGGATCAATACATCTCCAGCGAGCTGTTCGTGCTGGCCTCGCTGGAGGATAAAGGCACGCTGGGCGAGCTGCTCGTGCGCGCGGGCGCAAGCAAAGAGGCGCTTACCAAGGCCATCGACGACATGCGCGGCGGCCAGAGCGTGGATGATCCCAACGCCGAGGAGCAGCGCCAGGCGCTGGAGAAGTACACCATCGACCTGACCGAGCGCGCCGAACAGGGCAAGCTCGATCCGGTGATCGGCCGCGACGACGAGATCCGGCGCACGATCCAAGTGCTGCAGCGGCGCACCAAGAACAACCCTGTCCTCATCGGCGAACCGGGCGTGGGCAAGACCGCCATCGTGGAAGGCTTGGCGCAGCGTATCGTGAACGGAGAGGTTCCCGAAGCGCTCAAGAACAAGCGCCTGCTCGCGCTGGACATGGGCGCGCTGATCGCGGGCGCGAAGTTCCGCGGCGAGTTCGAGGAGCGCCTGAAGGCGGTGCTGAACGACTTGGCCAAGCAGGAAGGCCAGGTAATCCTGTTCATCGACGAGATTCACACCATCGTGGGCGCCGGCAAGGCCGAAGGCGCGATGGATGCAGGCAACATGCTCAAGCCGGCGCTGGCGCGCGGCGAGCTGCATTGCGTTGGCGCCACCACCTTGGATGAGTACCGCAAGTACATCGAGAAGGACGCAGCGCTGGAACGGCGCTTCCAAAGGGTGCTGGTCGACGAGCCCAGTGTCGAGGACACCATCGCCATCCTGCGGGGGCTGAAGGAGCGCTACGAGGTGCACCACGGCGTCGAGGTGACCGACCCGGCGTTGGTGGCCGCGGCAACGCTTTCGCACCGCTACATCACCGATCGCCAGCTGCCGGACAAGGCGATCGATCTGATCGACGAGGCGGCCGCCCGTATCCGCATCGAAATCGATTCCAAGCCCGAGGAGATGGACCGGCTGGAGCGGCGGCTGATTCAGCTCAAGATCGAGCGCGAGGCGCTGACCAAGGAGTCCGACGAGGCCTCGAAGAAGCGTCTGGAGGCGCTGCAGGAAGAGATCGACAAGCTGGAAAGGGAGTACGGCGAGCTCGAGGAGATCTGGAACTCGGAGAAGGCGGCGGTGCAGGGCACCAATGCCATCAAGGAGGCGCTGGAGCGGGCGCGCCAGGAGCTGGAGACGGCCCGTCGCGCCGGCGACCTGACGCGCATGTCGGAGCTGCAGTACGGGCGCATTCCCGAGCTGGAGCGGCAGCTGGATATGGCTACCCAGGCGGAAATGCACGATATGCGGCTGCTCCGCAGCAGCGTGACCGAGGAAGAGATTGCCGAGGTGGTGGCCAAGTGGACCGGCATCCCCGTGTCCAAGATGCTGGAGGGTGAGCGCGAGAAGCTGCTGCGCATGGAGGAGGAGCTGGGCAAGCGGGTGGTGGGGCAGAAGCCTGCCGTCGCGGCGGTTGCCAACGCCATACGGCGCGCGCGGGCTGGGCTTTCGGACCCGAACCGTCCCAACGGCTCGTTCCTGTTTCTCGGGCCCACCGGCGTGGGCAAGACCGAGCTGTGCAAGGCGCTGGCGGCATTCCTCTTCGATACGGAAGACGCCATGGTGCGCATCGACATGTCCGAGTACATGGAGAAGCACGCCGTTGCACGCCTGATCGGCGCGCCGCCGGGCTATGTCGGTTACGAGGAAGGCGGCTACTTGACCGAGGCGGTGCGGCGCAAGCCGTACTCGGTGATTCTGCTCGACGAGGTGGAGAAGGCGCATCCGGACGTCTTCAATATCTTGCTGCAGGTGCTGGACGACGGCCGCCTCACCGATAGCCACGGGCGCACGGTGGATTTCCGCCACGCGGTGATCGTAATGACCTCGAATATCGGCTCGAGCGTGATCCAGGAGCGAATCGGCAAGGCCGACTACGAGGAGATCAAGAGCGAGGTGATGGACTTGCTCACCGGTCACTTCCGGCCCGAGTTCATCAACCGCGTGGACGAGGTGGTGATGTTCCGTCCGCTCTCGCGCGAGCAGTTGCGTGCGATCTGCGAAATTCAGGTGGGATACCTGGACCGGCGTCTGCGGGACCGCGATATGGCCATCGAGTTCACCGACGCCGCGCTGGATCTGATCGGCGAAGCCGGCTTCGACCCGGTCTACGGCGCGCGGCCGCTCAAGCGAGTGATCCAGCAGCGGGTGGAAAACCGCTTGGCGCAGGAGATCCTCCAAGGGCACTATGGCCCGGGCGATCTGATTCGAGTCGATGTGCGCGATGGCAACATCGTGTTCGAGAAGGACCGCAAGCGGGAGGTGGCGTAACGGCTAGCGGGACTCCGCGGAGGCCGCCTTTCCCCGGCGGCCTCCAAACGGTCTCTGACGAAACTTCCCGCGGGCTCTTGACGGGCCGCGGAATCTTCCAAGCGTGCTTCGTGTCAGCGAAGTGCCAAGCGTCTTTATGGTGCAATGTCGGTCGCCCGCGGCCGGTGGGGCTGTGAGCTTCGAACCGTCGCGCGAGGCGAGTCGTGGCGGGGCCACGACAGCGCGGCTGTCAGGTGCTCGCAGCGCACCCGCGGCAAAACCCCACTCGACCCGCCGCCCCCAGGGCGGTATCCTTCGCCAAATCGAGACTTTGGTATCACGGAATATGGCCCGCAAGGTTTACATCAAGACTCACGGCTGTCAGATGAACGAGTACGATTCGGCCAAGATGGCGGACGTGCTCGCGAAAAGCCGTGGCTTCGAGCGCGTGGACTCTCCCGAGGAGGCCGATGTCATCCTGCTCAATACCTGCTCCATCCGCGAGAAAGCGCAGGAGAAGGTGTTTTCGCAGCTCGGCCAGTGGCGGCCGCTCAAGGAGGCCAAGCCGGATCTGGTGATCGGCGTTGGCGGGTGTGTCGCGAGCCAGGAGGGCGAAGCGCTGATCAAGCGGGCACCATTCGTCGATCTGGTGTTCGGCCCACAAACGCTGCACCGCCTGCCGGAGATGTACGATGCCGCGCTCACGGCGCGCAAACCGCAGGTGGACGTGAGCTTCCCCGAGATAGAGAAGTTCGACAATCTCCCCGAGCCTCGGGCCGAGGGCCCTACGGCCTTCGTGTCCATCATGGAAGGCTGCAGCAAGTACTGCACGTTCTGCGTGGTACCGTATACGCGCGGGGAGGAGATCAGCCGTCCGTTCGACGATGTCATCGCCGAAATCGCGCAGCTCGCCGAGCAAGGCGTGCGCGAGGTGACGCTGCTCGGCCAGAACGTGAATGCGTATCGGGGGCAGATGCATGACGGCTCGATTGCGGATCTGGCGCTGCTGGTTAATTTCGTGGCCGCTATCGACGGTATCGAGCGCATCCGCTACACCACTTCGCATCCGGTGGAGTTCTCTGATGCGCTGATCGAGGCGTATGCGGAAGTGCCCCAGCTGGTCGATCATCTGCACTTGCCGGTGCAGAGCGGATCGGATCGAATTCTGCGCGCGATGAAGCGTGGCCACACTGCGCAGGAATACATAGACAAGATCGAGCGGCTGCGCGAGGTGCGCCCCAATATAAGTATTTCCTCGGACTTCATCGTCGGCTTCCCCGGCGAGACGGAGGAGGACTTCCAGGCCACTATGGACCTGATCGAACGCATAGGCTTTGATCAGTCGTTCAGCTTCGTGTATAGCCCGCGGCCGGGAACGCCTGCCGCGCAGCTGGTGGATCGCATTCCCCATGACGAGAAGCTGCGGCGTCTGCACCATTTGCAGGACACCATCAATGCGAATGCCCGCCGTATCAGCGAGGCGATGGTAGGCACGGTGCAGACGGTGCTGGTGGATCGGCCATCGCGCAAGGACCCCCGTCAGCTCTCCGGGCGCACGGAAAACAATCGCGTGGTGAACTTCAGCGGCCATCCGCGCCTGATCGGCCGGTTCGTGAAGGTGCGGATCACCGAAGCGCTGCCGAACTCGCTGCGCGGTGAAGTGGTCGAATTCACTGACGAAGATGGTCCTGCGCGCGTTGCGCAGGGAGTAGCCCAATAAAGGTGACAGCCCGCTCTTGAAACAGCATCCCGATACTCTGGATTTTACGCTGGAACCGGCCGACAACCAGCGCTTGGCGCGTTTGTGCGGCCAGCTCGACGACAACCTCCGCCAGCTCGAGCGCCGCTTAGGCGTGGAGATCAGTAACCGCGGGCACCGTTTTCGCATCATCGGCAATACCGATGCCGTGCAACGCGCCCAATGCGTGCTGCAGGATCTTTATCGCGCCACCACGCGCGGCGAGCTCCATCCCGAAGATGTGCATCTGCACTTGCAGGAGTCGGGCCTTGAGCAGCGCCGCCAGGCCAGTAATGGCGGGGATGTGGGGCAGGAGATCGTGATTCGCACGCCTAAGGCCGAGATTCGCGGCCGGGGGCCGAACCAGCAGCGTTATCTGGCCAGCATCCTCGATAACGACCTGAACTTCGGCATCGGCCCGGCCGGTACCGGTAAGACGTATTTGGCCGTGGCGTGCGCGGTGGCGGCACTGGAAAGCGGCGAGGCACGTCGGCTGGTGCTGGTGCGCCCAGCCGTGGAAGCAGGCGAGCGCCTCGGCTTCCTGCCAGGGGACCTGGCGCAGAAGGTCGATCCGTACCTGCGGCCGCTCTACGATGCGCTGTTCGAGATGCTGGGGTTCGAGCGCGTAGGCAAGCTGATCGAGCGCAACGTCATTGAAGTGGCGCCGCTGGCCTATATGCGCGGACGCACGCTCAATCATGCGTTCATCATTCTCGACGAGGCGCAGAATACGACGGTCGAGCAGATGAAGATGTTCCTGACCCGCATCGGCTTCGGCTCCACCGTGGTGGTGACCGGGGACGTCACTCAGGTCGACCTGCCGCATGGCAAGCCGTCGGGGCTGCGCGATGCGATCGAAGTGCTGCGTGACGTTGAGGGCGTGAGCTTTACCTTCTTCACGTCGCAGGACGTGGTTCGCCACGCACTGGTACAACGAATCGTCCAGGCCTATGACCGCCGAGAAGCCGAGCGTCAGTCTTGATCCGGTCGAGCTCGTGCTCGACTTTCAGCTGGCCTGCGAGGCCTCCGATGTGCCCGCAGAGGAGGAAGTCCACGCTTGGGCAGCCGCCGCCTTGGCCGGCCGCCGCGAGCAGGCGGAGCTGACGGTGCGTGTGGTGGAGCCGCAGGAGAGCCAGCAGCTCAACCGGGACTACCGCGGCAAGGATAAGCCCACCAACGTGCTCTCGTTTCCTTTCGAGGCCCCGCCCGGCGTAGAGCTCGATCTGATCGGCGATCTCGTCATCTGCGCCGACGTGGTAGCGCGCGAAGCGGCCGAGCAGGGCAAGTCGTTGCAGGCGCATTGGGCGCACATGGTGGTCCATGGCGTGCTGCACTTGCTGGGGTACGATCATGAGGACGATCTGGAGGCCGAGGTGATGGAGGAACTGGAGGTGGAAATCCTCGGTCGCTTGGGCTTCCCCGATCCCTATAACTAGGACTAAGATGGAAGACGCGGCCGGTGGTGGAGCAGTGGATTAGTTGATGGGTCACGGCCGGCAGATCGGACTCATCAACTAATCGACTTTCATCAGCCACCAACGCAGAGCAATGAGCGAGGACCGACCTAGTAATTTACATAACCATAAAACCTGGCTGGAGCGACTTGGCCAGGTATTCAGCGGCCAGGAGTTGCGAGACCGTCAGGATCTGATAGATCTGATCCGCGACGCTCACCAGCGTGGGCTGGTCGATGCCAGCTCGTTAGCCATGATTGAGGGTGTGCTGCATGTCTCCGAACTGCAGGCGCGCGATATCATGGTTCCCCGCGCCCAAGTAACGGTGCTCCCCCGCGAAAGCGATCCGCGAGCCCTGTTGCCAACCATCATCGAAACCGGATATTCGCGGTTTCCGGTGGTTGGAGAGAGCAGGGACGATGTCATCGGTATCCTGCTGGCAAAGGATTTGCTCAAGTCCTTCAGTGCCGATGCCGGACCTTTCGATATGCGCGAGCTGTTGCGGCCGGCGCTCTTCATTCCCGAAAGCAAGCGTTTGGATGCGCTCCTGCGACAGTTCCAGGAGAGCCGCCATCATATGGCGATCGTGGTGGACGAGTACGGAGGCATGGCCGGGCTGGTCACCATAGAGGATGTAATCGAGCAAATCGTCGGCGATATCGACGATGAGCACGACTTCGACGAGGATTCCTACATCCTGCGCCACGAACACGGCCACTGCATCGTCAACGCGCTGACGCCGATTGAGGAGTACAACGAGCACTTCGGCACCGACTTGAGCGATGAGGAGTTCGACACCATCGGCGGTCTGGTCGCCCATCACTTCGGGCATGTGCCGCGGCGCGGCGAGTCGATAGTGATCGGGCGGCAGCGTTTGCAGGTGATTCGAGCCGATAACCGCCGCATTCATTTGCTGATGGTGTCGGAGGAGCCGGAGGCGGCTCAGGCGGCTGCTTCGCACTGATCTCGCTCTCATTAATCATTAACCCCTGGGCGCATGGGATGCTCCCATGCGCCCAGGCGGGCTGATGCCGATGGCTAACCGTGGCCATCAAGCCGCTCTTTGAGCACGGGGAGTGGCGATGTACGTATAGGGTGCGCGGGGCGTTTATCAGGCCCAAGGCTGTCCATTACCCATTGACCCGGCCGCGCACTATGTCCTTTTGATTACGGTGGCGAGCGTTTGCCGATGCTGCTTCGTGTTCTCTCCGGTCGTATGGGGCTTGTGAGCGCTGCTGTGGCCGGCGCGCTGCTGCCATTGGCGTTCGCACCGTTTCATCTGGCTTGGCTGGCCGTGCTCTCGCCGGCGCTTTTCTTCGCCGTCGTCGCCAGCGCCGAGCGGCGGCGGGCGCGGCAGGCAGCCTACCTGTTCGGCCTGGGCTTCTATGGCGTAGGCGTGTCCTGGGTGTATGTAAGCATGGCGGAGTTCGGCGCCGGGGGCTGGCTCGTGTCCGGCGTGCTCACCGTCGCATTCATTGCCTTGCTCGCCCTGTTCCCGGTGATTTTGGTCATGCTGATGCAGCGCCTCGCGCCCGAGCGCGGCGCCTGGCAGCTGGTGTTGGCGCTGCCGCTGCTTTGGGTGCTGCTGGAGTGGGTGCGGAGCTGGCTGCTGACGGGATTCCCCTGGCTGCTGCTCGGCTACAGCCAGACGGATAGCCTGCTGGCGCCAGTAGCGCCGGTGTTCGGCGTGCTGGGAGTGAGCTGGCTGCTGGCGCTGCTCGCCGGCTGTCTGGCCTGGCTCGTGCTCCGGCCCAGCGCACGCAGCGCGGTTGTGGCCTTGGCGACAACGGGAGTGGTGCTGGCGCTGGGGCCTATGCTGGAGCGGGAGTGGACGCAACCGGCGGGCGAGCCGATCCGGGCCGCATTGGTACAGGGCAATATGCCTCAGGACATTAAGTGGGATCCGGCCTATTTGCGCGCCACCATGGACCGCTACCGGGAGCTTACCGAGCAGCATTGGGACGCGGATCTCATCGTGTGGCCGGAAAGCGCGATCCCCATCCTTTATCATCAGATCGAGCATACCTTCCTGCGCGAGATTGCCGAGCAGGCGGCGGTGCATGGCACCGATCTGCTGCTGGGTATCCCGGTATTCGACCGCGAGCGGGAGCAGTACCACAACAGTGTGGTGAGCATCACCGGCGAAGGCGGGCAATACCACAAGCGCCATCTGGTGCCGTTCGGCGAGTATCTGCCTCTGCGCAGCGTGTTTGGCCGGGCGCTGGATATTTTGGGAGCGCCCATGGCGGATTTCGTGCCCGGTACCGTGGCGGCGCCCATCCGTGCGGCAGGGCAGTCCATCGCCGTTTCGATTTGCTACGAAGTGGTGTTCGGCCACGAAATCGCACGCCTGCTGCCCGCAGCCAGCTTGCTGGTGAACGTCAGCAACGATGCCTGGTTCGGCAACTCGCTGGCGCCTCATCAGCACTTGCAGATGGCGCGGATGCGCGCGCTCGAGACTGGGCGCGAGATGCTGCGGGGAACGAACACGGGGATTACCGTGTTCATCGATCATCGCGGCCGCATCGTCGAGCGGGCGCCGCAGTTCGAGGCCGTGACGCTGGTAGGAGCGGCTACGCCGCGCCAAGGCACGACCCCTTATGTGATCTGGACCGATTGGCCGGTGCTCGGCACGATGGGGCTGGGGCTGCTGGCGCTGATCGGCTGCCGCTGGCGGCGATCGTTGCGCGCGGAAGCGCCGGCGCAAGCATCCGGAAGCCAGGCCTAGTTCGTCCCTAAGCCGTGTAGGGGGGGCTTGAGCCCCGGCGCCGGAGTCCGGCTTGGGCCACCTTCCGTGTGTGCTGGCGTCAGCCGCCTTCGTCCTGATCTTCCGCAGGGGGCGCGTACGCGGCTGTGCGCATGAAGCGCGTGTTGCGACAACGCGGGCAGGGCGGTATATGAGCCGTCTGCCGGAAGGTAATCGTGTTCCCGCAAGAGAGACAGGTGAGCGCGCCCGGAGCGGCGATCTCGCCGGTGCGATACTCCTCGGCGCCGGGCAACGGCTGCTGGAATTGCAACAGTTCCACGCGGGTGCGGTCGGCCACCGAGACGAAGCTGTCCCACACCCAGTTCTCTATCAGCTGCAAGTCCATGTGCAGCCAGGTGGCGTAGTCTTTATCCGTACGGGCCATGTAATCGGCGGCCTGCTCGATATCGCGCCGCAGGTACTCGCCTATGCGCTCGGCCTCCTCGCGGGTGAGCTCGCCCAGCTCGACGGCCCGGCGTTTGACAGCGCTCAGGCTGTCGCGGATGCCGCTTCCTCCGGGCCCGTTCAGCAGCTCGGCGAGCCGCTGTAGCATCCGCTCGTAGGCTTTGACCAGGCGGTTGTCCTGCTGCTTGCCGTTATCTGCCATGGCCAATCCTCCGCGGTGCGTCCTTGCATTGGCTTATCTCGGTATATGCCTTTCTTCACACAATGCCAAGCCGCGGCGGTCTTACTTGAAGCGAGCCTTGGTGCGCTTACGTGGGCTAAGGTATCCTTCTCGGTCTTCGACCGCAGCGGGTGCGGTCCCTCTTAACCTTCTGAAACAGCTACAAGGCCGATGGACGCGATTTACAAACCTAAACTCGTCGAGGCGGAGGCCCAGCGCTTCTGGGAGCAGAACCGCACTTTCGAGGTGCGCGAGGACGAGGGCCGCGAACGCTACTACTGCCTGTCCATGTTCCCGTACCCAAGCGGACGACTGCACATGGGGCACGTTCGCAATTACACCATCGGCGACGTAATCTCTCGCTATCAGCGCATGCTGGGCAAGAATGTGCTGCAGCCCATGGGATGGGATGCTTTCGGCCTGCCGGCTGAGAATGCGGCCATACAGAACAAGGTGCCGCCGGCGCGCTGGACGCGCGAGAACATCGCCTATATGCGCGAGCAGTTGCGCTCGTTGGGATTCGGCTACGACTGGAGCCGCGAAATCGCCACCTGCGATCCGGACTATTACCGCTGGGAACAGTGGCTGTTCACGCGTCTATTCAAAAAAGGCCTGGTCTACAAGAAGACCGCGACCGTGAACTGGGACCCGGTGGACCAAACCGTGCTCGCTAACGAGCAGGTCATCGACGGGCGCGGTTGGCGCTCGGGCGCGCTGGTCGAGCGTCGCGAGATCCCGCAGTGGTTCCTGAAGATCACGGCCTATGCCGACGAGCTGTTGGCCGATCTGGAAAAACTGGATGGCTGGCCGGAGCAGGTGCGCACCATGCAGCGCAACTGGATCGGGCGCTCCGAAGGGGTGGAGATGCAGTTCGCCATCGTCGGCCGCGACGAACCCCTCACCATCTATACCACTCGGCCCGATACCGTATTCGGCGTGACCTATGTCGCCGTCGCCGCGGAGCATCCGCTGGCCCGCGCAGCCGCCGAGCACGACCCGGAGCTGGCCGCTTTCATCGAAGAGTGCCGGCATACCAAGGTTGCGGAAGCCGACCTGGCGGTGATGGAGAAGCGCGGCCGGCCTACCGGTTTCAGTGCCGTGCACCCGCTCACCGGCGAGCAGGTGCCCGTTTGGGTGGCCAACTTCGTGTTGATGGAGTACGGCTCGGGCGCGGTCATGGCGGTGCCGGCGCACGATCAGCGCGACTATGAGTTCGCGCGCGCCTACGGACTGCCGATCAAGCCCGTGATCCGGCCGGCGGACAGCAGCGAGGCGGACGTAAGCGAGCAGGCCTTTACCGATAAGGGCGTGCTGTACAACTCCGGCGAATTCGACGGGCTTACCTCGCAGCAAGCCTTCGAGGCGATTGCCGATCGCCTGCAAGCGCTAGGCAAGGGGCAGCGGCAGGTCAACTTCCGCCTGCGCGACTGGGGCATCTCGCGCCAGCGCTATTGGGGCGCCCCCATCCCCATGATCATTTGCCCAAGCTGCGGCGATGTGCCGGTGCCGGACGAGGATTTGCCGGTGGTACTGCCGGAGGACGTCGAGTTCAACGGTTCTGGCAGCCCGCTCAAGAACATGCCCGAGTTTTACCGCACGACGTGCCCGCAGTGCGGCGGCGAGGCCACTCGCGAGACGGACACCTTCGACACCTTCATGGAATCGTCGTGGTATTACGCGCGCTTTGCCTGCGCGGACAGCGACAAGGCCATGCTGGACGAGCGCGCCAACTACTGGCTGCCGGTGGATCAGTACATCGGCGGGATCGAGCACGCGATCCTGCATCTGCTCTACGCCCGCTTCTATCACAAGCTGCTGCGCGACGAGGGGCTGGTGGACAGCGATGAGCCGTTCACCAACCTGCTCACCCAGGGCATGGTGCTCAAGGACGGGACCAAGATGTCCAAGTCCAAGGGCAATACGGTGGACCCGCAGGCACTGGTCGAGCGCTACGGCGCGGATACGGTGCGCTTGTTCACCATGTTCGCGGCGCCGCCGGAGCAGTCGCTGGAGTGGTCGGACTCGGGAGTCGATGGCGCCTATCGTTTCCTCAAGCGCCTGTGGGCCCTGGTGCATGGCCACCTCGAAAACGGCGGCCGGGCCGCTACCGTGGCGGCCAGCGAGCTCAATGACGCGCAACGCGAGCTGCGCCGCAAGATTCACGAAACCATTCAGAAAGCGAGCGATGACATCGGCCGCCGCTATACCTTCAACACCGCGATCGCCGCAGTGATGGAACTGATCAACGCGCTGTCCAAGGGTGCCGAGGACCGCACCCCCGGCGGGCGCAGCGTGCTGCAGGAGGGGCTGGAGGCGGCCGTGCTGATACTGGCGCCGATTACGCCGCATATCAGCCATGTGTTGTGGCAGGCGCTAGGGCACAGCGAGCCGGTGGTGGACGCGCCGTGGCCGGTCGTGGATGAAACGGCGCTGGTGCGCGACACCATTGAGATGGCCGTGCAGGTCAATGGCAAGCTGCGTGGCACCGTGCAGGTGCCGGCGCAGGCCGATAAAGCCGCTTGCGAGGCGGCGGCGCTGGCCGAGCCTAACGTGCGGCGTTTCGTGGAAGGCAAGGAGCTGGCGCGGGTGATCGTCGTCCCGGGCCGGCTGATCAACCTGGTGGTGAAGTGATCCGCGGGTCTGCCAGTGCCGTCAGGGGCGAGCACGGGGTGCGTCTTGCCGTCGTGCTCGCACTGCTGGGCCTGCTGCTGAGCGGCTGTGGCTGGCAATTGCGCGGCGCCACCAGCGGTAACCTCCAGGGGGTTGCGGTGGCGGTGGTGACCGAGGCCAACCTCCCTCAGCTGGAGCGCAGCCTGCGGCGCGGCTTTGAGGTGACGGGGGCGACGCTGGTCGAGCCCGATGCCGCCGACGCGGTGCTGGTAGTGCTCGCCGAGGATAGCCGGCGCCGCGCCCAGTCCGTCGACCGCCGCGCCCGGGTGCGCGAGTACGAGCTCGAGTACTCGCTGAGGTTTCGCCTGGAGCGAGCGGACGGTTCGCTCATCGCAGGCCCGGAAGTACTCAGTCGACGCCGCGGGTATCGGTACGATGCCACCGATGTGCTCGCCACCCAGGCGCGCGAGGAGGAGGTGCGCCAGGAGTTGCGGCGCGAGGTGACCCGGCTGTTGCTTGCGCGGGCGCAGGCACTGATAGGCAACGCGGACTGATGCAGCTGCGCAGCGAAGAGTTGGAGCGTCATCTGCGCAGCGGGCTGGCTCCGGTTTATCTGCTCGCCGGCGATGAGCCGCTATTCGTTCAAGAGGGGCTGGATGCGATCAGGGCCGCGGCACGCGCAGCGGGCTTCGTAGAGCGCGAAGTGCTGGAAGTCGAGCCCGGTTTCGACTGGAACCGGCTCGGTGCCGTGGCGGGCGAGATGTCATTGTTCGGCGATCGCAAGCTGGTGGAGCTGCGCATGCCGAACGGGAAGCCCGGTGTTCAGGGCGCCAAGGCCTTGAGCGCTTACTGCCAGGCCCCCGCGCCCGATGTGGTGCTGCTGATCAGCTGCGGGCCCTTGGATGCGAGCCAGCGTAAGGCCGCCTGGGTGAAGGCGGCCGAGCAGGCGGGGGTGTTCTGTTATGCCTGGCCGTTGCCCCCGGCCCAGTTACCGCAATGGCTGACGGCGCGGCTGCGCCGTTACCGGCTGGAAGTGGAGCTGGCGGCGCTGGAACTGCTGGTCGAACGCGCCGAGGGCAATCTGCTGGCTGCCGCGCAGGAGGTCGAGAAGCTGCACCTGCTCTACGGCAGCGGCCGGCTCGATGTGGAACAGATTCAAGCCGCGGTTGCCGACAGCGCGCGCTTCGATGTGTTCGTGCTGGCCGATGCGGCTGTGTCCGGCGCCGTGGCGCGGTGCGCGCGCATCGTGCGGGGGCTGCGCGCGGAAGGGGCCGAGCCTACGCTCGCGCTGTGGGCCTTGGCGCGCGATCTGCGAGTGCTGGCGGCGGTGAGCGCCGATCTGGCCGCCCGCCGCGAGCCGGATGCGAGCCTGCGCGCGCATCGCGTTCTCAGCACCCGGCGCGGCTTGCTGCAACAGGCCGCGCGCAAGCGTCCGCCCAGTGTCTGGCTGGCCTTGCTTGCGCGTTGCGCACGCGTCGACAGGGTGATCAAGGGGGTCGCGCCGGGCCGCCCTTGGGATGAGCTGCTGCAGCTGGCTACGGCTGTCGCGGCTCAGTTGGCCCAGCGCTGAGGCACTGGGGCGCTGAGTTTGTTACCCTCATAGTCAAGGGTTGCGGCCGCGCCCTGGCGGCCCGGGATAGCAATTGAATTAGCGATGGATAACAGCATGGGTGCCACCGCAGTGAATGTCGAACAGGATATAGCCGCCTATATGCAAGCCTTGGGCGAGCGCGCCCGCGCAGCTGGACGTGAGTTGAGCCGGGCGGAAACGGGGGCCAAGGACGCCGCGCTGGTGGCGATCGCCGCGGCGATCGAGGCTTCGGCCGATACGCTGCGCGCAGCCAACGCCGAGGATCTGGCCGCAGGCAAGGCCAAGGGGCTGGACCCGGCGCTGCTGGACCGCCTCGAACTGACGCCCGCCCGTATCGCCGCCATGGCGGAGGGGCTGCGGCAGATCGCTGCGCTGCCGGACCCGGTGGGGGCTATTCGCGATCTGAATTACCGCCCCACGGGGATCCAGGTCGGGCGGATGCGTGTGCCGTTGGGCGTAGTCGGCATTATCTATGAGTCGCGACCGAACGTGACCGCCGATGCCGCGGGTCTGTGCCTGAAGTCGGGTAATGCCGCCATACTGCGCGGCGGCTCCGAGGCGCTGAAATCCAATCAGGCTATCGCGGCTTGCATACGGCAGGGGCTCGAGCAGGCCGGGCTGCCGGCTGCCGCAGTGCAGGTGGTGGAGACCAGCGATCGCGCCGCGGTGGGCGAGCTGGTACGCATGAACCGCTACGTGGATGTGCTGGTGCCGCGCGGCGGTAAGAGCTTGATCGAGCGCATCAGCCGCGAGGCGACAGTGCCCGTGATCAAGCATCTCGACGGCGTTTGCCACGTTTACGTCGACGACTTCGCCGACTTGGACAAAGCGGAGCGGGTGGCCTTCAACGCCAAGACGCAGCGTTACGGTACCTGCAATACCATGGAAACGCTGTTGGTGGCGGAGTCCGTTGCCGCCGAGTTTTTGCCCCGTATCGCGGCGCGCTATCAGGAGGCGGGGGTCGAGCTGCGCGGCTGCGAGCGGGCCCGGGCGCTGGTGCCGATGAACCCGGCCAGCGAAGATGACTGGTCGGAGGAGTATCTGGGACCCGTGCTCGCGGTGAAGATCGTGGCAGGCCTGGACGAGGCCATGGAGCACATCCAGACCTACGGATCGCATCATACGGACGCGATCGTTACGGAGAACGTGAGCCGCGCGCGGCGCTTCCTGCGCGAGGTCGATTCGAGCTCGGTCATGGTGAACGCGTCCACGCGTTTTGCCGACGGTTTCGAGTATGGCCTGGGCGCCGAGATCGGAATCAGCACCGACAAGCTGCATGCCCGCGGGCCGGTGGGGCTGGAGGGGCTCACCAGCGAGAAGTTCGTCGTGCTGGGCGACGGTCACATTCGTCAATGAGGGGCCAAGCTGAATAAGCATCAACTCGTACCGCCGATCGGAGTGTTCGGCGGTACGTTCGATCCGATTCATATCGGCCACCTGCGGCCGGCGCTGGAGGTGCTGGAGGCGCTGCGGCTGGGTGAGGTGCGCCTGATCCCGGCCCAGATTCCGCCTCACCGAGGCATGCCCCAGCTCTCCGCGGAGTGGCGTTTGCGCTTGCTGCAACTGTCGGTGCGAGACTGCCCGGGGTTAAGCGTCGATACTCGCGAACTGGAGCGTCCCGGGCCATCCTATATGGTCGATACGCTGGCGTCGCTGCGCGCTGAGTTTCCAGCTGCGCCGCTGTGCCTGATTCTGGGCATGGACGCCTTCCTCGGGCTGCCGCGCTGGCATCGCTGGGAGGAGCTGACCGATTACGCGCACATCGTCGTGCTCGACAGGCCCGGTAGCCGGTTGCCCGACAGCGGCGTGCTTGCCGAATGGCTGGCCGGGCGTCGCGCTGCCGAACCTGAGGCGCTGCACCGGATACTGGCTGGGCAGGTGTGGTTTCAGCCCGTGACTCAGCTCGACGTGTCGGCGACGCAGATCCGGACCTTGCTGAATGCCGGCCGCTCCGCTCAGTATTTGCTTACGGAGCCTGTGTGGCAGGCCGTTCGCGAACACAAGCTGTATGGTTATGGTCTAAGTTGAGTATCTCGGGACGTGCCTCCGCCATGCCGTTGACGAGCGGGTGTCAGCCGTTCGCGCGGTGCTGCGGTGCCCGCCGGCCCGGGAATACGGGATTAGACTGTTAGCGAGGTGATGAACGTTTGATCACGGAAAACAACCGGGAGCTGTCTGTACAGGAACTCAAGCAGGTGGTGATCGCGGCGCTGGAGGATATGAAAGCCGTGGAGCCCGTGGTGCTGGACGTGCATGACAAGACGTCCATTACGGACCTGATGGTGATTGCTTCCGGCAACTCGAACCGACATGTGCGGTCGATCGCGGATAACGTAATCGAGCAGGTCAAGGAAGCCGGTATGCGTCCCTTGGGAGTCGAGGGCGAGGATGTCGGCGAATGGGTGCTGGTGGATCTGGGCGATGTGGTAGTGCATGTGATGCAACCCCAGATTCGCGAGCTTTATCGGCTGGAACGCATTTGGGGTGTCGAAGACGACAGCTACGCCGCTAGCGGCGCCTGACCCAATCTCGCCCCTATCCTCCTGGCGCGGCCAAACGCAGACTATAAACGCGCCACGGCATGGTGCCGCATTCTTCATAGGGTGCGGCTCGATTCACCACAGTGCGTGACACTTTATGAAGATCCACCTTCTTAGCATCGGTGGGCGCATGCCCTCCTGGGTCGGCGAGGGCTTTCGCGAGTATGCGGATCGGCTGCCGCCGACCTTGTCTCTGCAGTTGGTGGAGCTGCCGCTGGGGCAGCGCGGCAAGCAGGGCGACAGCCGTAAGGCGCTGGAGCAGGAAGGCCAGCGCATGGCCAAAGCCATTCCTCCCCAGGGGCATGTCGTTGCGCTGGAACCGGGCGGGCGCCAACTCAGCACCGAGGAGCTTGCGCAGCGTCTACACGCCTGGCAGCAGCTGGGGCGCGATGTTGCGCTATTGGTAGGCGGGCCCGATGGGCTGGCGCCGCAATGCCGGGCGCGCGCCGATGAAACCTGGTCGCTTTCCAAGCTTACCTTTCCGCACATGCTGGTGAGGGTGCTGGTGGCCGAGCAGCTCTACCGTGCCTGGACCATCCTCCAGAACCATCCGTATCATCGGAGCTGAATACGCGATGTAAGGAATCGGTATGCAGTCGGATCACCAACCGGATATTTACCTGGCATCCAGTTCGCCCCGCCGGCGCGAGCTGCTCGATCAGATCGGCGTGCGCTATGCCTGTATAGACTCCGGCGTAGAGGAGCGGCTGGTGCCGGGCGAAAGTCCCGAGGTTTTTGTGCTGCGTCTGGCATTGGCAAAAGCACGGGCGGGCTTGAGGCGGATCGGGGACAGGACTCAACTGCCGGTGCTGGGTGCCGATACTGTCGTTGTACTGGACGATACCGTTCTGGGGAAACCGGCCAGCCCTGCCGAAGGCATGCGGATGCTCGAACTATTGTCAGGGCGCTCGCATCGGGTGCTGACGGCCGTCGCATTGACTGACGGCGAACGTGAGGCTTCCCGGCTCAGCGTCAGTCATGTCACGTTCCGACAGACCACGCAGGCCGAACGCGAGGCCTACTGGGCAACCGGCGAGCCTCGCGACAAAGCCGGCGGTTACGCGGTGCAGGGTAGAGCCGCGGTGTTTATCGAGCAACTAGAAGGCAGTTACTCGGGTGTGATGGGCCTGCCGTTGTTCGAAACCGCGCAGCTGCTCGCGGAGTTCGGCATCGATTATCAACGCCGCTGGTAGCAGCGGCCGGCGGCACAACCGCCATCCCATATTGGTGCGGTACTTCTTCGCCGCGTTACTATGCCCCGGAGTGGCAGCGTTTAGCGAAGGGGCATTCATGAGCCAAGAAATCCTCATTAACGTTACGCCGCGCGAGACACGGGTCGCGCTAGTCGAGAACGGTGTTCTGCAGGAGGTGAGCATCGAGCGCGAACGGCGGCGCGGGCTGGTAGGTAACGTCTACATGGGGCGGGTCTGCCGGGTGCTGCCGGGCATGCAGGCCGCCTTCGTGGAGGTTGGACTCGCCCGTACCGCATTTTTGCACGCATCCGATATCGCCCCGCCCGAGCCCTTCGATGCCGACGAGACAGCGTTGCGTCGCAGCGAGAATATCACCGACCTGGTCAGCGAACAGCAGCAGATTCTGGTACAGGTCATCAAAGATCCCATAGGTACCAAAGGTGCCCGCCTCACCACTCATATCACCATCCCATCGCGCTATATGGTGCTGCTGCCGGGCGGCAAGGCCATAGGCGTGTCCGCTCGTATCGAAGACGAGGCCGAGCGAGCGCGGCTGAAAGCGATAGGGCAGAGTTTTCTGGATGCCGGCGATGAGCATGGCTACATCATGCGTACCGCTGCCGAGGGCGTCGATGTGGCCGCTTTGGAGGCCGATCGCAAGTTCTTGAACAAGCTCTGGAAGGCCATTCAGAACCGGGCCGCGAACGCACAGCCGGGAACGCTGGTGCATGAGGACTTGCCGTTGATGCTGCGTGCTCTGCGCGATCTGCCGGTGAACGAGATCGAGCGGGTGCGGGTGGATTCGCGCGAGAACTTCCACAAAGTGCAAGCCTTCTGTGAGAAGTTCCTGCCGGAGCTGGCGCCTCGTATCGAGTACTATCCCGGCGAGCGCCCGCTGTTCGACCTGCACAATATCGAGGACGAGCTTGCCCGCGCCCTGGACCGCAAGGTCCCGCTCAAGTCGGGCGGCTACTTGATTATCGATCAAACCGAGGCTTTGACCACTATAGACGTCAACACCGGGGGCTACGTCGGTCACCGCACGCTAGAGGAGACGATTTTCAAGACCAACCTCGAAGCTGCCCAAGCGATCGCGCGCCAGGTGAGGCTGCGCAATCTCGGTGGAATCATCATCATCGATTTCATCGA
>CAYWPG010000036.1:0-39639 GCA_964460035.1 uncultured Alkalilimnicola sp.
TGGCGCTTGCCGACCTCGAAATCGTTGAAGTCGTGCGCGGGCGTGATCTTGACGCAGCCGGTGCCGAACTCCGGATCCACATAATCGTCGGCGATGATGGGGATCTCGCGATCGGTAAGAGGCAGCCGAACCATCTTGCCGACCAGGTGCCGGTAGCGCTCATCCTCTGGATGCACGGCGACGGCCGTATCGCCCAGCATGGTCTCCGGGCGGGTGGTGGCCACTACGAGATGGCCGCTGCCGTCCGCTAGCGGGTAGCGCATGTGCCACAGATGCCCCTTCTCTTCCTGAGAAACGACTTCCAGGTCCGAAACCGCCGTATGCAGCACCGGATCCCAGTTCACCAGGCGCTTGCCGCGATAAATCAGCCCTTCTTCGTACAGGCGTACGAACACCTCTTGGACTGCGCGGGAGAGCCCCTCGTCCATGGTGAAACGCTCGCGTGACCAGTCTACCGATGCGCCCATGCGGCGCAGCTGGCGCGTGATGGTGCCGCCAGATTCGGCCTTCCATTCCCAGACCCGCTCCAGGAAGGCCTCGCGCCCCAGATCGTGGCGCGTCTTGCCTTCGGCATTGAGCTGGCGTTCGACCACCATTTGCGTGGCGATCCCGGCATGGTCCGTGCCCGGCTGCCAGAGCGTGTTGTAGCCGCGCATGCGATGAAAGCGCGTGAGCGCATCCATGATGGTGTCCTGGAACGCGTGGCCCATGTGCAGCGTGCCGGTCACGTTAGGCGGCGGAATCATGATGCAGTAGGGCTGGCCGCGGCCGCTGGGCGCGAAGTAACCGGCCGATTCCCAGTACTGATACCAGCGTTGCTCTATGGCCTTGGGGTCGTAACTCTTGTCCATTTGCAATGTCTTCAGGGCAGTTCAGGGCTTGTGGCGACGGCGCATTCTAGCAGCCCGGCATGCCTGCGAGCGACCTGCGAGGGCTGCGCGCCGATTAGCCGCGGTCCGGATCGGTCTCCGTTTCCTTCTCTTGCAGGCTTCGTTGCACCTCGGCGAGCAGCTCTTCACGCAACGCCGCCTCGGCTCGGGCCAGCGCTGCTGGCAGCGCCGCAGCGATGGCCGCCTCGATATGGGCCTGGATGTCCGGTGCCGGAGCTGGCGCTTCGCTAACCTTTAGGTTCTGTACCAAGCGAATGCGGGCGGCTTTGAGCCGGTCGCCTGGTATGGCGATGTCGAATAGCATGGGCAAGCCGTTGTCGGTCAGATAAAGCGGTGCCTCCGGATCGCCGGCCTCGGGCGGAGAGAAGTCGATGAGAGGTTGCTGGCCGTCGTCATCAGTCATGATCAGTTCTCGCCAAGTTTGTGGTAATGGGGCCTGATACCGGCGTCCCGATACAGACGATAGCGCGCCCGCGCAGCGTTCAAGTGCGCCGGACCGACCACTTCCGCCAAGCGCTTGAACGATTGCCACTGCTCGGGTGCATCGGCCGCCAGGTTCACCACCAGGTCGCGCTCGGCCGGCAGGCCGTGGCCTGCGCCTATCACGATGGGGTCGGCGTCCGTGGCCTGCGGCAAGGGCGCGTGCGGGAGGAAGCTGCCATCGCGGAAGCTCCACAGGAGCTGATCGAGCAGCGCCGCCTGTTTATCGTCGGCGCTGCGCACGAATATTCTGTGGCCTTGATCGAACGCCTTTTCGATCAGCCGACAGGCGAACAGCTCTACCGCGTTCGGGCGCGCATCTGCGAGGATGTAGAAGTCGATCCGGTCCACGCTGCGACTCAACGGCCGGCTCGATCCAGCAGGAACTGGGTCAGCAGCGGCACGGGCCGGCCGCTTGCGCCCTTGGCCTTGCCGGTGACCCATGCGGTGCCGGCGATGTCCAGGTGTGCCCAGTGCACTTTCTCGGTGTAGCGCGCCAGGAAGCAGGCGGCGGTGATGGCGCCGGCAGCCCGGTCGCCGACGTTGGCCATGTCGGCGAAGTTGCTGTTGAGCGCTTCCTGGTACTCCTCCCAGAGCGGCAATTCCCAGGCTCGGTCGCCGCTGGTGCGGCCGGCGGCAAGCAGCTCGTTCACCAGCGGCTGGTGATTGCCGAACAGGCCGTGGGCGTGCGCGCCCAGCGCGATCACACAGGCGCCGGTGAGCGTTGCGATGTCGATAACGCTAGCGGGTTGGAAGCGCTCGCTGTAGGTGAGGGCATCGCACAGGATCAGGCGGCCTTCGGCATCGGTGTTGAGGATCTCGATGGTCTGTCCCGACATGCTGGTAACCACATCGCCGGGTTTGTTCGCAGCCCCGTCTGGCAGGTTTTCGCAGGCGGGGATCACGCCGATCACGTTCAGCGGCAGCTCCAGCTCCGCGCACGCTTGCAGTGTGCCGAATACACTGGCGGCGCCGCACATGTCGTACTTCATCTCGTCCATGGCGGCTGCGGGCTTGAGGGAAATGCCGCCGGCATCGAATGTCAGCCCCTTGCCGACCAGCACGATGGGGCGCTCCTCTTCGCTCCCGCCACGGTAGTGCATGACGATGAGCTTGGGGGGTTGGCGGCTGCCGCGGGCAACGGAGAGAAAAGCGCCCATTTTCAGTTTCTCGAGTTCCGGCTGATCCAGCACCTCGGTGCGGATGCTGGGCAGGCGTTTGGCCAGCTCTTGGGCTTGTTCGGCGAGGTAAGTCGGGGTGCAGATGTTGCCGGGCAGGTTGCCCAGATCACGCGCCAAGCTCATGCCCCGACCGATGGCGGCACCGGTACGGGCCGCGGTTTCACCGATCGAGAGCTCGCGGCGGCTGGGAACGCTGAAAACCAGCTTGCGCAACGGCCGCCTCGGGTTATCCTTTTTGGTTTTCAGCTGATCGAAGCGGTATTGATGGTTATGCACCGTCTGTACTGCGTCGCGGACTCGCCAGGCAAGGTCGCGTCCCTTGACGGGCAGATCGCTCAGATACGAGACTGCCTCGGTCGCGCCGGACTCGTCGAGCTTGCTCGCCATGGCGGTGACCGCCTGCCGGTACGCGCGCTCATGGAAGTCGCGCTCCCGTCCGCAGCCGATCAGCAGCACACGATCGCACAGAACCCCTGGCACATTGCTGAGGAGCATCGCTTGCCCCAGTTTGCCCTCGAAATCGCCCCGGCGCAGCAGCGCCGACAGAAAGCCTTCGCTGGCCTTATCGACCTGCGTGGCGGCGGCGGACAGCCGGCGTTGTTCGAACACACCGACGACCACGCAGCCGGTGCGCTGTTTTTCGGGGTTTCCGCTCTTGACCGTGAACTCCATCTGCAACTCCTTAGGTTCGTTCCGCTTGCCAGGTTCCGGCGGCATTGGCCGGTAGCGCGCCGCGGGCGGGGTGACGGTAGCTGCGCCGGCCGCGCCGAGGCCGGCAGCGTTCGGGGTAGTTTAATGGAAAAATCGGCTGCTTTGGCGGTCGGCAGCGGCGATAAGGTGATTTTGTGAAGCTTTCCGTCTTGAGCCGCTACCTCGCCAAGGAGGTTTTGCAGGCTCTGGTGGCAGTCACTCTGGTGCTGATCGCCGTACTGCTGACCAACCGCCTGGTGCGCTATCTGGCCGATGCGGCCAGCGGCAACCTGCCCACCGATGTGATTTTTCATTTGCTCGGCCTGCAAATGGTCGTCTACTTGGGCATGGTATTGCCGGCCGCGTTTTTCCTGGCGGTGGTGCTGGCGTTCGGGCGGCTTTACCGGGATAGCGAGATGGCTGCGCTGACTGCCTGTGGGGTCGGCGCGCGTGAACTCTACCGGGCGCTGTACCTGGTCGCCGTGCCGCTGGCGGTGCTGGTCGCGGCGCTCGCGTTCTGGCTGGGGCCGCTGGCGGCGCAGGCAACCGCGCGTGTGCAGGCGCAGGCGCTGCAGGATGTCGAACTGGAGGGCGTGCAGGCGGGCCGGTTTATCAGCTTCCGCCAGGCGGGACGTACCTTCTATGCCGAGTCGGTAAGCGAAGACGGCCGGCGAATGGAGAACGTTTTCGTGCAGAGCGAGCGCGGTGATCGAATGGTGTTGATTACCGCGCGCAGCGCGCGGCAGCAGCGCGATCCGGAAACGGGGGATCGCTATGTCGTCCTCGAGAACGGCTATCGCTACGAAGGGGTGCCGGGACAGGCGTCCTGGCGCCGCCTGGAGTTTGTCGAGCATGGCGTGTTGATCGCTCAGCAGCCGGTGGCGGTGCGCTCGCGTGTCGCCGCCATGCCGACGACGAGCCTGTGGGGCATGAGTCACCGGAATGCGAAGGCGGAGCTGCAATGGCGTCTGTCCATGCCGCTGTCCGTGCTTCTGTTGACCTTGGTCGCGGTGCCGTTGAGCAAGGCTGAGCCGCGCGAAGGGCGTTACGGCAAGCTGCTGACCGCGGTGCTGGTCTACGTGCTGTACTCCAACGGCTTGAGCATGTCGCAGGATTGGATGCGCGACGGTGCGATCCCGCCGGCCATAGGCCTGTGGTGGGTCCACCTGCTGTTGCTGTGCGCAGGCCTGTATTGGCTGCGCCGCCGCTACGGTGCACACCGTCCGCGGGTGCGAAGGAGCAGCGCATGAACTTGCTCGGGCGTTACCTCGCTGCAACGGTTATCGGCGCCAGTTTGATCGCGCTGCTCATTCTGGTCTCGCTGGAAGCGGTGTTCGCGTTCGTGGACGAGAGCGGCGACATAGGGCGTGGCGGCTATGGAGCCATGCAAGCGCTGCTCTATATCGTCTTGCGCATGCCGCAACGCGCTTACGAGGCATTTCCTATGGCTACCTTGATCGGCAGCCTGCTGGGACTGGGCGGCATGGCCGCGCGCAACGAGCTGACGGTTATGCGGGCCGTCGGCGTCTCTATTTTCGGCATTGCGAGGCCGGTGCTGCTGGCCGGTTTTGCGCTGGCGGTGGCGGCCTTCGCGCTGGGTGAGTGGGTGGCGCCCCCGGCGGACCGCTGGGCGCAGGAGTTGCGCAGCGCGGCGATGACGCAGAACGTCGCATCCGATCGGCTCACGGGCTTCTGGGCGCGCGATGGCCGCAGTTTCGTGCAGGCGGAGCGGGCCATTAGCAATACCCAATTGGGCGGCGTGCGCATCTACCGGTTCGAGCAAGATCAGCAACTGACCGAGTTGATCAGCGCCGCCTATGCCCATTACGACGGCCGGGCGTGGATCCTTAGCGATGTGGTCATCAACCGCTTCGTGCCGGAAGGGGTGGTGCTGGACCGAAGTGCCGAGCTGGTGTGGGAGTCGGAACTTGCGCCCACCGTGCTCGACGTGGTGGTGGTGGATCCGCGTACGCTCTCGATTACTGAGCTGCGCACCTACATCGATTACCTGGAGCGCAATGGTCTGGCCAGCGAGCGGTATCGGCTTGCTTTCTGGGTCAAGATCGCCACCCCGCTGGCCACTGTGGCGATGTTGCTGCTGACGGTGCCCATGGTGTTCAGCTCCGCGCGCGCAACCAATGCCGGGCAGCGGCTGTTCATAGGTGTGCTCATCGGTATCGTGTTCTTCCTGGCGAACCGGCTGCTCAACCAGATGGGCTTGGTCTATGGGTTGCCGCCAGCGCTCAGCGCGCTGCTGCCGGCTACGGCGTTCCTGCTGGTCGGGGTCTGGGGCATCTTGCGCGTGCGCTAGGGCGCATGGGGCCGGGAATTCGCCTGGATGACGACGTACCTGGCTCGCGCCAAGACGCAGCAAGGTATCGTCGCCTCCAACGGCCGCGCGGATCCGGCCCGCGGCGGGCGCCATGCGCCCGAAGCGGTGATGGGTTACTTACGGAAGCGGTCTTCGACGTGGAGGTGGAATGCGTACGACCTGCGTGCCGGAAGCAATGTCGTGCCAAGTGCGGCGCTCGCGGTCGACCAGCATCCATAGAAAGCCCAGCCCAAACGCCGCCCAGGAAACCAGGGCGACCGCGCAGCGAATCAACCCCTGCTTGTAAGTGATCAGGTTGCCGTCCGGCTGCTGGACTCTCAAGTGCCAGGCCTGCATTCCCAGCGTGCGGCCGGCTCGGCACCAGAAGCCGACGAAAAAGGTCACTGCTACTATGGCCAGGTAGAGCTGGAATAGCGGGTATAGGCGGGCAGGGACGGCTTCGCCTCCAGTGAACGGCAGCCACAGTGCCGCGGCCACCATCCAGAGCGCTGCCAGCAGCAAACTGTCGTAAAAGCAGGCTGCGAGTCGGCGTAGCAGCTGGGCCGGAGCAGCGGCGGTGGTTGTGCTATTCATTGCTGATGGGCGGTACGAAACGCAAAACGGCCGCATGTGCGGCCGTCGACGATATGGCGCTCCCACGGGGATTCGAACCCCGGTTACCGCCGTGAGAGGGCGGCGTCCTAACCACTAGACGATGGGAGCGGAACTTGTGATCGCAGACCGGCTCGCACCTTTGGGTGGCAAAGCTCTGGACTGGCCTGCGAGCGGTGCTATTATACGCGCTCTTTTCTAATGCTCAAGCACTCTGCGCAACTTGTGACAGATCAGCAACAAGACCAACAGTACCCCGCCATAGTGCCGCGTTCCGAGCACAGGATTTCGCGTGCCGATATCAGTGACAACGCGCTGAAGGTATTGTATCGCCTGAAGAACGCCGGTTATCAGGCGTATCTGGTGGGCGGCGGTGTACGCGACCTGTCGCTGGGGCGTGAGCCCAAGGATTTCGATATTGCCACCGATGCCCATCCGGAGGAAGTGCGCGAGCTGTTTCGCAATTGCCGGTTGATCGGGCGCCGCTTCCGCCTCGCGCACGTGCATTTCGGTTCTGAGATCATCGAAGTCGCTACCTTCCGGGCCTTGCACGATCCGGATGCCGAGGGGGGCGACGTAGAGTTCGAGGACGGCCGCATCATTCGCGACAATGCCTATGGCACCTTGGCGGAAGATGCGATGCGGCGGGATTTCACCATCAACGCTCTCTACTACAACATCGCCGATTTCTCCGTCGTGGACCATGCCGGCGGCATGGCCGATCTTCATAAGGGCCTGGTGCGCCTGATCGGCGATCCGGAGGTGCGGTTCCGTGAGGACCCGGTGCGCATGCTGCGGGCCGTTCGCTTCGCTGTGAAGCTCGGCTTTCGTATCGAAGAGGGCACCGCTGCCGCGATTCCGAAGATGGCCGGCTTGCTCTGCCATGTCCCGGCGGCGCGACTCTTCGACGAGATACTCAAGCTGCTGATGAGCGGCGTGGGCGCGGCCACGTTCGAGGCGCTACGCCAGTACGGCCTGTTTTCGCAGTTGTTCCCTGCTACGGAGGCCAGCCTGGCGCGCGATAGTCACGGCACGGGAATGCTGTTCATCGCGCGGGCGCTGGCCAATACCGATCAGCGTATCGCCGAGGGCAAGCCGGTAACGCCTGCCTTCCTGTTCGCGGCGCTGCTGTGGCCGGCGGTGCAGGAGGCATGGCGGCGGCAGCGCGAAGAAGGGCTCTCCGAGCCCGCGGCGCTGCAGGCGGCGGCGGAGGAAGTGATCGCCGAGCAGTTGCAGACGGTGGCGATCCCCAAGCGTTTCAGCATCCCCATGCGCGAAGTATGGCAGCTGCAGCCACGCTTTGAACGTCGCAATGCGCGGCGTGCGGCAAGGCTGATCGCGCACCCCAGGTTTCGCGCAGCCTACGATTTTCTGCTGCTGCGTGCCGAGGCGGGCGATGCGCCGGCGGACTTGGCTGAGTGGTGGAAAGCGGCGGTCGCCAGCAGCGACGGCGGAGCGCCGCCACCCGATGTGGAGCCTGAGCCGCGTCGGCGGCGTCGGCGGCGGCGCCGTTCCGGGGACTCATGAGCGTCGAGATCAGAGCCGCTGTCGGGCTGGGCAGTAATTTGGGCGATCCGCTCCGCCAGTTGCAAAGGGCCTTGGCGGCGCTCTCGCGGCTTCCCGGCAGCCGCCTGCTGGCGCGCTCGGCTTTCTACCGTAGTGCGCCCATGGGCCCTCAAGATCAGCCGGATTACATCAACGCGGCCGCGGTGGTGGCCACTACGCTGCAGCCGCTGGAGTTTCTGGACCGGCTGCAGGCGATAGAACGGGATCAGGGCCGGGTGCGCGGACCGCAGCGCTGGGGGCCGCGGACGCTGGATCTCGATCTGTTGCTCTGGGGCGAGGAGCGTATCGACCATCCGCGGCTGCAAGTGCCCCATCCGGGACTCCACGAGCGGGCTTTCGTCCTGTATCCTCTGGCAGAGATCGCCGCCTCCTGGCTGGTGCCCGGACGGGGGACGGTGCAGGCGCTGCGGGCGGCCTGTCCGGCAAACGGGTTATGCAAGCTCGATGCGTCCGGACATTGACGGCGGGTCGGAGCAATGAGCGAGCGAGAATTGCGGCATATAGTGGTCGAAGGGCCGATCGGGGTGGGCAAGACCAGCCTGGCCAAGCGTCTGGCGGCGAGCTTCGGTTACGACCTTCTGCTCGAGCGGGCGGAGGAGAACCCCTTTCTCGAGCGCTTCTATCAGAATCCTCGTCAGGCGGCATTCCCTACTCAGCTCTATTTCTTGCTGCAGCGCGCGGAACAGTTGCGCGCGCTGCGCCAAGGCGATATGTTCCAGCCACGACAGGTCGCCGACTTCCTGTTCGACAAGGATCGGGTGTTCGCCGAGTTGAATTTGGACGAGCAGGAGTTTGCGCTGTACTCCAAGGTGTTTAACGAGATTGCCTTGGAGGTACCGCAGCCGGACCTGGTGATCTATCTGCAGGCGCCGGTGGATGTGTTGATCCGGCGTATCGCGGCCCGAGGTATCCCTTATGAGCAGAACATCGATCCCGCTTACCTGGAACGACTCTGCCAAGCCTATATAGAGTTTTTCTATCACTATGACCGTTCGCCGCTCTTGATCGTCAACAGCAGCGACATCAATCTGGTCGACAACGAACACGACTACGCGCTGCTGCTCGAGCGCATCCGCACTGTGCATAACGGGCGCCACTACTTTAATCCGGCCCCTATCAGCCTGTAAGCTTGGTAACCCAGCAGCAATTGTCGGCGGCGATCGATCGTCTCTAAACAGCGTAGGAAGTCACTATGTACGCTAATCAGCCGCAAGCGCAGAACCGAACGCCGGTGAACGTCTCGCGATTGCACCGTATGAAACAGCAGGGCGAGAAGATCGCGTGTCTGACCGCTTACGATTACGCCTTCAGTGCCTTGCTGGACGCGGCGGGCGTTGACGTCATCCTCGTCGGGGACTCGCTGGGGATGGTGATACAGGGACGCGAGACCACGTTGGGCGTCAGCGTCGACGAGATCGTCTACCATACCCGCTGCGTGGCCGCCGCGCGCCGTTACGCCCTCATCATGGCGGACATGCCCTTCATGAGTTACGCCACGGTGGAGGATGCGCTACATAACGCCGCGCGGCTGATGAAGGAAGGCGGGGCGCACATGGTCAAGCTCGAAGGTAACGGTGACCAGGCCGAACTGGTCACCCGCATGAGCCGTGCCGGCATCCCCGTCTGCGCTCATTTGGGCTTGCAGCCGCAGTTCGTACACAAGATCGGAGGCTATAAGGTCCAGGGCAAGGATAGCAGTGCGGCCGATAGCATGCTGCGGGACGCCAAGCTGCTCGAAGCTGCCGGCGCCGATGTGTTGTTGCTGGAGTGCGTTCCGGCGGAGTTGGGCGCCAGGATTACGCGCGAAGTGCACATCCCCGTCATTGGCATAGGCGCTGGCGTCGATTGTGACGGCCAGATCCTCGTTCTGCACGATATGCTGGGTGTTACCCCTGGCAGGACGCCCAAGTTCGCGCGCAACTTCATGCCTGGCCAGGACAGCGCCGCCGGGGCGGTCAGTGCGTACGTGCAGGCTGTCAAGCAGAAGACCTTCCCTGCTCCCGAGCACTTTTTCTGAGGAGAGGCCATGCGCGTAGTCGATCGCATTTCCGATCTGCGCGAGCAGGTGCGCCAGTGGCGCAACGCTGGTGAGCGCGTGGGGCTGGTTCCCACCATGGGCAATCTGCATCGGGGGCACCTGGACTTGGTCGAGCGCATGAAGGCGCATGCCGACCGCGTCGTGGTGAGTATCTTCGTCAACCCGCTGCAGTTCGGCGCCGGGGAGGACTTTGCCAGCTATCCCCGTACCCTGGAGGCTGACTGTGAGCAGCTGCGCGCTCTGGGTGCCGATTTGGTTTTCGCGCCCAGCGTGGCCGAGGTTTACCCGGATGGCGGCGAGCTGAGCACGCGGGTGGATGTGCCCGCGCTTGGCAGCATACTCTGCGGCGCCTCGCGCCCCGGCCACTTCGCCGGCGTTGCCACGGTGGTAAGCAAGCTGTTCAACCTCGTACAGCCGGATGCAGCGATATTCGGCAAGAAGGATTACCAGCAGTTGATGGTAATCAAGCAAATGGTGCGCGACCTGAACATTCCGGTGACGATACTGGAGGCGGATACCGTGCGCGAAGCGGATGGGTTGGCCATGAGCTCGCGAAACGGCTATCTTTCACCCTCCGAGCGACAGCAGGCGCCTGCGCTGGCGCGTATCCTACGCGAAGCTGCCGAGCGTATTGTCGCCGGAGAACGCCAGTTCCGCGCCCTCGAGGAGTGGGCGGTACAGGCATTGAATGAGGCGGGATTCCGCCCGGATTACGTCAGTGTGCGCCGTCAAAGCGACTTGCACGAGGCAAACGACACTGACCAAGATTTAGTTTTGCTAGCTGCTGCCTGGTTGGGCAGGGCGCGATTGATTGATAATATCGAAGTTCGATTGAACCACTCGGCCTAGTGGCCGATAATGCTTCGCTTTGCACGCTTAGTCTAGGTACTCGTGGTGGTACTGGAAGTGCAGCTGGCCCTAATCGCCCAGAGACGACAGGACGGTGATTGGTTATGCATCTGACCATGCTGAAATGCAAACTGCATCAGGCTTGTGTGACTCACACCGAGCTGGATTACGAGGGGTCGTGCGCGATTGACGCCGATCTGCTGGACGCTTCCGGCATCCTCGAGTACGAGCAGATCCACATCTACAATATCGCCAACGGTGAGCGTTTCACGACGTACGCGATCCGTGGGGAAGCCGGTACCGGCATGATCTCCATGAATGGCGCGGCCGCTCATAAGGTCAACGTTGGCGACCGTATCATCATCTGCGCGTATGGCAGCGTGTCGGATGAGGAAGCCGCCAACTATCAGCCCACGTTGGTTTACTGCGACGAGAACAACCGCATCACTCATCGCCGCAGCGCGATTCCCCTGCAGGTTGCCTAAGCTATCGGTGCGCCGACGCGGTTGATTGACGCGTCGGCGGCCGCATACGCTACCGGACGGGTCACCTGTCCGGCGGCATGTAGGCCACTGCGATTGCCTCGCAGTGAGGGCCAGGACGCTATAGGCAGCAGAGGGCGGTCTATGAAAGGAATCGACGAGACGGCGGCTTGGTCAGCGTTGCGCACTCACGGCGAAGAGCTGAGAGGCGTACCTATTGTCCGCTTATTCGAGACCGATCCGCAGCGGTTTCAGCGCTTCTCGCTGGAGCTGGACGGCTTGCTGCTGGATTACTCCAAGCAGCGGCTGAACGCGCATACGCTTGACCTGTTGGTCGAGCTGGCCCGAACGGCCGGGCTGGAAGCGTGGCGCGAGCGATTGTTCGCTGGTGAGCCGATCAATCACACCGAACAGCGGGCAGCGTTGCATATGGCCTTGCGCGGCAACGCAGGGACTGGCGGCGAGCAGCGTGAGGCAGCCGCGGCGCTGGCGCGACTGCAGGAGCTGGTCGACGCGATTCGCAGCGGTAAGCATCGCGGCTTCAGCGGCGAGAGCATTACCGATGTGATTCATGTCGGGATTGGCGGCTCCGATCTTGGGCCGCGGCTGGTGTTGCGCGCATTGGCGCGTCACGCCGACGGGCCGCGCATCCATTTCGTCAGCAATATCGACGGCGTCGAACTCTCCGCGTGTCTGGAAACGCTGAATCCCGCGCGTACCCTCGTTAGTATCGCCTCCAAGAGCTTCGGCACCAGGGAAACTCTACTTAATGGCGAAGTTGCCCGCGATTGGCTGATCGCGGCTGCGGGTTCGGCCGAGGCGGCTCAGCGGCAACTGGTCGCACTCACGGGCGCCGAAGCCAAGGCGCGCGATTTCGGTATCGTCCCGGAGCTGATCTTCCCGGTGTGGGGCTGGGTAGGCGGCCGCTACTCCGTATGGTCGTCCGTGGGTTTTCCCATCGCGGTGGCATGCGGGATGGCGACGTTTCGCGAGTTCCTGGCCGGCGCGGCCGCCATGGATGAGCATTTTCAGCGGGCCCCGCTCGCCGAGAACATGCCGGTGGTGCTTGCGCTGGTAGGCGTCTGGTGCAACAACTTTCTCGGCATGAACTCTCTGGCGGTGGTGCCGTATACGGAGCGCCTCGCCTATTTGCCAGCCTATTTGCAGCAGCTCGAGATGGAGAGCAACGGCAAGGCGGTGGATAGGGAGGGGCGTCCGGTTCGCTATCAAACGGTGCCCGTGCTCTGGGGGCAGACGGGCACAGTCGGGCAGCATGCCTTCTTTCAGGCATTACACCAGGGAACGTGTACCGTGGCGGCCGATTTCATCGGCATCGTTCGTCCAGACACCCCGCTCACGGAACATCACCTGCAGCTTGTCGCCAATCTGTTTGCGCAAACCGAGGCGCTGATGCGAGGGCAGGGGCCGGAGGAGGCGCGAGCGCAAATGCAGGCACAGGGACTGTCGCCGGAGCGTATCGAAGCGCTGCTGCCGTTCCGCGTGTTTGCGGGCGATCGTCCCTCTAATACGATTCTGCTGCGCGAAATGTCGCCACGGCTGCTCGGGATGCTGATCGCGTTATACGAACATAAGGTGTTCTGCCAGAGCGTGATCTGGAATCTCAACCCCTTCGATCAGTGGGGGGTAGAGCTGGGTAAACGCCTGGCCGACGACCTTTTGCCCGCGCTTGCTTCCGGCGAAGGGCTGGAGCGGCACGATGGCTCCACTCAGGGACTGGTCAAGCAGTATCACCGGTGGCTTGACGATCGCTAGCCGGGGGCGGTCGCGCCGCGTCCGGCGTGACGGTTCGCTTGGGTAATCGCGAGCGCGGCAGGGCATCCGAAGAACAGCGCTCGCGGTGATCGCCGCTCCTGCAGTCTTACTTGGAGGCAGCCACGGAGTCGCCGGATTGGCTGCGCCGCTGCCGAACTCTATCCAATGCCCAGTGCACGTGCTCGCGCACCAGCTCCGAGGGGTGTGCGGCTCTGGCTTGCAGAGCGGCTTCTACCGCCGGGCTTGGGGCGGCGTTCCCCAGCGCCACAGCGATATTGCGCAGCCAACGTTCGTAACCCAGGCGACGGATTGCCGAGCCGGCGGTGCGCTGCAGAAACTCTTCTTCGCTCCAGGCGAACAGCTCCATCAGGACGGGCGCATCCAACCCATGCCGCGGTGCGAAATCCGGTTCAACGCTGATCTGAGCGAATTTGTTCCAGGGGCAGACGGTCTGGCAGTCGTCGCAGCCGAAGATGCGGTTGCCGATGGCAGCCCGGTATTCCTCGGGAATACTGCCATGCGCCTCGATGGTGAGATAGGAGATGCAGCGGCGTGCGTCGAGCTGATACGGCCCGACTATGGCCTGGGTGGGGCAGGCGGCCATGCAGGCCCGGCAACTTCCGCAGTGGGCGCTGACGGGAGGGTCGATCGGTAGTGGCAGGTCCGTGAAAAGCTCGCCGAGGAAGAAATACGAGCCTGCATCGCGGCTGAGCAGCAGCGTGTTCTTGCCGATCCAGCCCAATCCGGCATTGCGAGCCAGCGCTTTCTCCAGTACAGGTGCGCTATCCACGAACGCCCGATAGCCGAACGGACCTACCGCTGATTCGATCTTCCGGGCCAGTTGCTGCAGGCGCTTGCGCAGCAGCTTATGATAGTCGCGCCCGCGAGCGTAGCGCGCGACGAATGCGCTGCCGCTCTGCGGTGCCGGCTCGCTGCGGCTGGTCAGATAATCCATGCGGACGGCAATCACGCGCAGAGTCCCGGGCACTAGTTGATCCGGACGTGCACGCTTGACGCCATGTCGCGCCATATAGTGCATATCGCCGTGAAACCGGCGGCGCAGCCAGCGCAACAGATGAGCTTCGTCCTGACGTAGATCGATTCCGCAAATGCCCACATCGGCAAAGCCCAATTGCCGGCCCCATTGCTTGATCTGGGTGGCAAGGGCAGCGAAATCGGGCGAAGCTGACGAGGAGGCATTGGCGGCCATGAGTCCATTGTATGCGTTGCAGGCGATGAATAGCAGCGACCTTTTCCTTCCCGCGCAATTGCGCGAGCTCGATCGCCTGGCGGCGGCCAGGGCCGAAGTCGGGGGCAGTCTCACACTTATGGAGCGAGCCGGCGCGGCGGCCTACCGCCGCCTGCGCGAGCGCTGGCCCGATGCCAGGCGTGTGGTCGTGATGGCCGGCGTGGGCAACAACGCCGGCGATGGTTACGTTGTGGCGCGGCTTGCGCGTGCCGACGGACTGGCTGCGGAGGTTGTTCAGGTCGGCGATGGCCCGCCCGGACGGGGCGATGCCGCAACCGTACGCGAGCGCTATCGGCAAGCCGGCGGCCAGGTGCGCGGGCTGGATCCAGCAGCGCTCGCCGATAGCGATGTGATTGTGGACGCCTTGTTCGGCATAGGCGTGAGCCGCCCCCTGGAGGGGGTATGGGCGGCGGCGGTGAGAGCCATTAACGCTGCTGCAAGGCCAGTGTTGGCGCTGGACCTGCCTTCGGGCTTGGATGCCAGCAGTGGCAACGTCCTTGGGGTGGCGGTTCGGGCGGAGCTGACCGTTACGTTCATCGGTCAGAAACCGGGGCTGTTCATCAGTGCCGGCCGGTGCTTGGCCGGTGAGGTGATTCTGGAGGATCTGGGCGTACCGGCAGCGGTTTATGAACAGGTCGCGCCGGCAGCCCGATTAATAACGCCTGCTGAGGTCGCCGAGCAGTTGCCACCACGCGCCGCCGACGCGCACAAGGGGGACTATGGCCATGTGCTCGTGGTGGGTGGCGGCCGCGGAATGGGCGGTGCGGTCCGTATGGCGGCGGAGGCCGCCTTGCGGGTTGGTGCGGGCCTGGTCACGGTAGCGACATTGCCGGAGCATTGCCTGCCACTACTGGCGGCGCGTCCCGAGGCGATGGTGGTTGCGGCGACCGATGCCGCCGGTCTGCAACCTCTGCTGGAACGGGCAACGGTAATCGTGCTCGGGCCGGGGTTGGGCCGCGACGACTGGGGACGGAGCATGTTCGAGGCGGCAATGGGCGCGAGCCAACCGCTGATTCTGGATGCCGACGCGCTGAACCTGCTGGCGTTGGAAGGCAGGCGTCGCGATGATTGGATTCTGACACCGCATCCGGGAGAGGCAGGGCGTCTGCTGGGTATCTCCAGCCGCGAGGTGCAACAGGATCGGTTCGGCGCCGTGGCGGCGATTCAGCGTCGTTATGGCGGCATCGCCGTGCTCAAGGGGGCCGGTACGCTGATCAATGCGGGGAGCGGGCCGTCGTGGTTGTGCGGTGCGGGCAATCCCGGCATGGCCAGTGGCGGCATGGGCGATGTGCTCAGTGGAGTGATTGGCGGCTTGCTGGCTCAAGGGCTGGCACCGGCGGCCGCGGCCCGGATCGGGGTTCAGGTGCACGCGGCGGCGGGGGACGCCGCCGCCCAAAGCGGCGAACGGGGTCTGCTGGCAACGGATCTGATGCCACATTTGCGCCAGCTAGTGAATCCGACATGAAGCAATTGCAGCTCGAATTGCCCGACACACAGGCCACCGAGCGGCTCGGTGCCGCCTTGGCCGCTGCCATGCCGCCCCAGGCGGCGATTTATCTCTACGGCGAGCTCGGTGCCGGCAAGACCACGCTGGTAAGGGCGTTGCTGCGCGCCCTTGGACACCAGGGCGCGGTGCGCAGCCCGACCTACACCTTAGTAGAGCCTTACGAGATCGGTACGCGCAGGCTATACCATCTCGATCTCTACAGGCTGGGAGACCCGGAGGAGCTTGAGTATCTGGGCCTGCGGGAACTGATGGCGGAAGGGGTATGCCTGATCGAATGGCCGCAGCGGGGCGAAGGCTGGCTGCCGACCCCTGATCTGAGTGTGTCCTTGAACTACCGAGGTACTGGCAGAACGGTCGTACTCTCCGCCGGCAGCGCCTTGGGCGAGCGACTGTTGTCCGCCTTGAAAGATGATCTTGATCATCCCAATAGTCAGTGAAAAGAAGATGTTGCGCAGTGCTCGCAGTTCACGTTGTTCGCGAAAAGTGATTGCTATGTCGCTATAAACAAAGAATTTATTGATTTTTCCGCGCGCCTGCGTATACCCTAGGTCCAAACAAAACGATCGGGCACATCGATGGCGCGTAGTCTCGTTCTGCTTTGGCTGCTGTTGCTCAGCCCTGCGGTATGGGCGCAGGCGACGATCGAGGGCATCCGTACCTGGGCGGGTGCCGATCAGACGCGTGTCGTCTTCGATCTCAGCGAGCCGGCCGCCCACCGGGTATTCACGCTACCCGACCCCAGCCGCGTGGTGATCGACTTTCAGGCCGCGAGCCTGAATCCTGTGCTGCTCGCCATGGCCAACGCCCAGGGGCTGGTGCGTGGTCTGCGCGCTGCGCCGCGTGACGAGGGTGGTCTGCGCGTTGTCCTGGATCTGACTCAGGCCGTTGAAGTAAAAAGCTTTCTGATTCGACCCAACGAGACTTACGGGCATAGACTGGTGGTCGATCTGACCAGCGAGCAGCGACGCACGCCCGAGCCCGTGCGAACGGTGGCCGGTACTGGCCGGCGCGAGCTGGTCATCGCCATAGATGCCGGCCATGGCGGGGAGGACCCTGGCGCGATCGGCCCGGGCGGTACCTACGAGAAGAACGTGGTGCTGGCAGTGGCCCGCCAACTGGCCGCGCTGGTGAATCGCGAGCCCGGCATGCGGGCAGTGTTGATTCGCGATGGCGATTATTACGTCGGTCTGCGCGAACGCACGCGGCTTGCGCGCGAACATAGGGCGGATATGTTCATTTCGCTGCATGCCGACGCCATTGCACACCGAGGGGTGCAGGGAGCGTCCGTCTATACGCTCTCGCGCCGGGGTGCTTCCACCGAGGCGGCGCGCTTGTTGGCGCAGCGGGAGAACTCGTCCGATCTGATCGGCGGCGTGTCGCTGGAAGACAAGGACGACCTGGTGGCAACCGTCTTGCTCGACCTTTCCCGTGCCGCCACCGTGGAGTCGAGTACCGTTCTGGCCAACATGATGCTGGATCGGCTGGCGGAGACGACCACGATTCACAAGCGGCGGGTGGAGCAAGCCGGGTTCGCGGTCTTGCGCTCCCTGGACATGCCGTCGGTATTGGTTGAGCTTGCTTTCATTTCCAACCCTCAGGAGGAGCGCAAGCTGGCAACCGCCGAGCATCAGGCGCGGCTCGCCCGAGCTTTGATGGCCGGCGTTCGCGATTATGCGGAGAAAGCGTTGCTGCCCGAGTTGCGGGTGGCCGGCGGACCGGCCGCGACGCGCGAGCACGTGGTCCAGCGCGGCGATACTCTGAGCGCCATTGCGCAACGCTATCAAGTCAATATCGGCAGTCTGCGTGCCGCTAATAATCTCTCCGGGGACCACATCCTCGTGGGCAGCAAGCTGGTCATCCCCTAAGCCGATTGGCGTCTCGCGCCTGGGATGCTAGGCAGCGAGCCGAGCGGCCGCTGGAGTGCCGTCCGCTCTTTGGCTCATAATGTGTGTCCCATTCCGCAACCGCTCGCATAGCCTATGTCTATCAGCCGCCGCATTCAGCAGCTGCCGCCCCAGTTGGTCAATCAAATCGCGGCCGGCGAGATCGTCGAGCGCCCGGCCTCCGTGGTCAAGGAGCTGGTCGAGAACAGCTTGGACGCCGGCGCTAGCCGTATCGAAGTGGACATAGAGCTGGGCGGCAAGCGCTTGATCCGGGTGCGCGACGATGGCGGCGGAATTCCCAAGGACGAGCTGGAGCTGGCCATTGCACGGCATGCGACCAGCAAGATCCGGGACCTGGCGGATCTGGAGCGCGTCAGCAGCCTTGGGTTTCGCGGCGAAGCGCTGCCTAGCATAGCCTCGGTGTCGCGGCTGACGATCACCAGTCGGGCGCGGGAGGCCGAACACGCCTGGTCACTGCAGGTCGATGGAGGGACCGAGCAGGCTCCTGTGCCGGCGGCGCATCCGGTAGGCACTACCATAGAAGTGCGCGAGCTCTTCTTTAACACGCCCGCGCGGCGCAAGTTCTTGCGTGCCGACGCTACCGAGTTCGGGCATGTTCAAGAGCTGATCAAGCGTCTGGCCCTAGCGCGCTTCGACGTCGGGTTTACGCTCAGGCACAACGATAAACCGGTTATACAGGCGCCGGCGGCGACCACCGCAGCCATGAGGGAGGCCCGCCTAGCCGGGCTGCTGGGCAACAGCTTCGTCGAGCAGGCCCTGTTCATCGAAAGCGAAGCGGGGCTGCGGCTGACAGGCTGGCTGGGACTGCCGACGTTTTCTCGCGGGCAGGCGGATCTGCAGTATTTCTACATTAACGGTCGGATGGTCAAGGACCGGCTCGCCAACCATGCGGTCCGCCGTGGCTATGCCGACGTGCTGTTCAAGGAGCGCCATCCGGCGTATGTGCTTTATCTGGACATCGAGCCGGAATTGGTGGACGTCAACGTGCATCCCACCAAGCATGAAGTGCGCTTTCGCGACGGCCGCACGGTCTACGACTTTCTCTTTCGCAGTGTGCAGCGCGCGCTGGCCGAGAACGGCCCGCAGGATATGGAGGCGCGCGTGCCGCCGGCTCCCCGTCCGGCGCTCGGCCTGAACGCCCCGCAGCGACCTGCGCCCGAACCGGTGCCGTTCGCCCTGCCCCTGAGAGAGGCGCGGCTGCTGTATGGCAGCACCGGCAGCGAGCGGGAAGCTGCGCCACTTGCTCCCCAGCGGCTCGCCGCCGCTGCGGAGCCAGATGAGCCGGCGGCGGTGTCGACGGAAGTGCCGCCCTTAGGGTATGCGCTGGCCCAGGTGCACGGTATTTTCATACTCGCGGAAAGCGCCAAGGGGCTTGTGCTGGTCGACATGCACGCCGCTCACGAGCGTATCGTCTATGAACGTATGAAGGAGCAGCTGGCGGCCAGCGGCGTGGCTTCGCAACCGCTGTTGGTGCCGGTGAGCGTGGAAGTGGGGCTTGCGGAGGCAGCCGCGGCGGAGGAACACCGGGAGGCCTTCGATGCGTTGGGCCTGGAAGTGGATCGAGTCGGGCCCAACACCTTGCTGGTCAGGCGCGTGCCGGTTTTGCTGCGCGATGCGGACGCGGCTGCGCTGGTTCATGACATGCTGAGCGACTTCATGATGCATGGCTCTAGCGGACGGTTGCAGGAAGCGATTAACCATGTGCTCGGGAACATGGGTTGCCGCAGCTCGGTGCGGGCGCATCGACGTCTTACCTTGCCCGAGATGAACGCCTTGCTCAGAGAGATGGAGCGTACTCCCAACAGCGGCCAGTGCAATCATGGCCGCCCGACCTGGACCGAGCTCAGCGTCACTGAGCTTGATAGGCTGTTTTTGCGTGGGCGCTGACGTGTCTGCCATCGATTCGCGTCCGCCGGTGTTGATGCTGATGGGGCCGACCGCATGCGGCAAAACGGACTATGCGGTCGAGCTGGTGCAACGGTTGCCGCTGGACATCATCAGCGTCGATTCGGCGTTGGTTTACCGCGGGATGGATGTTGGAACGGCTAAACCCAGTCCCCATGTCCTTGCTCAAGCGCCACACCGGCTGATCGATATACGGGATCCCGCGCAGGCTTATTCGGCGGCGCAGTTTCGTGACGATGCCTTGCGAGAAATCGAGCAGATCCACGCAAGGGGGCGCGTACCGCTCTTGGTGGGGGGTACTATGCTGTATTTTCGCGCCTTGGAGCGTGGCCTAGCGAACCTGCCGGAAGCGGATCCCGCACTTCGGGCCGAGCTTGCGGCGACTGCCGAGGAGCTTGGATGGGAAGCATTGCATGCCCGTCTTGCCAAGGTCGATCCAGATGCAGCTGCACGTATTCACCCGAACGATCCGCAACGCATTCAGCGGGCGCTCGAGGTGTACGAGCTGACCGGACAACCTCTTACCCGCTTGCTCGAGCGCGACGGGGGCGAACCTTTTCCGTATCCGGTGGCCAAATGGATCATCGCCCCTTCGGACCGGCAATGGCTGCACGATCGCATCGCGCGGCGCTTCGAGCAGATGTTGCGACAAGGGTTCGTGGAAGAGGTCGAAGCGTTGAAGTCGCGTCCCGATCTTAACCGGGACTATCCGTCAATGCGGGCGGTAGGCTACCGCCAGATTTGGGACTATCTCGACGGATGCTACGACTATGCAGCCATGAAGACTAAGGGCATTATTGCAACGCGACAGTTCGCAAAGCGGCAGCTAACCTGGCTGCGCCGCGAACAAGGCGGTGAGTGGTTCGTCGCCGAGGAGCGGGGGCTCCTGAAGTCTCTGTACGCGCGTGCGCGGGCGGTGCTTGCCTGAGTGGAGGGTGGGGTGTCTGTGATAGAATCGCGTTTTCGCGTAAGTAGGCAGCAGTACCGCCGGGCGATCGGTTGGATGCCCTCGGAGAACAACAATCAACCGGCAATTGTCAAGGAGTCGTGGTAATGGCCAAAGGGCAGTCGCTTCAGGAACCGTTTTTGAACGTGCTCCGGAAGGAAAAGGTCCCCGTATCGATCTACCTCGTCAACGGAATTAAGCTCCAGGGCCAGATCGAGTCGTTCGACCAGTTCGTGATTCTGCTGAAAAACAGTGTAAGCCAGATGGTGTACAAACACGCCATCTCTACGATCGTTCCGGCGCGCAACGTTCGGCCAACAGCCTCCGAGGATCGAGGCCAGGAGTTCGGCAATTTCTGAGGTTTACGAGCCTACCGCGTCCGCTACGCAGCTATTCGAGCGTCCCGACGGCGGCGAGCGGGCGCTGATCGTTCACGTAGAACTGGACGGAGCGCGCGCGGACGATGCGGTTGCAGAGTTTGCGGCTCTGGCGGCGTCGGCCGGTGCCACGGTAGTCGATACTATCGTGACCCGGCGCAAGGCGCCGGAGGCACGTTATTTCATAGGGACCGGCAAAGCTGCGGAGATTGCCAGCGTTGTCGCGGCGCAGAAGATAGAGCTGGTGCTGGTAAACCACGATATTTCCCCGGCGCAGGAGCGTAACCTAGAGCGCATCCTGCAGTGCAGGGTGCTGGATCGGACCGGCTTGATTCTCGATATCTTCGCGCAGCGCGCGCGCTCCTTCGAAGGGAAGTTGCAGGTCGAGCTAGCGCAGCTCTCGCATATCGCTAGCCGCCTGGTGCGCGGCTGGTCGCACCTGGAGCGCCAGAAGGGCGGCATCGGTTTGCGCGGTCCCGGCGAGACTCAGCTCGAACTCGACCGCCGCCTGATAGGACTGCGAATCAAGCAGCTGCGGCGGCGTCTGCACAAGGTGCGCAAGCAGCGCGATCAAGGCCGGCAGGCCCGCCGTAAACGCGAAGTTCCCGCTGTCTCGCTGGTCGGTTATACCAACGCGGGCAAGTCGACCCTCTTCAATTGTCTTACCGAATCCGGCGTTTATGCCGCCGACCAGTTGTTCGCAACCCTGGATACCACGTTGCGGCGCCTGGAGCTTGGCAACGGGCAGCCAGTGGTGCTCGCCGATACCGTCGGTTTCATCCGCGATCTGCCCCATCAGCTCGTCGAGGCCTTCCGGTCTACGCTGGAAGAGGTGGTGGAGGCCGACCTGTTGCTGCATGTGATAGATGCAGCCAGTCCTACACGCGATGAGGAAGTGCAGCAGGTCGAACAGGTGCTGGCGGAGCTTGGCGCCGCCGATGTCCCGGTTCTCAAGGTTTATAACAAGATCGATTTGCTTGGCCGCGAGCCGGGTGTGAGGCGCAATGCGCAGGGCGAGATCGCCGAGGTGTGGCTCAGCGCGAGTGGTGGACAGGGCGTCTCGCTATTGCTGGAGGCGCTTGCAGAGCGGGTGGGTAGCGCGCGTGCCCGGGGGCGCATTCGCCTGGGCCCGGCCGAGGGGCGTTTGCGGGCCAGATTCTACGCATTGGGCGAGGTGCTCAGCGAGCAGGTGGAAGATGACGGCAGTACCCTGCTTACTGTTGATCTGCCGCAGCGCGAGTTGGACCGGATGTATGAGAAGGAGGGGCTGTCGGCCCCGCTGCAGCCGCTGACGGCCGGCTGAGGATCTTTCTGCATCGCCATAGAGTAGTTATGTACTGCGCCAGCCACCAACCTGCCATCTATGAGCGCCCACGACCGGGTCGCGCTACTCCTGCGGTTTCTCTCCGGCACGGCTACGGCTACGGGCGGGAGCGCATGGTTCCGGCAGGTAGCAGGATACACACTGCCAGCACGCGTCGTTTCTGTTAGAGTTCGCTTGGCAGAATGCCGGAACGGCCGTCCACGGGCTGTTCCGGTCGGTCGGGCCGCGGCAGCTGTACTGCCCGGCAGCGGTATGGATGCGGTGCAGGGCGCTGATCCTGAGGCACGTGTCCGTGCTGTGTGGACGCTTGACTGCTGCGATACTTGGTTTGGCAGCTCCGTTGCAGCGATCGGCGCAATGACTGTGCCGCGCGCCTTGCCGCGTGCACGTTGCCCTCATTAAAATTCGGGCGGCCGGGCAGGCGGCTGATGAGAATTATTAGACTGGACCACGGAGAATCTCATGGCTTGGAATGAGCCCGGTGGCGGCAACCGCGACCCTTGGAGCGGTGGCCCCGGTAAGAATCAGGGGCCGCCCGATCTCGACGAGGTGTGGCGCAAGTTCCAGGACCGCGTACGGCAGATGTTCGGCGGCAAGCCGCCCCGGCGTGGCGATGGCGAAAGCGATGGCGGCAGAGGCGGCGGCAGCCTGATCGGTATCGGCGTGCTCGCTGTCATCTTACTGGTCGTTTGGGCGCTCTCGGGCATTTACATAGTGCAGGAAGGCACACGAGGCGTCGTTCTGCGCTTTGGCAAGTACATCGATACCACTGATCCCGGAATTCACTGGCGCATTCCTTATCCCGTTGACGAAGTGCGCATCGTGGATATCGGGACGGTGCGTACAGTGGAAGTCGGCTACGAGGTGTTGCCTGGCGGCCGTGTCCGGGAGCGCCTCAACGAGGCTTTGATGCTCACCCAGGACGAAAACATCGTCAACGTGCACCTGGCCGTTCACTATCAAGTCTCCGACCCCGTTCAGTATTTGTTCAATTTTCGCGATCCGGATGGCACGATGAAGGCCTTGGCGGAGAGCGCCATCCGCGAGATGGTCGGACAACACCCGCTAGACTACGTGTTGACGGAAGGCCGCGAGAAGGTGGCTGCCAGCGCGCAGGAGCTGATGCAGGCTGTGCTCGAGGAGTATAAGGCCGGGCTGGTCGTGAACCGCGTAGCGGTGCAGGACGTGCAGCCGCCGGAAGAAGTGCAGGGCGCGTTTGCCGACGCAATCCGTGCGCGCGAGGACGAACAGCGCTTTATCAACGAAGCGCACGCCTATAGCAACGAGGTGGTGCCGCGGGCGAAAGGCGAGGCGCGGCGGCTGCTCGAAGAGGCTGAAGCTTACCGCGCCCGGGTGGTGGCGCGTGCCGAGGGCGAAAGCGACCGCTTCCTGGCTCTGCTGCAAGAGTATCGCGCCGCGCCGCAGGTTATGCGCGAACGGCTTTATCTGGACGCCATCGAGCAGGTGCTACAACGCAGCAGCAAGATATTGGTCGATGTGGAGAATGGCCAGCCGCTGATGTATCTGCCGCTGGACAAGCTCATGAACGAAGAAAGCCGGTCCTCGCGCGCGCAGTCTGCCGCGCCGTCCGCTTCGCAGCAGCCCAATTCCAGCCCGCCGGCGCGCAGTTCGCAGCCAAGTGGCGACCGTCAGGGTCTGCGTTTGAGGGAGACCCGATAATGCAGCAAATCAGGACGTTTTTGATCGCGCTGACTGTGGTCGTGCTAGTGCTGGCCTACTTCACGGTGTTTACCGTGGACGAAACCGAGCGCGCCTTGAAGTTCCGCCTCGGTCAGGTCGTGGAGGATTGGGAGTCCGAGCCTGGCCTGCACTTCATGATTCCGTTTATCAATAACGTGCGTAAGTTCGACGCTCGTGTGCAGACACTGGACGAGCCCCCGGCGCGTTACCTGACGAAAGAGATGAAGAACGTGATAGTCGACTCGTTCGTCAAGTGGCGCATTAATGATCCTCTTCGTTTCTACACCGCTGTCCGCGGCGATGTGGATATCGCGAACCAGCGCCTGGCGAACATAGTTCGGCAGGGGCTGCGCGAAGAGTTCGGTAAGAAGGAGATAAAGGCCGTTATCTCCGGCGCGCGCGGCGATATCATGGAGGTGCTGAAGGTGCAGGCCAATACGGCTGCAAGCAGCCTCGGTATCGAGGTGGTCGACGTGCGCATACGTCGAATCGATCTGCCGCAGGATGTGAGCGAATCCGTTTTTCGCCGCATGCAGGCCGAGCGCGAGCGCGTAGCTCGGGAGTTTCGGGCCCGCGGGCAGGAGGAGGCCGAGGCCATTCGCGCCAAAGCCGATCGTCAGCGCGAGGAGACTCTTGCCACTGCCTATCGCCAGGCCGAACAGACCCGCGGCGAGGGCGACGCTTTGGCGGCGAGCATCTATGCCAAGGCGTTTACCCAGGACCCGGAATTCTACTCGTTTTACCGCAGTCTTGGGGCTTATACACGGATCTTCTCTGACGAGAACGATATCCTACTGTTATCGCCGGATTCGGAGTTCTTCCGTTATTTTAACCAACGTCAGCCGCAGCAACAGCGCTAAGCAGATAGGTGAAACCCCGGGCGGTCGGAGCGGCTGCCCGGGCTTTTTTGTGGAAGGACGATGGTCGTGGATGTGCTGACAGCACTTGCCTTGCTTTTGGTGCTGGAAGGTATCTTGCCGTTTGCCAGCCCGCGCGTGTTGCGGCAGGTGCTGGTGCAGGCTGCTCAACTGGACGATCACACGTTGCGAGCAGCCGGGTTGGTGTCCATGTTGCTCGGACTTGCCTTGTTATATCTGGTCAGGCACTAGGCGCGGCTAGCGGCCTGTACGCTCGAGTTGCTCGCAACGGGAATCACTATGACAGAGCATTTCTTCAACGACGACCGCTGGCTACTGCCAGATGGCGTCGACGAGGTGCTGCCGCCGCGGGCGTTCGCCCTGGAGGCGCTGCGTCGACGCTTGCTGGATCTGTACGCCAGTTGGGGCTATGAGCTGATCATCCCGCCCTTCATCGAGTTCCTCGATTCGCTGCTGACAGGAGCCGGTCACGATCTGGAATTGCAGACCTTTAAGGTCACCGATCAGCTTTCCGGACGGCTGATGGGCGTGCGGGCCGATATGACGCCGCAGGCGGCGCGCATCGATGCCCACCAGTTGAAGCGCGAAGAGCCGGTTCGGCTGTGCTATTTGGGCACCGTGCTCCATACCCGTCCACAGTGGCTGGGGCGCTCCCGCGATCCGCTACAGGTCGGAGCTGAACTATTCGGCCATCCCGGTGTCGAGAGCGAGTTGGAGATCTTGTCGCTGATGCTCGAGACCTTGCGGGTCACGGGTATCGAGCAGCCATATCTGGATATTGGGCACGTAGGCATCTTTCGCGGATTGGCGCGCGCGGCAGGGTTGTCGGGGGTGCCCGAGCGTCAGCTGTTTGATGCTTTGCAGCGCAAAGCGCAGGCCGAGATCGAGGCGTTGCTGGACAGGCTCGCCGTGGACCGGCCGTTGCGAGAGATGCTGGCGGCACTGCCGGAGCTCAACGGCGGCGTCGAGGTGCTGGATCAAGCCGGCAAGCTCCTCGCCGGAGCTCCCGATGACGTACAAGCCGCTCTAAAGGATCTCTGGGCGCTGGCTTCCGCTTTGGAGCGTCGCGAGCCCCAGGTGCCATTGCATTTCGACCTTGCCGAGCTGCGCGGCTACCAGTACCAGACAGGCATAGTGTTCGCCGCCTTTACCGCCGGCCATGGCCAGGAGATCGCTCGTGGCGGCCGCTACGACGAGATCGGCAAAGTCTTCGGGCGGGCGCGCCCGGCCACGGGCTTTAGCGCCGATTTGAAGACCCTGGCCGCGCTGGGGCAGGCGGAGGCGTCGCTGGCTTTGGGAATCCTGGCGCCTTGGGGCGACGAGCCGGATCTGCTGGAGGCGGTCGCGCGCTTGCGCGCGCAAGGAGAGCGGGTAATTTTCGCCTTGCCCGGCCAGCAGGGCGGCGCAGCCGAAATGGGTTGCGATCGGGTGCTGGTGCGACATTCCGACGGTTGGCGTGTCGAACCGGCCGCGTAGGGCCGAGTGCCGAAGCAAGCCGGTCGCGGCTGTATTCGGTTTGCCGCGCTGCGCCAGGAGCCGGCGCAGCGGTCGGCAGGTTGTGCAGGACGGGATTTAACGGCCTGCTGGCTCGTTATGTCATTACTTACATTAACGCTTTGAGACGGGGTCGATGGCTAAGAACGTCGTTGTGATCGGGTCCCAATGGGGCGACGAGGGTAAGGGCAAGGTGGTCGACCTGCTCACTGACCGCGCAGGCGCGGTGGTGCGCTTCCAGGGCGGCCACAATGCTGGTCACACGTTGGTGATCGAGGGCGAGAAGACGGTTCTGCATCTGATCCCCTCGGGAATCCTGCGAGAGGATGTCCTTTGCCTGATTGGTAATGGCGTGGTGCTCTCGCCGCAAGCCTTGCTCAAGGAGATCGCCGCTCTTGAGCAGAAAGGCGTGCCTGCGCGCGAACGGTTGCGCATCAGCCCGGCGTGTCCGGTTATCTTGCCGGTTCACGTAGCCCTCGACCTGGCGCGCGAGCGTGCCAGGGGCGCGGCAGCCATCGGCACGACCGGGCGCGGCATAGGACCGGCGTACGAAGACAAGGTCGCGCGCCGCGGTATCCGAGTAGCCGATCTGTTCCACCGCGAGCGGTTAGCATCTAAGCTGGGCGAGGTGCTCGATTACCACAATTTCGTGTTGCAGCACTTCTTCAAGGAAGCTCCCATGGACTTCCAGCAGACGCTGGACGAGTGCCTGGCGGTAGCCGAAGAGCTGCGGCCTATGGTCGCGGATGTGGGCGCGCTGCTTGCCGAGTACCAGAAGGCCGGCAAGTCGCTTCTGTTCGAGGGCGCGCAAGGGACCTTGCTGGACATCGATCACGGCACTTATCCGTTCGTGACGTCGTCCAATACGACCGCGGGCGCGGCTGCTTGCGGCACCGGTGTGGGGCCGCGCGATCTGCACTACGTGCTCGGCATCACCAAAGCGTACACGACCCGTGTGGGCGCCGGGCCTTTCCCTACCGAGCTGTTCGACGAGCTGGGGGAGTACCTGGGCCAAAGGGGGCACGAGTTTGGCGCCACCACCGGGCGTCCGCGCCGCTGCGGCTGGTTCGATGCAGTAGCCTTGCGCCGGGCCGTGGAAGTGAACAGCCTCTCGGGGCTGTGCATCACCAAGCTCGATGTGCTGGACGAGCTGGACACCATTCGCATTTGCGTCGGTTATCGTTGCCAGGGCGAGCTGCTGGATACGTTGCCGGCGGGTGCGGACATGCTGGCGGAGTGCGAGCCGGAGTACCTGGACATGCCGGGCTGGAAGAGCGCAACGGTCGGTATTCAGCGTTATGAGGATCTGCCCCAGCGCGCGCGCGAGTATCTGGCCAAGATCGAGGAGTTGGTGGGTGTGCCTATCGACATCATCTCCACCGGCCCCGACCGCAAGGAAACCATCATGCTGAGGCATCCCTTCGACGACTGACAGTAGGATGCCGGAATGCACTCTGCCCCGCTTAAGCGGGGCAGAGTGCGCTTCTCTAGCCCGCTCCGGGCCTTTTATCCACCGGCGGCTTAGCAGCTCGCCGCCAGCGCCGTCAGAGAACGGTTTCCCCGCAAAGCACCGCTGCGGCCGGAAAGCCGATGCGCCGCTCCAGGTGTGAATCCCTTCTTGGCTTGGTTCGTCATCTAGCGTGCTATGGGCGGTGTTCGCGCGGTCGCAGCAGATGCTGCACAGGCGGCTTTAGCTGTGCCGCCGGCGGCAGTCCGCAGTGATTACGTTGAGCGCTGAAAGAGGATCCGTCCGGCCGAAGGCGCTTCGACACGTCTGGGGGCTGCCCCGGCACGCAGAAGAGCTGCGAAAAGCAAAAAAGGCGGCCCTTGGGCCGCCTTTTTGTCAGGTTTGGTGCCGAGGAGAGGACTTGAACCTCCACGGGGTTTCCCCCACTAGCACCTGAAGCTAGCGCGTCTACCAATTTCGCCACCTCGGCGATGGCTGAAGCCGTTTTTGACCTCAGCTATCGTTGAGGCGCAAACTTTACCCATGAGACGCACGGCTGTCAACGCCTAGTTTCTTCTTTTACGCTTCTCGTTGCAGGCGCGTACCGTTCGCGTATGCTGCGCACAGGGAATGCCTTGACACAGAGCAACTTGATGGCAAAAAAGCACAACGTATCACCCGCCTCGGATCCTTACTTACAGCGCGAACAGCTCCGGTACGAGCACCCCATCCCCAGCCGGGAATTCATCATCGAAGTCTTGCGTCAGAGTGGGCGGCCGCTCTCGCGGCGCGAGATCGGGGAGGTGCTTGGGCTTGAGGATCCCGAACAGCTGGAGGGGCTGCGCCGACGGCTGCGGGCCATGGAGCGCGACGGCCAGCTCATTCAGAACCGCCGCCGCGGCTACGTCATCGTCGATAACCGTGAGCTGATCCGTGGTCGCATCGTGGGTCAGACCGACGGTTCCGGCGCACTGATCCCGGACGAGGGCAGCGAGCGGATCTATCTTGCGCCGCGACAGATGCGCACACTGCTGCACGGCGATCGGGTGGTCGTCAGAATAACCGGCATAGACGCGCAGGGGCGGCCGGAAGGCGATCTGGTCGAGGTGCTCAAGCGCCACAACAAGTATGTGGTCGGGCGCTTCTTCCGCGAAAGCGGCGTGGGGTTCGTGGTTCCCGAGAACAAGCGCATCCACCATGACCTGATCATCCCTAGCGAAGAACAGGCGAACGCGCGCGACGGGGACTTGGTGGTGGCCGAGATCCTTCAGCAACCCAGCATCCGCCGCCAGCCGATCGGACGCATAACCGAAGTGATCGGCGAGCATATCGAGGCGGGGATGGAGATTCAGGTCGCCGCACGGGTACATAACATACCGGTGGAGTGGCCTGCGGAGGTGCTGGCGGAGGTCGCCGGCCTGAGCGAGGAGGTGCCGGAGCAGGCCAAGCAGGGCCGGGTGGATCTGCGTGATCTTCCGCTGGTGACTATCGATGGCCAGGACGCGCGGGACTTCGACGATGCGGTTTACTGCGAGCCCACGGCGAAGGGCTGGCGATTGATCGTGGCCATTGCCGATGTCGCCGATTACGTGCGCCCGGGCACAGCGCTGGATGAGGAAGCGCGCGAGCGCGGCAACTCGGTCTACTTTCCTCGCAGCGTAGTGCCGATGCTTCCCGAGATTCTCTCTAACGGGCTGTGTTCGCTTAACCCGGACGTAGACCGGCTCTGCCTATGTTGCGAGATGTATATCTCGGCAACGGGCGGCATCCGTCGTTCGCGCTTCTTCAAAGGGGTGATGCGGTCTCATGGCCGCCTGACCTACGATGAAGTGGCGGGCATTCTGCTGGACAACGATAAAGCGCTTCGCCGCCAGCGCCGCACGCTGGTACCGCACCTCGAGAACCTCTACGCGGTATACAAGGCGCTGCGAAAGGCGCGCATCCGGCGCGGAGCCATCGACTTCGAAACCGCTGAAACCAGGATCGTGTTCGATGAGTCCGGCCAGCGCATCCTGGAGATCGTGCCCGCCGAGCGTAACGAGGCGCACATGATCATCGAGGAGTGCATGATCAGCGCCAACGTAGCGGCTGCGCGCTTTCTCCAGAAACACAAAATCCCCGCCCTCTATCGCGATCACGAAGCGCCTACGGAGGAGAAGCTGGAGAAGCTGCATCAATTCCTGGGACTGGTGGGGCTGCACCTGGGTGGCGGCGACTCCCCATCGCCCAAGGACTACGCCCGCTTGATGGAAAAGGTGCGCGACCGCCCGGATCGCCACCTGATCCAGACGGTGCTGTTACGATCCCTGCAGGCTGCCGACTACCGGCCGCAGAACATCGGCCATTTCGGTCTAGCGTTGAAAGAGTACGCTCACTTCACTTCCCCGATCCGCCGTTATCCGGATCTGGTCGTGCATAGGGCGATTCGCCATATTCTCGAGGGCGGCAATGCCCAGAACTACGCCGTGCGACATGACGAGATGGTGACCCTGGGCGAACACTGCTCCATGACCGAGCGGCGGGCGGAGGAGGCGACCCGCGATGCCATCATGACGCTCAAGTGCGAATACATGAGCGACAAGATCGGTGAGGAGTTCGACGGCGTGATCAGCGGCGTGACGTCGTTCGGCCTGTTCGTGCAGCTTACCGACGTGCACGTCGACGGTTTGATTCATATCACCAACCTGGCCAATGATTTCTTCCATTTCGATCCCATCGGCCATCGCCTCAGCGGCGAGCGTACCGGTATCGAGTACCGGCTGACCGATCGGGTGCGGGTGCGGGTAATGCGGGTGGATAAGGACGAGCGGCAGATCGACTTCGAGCTGGTCGCGCATGAGAGCCTGGGCCGTAAGCGCGGCCCTTCGGCGGGCCGCCGCCACCACTTCGCCGTTGCCGAGGAGGCCGGCGCTCGCAAGCGCGCCGGCGTTCGTAGCTTGCGGAGGCGGCGGGGCTGATGACGGGGCAGACACAACTGATCTACGGTGTTCACGCCGTGCGGGCCGCGCTCAAGTACGATCCGGCCCGCATCATCGAGGTCTGGGTAGAGCGGCAGCGTCGCGACCAGCGTATGAAGCGGTTGCTCGAGGGCTTGCAAGGCCTCTCGGCGCCTGTGCATCAAGTGAGCAGACGCGAACTCGACGCGCTGGTCGATGGCGAGCAGCATCAGGGCGTGGTGGCGCGCTATGCGGGCGCGCAGCCGCAGGGCGAGCGGGAGCTGACCGATTTTCTGGACGCTCTCACCAAACCGCCGCTGCTGCTGATTCTCGATCAGGTGCAGGATCCGCATAATCTGGGAGCTTGCATGCGCACGGCGGATGCCGCGGGCGCGGATGCCTTGATCGCGCCCCGCGATCGCGCGGTCGGGCTCACCCCAACGGTGCACAAGGTCGCTTCCGGCGCCGCCGGCAGTCTGCCGTTCTTCCAGGTAACAAACCTCGCCCGCTGTATGCGCGAGTTGCGTGACCGCGGTATCTGGCTGGTCGGTGCCGCCGGCGAGGCAGAGCAGGATCTATATTCCACCGATCTGACCGGGCCGCTCGGCTTGGTGATGGGAGCCGAGGACACCGGACTGCGGCGGCTTACCCGCGAGCATTGCGACCAGTTGGTGCGTATCCCCATGTTCGGCAGCGTGGAGAGTCTGAACGTGTCGGTGGCCACCGCGGTGCTGCTGTTCGAAGCGGTGCGTCAGCGCCTGTCTGCATGAGCGCGGCGCTTAGCGCGAGCAGGCATGTTCATGCGTATTCCACAGGATTTGTCGTCGTCGGCGGCTTTGCAACCGAATCGCGCTGGAGCTACACTACGCGATCTTTTTTGGCGCCATTTCGCCCGGTAACGCCTGGGCGGAGCGGTCTCCTTGCCTCACAGCGCGTGCTGGAGGCTTTCTGGGCGACAGCCCTGGATATCCGAAAGGAGCGACAATGCGACACTACGAAGTGGTCTTTCTGGTCCACCCCGATCAGAGCGAGCAGGTTCCGGCCATGATCGAGCGCTATCGCACGATCATCGAGTCCAACGGCGGCAAGATTCACCGCTTGGAGGACTGGGGCCGCCGCCAACTGGCCTATCCCATCAAAAAGCTCATCAAAGCTCACTACGTTTTGATGAACATCGAATGCGGCCGTGCAGAGCTGGAAGAGCTCTCCGCAGCATTCCGTTTCAACGACGCCGTGATTCGCAATATGATCTTGCTTCGTGACGAGGCCGTGACCGAGCCGTCTCCGCTTGCCAAGAGCAAGGAGGAGCGCGGCGATCGGGATGAGCGCGACGACGATCGCGACGAGCGTTCGCGCCGCGGCCGCAGCGAGGATGACGAGGAGCGCGCCGACGCCTAACTGCCGCCGGCGGGTAAGCCCGAAACGCCTGGAGCAGGCCAGGCTTACCCGGCCACGGTTTCGGCGTTGCGGGCGTTCCGCACGTAGCGAGCAGGCAGCGCGTTGTGGCCGCTGCCCATTTTGCCAGAACACGGCGGCCTGGGTGGCCGCATGAAGTAGACAGGAGCTTAGCGCCATGTCCCGTTTCTTTCGTCGTCGCAAGTTTTGCCGTTTCACCGCCGAAGGCGTGAAGGAGATCGACTACAAGGATCTCAACACCCTGCGCAACTACATCACCGAGACCGGTAAGATTGTGCCGAGCCGTATTACCGGTACCCGGGCCCGCTATCAGCGCCAGCTGGCCACCGCAGTCAAGCGCGCGCGTTATCTGGCGCTGCTGCCGTACACCGACCGCCACTAAACCGGTCTGGCAGCCCGAAGCTGCCGTTCGGGACAGGTTGGTATGCGCGGCTTTGCAGCGTTCATTATGCGCGGCCGCTGGTCGGCGCTGCTGGTGGCGATTGCCGCTTCGGCAGTCCCGTTGCTGACGTGGGTTGCCAGCGCTGTGCTGGCGCTGGTGACCCTGCGTAGGGGATTGCTTGAGGGGCTGCTGATCGCTGCGGGCACGTTTGCCGGAGTGGCGGCGCTTTATGCGTTCAGCGGCGCCCCGGTGTCCGCTGCGCTGCGCCCGCTGCTGGAACTGTGGCTGCCGACAATTGCCGTCAGCTACTGGCTGCGCCGCACGGTTTCGCTGGCGTCGACGGTGCGCTTCGCCGCCGGTTTGGCCATGGTCGCGGTAGCCGGCTTTTATCTGCTCGTTCCGGATCCGGTGGATTTCTGGCGGCAGACTATGGCGCTTGCTGGCCGGGCTTTGACTGGGGGCGGGGAGGCCGAGCAGAACTTTGTCGCCATGATCGAGCCTCTGTTGCCGGCGATGACCGGTCTGCTGCTGGCGAGCCTGCTGGCTTTGGTGCTGGCCAGCCTGCTGCTGGGGCGCGCTTTGCAGGCGGCGCTTTACAACCCAGGCGGGTTCCGCGCCGAGTTTCACTCCCTGGACCTAGGGCGCGGCTATGCGGTCGCCGTCGTGGTGTTGATCGTGGCTGCCCTGATTGCCGGGCCGGGCGTGGTTTACGATCTGGCGCTGGTTGCCGGCGGGGTGTTCGTGTTGCAGCTGCTTGCCCTGGCGCATGCGGTAGTGGCCAGCCGAAGGATTAGCGGTGGTTGGCTGGTGTTGGTGTACATACTGGTGCCACTGGCGTTCCAGGCCGTGATGCTCGCGGGTATTGCGGACGCGGTGTTCAATTGGCGGAAACGTCTCGGTGGGCCGGGGCCGAATCAGGCCTGACGATTACGATTAGCGATGTTACGACGGGGTGCTAACGATGGAAGTCATTTTGCTGGAGAAGGTGGAGAATCTGGGCAACCTGGGCGATAAGGTGAAGGTGCGCCCCGGTTACGGTCGCAACTACCTGGTGCCCAAGGGCAAGGCCACGCTGGCCACTCCGGAGAACCTGAAACTGTTCGAGGAGCGTCGTGCCGAGCTCGAGAAGGCGGCTGCCGAGGCCCTGGCGGCGGCGGAAGCTCGTAAGAGCCAGCTCGAAGGTCTGCGGGTTACGATCAACGTCAAGGCAGGCGAGGAAGGCAAGCTGTTCGGCTCGGTGGGCACTACTGATATCGCCGAGGCGGTAACGGCCGCCGGTGTCGCTATTGCGCGCCATGAAGTGCGCCTGCCGGAAGGCCCGATTCGTTCCACCGGCGAGTACGAGATCGAGCTGCACTTGCATAGCGACGTCGATGCTACCGTGACGGTGGTCGTCGCGCCGGAAGCCTAATAGGTTTACTCTAGGGCGTGTCCGCACATTTGCGCTTGCGCTGGGCTCTGCGCGTGCTCAGGGCAAGATGCGGCGATCGCGATGGGCTTGATGCTAGTCTATGCGTATGCCGCTGCACGCCCTCGTGCGCGCTCACACCCAGCTGGTCGGGTTGACGCCGCGCGGCTTGGCCATGAAGGGCGACGACCCCGCGTCGCCGCCCACGCGACCAAGACGAAGGGCGTGCCGACGCGGGCGCAAAATATAGTCGTGAACAGACCCTAGCGTTACGGGGGGCTCGGCTGTCCGAGTTCCCTGGTTTCGCGCCGCTGCGGTTGTCGCCGCGGCAGCAAGCCTGATGCGGGCTAGCATCGTTGGGCGGCCGCTGGCGGCTTTCGCAAATACCCGGGCTCGCAAGGGCTGCGATCGGTGCTTTGGGGGGAAGCGCGCCGTTGATGACGCGCTCTGAGTATTGTTTTGCGTCGGGGGAATGCGCGTATGGCCGAGGCGCGAACGGCTCAGCTGGAAACAGATGCTCTTAAGGTTCCGCCGCATTCGCTCGAGGCGGAGCAAGCCGTGCTTGGCGGGCTGATGTTGGACAATCGCGCCTGGGAGCAGGTTAGCGATCGGATCACGGAAGAGGACTTCTATCGCCGCGACCACCGTGTGATTTTCCGCGGCATCGCCGTACTCGCAGAGTCCGGCCAGCCGCTAGACGTCGTTACGCTCTCCGAATGGCTCAAGTCGCACAATCTGCTGGAAGAGGCCGGCGGACTCGCCTATCTAGGCGCACTGGCTCGCGACACTCCTAGCGCTGCCAACATTCAGGCTTACGCAGATATAGTTCGCGAGCGTTCCGTCCTGCGCCAGCTCATACGCGCGGGTACGGAAGTAGTGAGCAGCGCGTTTCAGCCCGAGGGGCGCGATAGCAAGGAACTGCTCGACTACGCCGAACGCGTGATCTTCGAGATCGCCGAGCAGACCGGGCGTACCCGCCAGGGTTTCATGGGCGTCAAGGAGATCCTGCCCGCCGTTGTGGACCGCATCGCCATGCTCTACGAGCAGGAGAGCGAGATTACCGGTCTGCCGACAGGGTTCAACGACTTCGACCGCATGACTTCGGGCCTGCAGCCGGGCGATCTGGTCATCGTCGCCGCCCGTCCGTCCATGGGCAAGACGACGTTCGCGATGAATATCGCCGAGCACGCCGCCCTCAAGAGCAAAGCGCCGGTGGCGGTTTTCAGTATGGAAATGCCCGGCGACTCGCTGGTCATGCGTATGCTTGCATCGCTATGCCGGGTGGAGCTGCAGAAGATCCGTACCGGACGACTGGACGACGAGGATTGGCCGCGTTTGACAGGGACGATGAATCTGATGTCGCAGGCACCGCTGTTTATCGACGACAGCCCCGGGCTGTCGCCTAGTGAAATGCGCGCCCGTGCGCGTCGGCTCAAGCGGGAGCACGGCTTGGGGCTGATCGTGGTCGACTACCTGCAGCTGATGCAGGTGCCCGGCTTCAAGGAGAACCGCACGGCCGAAATTTCCGAGATCTCCCGTGGCCTTAAGAGCATGGCGAAAGAGCTGGAAGTTCCGGTCATTGCGCTTTCGCAGCTCAACCGCTCGCTGGAGCAGCGTCCGAACAAAAGGCCGGTAATGTCGGATTTGCGCGAGTCGGGCGCTATCGAGCAGGATGCCGACCTGATCGTGTTTATCTACCGCGACGAGGTGTACAACCCGGACACCCCGGACAAAGGGACGGCGGAAATCATTATCGGCAAGCAGCGTAACGGTCCTATCGGCACGGTAAGGCTCACTTTCCTCGGGCGCTTCACCCGCTTCGAGAATTTCATAGACGATGTCTACAGCGGCGAGGTGTACGAATGAGTCGCGATACCCGAGCGCTCATCGACCTCGCCGCCCTGCGTCATAATCTTGAGGTTGCTCGCCGTAGCGCGCCCGGCAGCCGTATAATGGCGGTTGTTAAGGCGAACGCCTACGGCCATGGGTTGTTGCCAGCGGCACGGGCACTGGCCGCCGCCGACGGTTTTGCCGTCAGTAGCCTTGCCGAAGCGGTGCCGCTGCGCGAGGCCGGTTTCATCCATCCCATCCTGTTGCTGCAGGGGCTGTACGAAGCGAGCGAGCTCGCCACCGTGGAGCGCTGCCGGCTCGAGTTGGTCGTGCACTCGCTCTGGCAGGTGGAAATTTTGGAGCGGGCCCGTACCGAGCGGCCCCTGATCGTCTGGCTCAAGGTCGATTCGGGAATGCACCGGCTGGGCCTGGCGCCGGAAGTGGTGCCGGACGCTTATCGGCGGTTGCAGAATGCCGCGGCGGTGGGCGAGATCCGTTTCATGACGCATCTTGCTAACGCCGACGATCGCAACAGCGACTACACCCGCGATCAACTCCAGCAGTTCGAGCGCGCTTGCGCCGGGCTTGCGGGAGCGCGATCCATCGCGAACTCTGCCGGCTTGCTCGGCTGGCAGGGCAGCCACAGCGAGTGGGTACGCCCCGGGATCATGCTTTATGGCGTCTCGCCTTTTCTCGATAGTGTCTCCGCGCGGCACGATCTGCGGCCGGTGATGACCTTGACGAGTCGCTTGATAGCCATCAATCAGTGCCGTCGCGGCGATAGGGTCGGTTATGGCGGCGCGTTCGTCTGCCCGGAGGATATGCGTGTGGGGATAGCCACCATCGGCTACGGCGACGGTTATCCTCGCCATGCCGGCACCGGCACTCCGGTGCTGGTCCGGGGGCAGCCTAGCCAGATTCTCGGCCGGGTCTCCATGGATATGTTGTGTGTGGACTTGCGCGGTGTACCGGATGCCGCTGTGCACGATCCTGTCACGTTGTGGGGGCGAGGCTTGCCGGTGGAAAAGGTGGCCGCGCATTGCGACACCATCCCCTACGAGCTGCTGTGCAAGGTGACTGCCCGGGTCCGGTTCGATTACGAGGATGGCGATGGCCAAAGCACGCGCAGTCTATAGCTGTACCGCTTGCGGCGCCGTAAGCGCCAAGTGGGCTGGCCAGTGCGCCGACTGCGGGGCCTGGAATACCTTGCAAGAGAGCGTCCCGCTGCCCAAGGTCGCTCGCTCCCGCGGCAATTATGCCGGCGATCATGGCGTGCAGACGCTGGCTGAGGTGCCCCAGGTCGAAGAAGCGCGCTTCTCTACCCAGAATCGCGAGCTGGACCGCGTGCTGGGCGGTGGTCTGGTGGTAGGCGGCGTGATTCTGCTGGGCGGCGACCCCGGTATAGGCAAGTCCACCTTGCTGTTGCAGACGCTGGCCGCTCTGCCCGAGCAAGTGTCCGTGCTCTATGTCACCGGCGAGGAGTCGCTGCGGCAGGTGGCGTTGCGTGCGGCTCGACTCGGCGTCTCCGGCGAGCGGCTAAAGGTGCTGGCCGAGACATCCGTCGAGGCCATTCTGGCGGCTGCGCAGGCAGAGCGGCCGCAAGTGATAGTGATCGACTCCATCCAGACCGTTTTCACTGAACAGCTGCAGTCGGCGCCGGGCTCGGTGAGCCAGGTGCGGGAGAGCGCCGCGCTGCTGGTTCGTTATGCCAAGCAAAGCGGCGCCAGTCTCTTTCTGGTCGGGCACGTGACCAAGGAGGGCACGCTGGCCGGGCCGCGCGTGCTCGAGCACATGGTCGATACTGTGCTCTATTTCGAGAGCGACAGCGGCAGCCGTTATCGGCTGCTCAGGGCGGTAAAGAACCGCTTCGGCGCCGCCAATGAACTGGGCGTGTTCGCCATGACCGATGCCGGCTTGAAGGAGGTGCGCAATCCTTCGGCGATCTTCCTCTCCCGCCATGAGGGCGATGTGGCCGGTAGCGTGATCACTGTCACCCGCGAGGGCAGTCGGCCTTTGCTGGTGGAGGTGCAGGCGCTGGTCGCGGACAGTCCGCTCAGCAATCCGCGGCGGGTCGCCCTGGGGCTGGACACCAATCGGTTGTCCATGCTGCTCGCGGTGCTGCACCGCCATGGGGGGGTGTCGACTTTCGGTCAGGATGTCTTCCTCAACGTGGTCGGCGGGGTGCGGCTCACGGAAACCGCTAGCGACCTGCCCGCGCTGTTGGCGGTGCTGTCTAGTCTGCGTGATCGGCCCCTTCCCAACGACTGGGTGGTCTTTGGCGAAGTGGGGCTGGCGGGCGAGATTCGGCCGGTGCAAAACGGGGAAGAGCGGCTGCGCGAAGCGGCTAAGCACGGTTTCAAGCGGGCTTTGATTCCGCGCAAGAACGCGCCGACCAGGGGCAGAATCGGCGATTTGGAAGTGGTTGCGGTGGAGCGCCTTGCGGAAGCCATCGAGGCGGTGCGCTGAGCTGGACGGAGGATGTCGTGCTCGAGTGCACGCCCGGCCGAGCGGTGGCAAAGCATCTTCGAATCGCTAGCCTGCAGACAGGCTAGTCCCGCAGGCGGAAACAGCGGTATGTCGCATTGACCGCAAAGCCTTCGCCGTGGCGGCGAAGGCTTTTTCTCTCTATTCGGAAAAGGGGTGTGAACTTCCCAGCTGCTGCGCTCGGCGGGTTATTCGCTGGGGCGGGCCTCGCGCGCTGCTGCCGCCAGCAGTGTGTTGTGCAGCAGCGTGGCTACAGTCATAGGGCCGACACCGCCAGGAACCGGCGTGATATAACCCGCGCGCGCTGCTGCCGTTGCATAGTCGACATCGCCGACCAGTTTGCCGTCGTCGCCGCGGTTGATGCCTACGTCGATGACTACCGCGCCTGGCTTTATCCACTCGCCCTTGATAAAGCGCGGCCGTCCCACCGCAGCGACCACGATGTCGGCATTGGCGATCTTGGCGGGAAGATCGCGCGTGCGGCTGTGGCAGATGGTGACGGTGCAGCCGGCGTTAAGAAGCTCCAGCGCCATGGGGCGGCCGACAATGTTCGATTGGCCCACGATGACGGCGTCCTTGCCGGCCAGTTCGATGCCGACATGTTCCAACATGGTCATGACACCGTGCGGCGTGCAGGGGCGCAGGCCCGGCAGGCGCAGCGTGAGCTTGCCAATATTGACGGGATGGAACCCGTCGACGTCCTTTTCCGGGGCAATACGCGCAATGACCGCCTGCGCATCGATCTGAGCCGGCAACGGCAACTGAACCAGGATGCCGTCGACTTGCGGGTCGGCGTTGAGCCGGTCGATCAGCGCCAGCAACTCGGCCTGGGTGGTCTCGGCCGGCAGATCGAACGCGTGCGAGCGAATACCAAGCTGTTCGCAGGCTTGTCGCTTCTTGCCCACGTAGACCTGCGAGGCCGGATCGGAGCCGACCAGCACTACGGCAAGTCCCGGCGCGCGCTCGCCGCGAGCGACGCGCTCGGCAACCGCGCTGCGTACACGTTCTTTCAGGGCCGAGGAGATAGCATTGCCGTCGATGATGGTAGCCGTCATGATTAGGATTTCCCGGGTTACTGGCAGGCGCGGCAAATTCTCGCATGCGGACCCTGCGACCGACAAGGCGAGGGGAGCGACGGTGATTGACTTGTAAGATTGCGCTGCGTATTATTGCCGCCTCCGTGCCTGGGCGGGATACGAACTGCGCGGCGCGGCTGGGCGCACGGGGTGTAGCGCAGCCTGGTAGCGCTCCTGCTTTGGGAGCAGGAGGTCGGGGGTTCGAATCCCTCCACCCCGACCAGATTCGGTTTCGCAGCGGAATCGGTCCCAAGCGCCCGTAGCTCAACCGGATAGAGCATCGGCCTTCTAAGCCGAGGGTTGCAGGTTCGAGTCCTGCCGGGCGCGCCAACCCGGTAGCGATGGTCGGGTGAGCATTGTATAATGGTGGACGTAGCTCAGTTGGTAGAGCCCCGGATTGTGATTCCGGTCGTCGTGGGTTCGAGTCCCATCGTCCACCCCAGTTTCCGGGCCGTTAGCTCAATGGTAGAGCAGTTGACTCTTAATCAATTGGTTCGGGGTTC